>NZ_JABXKF010000116.1 GCF_017115165.1 Nostoc sp. LPT | reverse complement strand
TGCTAGATGCAAGTTTTCAGCTTACCTGCTTTGTATACCAATTAGATAGCTAGGGGGTTAGACCACTCTACTGTGAGCAATGCCGTCCGCCTCAACCTCCTAAGCAATCGAAAGTAGTCTCTATAGGTAAGAGGAAACCCAGAGCGATGAACTACAAGAGTGGCAAAGGTATTGCTGGGTGATTTTTTGTTTTGAGTAAGGGCGATACCTTCTCTTCTCTTTCAGAGACGCACTCGCGTTCTATCGGCAATGCCTTTCCTGCGGAACGCACTCGCGTTCTATCGTCTTTGACGAACACCAAGTTGGTAGGTTTTGCAGCAAAGGTTATAACTATCCCGTTATTTCAATGCAGTCGAACAGTAAAGGAGCAAGCCGATGGCAGCTATCAACGATCTGAGTGAGCAGCAGTTCTACCACGGTACAAAGGCAGACCTGAAGCTAGGAGACTTGATCGAGTCCTGCAATCCCCCGGATGTGGGTGAGCGGGATAGGATGGCAACCTATGTTTACCTAACCCCCAACCTGGATGCGGCTATCTGGGGGGCAGAGCTAGCGATCGGCTCAGGTCACGGCAGAGTCTACATCGTAGAGCCGCTCGGTCAGATTGAAAATGCCCCCGAACTCACGGAGCAGAAGTCTTTGAAGCATCTGTCGATGTCATACCGCTCCCGCGAGCCGTTGCGGGTCACGGGAGCGGTCACGGAGTTGACTCTTTATCATGGCACACGAGCAGACCTGAAGCCAGGAGACCTAATCGAACCCGGTTATCACTCTAACTACGGTCAGAGGAAGAAGGCGACCTACGTTTATCTGGCTGCCACTTTGGATGCGGCAACCTGGGGGGCTGAACTAGCTCTCGGCGAGGGACACGGCAGAATCTACATCGTGGAACCGATCGGTCCGATCGAGGATGACCTCAATGTGACGGACAAGAAATTCCCAGGTAATCCAACGAAGTCATATCGCTCGCGGGAGCCTCTGCGGGTCATGGGCGAGGTCATGGATTGGCAGGGGCACTCTCCAGAAGCGATCAAGACCATGAAGGATAACCTTGAGCGACTGAAGCAACTTGGTGTTGAGGCGATCGAGGACTGAGTATTTTTACTTGGCTCTTTTCAGAGGAAATTGGGGTTCCTTCAGAGGATAAGGGGCCGGGGAAAGGTTTTAAATCTCTTACCCTTTAACCTTTCCCCAGCTCTGACAGCGCATTTTTGGGTTGGCATACAAAGGTACTTGGCATTAGCGAGAAACGGGATATCAGATACAGGTTTTGGTTAACATAGAAATTCCCCTGACATTGCACATATTATATGCCCAAGACTTGGAACATCAAGATAGATAACTATTTTCAAGCCAATCCCAATTGCATCATCGCCACTGCTCATGTAGAATCGTTCCCCACAGACCTACCCCTAGAACCGAATATCAGGGAACCAAACCGCAAAAGCGCGACCTACAGACAAGTCTTCGACTCACTGACGACCGAACCCGAAAAATTCTTCTCTCGCCACAGTGGAATCGTTCTGTCAGCCAATAAAGCTAAACCTATCAAGAATAAAACTGAGTTAGAACTGGAGATATTAGAAGCTAACGAGGGGGGCAGCGATGGCATTATCAACGGTGGCCACACAGTATTAGGGTTTGAGCAAGCGAAAAATTATAACTACAATTTAAGTCAAGCGAGAGTAAAAGTTACCATCCACATCGGACTCTCGGAAGACGAGGCTAAGGATATAGCCCTGGCCTCCAACACGACAACGCCAGTAGATTCTCGCTCCAAAGTCAACGCTAGGGGTGATTACAAATTCATTAAGCAGTATTTAGTCCAGTTAGAGAGAGCAGAAGATAGGAAATTCCGCATTGCCTATTACCAAAACCAAAGCGGCGCTCCCAGGAATGCCCAGTGCAATGTTACCCATTTGCTCAAGCTGCTTTACTGCCTCGACAGAAATAAATACAACCCCGACGGCAATAAACGAACCAAACACCCAGCAGGGATGAGTCTTCCAAGTAACATCACAGACGCAGAAAGGGAAAGATTAACCGCCTTACTGCCTCTGTTGACTCATGCTTTGTGGATAGAGCAAAGACTTTACGAAATAATCCAAGACTATATCAGCAACCCTAGAAGAAAGGGTGCCAACGATTTAGCTTCAATAGATATACGTAAAACTACATTGTTGCCTGACAGCAAGTACTCTTTTGGGTTTGGTGCGCCAACCGACCTGGCATTACCAATAATTGCGTCCTATCGGGTATTTCTAGATAAGGACTATAAATGGATTCTGCCGTTTAACGAATTCGCCGAAGATTTTCTCCAACACCTGTGGAATAACTATTTCCGCAAATATTTGGTGTCGGAGAAAACAGCCGGAAATACAGTCGGTACAAAAATCAGCCGCAATCAAGAGATTTGGGAAAGTTTGTATATCTCAGCGCAAAGTTATCTAAATCAGCACTTGATGCAAATGGTCAATTCTAGTAAGCAAGAAGAAGAATCGAAGGTGACACAAGGTAGTAGCAAGAGGGGAAAAGGGAAAAGGGATGAACTCAACGCGACTACTGTTCCCAAATAGTTTTTTACCGAATAGGGCATGAGGTATGGGGGAACGGCACGAAGAAAAGCGTAAATCCCTGGTATTCCTGGATGAAAGGGTGTGGAGTAGCTAAGTTCGGGTGTGGGGAATTAAGAAGATGTTGAACTCCTTGACGCACTCGCATTTAATTGTCTAGAACACACTCAGCCTATACCCTGTTAGCAAAGAGATTTCACATAAATCTTCGTGCCATTCGGTATAGGGGAAAGACTCTTAGCCCCCCATGCCCTACCTGACTTTTCCAGTTAAGTCAGGAACTCTCAAAATAGCTTGGGTAATACCAGCTAATTAATTCTCAACAAGTTAAGTTTAATGACAAAACTTACTAGAGGTAGAACTTTGGAATGGAGGTATAGTAAGCGCTCACTGGATACCGTTATAAATGATTGCGTTATAAATTGAATTCAACTATTGCAATCTCAGGTTAATATTTTTAGCTGTTAAATCAGGAAAATTAATTCAGCGATTTGATTTATACTTTTAGGTTCGTCTAAATATCAAAAAAGTTAAGTTGTATGTCCAGCCTGAGTCCAGACATGGTTCGTATCTATTTGCAAGAGATTGGTCGTTATCCAATGCTAACCGCAGACCAAGAAATTGCTTATGGCAGGCAGGTACAGCAAATCATGGCAATTGAGCAAAGAAAAAATGAACTCACCCAACAACTAGATCGTGAGCCAACAATGGTCGAATTAGCTGTTGATGTTGACAAAAATGAATTAGAAATAGTTCAAATACAAAAGCTTGGGCAACGAGCCAAACAAAAAATGGTGACAGCAAACTTGCGTCTGGTGGTTTCGATTGCCAAAAAATATACTAATCGCAATCTGGAATTCCTAGATTTGCTGCAAGAAGGGGCAATAGGTTTACAAAGGGGTGTAGAAAAATTTGACCCCAATCGCGGCTATAAGCTTTCCACCTACGTATATTGGTGGATTACGCAATCAATCACACGAGCAATCGCAGAGAAATCTCGTACTGTACGCTTGCCAATTCATATCACCGAACAACTGAACAAAATTAAGAAAGTACAGCGAGAATTATTTCAGACACTGGGTCGTCCAGCCAGTGTTGTGGAAATTGCTGAAACTTTAGACTTACAACCAAGCCAGATTAGGGATTTTCTCAGCAGTTCAAAGCAGCCAATTTCTCTAGATGTAAAGATTGGAGATAACCAAGACACAGAACTTAGTCAACTTTTACCAGATGAGGGCATATCTCCAGACGAACATATCACCAAAGAACTTTTACGCCAAGACATAAATAGTTTATTAGAATCACTCAAACCGACGCAACGTGAAGTATTAATTTTGCGTTTTGGGTTAGAGAACGATCAAGAACTAACTTTAGCTCAAATTGGAGAGAAATTGAATGTCAGTAGAGAACGAGTTCGCCAAATTCAGCAGCAAGCAATCACTGTTCTACGTCATCAAAAAACTGAAATTAAAGAGTATTTAGTTTCCTAAAGGACGCTAAAAGTTAATATTTTAGCGGACTGAATTTGGTGAGAAGTGGGGATCTAATCCAGGATTTGAAAGTTTATTTTAACTGGAACTTGCGTGTCTCTAAAGCTCAAGATTCTCTTGTGCCGAATGCCAAAATCTAGCGATACTGACCCGCTTTTTCTCCTCTTCAACCCTGTAGACAACACGATATGGTTTAAGAATAAGCTGACGAATATTAGGGTCGTCAAACTCAGGTACTTTCTGACCTTTCAATGGAAATTGACTTAACTCCCTACTTTTTTCAAGGAGTTGCTGACCCAATTTCCTTGCAGCTTCAGCATTGCTTAAGGCAATATACTTGACAATTGCTTCCAAATCCCCCACAGCTTTGGGAGAAAGAACTACTTGGTAGTCCATGCTTCAATCATCTGCTCAACAGATTCAATTGACACTCCAAGTCCTTGGTCAATCTCTTCTAAACCCTCTTTTACAGCCGCGATAAACTCAATTTCTTTAACAATCTCACGCAGAGACACATTTGGCGGCAAGCGCTTCACAAGTTCAAGGACTGTTTCTCTATCGCTCATAGCAGTTTTTGCTTCTATGCAGATGACTACTGTAATCTTAACTCACGGGTTCACCTTGTAGCTTTTCTTTTAGCTAGACAAATAACTTTGATAATGTTTTCTAACCTGCTTGTTGAGAAAAACTTTATCCTAATCTGACTGCCAAGCAGCAAAGCTATATTGAACTGGAATTAAATCAGACATTTTATGAATCCTGTTGAATCTAATCCTTAACCTCCACCTTATCCTGAAAATCGGGGCAGATTTCACCCTGATACCCATGAGGATAGATCCCACAAACTAACAAGTTTTCCCCATACTTCTGACCATGATAGTTATTGCAACCCATGCAAGCTACTGGTCTAGGTTCTTCATCATAAAAATCAAAATCTTCACCCCAATCCTCTTCTGGCATTAACTTAGCATTACAGTTAGGGCAATATTCAACATCTCGCCCTTTGTCATCAACAAGGCAGGTGGTAAGTTTCCAAAAATCATTTGCAAACTCCTCAAAACGAGGATAGCTGCATGAGCATACAATTATTTATTCATTGGTTTCACTATCGGAATGTGCCGATAAATATTCTGGAGAGATTTTCCAATCCTGTTGTTTAGAAATATTTGAGGGATGACCACAAAAATCTATATCCCAAAGCTTTTGTTCATGAAAAACTCTCACTCCAAAAGATGTATAATCATGAGCCATATTTTCTAATTCACAATAATTCTTAGCTGATTGATAGTCAAAGTCACGTTTGCTAATTCTTAAACCTATCTCACGAGGATAAGTCTGAATTACCAAATACTCGCCTTCGTAAAATGGATTAAAATTTGTGGAGATTCTTTCGTTTAAAAATAAAAAATCTGTAGGTGTATCCATGATATTTTTTATTGATTTATCTTTATTAGATTCAGGAGCCAGGATTCAAAATTAAGTTAGGTATTCTTCCTTCTTAAAAGAAAAGCGATAAGCTTGACGGTATGGCGGGAGTTTACGGCTTGTAATATAGATTCTTAATTAAGCTGTTCCACACTCAAATCAATTACCTCAAGAACATCTGGCAACCATCGGACGTGTTCAATGATTTTATCGTGAGTACGAGCTTTGAAGATCAGGCGATAAAGCCCTGCCTCAGTCACAGTCAGCATTTCCTGCCCTTGAAGATTGTCATCACCAGGGGTATATATATTACATAGACCCCTCTCATCCGCATCAAAAGAAGCTAGAGTTTGTGAGACATTTTGGGTTTCCAGAATTGTGCATACATCCACAGCTACCCATTCTGGTTTCTCTGGTGTACCGACGAACCGATTCAACTTATTCCCCTTTTTGAACCAGCAATTTTCCAGACGCTCCAGCCGTAAAACCCAACCCAATCGCCGCTACAGTAACGCTGGGCTTAATAAATAACGTCGCAATTCCGATAACTGCACCCCAAAGGCAGCCATAACAGCAAATGATAATTAACTGATTTTTGGGTTTAGTCCTTTCGTCTGATATGGATTGATGGACTATGGCATAATCTTCGAGTTCACCAACGATTTCTGATAAAGAAGCACCGTACTCTTTTTCCAATCTACAAATAGCCAGCCTGTCTGCTTTAACTGGGCTTATGGCTAATTTTTGTAATGCTGTGGTTAATTTATCGCTCATTTTTAAACTTCCCGATGCTTCCACACTCTAGAAAATGTTTAAAAAAAATTAAAACTTGCTGAAGAGACAAAAATGCTCTATTTTTAAGCCGTACTTGGAGATGTGAGAATACCGGAACTTGACAGGAACTCGACCGGAACTCAACTAGAACTCAACGGACAGTATCACGAATGTTACTGCTTAACATTAAAAATGCTGAAGCCATCTTTTTCATTTCCGCACAATCGGTTAGTGTCAATCAATTGTGACAGGGCATTTCTCAAGTAAAGAACACTCTTTTTCTCTTCGCCCCACTTGCGGCTGTTTCTGATAGCTGCAAAAGAAGTTGGAGGACTAGCAGTAGCTGCAACGATCGCCACAATCTGTTCTAAATCAGCCTCAGAAATACTACTCTCTTCTACTTCCAGAAATTCCACCTCTTGATAAGGCTTTGAAAAAATGGACTCTAGATGATTAACTGCGTCTGACGGGGCAATCTTCTCTCCTCTGGGTATGACTGCCTTTTCATGCTGTTGAACTAATTCCGGGAAGAATTGAAGTAATGTTCTAGCTGGATCTGGTTGCCCATTCCCTGGGTGCAAATGGGTCTTTAGCCATTCGGGAATCATGCCCAAATTGCCACCGCTAACAGGTTCTCCAAAGTTATTAGGGTTGGCTTTGAAATATTCTCCACTAGCGACATTCATTTTGCGTAGACCACCAGCGCTAACCGCTTGAGCTACACAACCAATAAAGTTAACCGATTGCTTAAACGTATCTGCCAGTCCAGCCGTAGCTTTACCTACTACGCTTGTCAGGTTAGAGCCATGCAATACGATAATTAATGTACCACCAGACTTAGCGAAGCGAGAAAGTAAATATTGAATCGCCCAGGTGCGATCGCTCTCCTCTAACAATGACAGCAACCGCATCGCCTCATCAATTACTAGCAGTAAGTTTTTATGGGAGTATGGTTCGCTTCCATCTAAACCTTTAAGAAATTTCAATAAATCACGAGCGACGAGTTCATCAGCCCCATCTGCATCTTTATCCGGGTACTTAAGAGCAGAGGTCAAGTTGCAGGCAAAGGGGTAAACGTCCACCCCAGCTGTAAAGTATTGGGTATTCAATCCGGGGTCAAGTGCTGTAGATAATGTTGCCAAGATTGCTGCTAAGGTTCCCTTGCCACCTCGCTGAGTACCAGCGATCGCAATGACTTGAGAACTCATCATATCTTCTACTTGGAAACCACTTTTCGTTAAAGCAGCGATGAGTGCGTTTGCCCTATTAGTCAGAGGGAGATTAATTATAGTCTTTGGTACAAGCGCATTAGCTGATGGCTGTAACTCTGTAGGGCTAGAAAGCTCCACAGCTTGGTTCATCTTTCCAATATCTACCTGTGGCGATTGAAACTGCTTGATATCTACGGTCGGTGGTAACTGGACGTTTGCCTGTGCGATGGCATTTACCTCCGACCGATTCAGCCGACTGTCAATCGTCACATCCTGTAAATGGAGAGCCATGCTTTCATAAGTCGGTAGCTGACGACCCAAAAGCTTGCCAAACCAGCCAAACATCCAACGATAAGCATAAAAACGTTTTCCTGGCTCAACTTGGGTTAAATACTGGACAATATTTTCAAACTCAGCTAGAACAAAGGCGTACTCTTCTGCCTCGTGTCTTTCTAGGAATTTAACAGTATTGGCAAGATGATCCGCTCGATAATTGCTCCTAGTATCATAGTCCCCTAAAAGAGCTAGAGCGTTTACAAAGTTGCCACGTACAAAGGGTAAAGGTGCAATCTCCTTGGTTCTGTTGGAGTGTTCAACAACAAACCATAGCCACGCAGCACCACCAATTAAACCACCAACTACAGCCAGTGGGTTGACAGCATAACAAACCGCTCCTATGCCAGAAGCCACCAAGCCAAGTACACGGGTCATGTCTGCTTCGTTCTCAGATGCCCGTGCCATTTCAAATAATTGCTCTTTTCTCTCTTGCAGCCATTGGGCGATATTTCCGGCCTCCAAGTGAGACAAGCTAGGATATTGCTCACGCAAATGTTCAGTTTCTTTAGTTGTAATTTTTGGGATATTGATATTGTTACTTTGCATAAAAGAAATGCCTCCCTTGGTAAACGTTGCCGCCCTTTTTACAGTTATTGGGTTCTTGGGCGGTTTCCGTTCTAATCCTTTGTTAGTCGCCAAATGGCGAACCCAATTTCACCCGCCATCATCGTGCCGATGTTAAATAAGATACAGCCCAAAATCATGAATGGGGCTGTGTAGTCGAATGGGTTACGAGCTGCAAAGGTGGTGACAATATCAAACGCCCAAACAGCAATCACAACTAGTCCAGCGCTTGAGCGATCGCGTGTACCTGCGGTTTTGTAGTCTTGCCACAGCTGGCCTACCAAGTCAATCTTGCCACTAGGCTTGGTTTCAAGCTCATAAACCATGTGGTCTTGAAGTTCCCGCCTAGCTGAATCAGGGTTTTTACCGCGTAGGGCATGGGCTTCGATGACCTGAATACCCACAGAAATTATGAATGCTAGGTAAAAAAACGGGTTGAACATTGCAAATGGCACATTTAGCCAATTCCAAGTCGGCTCAAACCAAGGAACAACAGGCGGACATTGAAAGATTAATTGCCAAGTTGAATCAGCACTTATTACGGAACCACCGATAAATAAAATCCCGCCTACCAAGGCACGACCTGCACCACCGTTAGCAACAAACTGATTGACAATCGCAGCTGCGGCCCGAATGGGTAAGCCGACAATTATCACAACAGCCTTGGCACAAAAATCGATTATTTCACCAAGTGATCGCTTCTTATCTTTGGGCTTACCGTCGCTGTTACCAGTACTATTACTCTCTGCACTTGATGAACCATTAGCCATTATTTTCTCCTACTTTGCTTGATATTTGGAACGCTTTTACAAATCTCTTTGGCTTTGTGCTTCCACTTCCAAATTCCTTCTTCAATTCGCCCAATACATCTACCCGTTGCGTCAAAAACATCAACAATCTCATCATCTTGATAAAGAGTTGTGTCGGGTCTGGGATTGCGTTTACTGCTGTCAAAATAGTTGGTAATCCTCAGTTTTCGAGTTGTGGGCATGACTCCGGCTTCATATAACGCATCGCTGGTTTTTGCCCGTTCTTCTATGCGTGAACGCTCTAATTCTTCCGAGGCTTTTAACCGTTGAATCTCCGCATAAGCCCCCAAATTGGGTACTAAGGGGATGATTACAGGCAATATACAGATGCCAACACCAGCCAAAGCTAGATACAGTTGTTTCTTATACATGAGACTACTATGCTATAGCGCTTTCTTGGTACAAATTTTTCCCATCTAAAACAAGGCGTTTCATGTTTCACGCTGTTTCACAAGTCTGAAACATTGATGAAACCGTTGAAATAGTTTCGTGAAACAGTGCCGTGAAACAGTTGGATGAAACACTACCCTCCATAACGGCTTTCGAGCAAGGAATTGACTGGTGTTTCATGTTTCACGTTTGATGTTTCACGCGGGGGAATGCTGTTTCACGAGTCTGAAACACTGATGAAACCGTTGAAACAGTTTCATGAAACGTTTCATGAAACAGTGCTGTGAAACACTCTCGCTCATCACTCTTACTTTGATGCCCGTCCCAGAAAAGTCAATCCTGCACCAACAAGTAATCCCAACGGTATGAATATCCCGCTACCAATTAATCCAGTAGCGACAACGCTACCAACGAGATATGCACTGCCACCTAAAGCGCCAACAACTGAAGTAGCAAACAATCCCGTACTGAGAATATCCATGTCCTGATTTTTCTTTTGATGAGTTAATAGCTCTTGAAGTAATCGGATTTCGGCAACAGTGGCAACAGTTTCGTTTTGGATTTGTAACAATGCCGCCACTGTTTTATAAGCTTCTAAAATCGGATCTGCGTCCCCATCGAAGAAACTCTCTCCCGCAACAAATTGAGTCGCGCTTTGAGTTGTTCCTTTTTTTGAATCGACTTCCCCAGCCTTGTTGAGGCTTCTTCTGCCAAATTAATCAAACTCTGATCTATCTCGGTAATCTGGTTATCGACTTCCAACATAGATTGTTCAGCAAAAGCATCCAACACCGTCCCCTTGGCTCCAATCAAGGATTCCATGAACAACAAAGCTCCTGTGACACCAGTTGATGCACCCAAAATCTTAGATTGCTCATTTTGAACGGCTATAGCACCAGAAATAGTCTCTTTATCAGCCGCAGTCAACTTGTATGAGGCTTGTTGAATTGCCTCATCAGCTTTGGTGATTGTGGCTTCGGGTATATTTGCTACAGGTGATTGTTGAGGCTGTAATTTCTCACTATTGGTAATATCTTGGAATCTAGCTAAAATCTCCTCTGGAACTAGTGAATCGACCGTCCATTTTTGCTCTGGATATTGACGGCGCAGCTCATCAACTACTTTTCCTGGGACTTTGTTGAGAGCTTGTGCGAATTCTTTAACAATCATGATTTACGCTCCTAAAAACTTTTCGGGGTGATTTTTTAATTCAATTGCCACCTTCTTCAAAGAACCTTTGGTTAAAACATAACTTCTAATTCTTTGAAGCACAGGTAAGTGCCAGTTTGTCAACTTCGCTCGTCCGTTTAGCCCTCCATTATCTTCGTCCCGAAAATCCTCAAATTCTGGCAAGTACAAAGAAGCTAAGTCTAAATACTTTTGGAACTGTCTAATTCCAACTGATGGCTCCAATTTCTTGGCTGCCTCCTCTCGTGTTAACAATTGTTCAACTACACAGCTTCCTTGAATTAGCAATGGTTTCGGCTCCTAGAGTTCCGGTTGAGTTCCGATTGAATTCCGATTGAGTTCCGACTGAGTTCCGGTTGAGTTCCGATTGAATTCCGGTACTGCTAATACTAATAATAAAAACCCTACCGGCTGGTGAGTATGGTTTTTCTAATGACTTAGCGTCAGGCTGACGCTAAGTACCTGATAATAGTTTATGGATAGCTCCAAAATGATTAAGTACCTGTGGTTTTGGCTGTTGATATCTTGTACTACTTTCGTCAGCTAACCAATGACTTATTGTTTCTTCAGGATAATCACTAAGCCTATGCATCAGGTATATAGAAGCATTGTGAATTATTTTGAATTCTCTTGGATGCATTGGTTTAATACCAATGTTTTGTACCATACTGCGATCGCTCCTAGTGTAGAGTTTGCCTGTGGTGGGAATAGCCCTCCAGTGTTGAAAAATCTCTGCTTGATTTCTAGATTTTTTCTGTTTGCTATTCGATCAACAACAAGGGTGTGGGGGGTAGGGGATACAGTAAACGGGGCTTGTAACGATGCAGGTTGTTGAGGCTATCTCTCTTCTCCTGCACCCCACCCCGACACCCCCCCAACGGGGCTAGGTCATCTGTTCCACCCCATCAATTGCGTTCACTATTTCTTCCAAAACATTGAACGCATCATTTAGGACTACATCGTTTGATGTAGAAAAATGCTCTGACGATTGAAGCCTGCGATAATCCTTACTACTCCCCACAAGTTGCAACGTATATTGACATCCTTGCAAGATAGTGCGAATCTCTGATGTGGTTAATCTGATTTCCATCGTTGTTTCTTTCCCTAAAATTTGTCTCGTTGAATACTCAAACTAGCTCCGACTAAAGAAGTCCCTAAGAATGCAGAAAAACTGACCAGCATTGCACCCAGGCAAATATTTTTCTGTTGCTGCCAACCAGAAATGATGATGTTGGGGTTAGCATTTGTCTCGATAATCTCCATTCCCCAACACCCCATTGCTGCTACTCCTAAAAACCCAGTTAAAAGCAGAGAGGCGATTGCAGTTCTTTCTATGGTGCGGTCAATGAATACTTTGGGGTTAAATCTTTTTCGAGTCCGACGAAAAACTAATTTATTACGAGTGTTTGAAGGCAAAGATGATTGATGAGTTACTTTATGGATTTTCATTTCACTTCGTCCAACTCCACAAAAAATCCTGCACCTGTATTTGTCACTTTTACCAGATTGCGATTAACTAACGTTTGAATCACCCCCAGACTAAAATTTATAGTGCATAATCGAGCGCTGCCACCGCAACGGCGGAGGTACTGAAGGCATAACTGGGAATGGTCTTTTGGGACTGGGTTAGCTTTTTTAGGCATAATGTCTTTCCTGTTGTGGTTTGTAGGAAGCAAAGCGCTGGGTGAAAAAAATAGCCAAGCAGTATTAATGCTTGACTAAAGTGTTTTTGAATTTAAAAGGTGAATTTCAGTTATTAGAAACTATCCAGTTCGTCAAATTGATTTGTTGCAGAGTGCTTGTACATTTTGGCTTTATTCATTTGATGTGTGGAAGCTTTAATTACTGGGATTGCAGCTTCCTTAACAGAATCTTTTGCTTGTTGAAATAGAAATTGTGTTGTCCCTTGTGCATCTTCTTCTGCTGGGTCAATTTGTCCCCATAAGGAGCAACTTAACTCTAAAGATTCATAGTCACCTAAATTGAACTTACGTGTGTAAGTTACAGCAATAGTCTTGATTTCCATAATTTACCCAAACAATATTTCAAAATGAAGTGTAGCTATTTGGCATCTCTTACAAAGTGACGCTTCTCAAATTACAAATGTCGCCAGAAGTTCTTACTGATAGTCTTGAGACTGACTACCTTGGGTTCTGCTGTCGCTTCAGAGGCATGACCAACAGCCACCGCAGCGACTTGTGGTGCGGGTGTGGTTAACAAAGAATTGAGTAACTCTCGCTGATAGTCAATATCTTCTACTGTGCGATAAACTCTGTGGTAGTCAATTTGCATCCCTAAAGGTGTTGGTACTATTTTCAGATATTCATTTAGGGCGTTAATATAGCCATCGTGAAAAATCCTATTAGCAATACAAGGACGGATAATATTCAATAATTGAATAGCTCGTCTAATGTCTGCAACACTGCGACTAGCATCAATCTCTGGCTGGCTTTCGCTGTAACCTTTGGATTTCTTTTCTGCTACCAGATTATGAAATTTAGCAATGGCTCTTTGATGATTGGCTAATGTGTGGATTTTCGTTTGCACCTTATAACCGACTCTGCCCCACTGCACTGTTAAGTTACCATCTTCGACAATAGCCGCCCAGAACTTATTGCTGTTCTGGATAGTATCAACATACACTAAATAGATTTCCATGTTTTTAACCCAGTCAACTCGCTAACTTCTGGGCATTGCCCCATCTAATTTGATGTTGTAGTGCTTCAAGTATTGTTTCCGCTTCGTGTGTTGTTAGCCCATTTAATTGGGAGCAAATATCTACCAAAAGTTGTGGCGTATCCATACCCAAAAATGTGACAAAAAGTGCATCCCTAGAAGCTTCTATTAGTGTGTAACTGCTCGGCTCATGCCTTTCTTGCACAAATACATAATTTGTTAACACCATCCGAAGCAACAATTTGGTTTCTCTATCTAACTTCTCCAAATATGTACCATAATTATCAACCAGTCGGTTAATCAAGTCTGTTTGACCGTAGTAAGTTACTAAATCTGTTGTCATCTTTTTTTCACCTTCTCTTTAACTGATTGTTGGATTTGAAAAAGCGATCGCCCCCATAAAATCAGGAGACAATCGCTTTTTCATCAGTTCATATTGCGAAACTTAGCAGCACGTAGCGATTGAGTTTTCGCCGCAACCACAGGACTACTAGCCCGTCGTGCGGTGGATGCCCATGCTTGCATTCGCTCCACAGCAGCAGCATCAGTAACGGCAAGCGGGGTAATGGAATGGCTGCAATTCTCTAAATCTCCCAGCGTCACTTGCTGCGGTCGCCCTTCGTCAAACGCCAGTAGTGCCGCTTCTGCTGCTAGGGTTTCCAGTTCGGCTCCTGAAAACTTCGCGGTGGAAGCAGCGATCGCTTCCAGATATTCGCCTTCGACCACAATGCCAAAACGCTCCAGGTGAATTTTCAGGATTTGACATCGCTCCAGTTCGGTTGGTAAGTCAACAAAAAAGTTTTCATCAAATCTTCCCTTTCGCTTGAGTTCACTGGGCAGTATTGAAGGATCGTTACACGTTGCTACAACAAACACGCCAGCCGTACACTCACTCATAAATGTGAGCAGATTTCCCAGGATTCGCTGGGAAACTCCAGAGGTGTCGCCGCTACCAGACAAGGCTTTCTCTATTTCGTCTATCCATAAAACGCAGGGTGCAATCACTTCGGCTGTCTTCAAGGCACGGCGAACATTACCTTCAGATTCACCAACCAGAGAACCAAGGAGGGACGCAATATCAAGTTGGAGTAGTGGTAAATTGAGTATGGTTGCAATGTTTTTGGCGCAAATGGACTTACCTGTTCCGGGCGGGCCAGCTAACAATACGCCTTTGGGTTGCGGCAGATGCAGCTTACGCGCTTCAATAGTGAACAGTCGCCGCCGCCTAAGAAGCCATTCGCGCAGTAAATCGAGTCCGCCAAAGGGGATAGTTGCAGGTTTTCCCAATTCGATACCCATCTGAGCCAACAGCCGGGTTTTGTACTCGACTATCAGAGGTGTGACTGTAGCATCAATCAAAATACCATTCCGGCTCAGACGCTCTTTGACAGTTAGCCGCAAAAAATCGCTGACTTCCTCTAACGTCAGTCCCAGCGCTGCCCGTGCAAAGGTTTCTTTTTCTTCATAACTCAGGGACACTTGAAATGTGACATCCTGCTCAGTAGCAGATTCTTCAAGAAAAACCAGATATGACTCGAAGTGGTCTTGAATTTGGCCAATGTTCGGTAGTGGCACTTCACAGTAGGGGATGAGCCTTAACAAAGAATCGTGTAGTTCGATGTTTTGACCCAGCAGCACGATCCGTTTTTCTGTAGGTTTGAGTCGGTGGTAAAGGTTTTTCACTCTGGTCAAGATTTCCCAACTCATCTGTGGGGAATTCTTGCCAAGAAATGGGTGTATGTCCCCCAGAATAAACACGCCAACGCCATCAAAGTTATTGATATAGTCGAATACGAACAGCAACGGATCTGTATGAGCAGGTCTTTTGTACTCCGGCACCGACTTAAACACCAGCCCACCATCCGGTGCAATCAGGCATTGCTCCAGGCTGGATACTCCCAGGTTCCAAAAGAAAACTGGACTGTTGAGTTTTTCTTTAGCTTCAGTAGTCAGCCACTCAATAATCGTCGCTTCATCAGGAGACAGAACATCAAGTGCTGCGATCGGAATTTGTGAATCGAGTGTGGAGAGCAGATTTGAGAGTTTCATGTCAATTATTCAAATATTTCACTTATGAAATGGCGAAGCCTTTATGATCAGCAGTTACCAGCCTAGTTAAGACTGGTAACTGATGACTGATTACTGGTGCAAACGTGTTTGATTACTGTTCGTAGTGCGAAGCTGTGGTGCTGATTCTTCTTTGAAAATGCGTAGTTTACCGCCGTAGGCATCGCCCTCCACAACACCCAATGCCTCTTCAAACGGTTGGGTTGCTGACAAACAACTCAAACCCTCGAACCCCTCAGCCTCCACACGAACTTCACCTGTAGCATTGTCGAAATGTATCATTATTGAACGTTCCATATTTATCTCCTCACGTACTGTTGAACTTCCTGATGTCCAGCAAAAGTTAGCCGTAGAGTTTGCACGCTCCCGTTAGTTGATTCAGCGATCGCACATTCACCGAACCTTTCTTGTAACTCGGCGGCTTTAGCGCGAACCATCCGTTGTCCATAAGCCAGCATTAGTTTATTGCTGAAAAAGTCTTTGCCCAACTTCGGAATTGTCTCGTAGCTGTCGTGTATCACATCGTACACGCCGCTTGACTGATTCCATTTGAACCCGATGTCTGCACGGGCTTTTATGGTACGACCAGATACGATAATTTCAGCGCTTTGTCCTTGAGAGCTACCGTAGTACCCTTTTAGTGATTGTGCTATTTCATGAACTTGGGGATTCAGTTTCAAATCTTGTAAGGCTTGTACCAGACATTCGCGGTTGGTGAGCTTGGTTTTAACTGTTGAGAAGTGTGACATGAGAATTTTATCCCTATAGTAGAAGTGCGGTATTCTTTTTGAGGTGTATACTGCATTTTTCGTTAAGGTACTTAGTTTTGGGCGGGTGCATTCGCCCAAAACTGTTTTTTACCTGAACCTAAATGCGGCAACTGTGGCTTTCGACAAACCCACGTCACCAGTCGCAAGTGATTGTAGATTGCGTTGTTCATCTAACAACTTGGTGCGGATAGAATCTATCTTTTGCTGCAAAAGACTTTGCGTATCTGAACCCAGATTCTTCGACTCAATCGCCGGATCGTTAACTATAGAATCTAAGTGCGCCATCATCGCCTCCAAGCTGCTGCCAGCCTCCGGGTCAGCATTCGCTAGCAAAACCTGAACCTTCATAAGATGGCGTTGCATCTTTTTTTTGAACTGGACTGGCTTGCGTCCTGGTTCCCAGTCGCTCAATTCTTCAAGCAACTGCGCGGCGAGTTGTTCACCACCAGCTAAAGCTGATTCCCGTAGCCTTTGCTCCAGATTTTGGTCATACTGTTGGATGAACTTGGTAATCTGATCAAGACATTCGGCTTGTTGCTGATTGAGTTGTTCGGACAATGCCGGGATAATCACTGGACGACCAATAATGACTTGCAAATAGTCTTCAAGGTCGGTCAGAGTCGGGAATGCTCTTAACAAATTAGCTTTTACAGATTCTTGCTTATCCTGTGCTAATTCCCAAGTGTTAAGCGAGAGGAACTGATCAATGCGCTCTTGATAATCTTCGAGTCCTGCTTCGTAATCAGCTTTTAACTGATTGCGTAAACCAGGGGCGATATTATCTCTGATATTGATTAACTGATTCCAAACAAGTGGAGCTAAATCAATTGGACAAACCCAATCACCAGTATCCGCAGACATCCACTCTTGAACTGAAGCAATCTCTTGCCTCAATTGTGTAGCAGCTTCATCAAGCTTTTTAAATACCTTGATACCCCGCAAACCGACTTCGGAATTTGTAACTTTCACAAGGTCTGATTCAATTTCAGAGACTTCAGCTTTTAAGACATCTGCCCATTTAGGAGCGGCAGATTTTGTACTTTTCTTTAACTGGATACGAAATCTGATGCGGGTTTTATTTAACTGTGAGAAATTATGGCGCTCGACTACTGCATCAGTTAGGAAATTTGCAGCAATAGGGTTGTCGATTGCTTGTACCATGATTATTGACCTCAATACTATTTTTCACTTCAAATTAAGCGAAGCTTTCTTTGTGGTGATTTCTCAATAGAGCGAATGTCTGTAGTAGCTCTATAGATTACTTTTTTAGAGCCATTTTGCAGGCGAATATGTCTTTTAATGACTGGTGGTTTATGTATGGACATGGCTTAAAATAGCTGAAGTTGCTGTGAATTATCCTGTGCCACGGGCTTTTTATAAACCATGCCTTCGACTTCATAACAGCGAGTCATAAGTTTGTTTCGATTTAGTCGAAAGCTGGCTTTTTTCCTTTGATTTGGCAAAGGTACAAATAGATACTGTGGATGTTGTATAGTACCTTCATCGCCCAAATATCGGGAAAGTGTACCGTTGATTTGGTAAACTTTTGATGAGCTTAATAGCGTCGTGTCGTAAACCTTAATCAAATTTAATTCCATCTTATTAGCAGTGAGGTGTGCCATAATTTATCGTGGAATCGATTTTTCTCTACAGTCAGACTGATTAAATCTGACTGTAGAGTTTTTCACGCATAATTCGTTACTTTTCTGTTAATTACTGATTGAGAGTGACAAATACTACAGATAGAAATGCTCGAAAATCAGATTTAATTTTTCCTTTGATTCATCTGACAGAGCATTAAAATCAAACTCTTTGGAGTCCCAAACTTCATCAAGGCTTGTAGACTCATCAATAATATTTGCAATCAGACAGGATTGATCGTCGTGCTTCCAACCATTTGCTAGAAGCCACGGCAGAACTCCCTCAGATTGCAATAATTTTTCAATGTCGAACAAGTCAGAAAACTGCTGTAAGTTTTCGATACTGGGGTGAACTATTGTAATAGTCATTTGTTGTTATTGATAGTAGTGAGTACACAGCAAAAAGATGGGGAAAGGGGAAAGGGATTCATGAATTAAATTATCCTTAGAAAAGCAAGGTTTTTACCTTTTCCCCTGTCCTCTCTTTATTAGCTGTAGATAAGACTTGAGAACTGATCAAATATGCTTCCCTACTTGAAGGTAAATAGGGAAGCATAAAGGTGAACGCAATTGCTGCAATCACCTCAACAAGTATTTGGCTATTAAGAAGGCACATCCTTCCAGTAACCAACTTCATCGTCATAATTTGCTTGCATAGACTGCAATTTGTTGACAAAGTTAGCAAATTCTTCGATAGTTAGTGACTGCCTTCCTTTTTTACCATAGTTATCTATGAGAAACTGTTTGCCCTTTTCCTCTTTCCAACCTAAAGCTTCAATCAATCGTTGTGACTCCATCATCAATTGATTGCGATCTAGTGCATGAGACGTATGCTTTGGTAAGTTATTGTTAGGCAATCCTTTTTTCCACCAATCGCAGATGGAATTATGCACAAGGGCAATTTCTTGAGCTATTGGTTTCTTGCCAATACAATAACTCTCCCAGTCGGGCGCAGTTGGCTTTTCGTATCCGCTACATACACAGGCATTGGAAGTTTGCCCCCCTTTCTCACGTTTCTCTGTTTTCAATATGGGACAAAATACCCACATCGAATGCCAAAGTAAATTCTTTGGTTGGTGATGTTTGCCTTGAAAACTTGCATAAGCTTGTTCGCAGGTTTCACGGAATGCCATTAGTTGTTGATCAAACGACACTTGAAACACTCCCCAAGCAGTTATTTGTACTGGTGCGATATGAAGAGGTTGATTTTGGACATCGACGAAAATCACCATATACCGCCTACCGAATTTGTAGGCGTTCTTGTCCAAACCATCACTGCTACGCCAAACTCCAATCACCTTTCTATCGTTTCCGTATAGCAGAGGCGATCGCCCAATCACAAGTATTCGTGGTTGTCTATAGAGAGCGCCAGGAATGCCTATCTTTTCATCGTTTTCGTCCAACTTGTTAGTAAGAACTTTATACTCTTTCCCACCAACTAGTTCTTTATTTTCGTACCATCCTGCTAATTGTTGATTTTCGTAAGCAATCCAAATGCCTGCGGGTGAAGGAATGCTTTTAGCTGCTGGAGTCTTTTCGTATGACTGATGTTCAGCAGAATCAAAGTCAAAAGCTGTCATAGTAGCTGCTGCCTTTCTTTAATGTTAGTTTTCGCAAAAAATAAGCGAAGCTTTAATTCTGAGTGGCGAATGGCACTGATTTTAAAACAGTGGTGGAAGAGAATTCTCTTCCACCATTTCACTTACGCCGCTACCAACTCCCGACGAACTTGCGGCAGTTCAATCGGAGCAGTTACCCTGGACAGTGCTTCTACAGCCTCCCTGACGCTCCAGTACCGTACTCCATCGCCGCACCGCCAATAGTAAGTTTTAGGGTCATTTTCCCAGACTTCCTCAGCGTTTCTGACCTTGAAGATAATTCCCAAGAACTCACCGTACAGATATACATTGTGAGCCGTCTGGAGGTCAGTGCGTCCTACATAAGTCAGTCGATAGCCATCCACTGGTTCGCACAAGTCTTCTGCACGAGTCCCGCGATAGGAGCAGTTACCGCAGCCGTGACCATCACAATCTGGGCAGATAGCAGCAGGCATATTCCACTTCGGCAGGGTAAAGTCCCATTCAGCAAGTGGGGTTAATATTCGAGCTTTGTGGGAAATATAACAACCAGCATGACCGATTACTTTATCAGAATGGTATTGAACGCTCAATGATAGCCAATCACAATCACCCAACAAGCCAATTTTCTCAGAAGCTTGTTTTAATTCCTCATCTTCTTTGTGATTGCACTTTACTGGAGCAGAAAGACTCGCTTTTACCTCTGCAACAGCGCGTTTGAATGATTGTTTGTGGTATCGAGCATAACCGTGGGTCATTTTTACCCACACGATATCATCCGAGTTTATCCAGATAGTCACTACATCTTCGGGCTTGCACTCTTTTGAGTAGTCTGACTGATTGACGATAGTTGCGATGATTTGGCGATCGCGTGTGGTTAACGGATCTTTTGTTGGCGCAGGGGCTGAAACTTGTGTCATCATTAGAAATACCTCTTAAATGGGTAAAAGGGCGATCGCGAGTTTTCCAGACGCAGCGATCGCCTTTTGTTTTGCGTGAACAACGTTGTGGTTTACCGCAACGCTCTCAAAAAGATTTGGCGTAGCCTCATATTTCTGAATTTCAGTTATTTTCTAGCAAGAATTCACAGCACAAGGCTCTAGAGAAGGTATTGAGAGGCTGCGCTAATTGCAGTATGAGTGGATTTATTGAGTGATCTTGAGTATCTCCCCCAGCCGACTTTACCTGGCGTACCTTGTGCTATACGACGGGGGGTTCTTGTTTCTCAAATCTATGTTTTGTGTTGATCAAATCTGGGTTTGTGGTGAGCGATTCTATATTTAGCTGGGAGGCAACCGCTCGTTTCCTCTCATACCTAATAATGTAACCTTAGATATTGGACTTGTCAAGTATGACATAACAAGTTAAAATGAAAATGTGAGAAATATATCCCAGCAAAAGATACTTAAGGAGTAGGACTTGTGGGATTAACATTAATGCGTGTGACGTTTAGTAAGGAGTTTCCTGGATTAGGGGAAAAAATAAAAGAACTTAGAAAAGCTTCGTCTAAATCTGTAACTGAGTTAGCCGCAGAAGCCGGAATTAGTGCAAACCATTGGAGCCGAATTGAACGCGAAAAGGTTCAGGATCTGCCCATAGAAACATTACGAGGTATAGAGAAAGCACTAGGAACAGAATTAGGGGTTCAAGTATAAGTGTATTTTCCTAAAACAGTAAATAATTAAAAGCGATCGCCTCCCGCCAAGAAGAACGATCGCCTCAACTACGCCACCACAAGAGGAATAGTTATGTCTAACCTATCAGTTTTTGCATTTGAAGAGAAAGAAGTTCGTTTTGTCGGTACAGCAGAAAAGCCACAATGGGTAGCATCTGATGTCTGTAATTGCTTAGAAATCAGAGTATCTGGTGTCAGTGAAGCTATTGCATCTCTGGAAGATGATGAAAAGGGTAACGCTAATGTCGTTACCCTTGGTGGAGAACAAGAAATGCTTACTGTTACCGAACCTGGGCTATACCGCCTCATCTTTAAGTCCCGTAAACCAGTTGCAAAACGTTTCCAGCGCTGGGTATTTCACGAAGTCCTTCCAGCTATTCGTAAAACAGGTAGTTATTCACTTCACCCATCCCAACCTCCCACACTTGCCCTTCCCCCAGTCGAACAGCGCTTAAAAACTTTGGTAGAAGCAATGAAGACCCTGGCTGAGATAACAGGTGGCAGACTCAACCCCTACATGGAGCAACAGATAAATGATTACGCCGCCAACCTCTTAGCTGACCACAACAGACAGTCTCTAATCGGCACAGAAGAGAAGTGGTTAGGTGTGGTCAATTTTGCAGAAAGCGAACTGGGCAAGAAAGTCCCACTTAAAGGCTCCCACTATCGCGGACACTTGGGCACATGGGTGAGAACATTCTACCCACACTTGGGCGATCGCCAAGAAACACGATTGGTTAACGGTGTGCAGCAGCCAATCTATGTCTACGCTTGCCACGATCCGGCTGTTGCGGCAGGCTTAACCAAAGCTATAGAAGAGTTCTTCGCTCACCCTAGCCCTGGTGCAGCACTAAGGCAGGCAGGTGCTTTCTCAAAGAAAGCTGTAGTTACTGCTTGATAGTCATCGGTCATCGGTCATCGGTCATTGGTCATCGGTCATTGGTCATTGGTCATCGGTCATCGGTCATCGGTCATCGGTCATTAGTCCTTGGTCATTGGTCATCGGTCATCGGTCATTAGTCCTTGGTCCTCGGTCATTGGTCAAGGAGAGCGATCGCCCACTAATCAAGAATTAAGACTTTTACAACAAAGGTAAATTTTACCTTGAGGGGAAAAGATATGGAACTCGGCTATTTCCAGAAAGATGTATTGATTGAAAAACTAGCTAAGAAATTCTACGCGATCCAAGGCTATGTAGTCCCTGAATCATATCGAATGCAATCAGCTACACATCCAGCAGAAAGAGCGTGTGTAGCTATGGCTATCACTGCAATCGAAGAAGTTGAATTTGAACTTGCCAACGATGACGATACAGAAATTATCAAATGGCAGCGAGGGCAATCTCTGAGTGAAGAATGTCAATACTACTTTTGCAAATATGAGAAATTTACTTTAACACTATTGACTTCGCCACATACAAATATGACTCGTGTAGAAGTTTATTTAGAGAATACAAAGCTTTACGTTTCTGAAAAAGCAATCAGCCCTCAAGAAGCAACAGAAGAACTACAGGATTTTATTAACATACTTGCTGCACAATTACAAACTTTGAACCGAATTGAGTTTTAGGAGTATTTATGAAAGTCGTAGTTCAAGTAGTAGAAAAAATCATTAGTGAAGCCCACATTCACATTCCTGATGGACTCACAGAAGATGCAATCAGACAGCACATTGTTGGACTTTATAACAGTGGTGAAATAACTCCTGATTTAAACATATTTCAGGTTGATTTTGAATCCATCAGCGCAACGATTGTTCAACAACCGCAGGAGGCAGTATGAGACTCACAACCTTACAAGGCCATTACCAGTGCATTGTTATAGATCCTCCCTGGTTCTACAGACTTCGTTCTAAAGACAAAACTCACCGCAACCGCATCCCTTATCAACCAATGCGGACTGAGGAAATTCTGGCTCTGCCCATTCCCGAATTATGCAATCGCAACGGCTGTATCCTCTGGCTCTGGTTTACGAACAATCACATGGTAGAAGCTGCTCAATGCTTGCAAGCATGGGGATTTGAACTCAAGACTATTTTGACTTGGGAAAAAGTCACCAAAGATGGCACTAAAACACATCTAGGTGTTGGTCATTGGCTGCGAAACTCGACCGAACATTGCGCTTTGGCTGTTCGTGGGAATGTCAAAGCTTTCTCTGGACGAACACTCACAAACGAGTCCACCATCCTGCACTCACCCAGGCGTGAGCATTCCCGTAAGCCTGAAAATTTCTACCAACTCGTAGACAAACTGTGTCCAGACATAACAAAGCTGGAGATGTTCGCACGCGAGTCTAGGGACGGCTGGGACTGTTGGGGGGATCAGGCGGATCTGTTTGATCAGCCTGTTGAGCAAAATCAGCAAGATATTTCCTTAACTGCCTAACTAAGGAATAATTTAGGCACTAAAAGTCTACGCTCATCTGGAAAATCCAATACCAAGCTCTCAAATACTAATTTTCTCTGGGAGTGTCGGTTGTTGGCTGATACAAGGAGCGCAATTGTTCTAAGTTACTGGCCGTCTCTAGTCCCGTAAGAACTGCTCTTAATTGCTCGACATCTTCAATTCTGGAAATTTCTGGTAATAGGCTTAAACCCTCAGTACCAAATTTTAGTTTTAAACCAACTGCAATCCCTTCTAATAAAGATTCCATTCTGGCAATTCGCTCAAATGATGTCATGTACTGCATAGATTGTTGTGCCTCTAGTTGTTCTACTTCCCTTTTAAATTCTCGTTCTAAATCTAATGGTAATGTCAACATCCAATCAATAAAACCTAACAAATTCAGAATAGCTTCGCGCTCAAACCCCTGCTCGTACAACCTACGCGCTAAAGCTAATTTCTGCTGCTTACGTTGTAACCTGTCACCACGGGTTTGCATTGCTGCCAAATGAGCCATGACCACCGTAGCAAACGGATTATGGCTCTCTTCAAGCTCCGGCAACCTTTGTTGATAGTCTAGCAGCTTGATCACAGGAAAGTGAAAATCAACCGTACAGCCAAACAATTCATAACCAAATTGATTTGGTCGCCAGTTGATGTTGTCATCTCCCAGTACCGCACATGATGCAACAGAGCGATTATAACGGTCAAAAATCCGATAGTTGTATACAAACATACGTTTCGGAAAATCGCTTTCTTCTTGGCTTTGGACTTCGACATGGATCAATAGCCAAGATTCTTCACCCCCAATGCGGTAAATTTTCACCAATTTGTCAATTAATCGCTTTCCTAACTCCGCATCACGGACTACTTGCTGTAGCTCCTGATCAAGAAAATCAAAACCTCTACTCCAATCAATTTCACTGTGCGCTTGGGGAAAAAAGAACAACATGAAGTCTTGGAAATACAACTGTAGTATCTGCTTCCAAGGAGAATCGTATTCAGTAAGAGGTGTTTTATTAGCCATTTTCAAATGTATTGTCTAATTTCAAATTTCAGAGGTATTTATGCCAACAAACATAGAATGGACAGACTTAACAGATAATATCATCCGTGCCAAAGTCGGCGGTTGGTGGTGTCAAAAAATCTCAGAGGGATGTAAAAATTGCTATAGCGAAAAGTTAAATAAAAAATCTTTCTTTGGCGGAAATAAACAACCCTACTCTGGGCAACCACCAGAGTTAGTGTTAGATACAGAAGCTATTCGGAAATGGGGATTCCAAAGGAAACCTAAAAAGCATTTCGTTTCTTCAATGACCGATGTTTTTGGTGAATGGGTTCCGCGTTTTTGGCAACATGAAATGCTGGACGGAATGTTCGTTGCACCAAAGCAGATATTCCAAATCCTCACCAAACGCCCAGAAATTATGTTGTCATCTATAAATGAATGGCTCTCTAATCATGGGCTAGAGGAATTACCTTCTAATATTTGGGTTGGAACTTCTATAGAAAACCGTCACACTCTTGAAGAACGTAGTCAATTCATTGCCCAAATTCCAGCTATTTTTAGGTTTTGGTCAGTTGAGCCATTACTAAAAGATTTGGGCGATATTAGCCAATATTTGAATGATGCCCAGTGGCTTATTATCGGTGGTGAATCAGGGCCAGACTCTAGACCATGCCACATCGAATGGATTGAGTCTATTGTTAAACAGTGCAGTGAGTCAAAAACCCCTGTGTTTGTGAAACAGTTGGGGGCGAATGCGTACTACCAGGGGCAACAATTTAAAACCCGCGATAAGAAGGGTGGCGAAATTGTTGAGTTTCCACAAGAATTACAGGTTAGAGAATTTCCTTTTTCTATACATGAGTAAAAGCAAATCCCCCGCCTGTCAGAAACAGTGCGAGGGAAAAATAAACTGTAGATTTTAGCAAGGTGCAGATTAGAAATATGAGTTTACATCATGAGTTGCTACAAAGTTGCCGGAGGTGTTTATGAGCAAAGTTATAGCAGGTAAATCTCTCAGTACGCATTATACACCAGTATCTAATGCTTTAATCCGTAACTCCGAAATAGATGATGGTACATTCAGATTAATTTGCTGGATGACATCACACACTGAAGGCTGGGAGGTAAATTTCAACAGCATTAAAAACTCATTGGGTTATGGTCGAGACAAATTACGCAAGATTCTCAAAACTGCGGAAATCCAAAATTATTTAGTCAGAAGAAAAATTCGTACTGAAGCGGGGTTATTTGATTTTGAGTATCACATCTTCAAGGATACCAATTCGGCGATCGCTTTTCGAGAATCCTTGCAACCTGTTGAATTGACCAGTGACTTGTTTTTAGGAGGTGGCGCAACCAGGGGGGGCAAAACCGGAGGTGATCAAACCAGAGGTGGTGAATCAACCCCTCTATTAGAAGAACAATATAGAGAAAACCAAAAAGAAGAAAAACATACTCAATTTGCTCCCCAAACCCAAGAATCGTGTGTGTGTGAAACTGAACAGCTAAATCTTGAAGAACCAACTCCAGAAAAACCAAGTTTAGAAGAATCAACCCCAGAAGAACCAACCCCACAACAACCCACTTTGTTGTTAAAAAATTGCGAGTCTTCGCAACAAACCGATAACCCCTCAAGAGGATCAACTATTGCGGCGGGGTCGTTCAAGAAACGCGAACAATCAAATAAGCTGCAACTAACCTGTCCCTACAAGACAGCCCGGAACGTGAAAGAACTGATTGATGCCTGGCTAACAGACCCGACTGCTATGAGTGATGATTGTGTGCCTCTACTTGTTAGAGACTCAATCAAGTGGAATCGCTGGGTTTTACCTTGGCGCAATGGAGAACGAAAGCTGAATAACCTCTACCAGAATTTCAACCCAATAGTCGTGGACTTCCTAGCACAAGAATTAGCCACGAAATCGAAACGCTCTGCACAACAGGAAATAGATCATGCGATCGCAGTCATGAACACCTGGGAAAAAACCAAAGGTGGGTGGACGAACCTGATGCAGCGCTATAACCAAGCATTGCAAACAGAAAAACAGCCCCTACCCCAACTGCATACTGCTACGACAAAAAGACCAAGTAACACCACTAGCATCACGCTCGAAGATGCTTTGGCACAAGACCGAATGCGCCGTCAGCAAGAGCAATCCATTCGGGTTCCATCCAATAACTATCAACACAGCCCACAAATGCTGGAGCTAAAAGCGAAACTTCAAGCCAAAGCAAATGAGCCAAAAGTTCCGAGCAACACCAGACCATCTTCCACGAATTTGCGAGAAGTTGAAGCGCAGTTAAAATTAGCACTTAGAGCATGACTATGTACAGCAATCAAGACAACGTAGTTTCTTTTGCCCCTGATCGAAATCAAGTCAACTTGCCTCCACAAAACATTGAGGCTGAAGAAGCGATTTTGGGCGGGATTATGCTTGACCCAGAAGCGATAACTAGAATCAGCGATCGCCTAATAACCCAAGCCTTTTACATCAGCGCCCATAAAGATATCTATCAAGCCGCAGTCCAACTTCATGCTACATATCAGCCCACAGATTTACTAAGCGTCACCGCATGGTTGTCTGACCACAATCTGCTCAATCGCGTTGGTGGCAGAAATAAGTTAGCAACTTTGGTAGACCGCACTGTATCCGCCGTCAACATTGATGCTTTGGCCGATCTGGTGATGGAAAAATACCGACGGCGACAGTTAATCAAAGTGGGATCGGAAATTGTCCAACTCGGTTACGAGACGCAAACTGAACTACCACTTGTTCTTGGGCAAGCTGAGGCGAAAGTTTTTGGTGTTACTCAAAATCAAAGTGATGAACGCTCTTTGGTTTTCTCAGCACAAGACATGGGCATTGAACTTTTTCAAAAGTTGGAGATGGGGAATATGGCAGGTGACAGAGTTGGTTGGTACGACCTCGAAAATATCACCGGTGGCATTTATCCCAGCAGCTTAGTTGTAGTAGCAGCTGAATCTCACATGGGCAAAACTCATTTCATGATTTCTTACGCTTACGAAATCATGACCAAACTTGGAAAGCCAGTTCTGTATGTAACTCCAGAAATGGACAAGAATCAACTCAATGCCCGAATGCTTGCCCGAATCACAGGCGTAGACGCTTCTATGATTCAAACCAATACTCAATGCTACTGGGAACAAATAGCACAAGGCATAGGACAGATGGTGGAGTTGCCTTGGAAGGTTTACGAGCATTCCTCACCTACAACCCCAATGATTGCAAGTGCAGTGCGCCGTGCCATTGCCAAATTTGGTGGTTCTATTGGTGCTGTGTTTATTGATTACTTGCAACAGATCCCTCTGGAATCCGGCGGAAACATGGCCTTTGAAGTCGGCAAGATTACCCGCCAGATTCGGGATATTGCTAAGTCTCACAAAATCCCTGTTTTCTTAGGCTGTCAAATCAATCGAGGGAATCAAACAACGGCTGATAAACGCCCCAATCGTCATTTACTTCGCAACTCTGGTGAAATCTTTGAGGTTTGCGACCAGTTAATCATGCTTTACCGGGATGCTGTCTACACAAAAGACCCAAGCGATCGCACTATCGAGTTGATTGTTGAGAAAAACCGCCTTTACGGTAAGCTCGGCACTGCGACCATGTTGTGCGATTTATCGACCTCAAAATTTTTGAACTTGGCGAGATAATTTCATGCAATGAACTTTTTTTAAGTCTTAGAGGTCGATATATGAAAGCGCTATCTGTTCGTCAGCCTTGGGCATGGGCAATTATTTATGCTCTTAAAGACATAGAAAACCGTGGCTGGCCCATTCATTATCGCGGCGACATTCTGATTCACGCTGCAAAAACCTGTACCAAAAAAGAATACCAGCTAGCGAGAGAATTTTGCCAAAGCATGGGTGTGTCTATCCCAGAGTTAAAAATGCTCCGTCGCGGTCAAGTCATCGGTATTGTCACAATAGTTGATTGCAAGTTTTCACAAGTTGCATCTGGTTGGGGGATGCCTGAGCAATATCATTGGAAGCTGGAGAACCCACGCGAGATTACACCAATTCCTTACATTGGGCGGCTTGCCCTGAGCGTAGCCGAAGGGTTGGGAATTTTTGAAGTACCTGATGATTTGGTCAGGAGTGCGATCGCAAGAGTGAAATCAGTCCTCTCACTTTTCTCCGGCATCGGCGGACTCTGCCACCACGGAATATCAGCTGCTCGTCTATCCCACAAATTCCGAGTCCAGCAATTTGTCGAAATCTCCACTTATTCTCAATCACAATTGCGCCATGAACAACCAGGAATTCCAATCCACGCAGATATCACCAACTACCATTGCCACCGACGACAGTTCGACATTTTGTGTGGGGGATTTCCCTGTAGCGGCACCAGTAACGCTGGAGATAAAAAAGGACTCAACGACCCCAGGTCAGGACTGTGGCGCGAAATGTTCCGCATCATCAACCAGTGTAGACCAGCAATCGCTCTCATCGAAAACCCAACAGGGCTACTCTCTAGAGGAATGGCAACAGTCCTCGAAGACCTTTCCCAAATCCGGTACGTATGCGAGTGGGAAACTATACCCGCGTACTGCCTCGGCTTGCCACATGAAAGAGAAAGAGTCTTTATCATTGCCTACGCCGATGGCTTATTCTACCGTCAACAGCCAACCCCCTGGACAGACCAAATTGGAAATCAGATTACGCAAGTACGGTTCTCTCATGAAGACCGAAGCTATCAACCCGGTATTCGTGAGGTGGCTTCTGGGGTTCCCGTTGGAGTAGCCAAGGGAATCAAGGGTAATTATGATGCCCGTCGTGCTTATGGCTTGAGTTGCTCTCCCCGGCAAGCTGCCATCGCTTGGAAACGAATTGACTATTTGTGCAGTCTATTGTCCAGTCAGGAGGCATAAGCATGATTAACCTTGTCCAGACTTTAGAAACTTGCTGGTATGTTTCACCACCTTGGGGTAAAGAGATTCCCCCCTTAGAAGTTTCCCTGTTGGAGAAAGTCTACGTCACTACCACCAAATCTTTCGGTTACTGTTGCGGTGTAGAGTGGTCAGCTAAAGGCTGGAGTTATGAGATTGTCTCCGGCAACGATAATCTAGCTGTTTTAGGACGTGAAATCATTGGTACAGGCAACTTCCAATTAGTTACCAAAGAAAAGCCTGTGTTTGGACTGGGTGAATTAGTCGAGTTCCGATTTCATGGCAATGGGCCACCAGTAAGGATTGTCCAGGGCATCCAACTGATTTGCGATTCCTGGTTCTACTGCATCGAATGGATGTCCCCAGGAATATCTGAAAACGGTGACGAGCTTTTTACTTTCAGAGATGCGATCGCCCTTGGTGGGGCTTCGCCCATCGCACGAGTGACTGACTATGATTTAGAGAGGGTGCGAGTATGACAATGTACACTTGATACTACCGTAGTAAAATCGACTACTGAACACCTGACCATCCTTGAACTGCTCGATGGTGTCAAGAGATAGGACTATCTTCCCCCTGATTGAGAGAATGTAGAAGCGATAAGCTCTTCTTAAGTCTTCTCCTTTGGAGATGCTAGCATGAACGGCTATGGCAACCGCAGCGAGGAACTCCAGTACAAGTCTACAATCTCGTCTCCCGGCAATGGCAACCGGGAGTGGTACAGGACTAATCTTCACTTGAACAGGGATGTAATATAATATCTACATTTAGTACTACATGAAACACAGGATAAGGCTGTTTTATGTGCGATCGCTCTACTTGTGAAGTGCGCTATTCATCCAGCGATAGCCTACACCAGAATCCGGTTGTTTAGCGTCAGTTCAACTAAAGCAGCAGCATGTAGCCTAAAATAGTACAAATACACCCATAATCAGCGAAAATTATCATAAAATCGTGGTCAAAACCAGTGCAAAGTGAATTAAGCGCTATTTCTGGCGATTTACAATGTAATATAGTTGGGGTAAATATAGCGAAGACACTGTTGGCGAATTCAGAAAACAGCTAAACTGAAGCAATTAGTTCAGAAATAAAACGATTGAGAGCTTTCTGGGCAGTTTTATACCCAGGTGCTTGTTTACCCAACTTCAGTTCAAACAAAACATGGTCACGTAAAATTTCAAGTTCTCTTACTGTTGGCAATCCAACAGACTGTTTTGCGATCGCGGTATCAGATGTTTGATGAAACTCGCTCTCCCGTGTAATACTCGGTGGAAGTTCGTTTTCTGGTGAAGTTGGAGCGAAAACTTCTGATTTTTTCCGTGTAATACTTGGTTGAAGTTCCAATTCTGCCGATGTTAACAATTGAATATCACCTTGGTTTTTCCGTGTATTACATGGAAAGGGCTGGTGTTTAATTATTTCCTCCAAATAATCTGCTCTGGTTAATCCCAAACATTCAGAAACAATCCCTAACGTCTTCCAAGTATCGTCCGTCAGTCGCAAAGAACGTACTTCACGATAGTCATCATTTTTGAGTGTAAACTTACCTTGAATATCCCTTTTGATCTTTTTCATAAAACTTTTTCCATGTATTACACGGAAAGTCTACAAACTTTTATCGAAAAAATCCTAGCGTGGTAAAATTCACTAGAGAAGACGACTCTCTAGATTAGCTAAGTAAGCC
>NZ_JABXKF010000173.1 GCF_017115165.1 Nostoc sp. LPT | reverse complement strand
AGCACTCAGCACTCAGCACTCAGCACTCAGCACTCAGCACTCAGCACTCAGCACTTTGCTATAACTCTCCCCTTCATCCTTTTTCATAGAGTACTAGACTAGTAGGTTGCAATTTCACTTCTTGGCTCACAGACAGATGTTCAGGGGCTTGGGAACCATGCCCAGACCATGAGGTATCAGCCGAGTCTAACAATTTATTGGCATTTTGCTCAAACGGCAAAGTCACTGTCACCGCCGATGAATTGAAATTCATCACAAATATGACTTCACTCGATTCGCACCAACGACGCACGATCACCAAATCCTTCTCTTTATCGCTAGTCGCTTGGATGAAATTGCGGTCTTGATTCAAAAGGGCTGGATGCGTCTTACGTAAATTAATTAACTGGCGATACCAATTCCACAGAACTTTGTGCTTACCGTCATTGCGTAATTCCCAATTAAGTTTAGACTTTAGGAAAGTTTCTGCCGATTCGGGATCTGGGGGATCATCTGCAAAGTGAAATGCTTCAAATTCTTGTTTGCGTCCGGCTCGAACTAATTGAATTAAATCAGGATCGGAGTGACTGACAAAGTAAATGAAGGGTGCAGTTTCACCGTATTCCTCTCCCATGAACAACAGAGGTAAGTTGGGCGACAGCAGCACAGCGCCAGCAGCTAACTTTAATCCCTCAAAAGAGATGCGCTGGGTAAGGCGTTCTCCTTTCATTTGATTGCCGATTTGGTCGTGATTCTGAATGCAGATTGTAAACTGTGATAAAGGGCGATCGCGGCAAGATACGCCATGAAATCGTTTGCGGTGTGGTGCGTACTTCCAATCGTAGATAAAAGTATCTTCATAAGCTTTTGCCAGATCCGCAACCTGCCCAAAATCTTGATAATATCCTTGGCGATCGCCTGTCAAGAGTGCGTGCAATGCATGGTGGAAATCATCACTCCACTGGGCATCGAGTCCATATCCACCCAATTCTGCTGGACGAATTAATTGCGGATTATTCATATCACTTTCGGCAACTAGATGGCGCTTCCATTTTTGCCCTTGTTGTGAAAAATGATGAATTGCTTCCGATAATTCCCATAAAAAATGCTTCGCCCCCAAGTCGTAAATTGCTTGAACGGCATCCAACCGCAATGCGTCAATGTGAAACTCACCCAACCAGTACAGCGCATTTTCGATAAAATAATTTCGCACACCCTGACTATGGGCATCGTCGAAATTCAGCGCTTCACCCCACGGCGTTTTATAGGTTTGAGTAAAGTAGGGCGCGAACTGACTCATATAGTTGCCTTCTGGCCCAAAGTGGTTATACACCACATCCAGCACTACGGCGATATTATTTTGGTGGCAAGCATTTACCAGTTGCTTGAGTTCGGCTGGACTACCGTAGGAATTTTGCACAGCATAAGGGTAAACGCCATCATAACCCCAGTTGCGATATGCAAGAGTTGCCTCAATATGAGTGTCTCCCGGAACCTGGGAAATGGGCATGATTTCAATGGCGTTAATTCCCAGTTCCCTCAGCTCTGGTAAACGGGGAATGATCGCGGTGAAACTTCCTTCCGGCGTGAATGTCCCAACATGGAGTTCATAGAAAATCATCGACTCTACAGGAATACCCGTCCAGCCTTCATCAGTCCACTCAAAATCATGATCGATAATTTGCGACGGCCCATGCACCCCTTCCGGTTGATACTGCGACGCCGGATCGGCAAAGGTGTCTTGACCATTTAAGACATACTGATAAAGCGTTCCTGGATATACATCGTTGACTTTCGTGTGCCAGTATCCCTCAGACTGAGGCTTGAGGGGAATTAACTGCTGTTCTGGCGTCAAAATTTTTACCGTAACGCTATCTAATAGTGGAGACCAAACTGTGAATTCACACTCTCCGTTACCCAAGTAGTTTGCACCAATTTTCACGCAGTATCCTCCCGTCAGACTTTTTGTTGTGCCAAATTATGGTCGCGATCGCAATGTCATTGATTGCACAATTACAAACACGCCAGATAGCATAATGGTTTGTCTCCCAGACATTTTACTAGCATCTGGAGGCGGATTTTTTAGGAGAATTTATTCTGTCTAATGACCAAAGAGGCAGGGGAGCAGGGGGCAGGGGGCAGGGGGAGAAAGATGCTGAAATTCCCTAACAGTCAAGGGTTACGAGCTAATAAATGTATTTATGCTCAAGCGAAAAATATTTATTTTGAACGGAAAGTGCGACGATAAATAATGCGTATTTGTCTCAAAGCCAATACATTTCCCTGCTCCCAGCAAGAACTGCTTCCTGCCTGAGACTGGGAATACCCTCACCTGTACTACCTACGGCTTGCAGCTACCATCCACACAGTATGACGATTCATAAGTACTAGAACGTTTACCAAAAATTGCGTAGCGGTTATCGCGGATTTGTTCGTAAAAGCGATCGCCTGCCCATTTCATCCCCGGTAAGGCTCGATAAGCGTCTACAAATATACTTCCTGCTGGCAATAACCGCCCAATTTCTTCTACTGCATTACTACCTTGCCAACGTCTTTGAGGTTCATTGCCATCAATTAAAATCATCCCCTGTTCACAGTCTTGGGCTGTAATTCCCCACTTTAAAAGTGTCTGCTCATCTTGCATAGGAGCGTAACGAAACAGCTTTCCCTTGTCTAAGGTTTCTAGCAACTGCACTAGGGTAGCGCAGAGATTACAATTTCCGTCGTAGATTACGTAGTAATTCATAAAAATAAGGGTTTTTTGGCAATTGAATTGTCGGATGTGTCTAAAACACAACTTTGGTATTCTAGCTTAGAAAACTGTAGCGATCGCTCTTGCCTTACCGAACCAGTTCGCAGTTCAAATATGCATAATGTCGTCTAGCTTAAGTTGTAAATTTGTCAATACATCAGAAGAAATAGTATCTCCTAAGCGATATTGTTGCTGCTGATACACACCGTTAACCAACTGACAAACGGTAAAGGTGGGTTGTTTGGGATTGCCGATAAACTGCAAACCACCCAAGCCACGAAAGTCCACAATCCAATATTCAGGGATATTAAGAAAAGCGTATTCTTCTACAATTCTTGCATAATCGTCTTGCCAATTAGTACTAACAACTTCAGCAACAAGTTTGATTGTACTGCCGTTACAAATAATCGGTTCTTTTTGCCAGAGTGGTTCTTTACTAAGTTCTGCTTTATCTAAAACAATTACATCAGGACGCAGTGCTGTGGCTTCAGCCGCAGGTGGTTTAATCAGACAAGTTTTAGGAACTAGCCAGTTGAAATTAGAATTAAAAATTTCGACATAGATTCTACCAGCAATACTACCTGCAACAGCTTCGTGTGGCCCTGTGGGTTCCATGTCTCTTAGTTGTCCGTCGATTAATTCGTAGCGTGTGTTATCACCATATTGAGCTATAAATTCCTCGAAGGTAAGTAGTTTGGGCGAGGTGTAGGTCATTATGTCTTGGTTTGACTTAACGTTGACTTATTGTACAGCATGGTCTGCGATCGCAGGATAATTAAGAAAATCCTAAAACAATCCATTTTTTAATGCACATCACGATGCCTTTGTACAGCATAAAAGTCCTACAATCATAGTTTCCAAACAAGGACTATAGAATGTTTATATAAATTACTCTCGCCACTAAAAATAATTAGCATTCTTATTTTTTAACAAAAAAATCTTGTGTATTGATTCCTATTTAATATATAGTCTTTTTTCGTACACGCATTGGCACAAGAAAATACTGGATGCTTGCGACATGTAAGTATATCCTTAATTTTCAGACTTTGTATCTTAAAACACCAATTACCTAATAAACAAGTATGGCTAATATCACTGGAACCCCTCTAAACGATGTTCTTAACGCTACTATTGGCACCGATGTAATCAATGGACTGAATGGAGATGACCGCTTAACAGGGAATGCTGGAGTCAATACTCTCAACGGTGGTTCGGGTGATGATAACCTTGATGGTAGAGAGGGTAATGATATTCTAATTGGCGGATTGGGTAAAGATATCTTAGCTGGTGGAGCAGGAGCTGATATCTTCCGTTACAACAGTGCTTTAGAGGGTGGCGATATTATCAATGACTTAAACGCATCTCAAGGTGATAAAATCCAAGTTTCTGCATCTGGATTCGGAGGTGGACTGGTAGTAGGGCAATTACAACGTTCTCAATTAACTCTCGGTAGTGCTTTCACCAATCCTAACCAACGCTTTAGAATTGACATCAGTAGCTCGATTGTATTCTTCGACAAAGATGGTAGCGGTTCGCAATTTGGCTCCGTCGAAATTGCTAAAATAAACGGCGTTAACGGCCCTCAAGTTATCGAAGTAATCGCCTAGAAGATTTTGGATTTTAGATTGTAGGGTCGGGTGCCATAGCTAGATGGACTATGGCACCATTAGCAGACATCAAAAAACTCAGAAGCCGAGTTTCGTAAATTTAAAAACCTAGTTATAGAAAAATATTCAATTTCAATGTTCTCATATTATTAAAACAACAGTATATTTAATAATTTATTCTTGTAGGTTGGGTAACGCTAAAGCTCAACCTACACATATTTATTTTTTAGCCTTAATCGAGTAGTATTGCAAAGCGACCGTTGCATTTAAATAGCACGACAACACAAATATTAAAAGGCTTGTCCTCAAATATTCCGTCGATTTCCAGTTATCATGCCTTTGGAATGATATTTGCTTAGTTTTTTCATTAATCAGAAAATATTCATGAAATACAAACTCTTGGGCAAAAGCGGGTTAAGAGTCTCTGAACTCTCCTTGGGAACCATGACCTTTGGTGAAGATTGGGGTTGGGGTGCATCTGTTGACGAAAGTCGGAAAATCTTTGATAGCTATGTAGAAGCAGGAGGAAATTTCATTGACACCGCCAACGGTTATACCGATGGTAGCAGTGAAAAAATTGTCGGTGAGTTGATTGCTAAAGAACGGGAACGCTTTGTAGTTGCGACAAAATATTCCTTTCCCTTGCGGATGAATGACAAAAAGGGCGACCCTAATGCCAGTGGAAACCATCGCAAGAATTTAATTCAGTCTTTGGAAGGTAGTCTCAAACGCCTGAATACCGATTACATTGATTTATTCTGGTTGCACGCTTGGGATTTCACAACACCCATTGAAGAAGTCTTGCGATCGCTTGATGATATAGTCCGTCAAGGTAAAGTACTTTACATCGGTATTTCTGACACACCCGCTTGGATTGTTTCCCAAGCAAATACCATTGCCCATTACCAAGGATGGACGCAGTTTGTCGCCCTGCAAATTGAGTATAGTTTGATTCAGCGAACACCAGAACGGGATTTGATACCGATGGCAAAAGCTTTGGATTTGGCAGTAACGCCGTGGTCGCCCTTGGGTGGTGGAGTGCTGACAGGAAAGTATAACAAACCCAGTCAAGAAGGCGGCGAACAAGGGCGAGTAGCGAGTTTAGGGGGAGAAGTTTCCCAAAAGAATTTAGCGATCGCTGAAGTTGTCAGTGAAGTTGCGGCAGAAATTGGCCATACACCTTCACAGGTAGCATTAGCTTGGTTACGTGCTCAAAGTGGTGTGATTATTCCGATTGTTGGGGCACGTAAGTTAACGCAGTTTCAAGATAACTTAGCTTCAATAGAAGTCAGCCTTTCGCCAGAACATCTGCAACGGTTAGATGAAGTGAGTCAAATCGAACTAGGTTTTCCCCATGACTTTTTGCACAATGATGTAATTCGCGATCGCCTTTTCGGTGGTACATTCAATACCATAGAAAACCATCGGATTTGACCAAGAGTCATAAGCAGTAACACATTCAGCCATTAATATAATCTGTCGTCAGAGAGTTTCGCACAGCCAACCAAAATCTGTAAAGTTAAATGCAAAAGGCATTAACGTAGAACTATGAGCGACAACACTATTACATCACGTTTGTACCCCACTCGTATTGACATTCCCGCTGAAGCGCGAGTGCAAATTGTGGTACTTCTCAACCAAAGCTTGGCAGCTACTTCGGATCTCAAAACCCAAGCAAAGCAAGCGCACTGGAATGTTAAAGGAACTGACTTCTATCAGCTACACCTATTATTTGATGAAATTGCTGGAGAATTGGAAGAGTACATCGATTTGATAGCTGAACGCGTCACAGCTTTAGGTGGATACGCTTTCGGAACAGTTCGCGCCGCAGCTAGTAATTCGATCCTGCCAGAATATCCCTTAGATATTTTGGATGGTAAAGACCATGTGACAGCCTTGGCAGATCGCTTTGCATCCTATGGTAAACATCTTCGGCAAGCGATCGATAAAACTGATGAATTAGGCGATCTCGATACTGCTGACCTTTACACTGAAATTTCTCGCACCATTGACAAACGACTCTGGTTCTTAGAAGCTCATCTGCAAGTAGCAGAAATTAAGGCAGAGAATGGTAAAGCGGGTATTACTCAGACTCAAAAGATACCTGCTAGTGTAAATTAAGCACTTTTGAGAAACACTTGATTTACTAATAGGGTGCATTAGACTAAAGTTTAAATCACCCTATTGTAACGGTAGCTTGATGTGAGTTCGACAAAATATACCTAGAACTAAAGTTCAAAACTATCCCTATCAGACTCAAAGAGGGATATTTTTTCGTGTCCTGCAAAAGTTGGTGCAGCAAATTCTCAGTGAATCAGACGAGCAAGTAGGCCAAACGCATCTTATTTACAAATAAAAACTAACAAAGATTTCCCAAATTATCTAAATGGATCTTCCATCTGTGCAAAGTGGTCAGTAATCGTGATTTTCGGTTTTAACTTCATGAAGGGAGCGAGTCAGTCGGTGGTTTTTCTTTGTTTGTTGTTCTATGGTGATTAAATCGCATCATTCTTGATAGCACCAACGGTGAGTAGCAGTGTCAAATATCTGCAATTAGCCTTGCTTTTCTCAAAAAGAATTGAAGTACAGTCTCTTCTTTAGAAATAATATCGGCTCTGCCTTCCATTCCCATTTGAATGGAACATTGTCTGGTTTCTCGACCTAAAGACAGACCTTCAGGTTCAATTGTTACCTCATAGAAGGCAGCAGTAGCTTTGGGAGTAGTTGCAATTGTAGAAGTACCTGTAGCAGCACCATTATTCGCTGGTGGGAAAAATGCATCTGGAGAAATTGATTTAACTTTACCTTTAAGAGTACCGTAATCTGGATAAGGACAAGCAGAAACTCGCATTTGCACGTTTTGTCCTGGTTTGAGCTTGTTTTTATCCTCAGTTTCTACCACTGCTTTAATTACCAAGGGGGCAGAAGTAGGAACAATTTGGGCGATTTCTTCTCCAGGGCGCAATGTTTGACCGGGGTTACGTAGGTTTAGCTTGGAAATAACACCGTCTGCTGTGGCAGAAACGATCGTCTCCTTAAGTTCAACATTTACTTGTTTAAGTTCGCGGTCATCATGCTCGAACTGTTTTTGCATTTCAATCCGTTGTTGAATCAGCGCGTTGCGTTCTTTGTTTAATGTGGCGATGTTACCTTGCCCCGTAGCTTTTTCTTGAGCAATGCGTTCCTGTGCGATCGCTACTTCTGCTAGAGTTGGATTTAAGGCAGCTTGTAGGCTTTGCAATTTGGCTTTGGCAGCAGCGAGTGCTTGTTCTTGCTGGCGAACAGCTAGTTGGGCTTCCTCGAATTGATCTTGTGACAAAGCTCCAACTTTGGCTACGTTCTCATATCGGTTTCGCTTTGTCTCGGCTGCTCTTAAACCGGCATCTGCTGCTCTGACATTCGCTGCGGCTTCTTGGACATCACTAACAGTAGTAATTTGCTTATCTCGATAATCCCGCTTGCGACTGCTCAATTGGGCTTCAGCCGCCGCAACCGCACGCTTGCTGCTGTCAGTTTGGGCTATAACTTGGTTATTAAGAGCATGAATCTGAGCGTCGATTTGAACCAGTTGTAATTTTGTTTGCCCAATGCTACCTTCTAGTTGACTCTTCTTGGTTTGCAGGCGGGAGTCGTCAATAGTAGCGATCGCATCTCCTGTTTTGACAACCTGATTCTCTTTCACAAAAATCCGCATAACTGGGCCTTCCGTAGCAGCCTGAACGAGCCGCAACTCACCAGCCGGACGCAGATTTGCCTGTGCTTGAACGGTGACTTTATATTTAGTTACAGAGGCGACGGCAATTGCTATTGTCACAGTTACTAATGCGATCGCACCACCAATAGTAGTCCAATTACCAAGTGGCGGAAGAAAATCGTTTTCTTCAACTTGGGGCAGCAAGACAGAATTCGATTGACTAACCATAATAAGAAATTGAGAGAAAGATGATTTTTGATTTTAATTAAGAATGACCGTCGCTTCTCTACGAGACGCTGCGCGAACGCTCAAATTCAAAATTCAAAAATAATTAAATAATTTTTAATTCCGACATTTTTGAATTGCATGAATTTGGGATTTTAGTTTGGATTGGAGCAACGGTTTCAAGCCCCTTCATTTATCTAATGGTGGCGTATTTGCCATTAGCATGGCTGGAAGATTTCACTAGTAAAGTTGGAGTTGATGACCGAACATCATCTAGGAAGCCCAAGTGTTCGCCAGCAATTTGGCGCAATTCTTCTGGAGAACCTTGGATTTGCAAACGTCCTTTCTCCAGTAATACAATCCAATCGGCTCGCTCAATGACTTTGGGTCGGTGACTAATTAAAATTGTGGCTTTGCCTTGGCGATAGGTAAGCAGTTGATCTAGTACTTCAGCTTCACTCACCGGATCAAGAGCGCCAGTGGATTCATCTAAAATCAGTATCGGTGGGTTAGTAATTATTGCTCTAGCGATCGCTAATCTCTGCCGTTGTCCACCAGAAAGATTCGCTCCAAATTCTCCTAAAACGGTATGATACTTGTCAGGTAATTCGCTAATAAATTCATCAGCTCCTGCTATTTGGCAAGCTGTAACAATTTGTTCAAAAGTCACATCAGGATAGCTGAAGTGGAAGTTATCAACGATTGAACGACTCCAGAAGTGCGGGTCTTGCGGTACTAAGACTACCTGCTGTCGCAGACATTCTAAAGATAAGTCTTGTCTGTTATAAATGCCATAACGGATATTGCCTGACTGGAGGGAATATAAACCAGCAATCAGTTTGGCTAGGGTACTTTTACCACAACCAGATTTACCAATTAAAGCAATAACTTTACCGCTAGGGATAGTCAACGAAAAATCTTGTAACAGATCAACTCTACCAGCATGGTGGAAGTTAACTTTAGTGCAAATAATATTTGCATCAGTGGAAATTGCTGCCCAAGGCTTTTCTTGTGCATTCAAGTCTTCTGGGGTAGCATCAATCACTTCTGCCATCCGTTGGATGACAATTTGGGCAGTAATAAACTCATCAGCTAACCCGATTACTGAACTCAAAAAACCGAGAAAATTTCCACTCATGCCGTTAAACGCTAGCAGCTGACCGATGGATAATGTTTGATTAATTACTAAATAGCTGCCTAACCAGAGTAAACCTATATTAGTTAAACTTGAAAGAATATTAGTGAATGTACTGCTGTATAATTCCAGTTTCATCGTACTCCAGCCCAAGTTAGCGAGGCGACCATAATTGGTTTGATACTCTTGCCAAGCTTGTGGAGTTGCTTGGGTGGTTTTGAGTACTTGGACACCGCGAAAAGTTTCCACCAAAAAGCCTTGGTTTTCAGTACCTAAAACGATAAGTTTACGGGTTTTCTGGCGTAAGGCAGGTAAGAAAAGTAGATTAACTAAGGTGACGACAATAAAGGCTAATACGGAAGCCAGAGTTAGTTGCCAACTCAAAAAGAGCATAAAGCATAAGGAAACTAAAGCAATAAAAAATTCGCTAGGTAAACCAAGGACAATCTGCGAAACTAACCCATTGATGGCATTAATATCGCCAATTCGGCTGACGACTTCTCCACTACGATGTCCTTCAAAGTAAGATAAGGGCAAGTGTAAAAGTTTTCGACCGTAGTCCAGCAGCAGTCCTAATTGCAACCGTTGACCGAAGTGACCAATGAGGTGAGACTGTACCAAACCAATTGCACTTTTAAACAAGTTCATGGCAATTACCCCAATTGCCACGGTAGTTAATAGTTGAGTATCTCCCCGCACTAGCACATCATCGGTCAAGAGTTGCATCATCAAGGGAGAGGCCAGAGACAAAAGTCCGATCGCAATGTTGATGGCGATCGCCTGAGCCAGAATGAAGCGATAAGGCCAAACACGCTTAAGATAGCACCCAAAGCCACTCACTTGATCGTCCGCCTGCTCGTAAAAACGGGTGTCGTCTGGCAGCAATAGCAGCATAAATCCATTGCTCCAACCCTCAACTAATTCCTTACGGCTGAGATAGCGGATACCAACGCCAGGATCGCAAATCACATATTTGTTTCCTTTTTGCCCGTATAAAACTACCCAGTGGTAACCTTTCCAATGTATAATTGCGGGCATTGGAGCTTTATCTAAACTGTCGATCAATTGAGCAGAAGCTTTGACTTGACGGACATTAAATCCTAAAGCTTCTGCACCTCGATTCAAACCAAGCAAAGTAGTACCTTGCGAAAGAGTTCCTACCGCTTCTCGTACCCGGCTTAGAGTTAAAGTACGTCCGTACTATTTGGCAACAGTTGCAAGGCTTGCAGCGCCGCAATCTTCTTCACTGTGTTGGAGAACAACCTGGTATTTCATAAAAACTTCGGGGATTACTTGGTTAGACCATGTGCGACTTGATTCTCATCCTGTTCGCGTACTCTTACGCTCAAATCTTGCTAGTTTATTTGTGCTATGTTCATTTAAATGAAAAAGTAGGAGCGAAAACGACCTCGCCCCTACGAACTACAAGAAAAGAGTGTTACTCAGCTAAAAGCTTATGTGAGAGCATTCTTTTCTGTTTTAAGTTTTTCAGGATTTTAGTAGGGGTAGTACTCAGGTTTGGGTTCTGCAGACTCCCAGTTGTTGTTAGCGTAATCTTTGAAGTTACCTTTTGTGCCTGCTTTTAGAACGTATGGTTTACCTTTGCGATACTCATTAGCGTAAACATACCAATCTTTGTCACCCGTTACCTCGTACCAAGATGCTTTATTGTTAAAGCTACCAAAACTGTCATATTTGCCTGATATCTTTAGCTGATCTCCTGTATTAAAAGGATAGTCAGAAAGGAATAGGGCACCACCACTAACAGTAGCAGCGGCTTCGTGGTCAAGGTCTTGCACTAATTGGATGCTGTAAAGGTCTTGGGTTTGGTTGTTGATGTGAGACATTGTTTTTCTCCTTAGTTAATTGAGGGAGGTTAGTAAGTTAAATCTGTGCGGCAAAGGCGTTTTAGCTGTTCGCCTTCACTTCACTCTTTTACAATAGATAAATTTGATTAGACGCACATCGTCAAGTTAGGAAATTGACTTTCCAATTTTGGAAAGTTAATTGAAGAAGATAACTAAAACTTCTGGCGTTGCTAATTGATATCAAGTTCGCTTAATCACTTACGATATGTCATTGCGAGTGGAACCGAGTGGAACGTCCCTTGGGCATCTCGTAGAGAAACAATTACAATGACTCTCAATACTGTTCGGTTAAACTTAAAAAATAACTCCAATGTAGGTTGGGTTGAGGAACGAAACCCAACATTGTAATGACAAGTATTTAACCGGACATAATATCAATTGCATTGACCTACAACTCAATTACATTGACCTACAACTCAATTGCATTGACCTACAACTCAATTGCATTGACCTACAACTCAATTGCATTGACCTACAACTCAATTGCATTGACCTACAACTCAATTGCATTGACCTACAACTCAATTGCATTGACCTACAACTCAATTGCATTGACCTGCAAAAATTAACCGCTCTACTGGTCTGTCAAATTCATTTTGACGGTTAGAGAGACGCGATGATAAATCGCCGTTTCTACAGGGAATCTATCCATCTATTATTTATTGACAGACTACTACATTACGCAGCAACTTTAAAAGACTTGTGTGTACACGAAACGGTATTAGGAACCAGAACAGGTAGATAATTGTAACCAAGAACTGTGAGGAGCAATAGAAGGTGCAGAGGCAGTGAGAATCACCTCACCATTAGAACCATACATCCATCCCTGAGCTTCAATCAGTGGTGCAGATTTAACAGAATAGTAAGGTTTGTTGCTAGTAGTAAGGTTTTCTTGTGGGGTTGAGATACTTGCACTCTGGACAGTTGGAATCTGATAAGTCTGATAGGGTGCAATTGAGGGGTCATCTGGCATCACTGGCAAACCTCCGTTTCCTGTGATGACAAATTTCCCTTCTGGTCGTTTACTTCGTGCAATGCAACTATTGGCAATCAACTGTGAAGTATCGATGATATTTGTGGGCAGAGCAGTTAAGCTTTGACTAGGGTTAACATCAGAAATGTTGAGTTGCACTACGCCATTAAACTCAAAACCACGAGCAGAATTAGCTGTAATGTCACTTATTGGCGTGGGTTGTAGACGAAACTGTGTGCCAAAGATGCTAGAAGCATTGACAATTACTCGACCACCAAAGCTTTCTTCAGCATTGGCGTTGATATCGCTATTTTCTGTTGGAACGGCGACTAGGTTATTAGTATCAATCGTAATATTGCCTCCAGTGGCAGTACCAGTAGCATTGGTAGTGATGTTGCTACCTCGGCGTAGGAGTAAAAAATCGCGTGCGAACAAATTAATATTTCCCTGTCCTCCATTTGTGTCAGCACTGATTGTTGCTTTGTTGTCAAGATAGATAGAGTCAGCATCGACTCTTATGTTACCTGCTGCACCATTCCTCCTATTGCTTGCCCGCAGTATAGCGCCATTAGTGACAGAAAGCAGACTAGTTTTGATGTTAATGTCGCGACTGTTGCCCATGCCTGGTGGAGTCACCGAGTTGAATACCCCACTAGGGAATCCATTGCTACCTATCCCATCAACGAAAACGGTATCCCGGGCAGTAATATTCACACTGCCTGAATCTCCCTTTCCAAAGGTAGAAGCAACCAGTCGAGCGCCATTCGTCAAAAAAAGCGAGCCAGTTATGATGTTGATGTTGTCACTGGTTCCGACGCCGCCTAGTGCCACATTGCTGAATGCTCCACTGGGGAATCCATTGCTACCTATCCCATCAAAGGAAACGGTATCCCGGGCAGTAATATTCACACTACCTGCATCTCCCTTTCCAAAGGTAGAAGCAACCAGTTGAGCGCCATTCGTCAAAAAAAGCGAGCCAGTTATGATGTTGATGTTGTCACTGGTTCCGACGCCGCCTGGTGCCACATTGCTGAATGCTCCACTGGCAATTTTATTGCTATCCACTCCATCAAAGGAAATCGTATCGCGGGCAGTAATATTCACACTACCTGCATTCCCCTGCCCAAAGGTAGCAGCAACCAGTTCAGCGCCATTCGTCAAAAAAAGCGAACCCGTTGTGATATTGATATCACCACCGTTGCCGATGCCTTTAGATGTGACGTTGCTGAACACATAACTCATCTTAAAGGAAATCGTATCGCGGGCAGCGATCGCCACATTGCCTGCATTTCCCTGCCCAAAGGTGCTAGCTGTGACTCCAGAACCATTAGTTACCCCAAGCAAGCCCGTTGTGATGTTGATGTCACCCCCATTGCCCACGGCATTGCTTAGTACCTGATTAGAAATAATGCTGCGATCTTGGAGGTTTATTGCTCCTTGTGCATTAACTTCAATATTCCCCGCTTGAGAGCCAACAGAACCCAACCCTGAATTTATCCCCGCCAGCAGGTTACTTCCTCCTGCCATCTTCAAGTTCCTTGCATTGATGCCAATATTACCACCACCCCCAGCACGGACATTCACTTCAGCGTCCCCTGTGATGGATACATCTGTTCGCAACACCGAGTTGGGAAAATTCAAACCTAGAGACGAACCATTAACAACCAGATTGATGCTGCCCTCCCCTGCCACACCTGCCAACTCTACACGTCCCCCCAAAGCGAGCAGTTGCCCACCATTCATACTGACATTGCCGCCTGCAAGTGCTAAAGTCTGACCGGAATTCACCTGTAGACTAGCTCCTTGTACCTCCACGCTCCCAGGATTGCTGGCATATTGTAAGCCAATGGGTACAGTGATAGTCAGCAAAGGTGGAGTTTGAGAATTTACAGCACTGAACTTAATACCATCACTAAAATTAAGACTATTAGCTGTACTTGCAATAAACGAACCGCCAATATTGAGGGAGGCATTGGAATAAAAGACAATTCCATTCGGATTGATTAAAAATAAATTTGCAGTGCCATTTGCCCGAATCAACCCATCAATATTTGAGACTGAGTTACCTGTAACGCGAGTCAAGATGTTCTGAATCGATGCGGCATCATTATTAAAAAACGCTTCCCCACCTGTCGGTACAGAAAACTCACTAAAACTGTGGAACAGGTTGTTACCCCGAACCGTTCCCCCTTCAATCGTGCAAGCTGTGCATCCTGGCGCGACGCTGGAATTGACTAAAAGTGTATTATCAGGAATAATTTGGGCATGGACGGGGCTAGTGATTACAAAAGTTGCGATCGCCAAAGCCGGGGCGTACCCCATCGCACAGTATCCCATTATACTTATCGCTTCACTTGCATATAGCAGCGATTCCCAGCTTTGATAACACCTTAATTTAGCTTTCACAAGACTTCTCAACTCCTCACAACCAGTAGTTATACTACGTTATCAAGTTTAATAAGTTGTTATATTTCTTAACTAAAGTGCTAATTTTCCAATGTTGGAAAACTAAATTCCTCAAACTGCAACACGCAGTCAGTTAATTATTTGTATCCTAGTCTTGATAATAAGTTTTACTTAAATTGCAAGTTAAAAACTTATAGCAATAAAAAGTTAGACCTCCTAATAGTTTTGGTAGGTTAAATAAATAATATTAAAAAGTAAACCAGTTATGAGCCGAGAGTCAAAGCAAACTTTGCAAAAATTTTTAGTTGTTGATGACCATGAGGCAATTCTTGAAGGTACAATTCCAGCACTAAAAGAGAAATATCCAGAAGCAGAAGTCATCGCAGCTCAGGATGCCCAAACTGCGTATCAGCAATTTGAACGCCACCACCCAGACTTGCTAATTGTTGATTTATGTCTGCCACAAAAGCCTCAAGCTCTAGCTCAGATTGAAGTTGGTATGCAACTGCTCAAAACTTTAATGTCAAGCCCTCTCGCCCCAAATTTAGTGGTGCTGAGTACCAATGTCAAACCGTTGGTACGTCTCAAACCGATAATTAATGCTTATGAAGGTGGCTTTGCCGCTATGGATAAATCTTTGCCACTCCGTGAAATGTTAAAGTTCGTTGACTTGGCCTTGCGCGGCTCTATTTATTTATCTTTAGAACTGCGATCGCGCCGCGAATTTGACCGAAAATGGATTGAAGTACTGACGCTGAAATATGAAGAAGGTTTAACAGATAAAGCGATCGCCCAAAAAATGAAGTTGAGCGATCGCACTGTACGAAACTACTGGATTAGACTGCAAGATTCTTTGGGTATCTATGACGAACCTGGTAAAGAATTGAGAATTCAAATTGAAATCGCAGCTAGAAAAATCGGATTAATCAACTGATGAAATTCGCACTCTCGACTAAAAGCAATTTATGGAAAAAATTTCAGCAAGAACTGAAACTTTGGCAAGAAGTAGTGCTGCCAGGACTTTCAGTTATAGGATTAATTATACTTGTTCGCTCAACAGGATTATTGCAATCGCAAGAGTGGCTTGCTTTCGATCAATTGTTACGGCTGCGACCTAATGAAGCCATCGATTCGCGGGTGGTAATTGTGGGTATTGATGAAGACGATATCAACTATGTAGGCAAGTTTCCCATACCAGATAAAGAAATTGCCCAAATGTTGAGCATCTTAAATAGCTACAAACCCAGAGTCATCGGTCTCGACCTTTTTAGAGATAAAAGTAATTCAGCTGATGCAGAGCTTGCATCTGTCTGGAGAGAGAATTCAAATCTGATCGGAGTTGAAGTAGCATTAAATCAAAAGCAATCTTTTAATGTTAAACCACCACCTGAGTTACCTCCTGAACGAGTCGGCTTTGCAGATACAATAGTAGACCCAGATGGAAAGCTGCGACGTAGCTTAATCGCAAGTAAAACTTATACCGGAGAACTGAAATACTCCCTATCTCTGCATTTAGCACAATTTTATTTGCACGAGCAAGGAATAGAGTTTGCTCATGGGATTCGCTCTAAAGACCCCATCAAGTTTGGTTCAAGTCGGCTAGTCCGGTTTCTCCCCAATTCTGGCGGATATGTGGGAACTGATGCCAATGGCTTTCAAATGCTATTAAACTTTCGCTCTCATCCCCAACCTTTTCGCACCATATCTCTAAGGGATATCCTTAATCATAAAATTGATCCTAATTGGATTCGCGATCGCATCGTGATTATTGGCATGACTGCCGCCAGTGTTAAAGATAGATTTACCATCTCGGCAGTTAAAAATACACTCTATACCACGGGTTTAGGAGTTGACGAGTCTTCCGATCAATACCAATGGATTTATGGTGTAGAAGTTCATGCTCATGCTACGTGTGAAATTATTAGTCATGTTTTAGACGGACGACCACTGTTAAATGTATGGTCAGAAATTTGGGAGTATTTATGGATTTTAACTTGGGGTTTAGTCGGCATCATTCTGGGTTTAATCCTGCAATCTCCAGCAAAAACATTGTTGAGCCTTGGTATAACTAGTATCGAAATCGTCGGAATTTGTTATGTGGGACTGATTCTCGGTTGGTGGATTCCTTTAGTACCAACCTTGTTAGCTTTTACCAGTGCAGGACTGACGACATTTTTTTTTGACCGAGATTTAAGAGCGCTACTCGAACAGCGCAGTTTAACTCTTAAGCGCTCTTTTGAAGCAATCCATAATGGGCCTCTGCAATCCCTGGCTGTGATATTGAGAAGTCTTGGTGAGGAAGAGATAGAGCCGGAAAAATTGCGATCGCAACTTGAACAACTAAATCGAGAGTTACGGACTATTCCTGATTATCTCAGTCAAGAAATGCTTAGTCGCAGTAATAGTCTTTATTTAGAGGGAAGTGAAATTATCGATTTGCAAACTCCAATTGCTGAGATGCTTTATTATGTCTACGACATTACTTTAAGAAGAAACTTTCAAGGATTTACAACAATCCAAAGTTTTATTGCTCCCAATTTTGAACCATTAGAAGAGTACAACTTTAATGCAAATCAAAAGCGAGGGTTGTACCTTTTTTTGCAAGAAGCTTTATGTAATGTTGGCAAACATTCCCAAGGAGCTACCCGCCTTGATGTTATTTGTACGCGATCGTCGAAGGAGTATTGCCTACAAATAATTGATAATGGATTTACAAATAAATCTAAAAAGTCTCAAGGTGGCGGGCAAGGAACAGACCAAGCTCAAGATTTAGCCCGACAATTGAGAGGCAAGTTTCAACGATTTCCTCACTCTCCACAAGGTACTGTCTGCGAGTTGACTTGGCCGATACCAAGTAGCTGGTGGCAACGATTTTATAGATTTTTGAACAAGTCTATTGAGTCTCTGACTCAATGAATGCATTCCCAGGCGGATGGGAACAAGGAACGGTGTACACACAAGTCTTAAAAACCTAGCTTGATGAAGCTTTGCTCATTTTCATGCAGAGCATGGGAACCAGGAAAATGCCATTAGACATCTCCAAAAATGAATCTACAACCCTTGTGCAGTTTGGGGTGATACCTAATTTCTGGAGATGTCTATTGCGTCTGAGTCGCAGTGGTTGAGTGCAATGTCGAATAACGTCGCCTGCTGCACTGGCTTGGTTTCCCTCACCCGTTGCTGATAGTCCAAAATCTGAGATTTCCACTTCAGCAGGGCATCAGCACTCATCACCAATGTCTCTGCTAATAGTGCTGGCGTGGGTTTGACGTCTGGAAATAGGTTTAGCTGATTGGGTTCCAAGGGTATTACGGGGAGCGTGCCGACTAGCTGATTATCCCCCAGAACGTTAACCCGATTTGGTCTAGAAAATTAACGTCTGCGCCTAGCTCCGTTACAGTAATTAAGGATTGCGCTAACCGCTATTTCCTAAGTTTTGTAGTAGAAGTTGAACCCGTTAAAATCGATTTCTTACACATAAGTATCGGTGTTGATTTGGGAATCAAGACTTTTGCCGTGATGAGCAATGGAGAGAAAGCGGAAAGTCCAGATTATTTAAAACTTGATAGAAAGATTCGCAAGCTTCAAAAGAAACTGGCACGTCAACCTAAAGGTTCGAACCGCAGAAACAAAACTCGAATTAAAATCGCAAAGCTGCATAATCAAATTACAGATACCCGTAAAGATTTTTTGCACAAGTTATCTACCAAGATTGTTAGCGAAAACCAAGCTATTGTTTTGGAAGATTTGAATGTGTCGGGTCTGGTTAAAAATCGCAAGCTTGCTAGAGTAATTAGTCTTCAAGGATGGAGAGAATTTAGGACTTTATGTGAGGCTAAATCGCAGAAGTTTAGTAGAGTTTTCCACGTCATTAGTAGATGGGAGGCAACAAGTCAAATTTGATCTGAGTGTGGATACAAGTGGGGTAAGCTTGATTTGAAAATCCGGTCAGTCCAGTGCTTGAATTGCAAAACTGAACACGACCGAGATGAAAACGCCGCAAAAAATATAAATAAAGTCGGGATAGGGCATTGCCACGACTCTAAATAGACGCAGAGAGAAGGTAAGACTGGTTCTCCAGCACATCTCAATGAAGTGTCAAGAATCACCGAGGCTTCAGCCCGGTGAGTATGTCAAAGATTATCTTCTTCTGGGTCTTTTATCTAATAAATGAACCGCAGCACCAGCAGCAGCACCATTGACACCATTTTTCCAGGTAGTTCTACAACCACCAGAAATTGCACCTGCCAATACACCAGCACCAGCACCTACACCGACATCTTGAACAGGTAAACGTCCGTTTCTTCTTCTGGCTCTGATGCTTCTTGCACCATTGGCAGCATTAACAGCAGCACCAGCAGCAGCACCTTTAAAAGCATTGTCTAATACCGAACCACAATTTGTTACAACCCCACTTAATACACCTGCCCCGGCTCCAATGGCTGCATTATTAATAACTCGGTCATCAGCAGAAGCAGGTTGAACCGGGATTAAGCTAGTACCAGCTAAAGTAGCAGCCATCAAGCCAGGTAGGAATGCGCGTTTTAGCATGTTTTGCATGGTAGTACCCTCTAAAAATCTTATGATCGGTGAATAACCAAATTTCAGTGCGCTCGCTAATCCTCGTATTTTTGATTTTAGACAATAGCAATATTATCTAAAATAAGGATATTTGGATAATTACACAACACACTAAAACGTAATTTTAGCCTAAAGCTTGTTGTATTTACTGAGTGGACAATAATTAAACTGACACATTAACTAAAAAACAGTAAACCAAAAAGTTTTTCCTTAATTGCGATCGCTTTAACCGGAAAGTTGAGAATGTTTTGGAAAATCTTTCTAAACCCATCAATTCCTTGAAAGTTAGCGTATCTGAAGCATCAGGAGGATGGCTTTTAGATGTGAGTGCGATCGCCCACATCATGCTTGTGAAGCGTCGGCGTTAATTACTTACCGTTCTCGATTACACAACGGAATCATCTCACGGCAGGGGTATGCTGTAGAACTGCGTGAATGATTGCAAAAGAACGACCTTTCTTGTTTGAAGTGGAAAAGTCCTTGAGCATGATCGGGCTTGTGAAAGCAAGGGTTGATGTTGGATACATCTTGAGCCTGTAGTTTTACGGTATGTAGCGCAATATTTCCCTAGAAGCGAGTACATAATGGGCTATAGGCTGTACCAAAATTTCGATTGCTACTGGCTAGTGTTAGATGATTCACCATTGCGTGCAGTTGTAAATCTGGCTTCTACCGTGCAATATAAAACTGCCCTGGAGTTAATCCAGAGCAGTTTTTGATAGAAGTAAATTATATAGGGGACAATTAATGTTGTCCCCAGTTTATCCATAGTAAATACCGTTATATAATACTATTCACCTCAATTTTCGTGCTTTACGCAAAAAACGAATAATCTTGAAGTTGGCATTACAAAGATTAGAAGTCAGCACAAGCCAGCGTATTACAGACGGCATCCGCGAATTTGAGCTTCTTCCTTGGCGGGACACAGGACATGGCTGCTGGTGATTGGGTGCTGAGTAGGAAATCTGGGGATGGAAAAAGTAGCGTAGGCGCAGCCCGTCGTAGACATCGCTAAACGGAGCGTAGTCATCGCCTCCCCAATCGATTCTCACGAGTGATTGCCGAAAGCTCTGTTGATGTGGGCTATTGGAGTGATGAATGGTATGTTGTTTATTCAAGTTCATCAGGATAGATATACCTCGATTAAGAACAGGAAAGTTAAAATGAGAATTTTTGTTCCAGGCCGTCTTTGTTTGTTCGGAGAACACAGCGATTGGGCAGGAGAATATCGCAGTGTTAATCCTCTGCTCGAAAAGGGCTACACCTTAATTGTTGGTACTAATCAAGGAATTTATGCCTCGGTCAAACCTAATTCTAGTGAATTAATTATTCGCACTTCTCTCAATGATGGCAGGAATTATGAACCGTTGAGATTACCTATGGAATCTAATACCCTGAAATGCATAGCGGCAAAGGGTGGTTTTTTTAGTTATGCTGCTGGTACAGCTTATCAATTTCTGACTCACTATGGTGTCGGCGGACTTGAGGTTAATAATTATCTAACCGACTTACCCATCCAAAAGGGATTATCTTCGAGTGCTGCTTTTTGCGTTCTCATTGCTCGGTCTTTTAATTGTCTGTATGACTTGAAGATGACAATTCGTTCAGAAATGGAGTTTGCTTACCTGGGAGAAAGAACCACTCCTAGTCTTTGCGGTCGTATGGATCAGGCTTGTGCTTATGGAAATCGCCCAATATTGATGATATTTGATGGTGAAAAAATCGACCTGTTAGAGCTGAAAGTTAGTGAAGATTTGTTTTTTGTGATTGTCGATCTCGGCGGCAGCAAAAACACACAAGAAATACTACAAAGATTGAATCAGTGTTATCCTTTCGCAACTAATTCAATAGAGCAAAATGTCCAAAAATATTTTGGTTCTATTAGCTCTGAAATTACCCAAGCAGCAGTTGAAGCAATACAAATAGGAGATGCCCAACTTCTTGGAGCTTTAATGACAAAAGCCCAAGCAGAATTTGATCAGCACGTAGTTCCGGCTTGTCCTGAGCAATTAACTGCAAAAAAGCTGCATCTGCTTCTCCATCACGAGCCTCTTGAGCCTTATATCTTCGGAGGAAAAGGTGTGGGTTCTCAGGGCGATGGCACTGCACAACTGATCGTTAAAAATCAAGAGAGTCAAAGAGAAGCTATCGAAATTATTAAGCGTGATTTTCCTCAAATGCAAGCGTTACAGTTAACTATTTCAAGATTACCAACTCCGATGATTGACTTAGCTGAGGACAAAAAGCAGTATGGGAATGTTTGTTAAAATACCATCAGTCCGCTAAATTAAACGAGACATACAGCTTATTTCTTTGTGCCATCATGCAACGCTTACTTTACCCTGTTCGTCGCATTTGGGCAGTTCTATTTTTTACAACACTAACCTTATGCTTGTGGTTAGGACATCCTTCCCTAACAATTGGGCATAAGGGAATCGCAGAGATAGCAACAGTTCAATCGTCGGCTTTAACACAGCCAGTACAACAAGGACTTAAGCTATATCAAGCTGGCGATATTCAAGGAGCAATTCTGTCTTGGCAAAAAGCTCTCTCCTCCAATGAAGAGGGTAACAGTAATTATGCTGCTAAAATAAGTATACAGACATACTTGGCAAGAGCATACCAACAAGTAAGTCAAATACCTGAAGCGATCGCTCAATTAAAGCAAGTTATTGACTACTATCGTCAGACAAACGAGCCGATCGAGGTAGGACGGATGCTGACAGAACAGGCTCAACTCTACAGTAGCTTGGGACAACAGCGACGCGCAATTACCATTTTGTGCGGTGAAAATCAAAGCAATGCAACTTGTAGTCAAGATAGTGCTATAGAAATTGCCCGCCATCAGTCAGATGAACTAGGCGAAGTAGCCGCTTGGGGTAGTCTGGGAAATGCTCATCGTCTTCAAGGCAAGTATGAGCAAGCTATTCAAGATTTTGAACGCAGCGATGAAATCGCCAAAGGCATTAATAATCAAACTTATCTGGTGTCTAACCTGAATGGTTTAGCTAATACCTACGCTAGTCTTGCAAAGCGCAATCAGCGTCATGCCGAATTTGCCAGTGAGGTAGGCGACAACAAAGCTGCCGAAAAATTCCAGCAATACACTGTTGGTTATGATAACCAAGCTGTACAATATTTTGAGCAAAGCCTGCATCTAGCTCAAAGCCAGAACGATAAAGTAAACGAACTGCGATCGCTAGTAGGCTTAATTAGGCTTTACGATCGCCAACATCCTCACGAGCCAGCCATAGTTAACAATACACTACAGCAAGCCCTAGTCGTGTTGGAACAATTGCCTGACTCTCGTGATAAAGCATATACGGCGATTCAACTTGCTAATCTTTTACAACTGGTTAACCAAAAGAACGAGTCGGTTACTACTGACCCAGCAACTCAATGCTTGAAGTCAGAATCGTTACCTAAATCTGTTGAACTACTCAACAAAGCTGTAGCAATCAATCAAAAAATCCAGTATCAGGAAGGAGAATCCTTTGCCAAAGGTCGATTAGGACACATTTACGAATGTCGCCAAGATTATCAACAAGCGATAAATTTAACTCAACAAGCCCTGATTGGCACTGTCGCTGACGAGAACCTTTACTTGTGGGCATGGCAGGCAGGACGCTTATTTAGAGCCACAGGTCGAGTGCAAGAAGCGATTAATTTTTATGAAAAATCTATTGACAGTCTCAAAAGTATCCGTAGTGAGCTAATCCTGCAACAGCGAGATTTACAGTTTGACTTTCGAGACAAAGTAGAACCAGTTTACCGCGAGTTGCTGGAGTTACGCCTAGAGCAAACTAATGATCTTGTCCGAAAATCAGATATTCAACAAAATTTAGAGTCGGTACTTCCAATAATAGATGAGTTAAGGTTAGCAGAACTACAAAACTATTTAGGGAATCATTGCGATTTAGCACTTATTCAGAAACCAGTGCCACTAGTAGGGAAAAACACTGCTGTATTGAGTTCGATTATTTTGAAAGAGCGCCTTGCAATCATTCTTACCTTAGCTGACGGGGAGCAAAAATTTAAGTCAAAAGTTTTTTGGGTGCCTGTTAAAAGTCAAGAAGTTAGAGATGTTATCAACGATCTACGGACTAAACTAGAAAAACGCTCTGACTTGGAAAACACTTATAAAGCCAGAGCGCAACAAGTATATAACTGGTTTATTCGTCCTTTTCTCAGCGATTTAGAAAAAGAAAAAATTGAAACTTTAGTGTTTATTCAAGACGGAATTCTTCGGAGTATTCCCATAGCTGTACTGTTTGATGGTAAGCAATTCGTGATTGAAAAATATGCGATCGCCTTTGCTCCAGCATTGACTTTAACCAATCCTCAACAGTCAAACCCACAAAAATTACAGGTATTAGCTTTTGGCTTGACACAACCAGCTACCGTCGAAACAGATGCTGGCTTAAAAAATTTTGAACCGCTGACACAAGTTAAATCTGAGTTGAAAGCAATTACAACAAGTTTACCCAAAAGCAAAGGCTTACTGGATCGAGATTTTACTCCTGAGCGCTTGCAAGAAGAATTAGAAAAAAATACTTACCCAATAATTCACCTCGCGACTCACGGTAAATTTGGTATTGATGATACAGAAACGTTCTTAGTAACTGGGAAAAAAGTTGCAGTAAATCGCCAAAAATCACTTCCAAGTAAGATTTACAATGAAAAATTGACACTAAACGACCTTTATCAACTTATTAATCGCATTTACCCTCAAAATAAACCGATTGAGTTACTAACATTGACAGCTTGTGAAACAGCAGTAGGTAGCGATCGCGAAACTCTGGGTTTGGCTGGTATCGCCATCCAAGCCGGATCTCAAAGTGCCATAGCAACTCTTTGGAAAGTTGATGATGCAGCAACAGCACAATTGATAGCGAAATTTTATCAAAACTGGCATAGTGGAATGAGTAAAGCCAAAGCCTTACAGGCGGCTCAAATAGCTTGGTTGCAAATGCATCAGCAGCAACTTGAAAGTCACCCCGGATATTGGGCACCATTGATTCTCATTGGTAACTGGCTTTGATTTCTACATACTTTCAAATTTCGTACTTCTTGTAAAATGCAAGGTTGGGGTAGCCATTGCGCCCTTGCGGTTTCCCGACTTGGCTCCCTGTTCCCTTTCATAACAATTTATTTCTACTAGCGCTGCAATTGATGGATTTTACTGTTTATCAGTGCGACTTTAGTTTGTTCTCTCAATTCTGTTTCTGTTCCATTTGCTACCCGTTCTATGAGAGATTTCCTTAATTCTCTGAGAGTAGGCTCATCCTTTGATTCGAAAGCGATTTCTAAAGTTTTGTACCACAAATCAGCTTGGTTATAGAGATGTGCCATCGTTAAAACATCATTACTCTGGGAGAGTTGCTTTTTCAAATCTGGCGGAGGTGAAACTACTTTCATCGCAGCAATCGCAAACGGATTAGCTGAAGGACGATTAGCATCGCAGACTAATTCGACTTGCCAAAGATATTTTCGACCAACTAACAATTCCAGATTAGACAGAGATAAAACCATGATTCCAGAGGAACTTTTAAAATTTTCATCTTTAATCTCTTTTACCAATATAGATTGTTTATTAGTTTCGTCATACTCATAAAGGCGAAACTCCATTTGCCAGGAGTTATTATCTTTCACAAACCAGGCAAATGTTGGACTATTTGCTAAAGTTTGACCGTAAGTTTGCGTAGGTGCAAGTAAGATAATATGTGGAATACTACTTAAGGATGCTTCTGTTTGAGTCTCACATCCTCTAGAACCACCTGAACTTCCTCTAGTCTGCGGTGGAGGGTCGTCAGAATTATTGTTGTTCCTGTCAGCTAAGGCTGTTGTAGATATCGATAACAATAAGCTTAAGGTAATATAACTAGTAAGGATGTTCCTCAAACTTTTGTGTAAAGGGCATAGTATTTGAGCCATATTCTTACTCTGTAAAGTTTTCAAACAAGTCTATTGACTATACATATAATTAAACCTAAATTATGCATGACTTTTCCCGTTAAGTCTCACAAAGCTGACTCACAAAGGATTCTATATAAAGCACAGTATATACGGTACTTTGGTTGGTACTGTAGCTGCAAAGATGGGATGGCTGCACATTTTCCAACTGGACAATTATTAATGGTAACTTGGATAGCGATCGCCAGAGCGATTGCATCTTAATTCTTAATTGCTAATAATATTTGATAAAGCCGTGAGGCTGTTGAGAAAAACTTCTTGTTTCAGTGCAATTAGGAAATCTTGTATTCTGACTCCTGACCCCTGAATTGTGTTTTGATAACTTAGTTAAATCTTGCGTTCAATTAATGCCTGTTTTCCCACTGCTATGCTAGCAATTAAGATACCAGAGACTACCAGCATCAAAGGCGTAATTTGTTCACCTAGTAATAGCCCAGAAAATATAATCGTCAAAAACGGTTGTAGTAACTATATCTGACTGACCCTTGCAACACCACCGATACTCATCCCGTAATACCAAGCAAAGAAAGCCAGGAACTGACTGAAAATACTGACATAACTAAAACCCAACCAAGCAGTTGGTGAAGCAACTAATCCGTACTGAAACACTGTGTATGTTACAGGTATAAGCAAAATCGGAAATGCCATGACTAAAGCCCAACAAATAACTTGCCATCCTCCCAAAATCTGAACTAAACATCCTCCTTCTGCATAGCTAATAGCAGCTGTGCCCATTGCACCCAACAAAAGCAAATCTGCTTCCTGAATTTGTCCTGCGCAAGCGGGTATTTTCGCCAGACTTGGCAAGTTTGACGAAATGCCAAGATTAACACCAGAACAGTTAAACGCCACGAACCATCGCCGCCTATACTGGACTCTCTTTCACAAAACGCTCAAGGGTTAGTCCTGATGATGTGACTCAATGCGATCACCTACGGTGGGCGGTTACGCCATCGCAAAAAATCTTGCTAAATAATTGTAATAATATTTAATATGAGTCTAGGTTGTCTAATTTAGATTAACTATTGCAGAGAAATACTCTCAGACTGAGTAAAATGACAAATACAACGAGGCAACTATTTTATAGATTAGTTACCCTAGAACTGAAGACTATGTTTTCAGTCCTGAGTTACTTCTGTATTTTGCCTCTGAGGCATACCAATTTAGACTACACCAAATCCTTCATTTAAGAGCTCCTACAAATCATAATGCCTGTGATTGAGAAGAAAAGAACTCGCGATCTGCCCCAAATTAACGAACGAATTCGCTTCCCGAAAATTCGGGTAATCGACACTGACGGTGCCCAACTGGGAATTATGCCCCCACAGGAAGCACTACAACTAGCAGAAGAAAAAGAGCTAGATTTAGTGCTAATCAGCGATAAAGCTGACCCGCCGGTTTGTCGGATTATGGACTACGGGAAATACAAGTTTGAACAGGAAAAAAAGGCGCGAGAAGCCCGGAAAAAGCAGCATACGGCTGATGTCAAAGAAGTTAAGATGCGCTACAAAATAGAAGAACACGACTACAACGTGCGTGTTAAGCAAGCAGAGCGCTTTTTGAAAGATGGCGATAAAGTCAAAGCGACTGTGATGTTCCGGGGTCGAGAAATTCAACACAGCGACCTAGCAGAAGATTTGCTCAAGCGAATGGCAACGGATTTGGAGCCTTTTGGTGAGCTTCAACAAGCGCCTAAAAAAGAAGGACGAAACATGATGATGCTCATCTCGCCTAAAAAATAATTCTCTAACTGTTTAATAGACCAAGTTTGAAAATCCCCTGACTTCTAGCCAGGGGATTTTTTCATCCTTCATCGAAACTCTTGGGTCTGAAACCCCGTGCTTTTAGCACGGCTTTATATGATACAATGGGATGAGTAATCAAACCATTTAAATGCAGGCAATATCTGTAAAATGCAAGCTTCAAGTCCCTATCGAGTTGCGGAGTGAGATAGACAGCACTTTGCAGGGCTTTGCTGACGCTTGTAACCAGATATTGGAGGTTGCAAAACGCGAGAATTGCTGGAATACAAGCAAGCTTCACCACAAGGTATATAAACCAGTGAGGGAAGCAACGGGATTGAAGGCAAACCATGTTTGTCAAGCAATTCGTCGCGTAATTGGTAATGCCAAAACAGTTAAACAAGTCCATAAATTTCGTCCAACATCCATAAATCTGGATGTTCGGACTTTTCAATATATTGAGGATTTGCAAACCCTTGGCGTTACCTTGATGTGTGGTCGGGTTAAGTTCAAGTTGAGTATTGGTAATTACCAGTTGGCGCTGCTGAAAGGGCAATCTCCAACGGCTGCTACCCTCAATAAAACAAAACACGGCGACTACTACATCAATATCTGTGTTGACCTGCCTACCAACCCCACGGGCAAAACACCCAAGGTAATTGGAGTTGATTTGGGTAGGCGCGATATTGCGACTGCTTCCACGGGTAAGTCGTGGAGTGGGCAAAAGATTCAAGCCACTCGTGAGCGATATAGCAAGGTCAGAGCTAATGTTCAATCCAAACGCACTCGTAGTTCTAGGCGACTGTTGAGAAGGCTTTCTGGGAAAGAACAAAGGTTTCAAAAGTGGCTGAATCACAATATTTCTAAGCAACTTGTTCGAGATGCAAAGCTTGTAGGCGCGTCTTTGGCTTTTGAAGATTTGACCAACATTCGAGAGTCGTTGAATCAAAAACCAAGAAGTAAAGCTGAACGTCGTAGAAGCAACAATTGGGCGTTTTATCAGCTGCGCTTGTTTATTGGATATAAAGCCAATGTCGCTGGCGTGTCTGTGGTATTCGTCCCACCTGCATACACTAGTCAAACTTGTTCCCGATGCGGACACATTCACCCAATCAAGGGTAAATCCTATCGCAATGGAAAAGTTTTTAAATGTGGGCATTGTGGATTTGAACATGATGCTGATATAAATGCGGCTCTTAATATTGCTGCTTTGGGGAAGTCTGTAAGCCTTCCTGAAAGTCCGGGGATGAGTTGTCAGCTAGAAGGACAAATGTCTCTCTTCTTGATGATTCAAATCTGAGGCTAAAGCTCCGCACTTCTAGGGCGAGGTAAGCTTACCTTTCATTTGGATGCAACATGCGCTTTGGGCGCACAGTTAGCTGTGCACTCCTACGAAAGCGTTTAAATTTATCTAAAATCGATAGTCCTGAACGCTGAGTGGGAAACATAATACTCAGTTGCTCAGGACTTTTGCTATTTCCAGGGGATGGAAGGGACAAGGGGGATAAGGGAGACAAGGAGGTATATTTCTTCCCCTGCCCCCTGCCCCCACTCCCGATTGCGCGGTGATACTACCAGAAAATAAAACTGCATGGAACTGAAAAATCACTGGTTGGCTGCAAATAAAGTTGCTTTACCACGACTACTACAGTGGGTGAATCTCCGACCAGAGGAGAGCGAACGCACCCAGATAATGTTTCTTTTTTACACAATTGTATGTGTAGGATTGCGGTGGGCAGAAGACAGTACGGTGGCGCTGTTTTTGGATGAATATGGGACTCATCTACTGCCGTGGATGTATATTGCTAGTGCAGCAATGAGTGCTGGACTGGTTTTTTTATACTCTTGGCTGCAAAAGATTTTTCCCTTACGTCGGGTAATTGTGGCGATCGCACCTTGTATGTTGATGCCATTAGTTTTATTAGTTGTATTACGTTGGGGATCGCATTTTTCCTACCTGGCAGTGATATCGGCATTTCTACTACGGCTATGGGTAGATGCACTTTATGTGGTCAATGACCTCAACACTTCCATTGTCGCCAACCAAATATTTAATATTCGGGAGATTAAACGGACTTACCCACTGGTGAGTAGTGGTCTTTTAGTAGCAGATGTGATCAGTGGCTTTAGTTTGCCTTGGCTATTGCAATACACCACACTGAATAAGATCATCTTCATCGCCTGTATGGTGATTTTATTAGGATCGGGGATTCTATTCTATTTAACTCATCACTATCGAGCAGCTTTTCCTGAAACCCCACAAAGACTAGTTCCTGAACAACAAGCTTCACGAGAGCGTTTCATTAAAAGTCCGCTGAAGCGGTACGTTTGGCAGTTGTTTGCTTTTGTGGGTCTGTTGCAAGTTATTGGGTTGTTAATAGATTTTCAGTATCTACGTGAACTCCAATCCAATTTGGGCGACCGAGAACTTGCGAGCTTTTTGGGTCTTTTTGGTGGAATGTTGGGACTGTGTGAGTTGTTGTTGCAGTGGTTTTTTTCCAGCCGACTCATCGAACGAATGGGGGTATTTTTCACTGCCACGCTTTTACCAATCACCGTCGGCTTTTCACTCCCAGGAATGCTGGTATTGCTGCATTTAATTCCAGCCATCCAATCGCAAAGCTTTTTCTGGGGTTTGATAATTGTCAAATTCTGCGATGAACTTCTGCGCTACACCTTTGTCATGAGTAGCGGTCCCATCCTGTATCAACCGATTCCAGAGGCAATTCGCAGCCGAATGCAGACTTTATCTGGTGGAACTGCCGAAGCGATCGCTACAGGTTTGACAGGAGCGCTAATTTTTGCAACTCTATTGTTTTGTGGGCGGTTTGTACCCGAACCAATGCAAAAATGGGTGTTGGTAGCAGAAACAATGCTGATAACTGGCACTTGTTTAACAGTAGTTTGGGAATTGCGATCGCGCTATGTGGAACTGTTAGTCTTGAGTGTGGCGCGGGGTCACTTAAGTGCAACCAATGTCGGCTTACGATTTTTCAAACAGGGTGTAGTCAAAGCTTTAGCAGAAAAAGGCTCTGAGGCTGATAAACGCTCTTGTATTGAACTTTTAGCCCAAATTGATTCCCTTGGAGCGGCGGAAGTTTTAGCACCGCTACTATTGAAGTTAACCCCAGATTTGCAGCGCCAAAGTTTGGAAGTGATGCTGATGGGAGGTGTAAATCCGGTTTATTTAGCCGCCATCCGTCCTTTGTTAGAAGAATCCCAAGAAACTAACCCCGAAGTTTTTGCCTTAGCGCTGCGCTACGTTTGGTTGGCTGAACCAAATCCCAACTTAAGCCTCTTAGAAGGATATTTACACCCCCGGCAAAACTCACTCATCCGCGCCACCGCAGCCGCTTTAGTCTTACGCCAGGGAACACCGATGCAAAAGGTAGCAGCTACTCAAACCATGCGCCGGATGCTGACTCATAAGCAAGAACGGGAACGGATGAATGGAGTTAGAGCCCTGAGAGAAGCAGTTTATTTGCAGGCATTGCGGATTCATATCCCGAATTTATTACAAGATGAATCGTTACGGGTGCGCTGTGCCGTATTAGAAATGATTGCAGCCACCCATTTAGAAGAGTACTATTCGGCACTGATTGCAGCACTTTATTACAAATCAACCCGCAGCACAGCTATGTCAGCGCTAGTGCGACTAGAAAATGAAGCTTTAGAAATGCTGTTGCGGTTGGCAACCAATATTTACAAACCAGAAGTAGTGCGGATGTATGCCTGGCGTACCATTGCTCAAGTTGGTACCCAGCAAGCATTGGAGACTTTATGGGAAAAGTTGGAGACATCCTGGGGTACTACTAGAGATCATATTCTCCGCAGCTTACTAAAAATACACAAACAACCAGGAATTAAAGGTTTAGTAGATCGGTTTTATGAAAGTCGGGTAGAAAATTTAATTAAGCAGGAGTTAAAGTTTTTAGGTGAAATTTACGCCGCATATATTGACTTCCAAACATTAGACCAAAAAGAAAATTATCAATCCAATCAGAGGATTGTGATTGTCTCTGAGTTACTGCAACGCGCCCTTCTAGAATTAGAATTGGATGTGAAAGAGCGGCTGTTACTATTACTGAAACTGCTTTACTCGCCAGAAAAGATGCAGGCAGCATCCTTCAATCTGCGATCGCTCTCAGTGGTAAACTTAGCGCGGGGGTTGGAAATCTTAGAGCATACCGTAACTTTGTCTTCAAAGTCTTTATTGCTGAATATTTTAGATAACCGACCACAGCCAGAAAAATTGCAACATCTTGTAGAAGCCAAGATAGTAGAATATGAGAACATGGTGGTTAGCGATCGCCTCCACAGATTGCTGATGTTGGGTAACTTCCTTTCTGACTGGTGTCTAGCTTGCTGTTTTCATTTTGCTCAAGTGACTCGCATCCGACTCACAAGTTCTGAAATATTAGTGAGTTTGCGTCATCCCACCGGCTTTGTTAGGGAAGCTGCGATCGCATATTTAAATATGGTTTCATATCGCGTTCTCCTGCAAATCCTCCCCCAGTTACAAAAAGATCCACATCCTCTGGTGGCTGCTCAAATTAAAGAGTTACTCGAAAAATACAAGCTTAAAAATTACAAATAATTTTGTTATAGCCGTAATCAGATATGTTAGGACAATTATTTCGTTTAGCATATAGCCCTCCTAATTTTCTTCTTGGAGGGCATTTTATTGCTTAACTGTCCCAAAGCGATCGCCCATCAGAGTAACTAATACCAATTCTCTAAAAGCTGGCTACAGATAAAGCTACCAAAATATATTGCCTTC
>NZ_JABXKF010000139.1:123637-236724 GCF_017115165.1 Nostoc sp. LPT | reverse complement strand
GAAGGCAATATATTTTGGTAGCTTTATCTGTAGCCAGCTTTTAGAGAATTGGTATTACTTCTATGCTTTATTTTCCGAGTGTTCTAGTAGAGTTTCACTTGATTCTGATTTGTACATTTTTCATCATTGATTGCAAACTCCAAGGAGGTTCGCGAAAACCTTGAAAAGCTTATACTGACGATGTTTAAAGCATTATATTCTTTTTGCAATTAAGCTATCAACTGGATGCAAAATTTTATCGTAAATTCAAGGGTTTAAGACCCCTACATCTATATGTAGCGCGGAGTCGGAGCCACTCCGCCTCCGATCAGTTTCAGCCGGGGTTTAAATGGAACATAGTTGCCACAACGCTCTTAACCCGCGCATCCCCCTTGGCGTCTCCCCGCAGGAGTTGGCACTTCTCAACTCTTAGAGACGCACTCGCGTTCGTCTGAAATGTCTAAAATGTTTGAATGCGTGAATGCGTGAATTTTGAATTGTTAATTGGCTCTTGGTAGTCTTTGAAACATATAGCCGTAGTCACACAGGTTAGGACAGTGTTGATTGCTCAAAGTCTTGAAACAACTGGATTTTTACTCAGCACGGGCTAAACGCCCCGCTTTTGCTAACAGCACTCAGCACTTAGCTACAGCTGATAAGAAGCCGTTAAAGCCACTGCCAAAGCATCCGCAGCATCATCTGGCTTAGGAATTTCATCTAAATCCAACTCCCGCGCCACCGCTTCTTGCACTTCTGACTTATCAGCATTACCATAGCCTGTTAAAGCTTGCTTAATTTGAGCCGGAGTAAACTCTACATAAGGAAGACGACGCTGACCCAACACTAAAATGACTATACCCCGCGCCTGTGCAACCAGGATTGTACTTGACATACGATAGAAGAATAGTTTCTCGATCGCTACTAAATCTGGTTGAAATTCCTCTATCACGGTGTGTAAATCATCAAACAAGGTACATAAGCGTTGTCCCATTTCTACATCTGCTGACGTTTTAATGACTCCAAAATCCAGCATATTTACTGTAGTCTCTTGCACCTTGTTGAGATTTTGTGTGTAGCTAATTGCCCCAAATCCTAAAATTGCCAGTCCTGGATCTAATCCTAAAATTCGTTTTTCCATTAAATTCACTTTTACCAAGCCAGGGTATTGTTTAACTAGAAATACTGGCAATCTTCACGACTTGCTCTTAGTCTAATAGGATTGATAAATATAATAGTTTCACGCCTGGTGTTTTAAACCAAGTGGTGTAGATTTTCTGTTAATTATTGTTTGTAGCACTGCTCCAAATCAGGTATGTCAATTGGTTTTCTCAGACAAGCCCTCAACGCCCTGCAAAAGCAGTCGCGCTCTCGTACTTCTTATCGGGTTAACCAGTGGTTCAAATGGTTATCCCCTGGACTATCGGTAAAACGTTGGTTGTTGATTAGTGTTGGGGGTGTACTGCTGGCGAGTTTGGGGTTAGCCATTTGGATTAAGCTGACCCCAATTTTTTGGATGATTGAATTGGTTAGAGGTTTCTTGGGAGTCATCACCAACCTCTTACCGAACTATATCAGTGGGCCTTTGGTGCTGCTTGGCGGCTTGTTGTTAGTGCTTTGGGGGCAAACTCGCACCGTAGGCTCAATTACTAAGGTACTAAGAGCAGAAGGCGGAGAGGAACTCATTGATGTCTTGCTGGCCCATCGTCGATTGTACCGAGGCCCAAAAATAGTGGTAATTGGCGGTGGTACGGGACTTTCTACGTTGTTGAGGGGACTGAAAACCTACAGCGCTAATATTACTGCAATTGTCACTGTCGCCGATGATGGTGGATCTTCTGGGCGTTTGCGTCAAGAATTTGGAGTGCTACCACCAGGGGATATTCGCAATTGTTTGGCTGCACTAGCAGATGAAGAAAAGTTATTAACAGAATTGTTTCAATACCGTTTTCGGGCTGGAGATGGGTTAACTGGTCACAGTTTTGGCAATTTGTTTTTAACGGCAATGAGTGATATTACTGGAGATTTAGAACAAGCAGTTGCAGCCAGTTCTAAAGTTCTAGCGGTGCGAGGACAAGTACTACCAGCAACTCTCAGTGATGTTCGCCTCTGGGCAGAATTAGCCGATGGTCGTCGTATTGAGGGGGAGTCTAGTATTCCGAAAGCTGGCGGTAAAATTGTCAAAATTGGCTGCATTCCGGCTAATCCCCCGGCGGTGCCAGCAGCTATTAAGGCAATTAAAGAAGCTGATTACATCATTATTGGCCCAGGTAGCCTTTATACAAGCCTAATTCCTAATTTATTAGTACCAGAAATTGCCGATGCGATCGCTCAATCAGATGCCCCCCGTATTTATATCTGCAATATAATGACTCAACCCGGAGAAACTGAAGGCTACACTGTTGCCGATCACATCAGAGCAATTGATGCTGCTTGTGGACAAAGACGACTATTCGATGCTGTACTGATACACAAAAAATCTCCCTCAGAGCAATCGCTCATCCGCTACGCCCAACAAAACTCTCATCCCGTTTTCCTCGATAGAGAAGCAGTAACTCAGCTAGGGCGACGGATTGTTCCAGCTAATGTTTTGTATGAAGATGAAACAGGTTTTGTACGTCACAATCCCCAGAAACTAGCACAAGTGTTATTGCGGTGGTACGGTAGAGGTCAGTCCCTTCGGGGAATTCAAAATTCAAAATTCAAAATTCAAAATTAAGGAAAATGAAAATTTGTCATTTGTCATTTTTTTAGACTAATCAGTAATGCCCAATACCTCAATCATGAAAATTTTTCTTGCAGATACAGAAGCAACCCTGCGCTTAGGTATTACTCTTGGCGAATCCCTGACACCTGGCAGTGTAATTTTACTAGAAGGTGATTTAGGCGCTGGTAAAACTACTTTAGTTCAAGGTATTGGTAAAGGTTTAGGAATTGCTGAACCCATTGTCAGTCCGACTTTCACGCTGATTAATGAGTATACGGAAGGGCGCTTTCCCCTTTACCATCTAGATTTATATCGCTTAGAACCGCAAGAAGTTGCAACCCTAAATTTAGAAAGTTACTGGGAAGGTGTTGAAGTCATACCAGGAATTGTGGCAGTTGAATGGGCAGAACGATTACCCTACAAGCCAGATAGTTATCTGAGCGTGAGTTTGACTTATGGACATGAAGGCACTCGTCAAGTCGAACTCACACCATTCAATTGTGCCATTAGCAAAGTCATTGCCGCGATTTAAGTTCATCTCCCGACTAAAGTACGAGGTATTTCACTTTTTTGACCGCAATACTCAAAAATTACTGCAAATAATCGAGAGAGAACTTTACACTCGTTCTATCTGCCACTACCACGTTCGCCACTGTCAGTTACTAACATTGTTATCTCAACCCAAACAAAAATATTTAATCAGCTTTTCTTGAATAGAAAACTGGTGGTAAGCAAAGCTAACACCTGTCCCTATAAATTTAGGAAAGTTTGCAACACACTGGCTTTCTTTAAAAGGGAGACTATTTTTTCCTTCACTCCCTTGAATCCAGGCGAGTTTATATTATCCGAATAGTATTAAATCGAAAGTGATTCTTAACTAACCGGGATATCGGCATCTACTAGTTTTATTGCTGTAATAAGCAGTTAAAAACTGATTTAGATGGTTGGTATACGAATCAAGCAAGTGTAAATAAACTGTTGTTGGGTTCAATGAAAGTTTTGAGAGAACTTAGTCAGCTTCGATTGAAGCCGATTAGTTCCCTACTGTGGTTCAAAAAAGGAATTTAGATTATTTAGCAGCGAATGCTAGTAGAAAAAGTTAAGTAATCATAAAGTTTTGTATAATTTTAACTTTTCTTACACTTAGTATTCCCAAGTTAAGTTCACAATCTATACAAAAAAATAAAGTATTTTATAAATTTACAAAATTAGTTTTAATAATTTTAACTAGCAATAAATTCTGATATTCACATCTGTAATTAACACCAATATCAAGAAAATATTAACTAAAATATCTCGTACTTATACATATTTTATCTAGAAATACAAGATAGATGTATTACAGCTATTTTCAGGTAAATAGACCACGCAGTAGGGGTGCAAGGCCTTGCGCCCCTACGATAGGTGTGCTTCAAATACGTGAAAACTGCTGTAAGTAAGTGGCATGAAAAAACCAAACCCTGTATTTTTACATGGTTTAGTCTGTGGAGTGAACTCTTTGTTACACCTATTACTTCATAGTTGAGCAAAAATGCTTAATCTACGATTAAACGTCGTAGATAGAGTCTTTTGTTGAACAAGTACAGACTCTTAGCTAGTCGAAATTGCCTTCGTTACAAATCTTCATCAAAATTATATTCCGATATATCGGAATATATCGCGATATATCGTATATTAGAGAAAGTTGATTTGAGATTCACTTATGTTTAGACATTTTCGGTCACGTTTTGGCGCACCTGCATGGGCAGGAATAAGCGAAGAGGATTCATTGCTTGTTAGGTCTTGGTTTGGGCATGACAAGCATCATGGTAGACATCATGAGAAACACTTTGGCAATGAAATGTTTGGTCGTGGTTGGGGAGATGAATATCGGACTCGTCGGGGTGACATCAAGTTCATTCTGCTGGAATTGTTATCCGAGCATCCTAGTCATGGTTACGATCTGATTAAAGAGATGGAAACTCGCTATGGTGGTTTTCGTCGCCTCAGTCCTGGCTCAGTGTATCCAACACTGCAATTGTTGGAAGAAGGTGGTTATCTCAAGAGCGCGCAGGAAGGGGGCAAGCGGATTTATACGATTACGGATGAGGGTAAACAATTATTGGCAGAACGTGCCCAACAAGAACCTTCAGACTCTCCTTGGGATACCTTCAAAAGTTTTGTTACAGGTAAGCCCCAAGAGTTTATTGAGTTGCGGAATGCCGCTACAGAGTTAGCTGCTGCGGTGGTGCAGGTTGCTCGTAGTGGCAATATGGAGCGGATAAATCGGGTGCGTGAGCTTTTAGATCAAGTTAAACGGGAAATTTACGCGATTCTGGCTGAAAAATAAGTAGAGGCTCGTAGTCAGGACTTTAGTCTTTATTTTCTAAACACTAAACTGCTTACCCAACGGGATAAGTTTATCGCTCATGGGTAAACCCTTTAAGAAGCGTCTCGTAGAGCAGAACGCGCTAACTCACTACAAACCCTCTAAGTACTTTGTTACGCATTAGCGTTCGCTGTCCAGCATTTGCATCTGATGTTGATCGTAACGAGTACCTGCGATCGCAGATGCAGGAATTGCTGCTTCAATGCGGGTTAAGTCCTCTGAGGATAGGTTCACATCCAAAGCCGCCAACGATTCGGAAAGTTGGGTGCGCTTGCGTGCGCCGATAACCGGCACAATGTTTCTGCCTTTGGCAAGTACCCAAGCAATAGCCAATTGCGAAGGAAGAATTCCTTTCTCGGTGGCAATTTGCTTTAGTTCATCGATTAGGCGTTGGTTCTGGGCAAGGTTTTCTTTGCTGAAGCGTGGTAAGTAGGCACGGAAGTCTCCCTGTGTGCCTGGAGTGGAGCCACTTAACAGTCCTCGTGAAAGCACACCATAGGCAGTCACGCCAATACCAAGTTCTTCCAGTACAGGAAAAATCTCGCTCTCAGGACTACGGCTAATCAGGGAGTACTCGATTTGTAGGTCACTGATGGGGTGAATAGCGTGGGCGCGGCGGATGGTGTCCGCTCCCACCTCCGATAACCCGATATGTCGGACGTAGCCAGCCTTGACTAGCTCGGCGATCGCGCCGATAGTGTCTTCAATGGGAACTTGCGGGTCTAATCGAGCCGGACGGTAGATGTCAATGTGGTCTACTCCCAATCGGGTAAGGCTATAAGCTACAAAGTTTTTCACCGAAGCAGGGCGGGTATCTATACCAAGCCATCCGCCATCGCGAGTACGTAAAGCGCCGAATTTCACCGAAACCAAGGCTTTGTCTCGACGCTCCTTGATTGCCCGACCAATTAACATCTCATTCTGCCCGCTGGCATAAAAATCGCCAGTATCCAATAATGTCATCCCGTGGTCAAGAGCTGCCTGGATAGTTGCAATGCTTTCGTTTTCGTCTGCTGCACCGTACACACCAGACATACCCATGCATCCAAGAGCTAGGGGGAAAACAGTTAGACCTTTAGAACCAAGTTGGCGAGGTTGAATTTGATTTTGGGTAGTCATATATCGCTTCTGTGTTGTTTTACTGCGAGGTGAGGTTGAAAATTCACCGCATCTTTGCGTAACTATACGCTGGCTGTGGGGCGCACGATAATCTCATTCACATCAACGTCATCCGGTTGCTCGATTCCAAAGGCGATCGCTCTGGCGATCGCTTCCGCCGGAAGGGCAATCTTGCGAAATTCCTGTATACTTTTGCCAGCTTCGGCGTCAGTAATGGTATCGGCGAGTTCCGACTCTGTTACACCCGGCGAGATGACCGTAACGCGAATGTCGGTATTTTCCTGACGCAGCCCTTCTGAAATTGCCAACACAGCGAACTTAGTGGCTGAGTAAACGGCACAGGTTGGCCAGACAGCGTGTCCGCCGATGGAGGACAGGTTAACGAACTGGCCAAATCCCTGGCGTTTCATCAACGGTAGCCCAGCGGCGATGCCATTAAGTACGCCACGGATGTTCACGTCAATCATCCAGTCCCATTCATCAACCTTCAGCGCTTCTAGTTTCGAGAGCGGCATAACGCCTGCATTGTTGACGATCGCATCAATGCGGCCAAATTTGCTCTGAGCAAATTCTACAAAGGCTTGGAAGTTGGCGCGATCGGTGACATCGAGGGTCTGATACTCCGCCGAGCCGCCCTCAGAGCGGATTGTAGCCACGAGGGTTTCTAGCCGCTCCGTGCGTCGTGCGCCCAAAATAACGTGGATGCCCTTACGAGCGAGTAGACGTGCTGTCGCCTCACCGATACCGCTGCTTGCACCTGTAATAAGTACGACTTTCTGTTCTTTGCCAGTGTTTTCGTTGGTAGTCATAAAACCGTATCTCCAAGTGGTTGTACTTTCTAGCACACTTTTAATCTAAAAGAGTCAAAGCTTGATGCGGTAATCTGAACCTGCGGAATTCTTGCCTAATCCTGCATTTTCCTTCATTGTTTATCATAAAAAGATAAGCTGACCTAAGCGGCTGAATAGATTGCGGCTGCCCTGAATGTTAGTTTCATAAAGATTTCAAACGACATTATGGAACAAACTGTTAGAAAGCAGCAGTCCGAGCTAGCCGCTCTGATTGCACAGAACAGTAATGGAGATGGTGTCCATCCCACAGTGATCGAGCGGCTGTTCCTGATCCGCTCCTCACAACTAACTGCGCCTCTTCATGCCCTGCATGAGCCTTCCCTGTGCATTGTCGCTCAGGGCAAGAAACAGGTAATGTTGGCAGACAATCTGTATGTTTATGGTCAAGACCAATATTTGGTGGTATCTATCGATCTGCCTGTCGTCGGTCAAGTGATTGAAGCAACGCCAACCGTTCCGTATCTGTGCCTTCGGCTCGATTTAGATCCGGGAGAACTCAGCACACTGATGATGGAGGCAAAACTAGACGCTCCCGCTAACCAACCACTAAAACCGGGCTTGTCTATTAATCCTGTTAGCCCCCAACTGCTTGATGCTGCAATAAGACTTGTACGGTTGTTGGAAACACCTGAAGATATTCCCATCCTCGCACCTTTGATTATTCGAGAAATTCTCTACCGTTTGTTATCAAGCGAACACAGTGCTAGATTGCGACAGATTGCTTTAGTCGATAAACAACTCCAAGCAATTAGCAGAGCGATCAACTGGCTTAAATGGAACTACGAAAAACCATTTCGGATCGATACGATCGCTCGTGAAGCGTGCATGAGTCCCTCGTCCCTGCATCATCACTTCAAGTCAGTCACCACCATGAGTCCTTTGCAATATCAAAAACAGCTTAGACTTCAACAAGCCCGTCGCCTGATGCTGGGGCAAGGTATGGATGCGGCAACAGCTAGTCATTACGTGGGTTATGAAAGCCCCTCACAGTTCAGCCGTGAATACAGTCGGTTGTTCGGCGCACCACCGTTGCGTGATATGGCTCGGTTAAAAAGTGGAGTTTTTGGGGATGGGGGATGAGGGGGAAGTTTTTCATTACCTGTGCGTAAATCCTAATTAATTAAGTCTTTGATACTCATTAATGAGGTTTAGAACTCCTTTAATGAGTCTTTGATACTCATTAATGAGGCTTAGAACTCCTTTAATGAGTCTTTGATCCTCATTAATGAGGCTTAGAACTCCTTTAATGAGTCTTTGATCCTCATTAATGAGGCTTAGAACTCCTTTAATGAGTCTTTGATCCTCATTAATGAGGCTTAGAACTCCTTTAATGAGTCTTTGATACTCATTAATGAGGCTTTGATACTCATTAATGAGTCTTTGATACTCATTAATGAGGCTTAGAACTCCTTTAATGAGTCTTTGATACTCATTAATGAGGCTTTGATACTTGCGGACGTAGCTTGGAACTTAGCCCCCTGCTCCTCTGCTCCTCTGCTCCTCTGCCTCCTGCCCCCTGCCCTCAAAAATTAGAAGCGATCGCACTTAAATCTGGCTCGATGAGTGAGTTTAGCAATGTCCACAACTGCAAATCAGTAAAGTCTGGAATTGCCATAAATGCACCGACTGACTGCAAAATTTGCGGATCGTGGGTGGAGGCGATGCCAATGGTGCGGATATCTGCGCCCACCGCTGAACGAATACCAGAGGGAGAGTCTTCTAAAGCGATCGCTTCTTCTGCTGTAATCTCCAACTTATTCAGGGCAACTTGGTAGGGCGCAGGGTCGGGTTTACCTGCAATACAATCATCCGCTAAAACAACTGTATGGAAAGCTTCTTTGATCCCCAAAACCTCTAGCATAAATTCTGCATTTAATCTAGGGGCATTAGTTACTAATGCACGTTTTAATTGATGTGCATCTGTCCATGCTAGTAGTTCAGAAAATCCACTTAGCGGTTTGAGATGTGGGGCGAGTTTGCGGAAAAGCGTCTCTTTTTCGTCTGCAAATCTTTGCCCTTCTAATGTTGATAATTGTGGCAGAATGTCTTTAACAATTTCTGGATTTAGCCTTCCACTAATTCGGGATTTATAAAATGTTTCATCTATTTCTATGCTGTAATTTAACAGCATTTCCTGCCAAGCTCGGTAGTGTATAGGGTCAGTGTTGACAATAGTCCCGTCTAGGTCAAAGAGAATTGCAGCCAGCATAATTTTTGGGTAGAATGTAAATAATTGTTAACTTAATTTAAATAGTTTACATTGTTTTTTGTCTTTAGTGATTATTCCTTCGTTAATACGGGGATTATGGACTGGAGAAGAAAATTTCAAGAGTCAGAAATTAATCTGCTAAATCCTAAAATCTATACTGGATAGGGCATATAAGGGCAGATAGGTAAAGCCTCAGAGAAAAGTGCCGTATAATTGATAACTTTCTATGTAAGCAAATGGTAGCCGCCACAAACTTTTTTCGCGTTGATGATTTACTAGTGCAGATTTACAACTCTGAAGTCGAAATGGCCGAGGATGTTGCCGAAATCGTGCAAAAGTATTTACAGCAAGTTCTTAAGCAGCAGGATACAGCTGCTGTATTGTTAGCTACAGGTAACTCCCAACTCAAATTTCTTAATGCTTTGATTGCATTGGGTGGTGTAGATTGGTCACGGATTATTCTGTTCCATCTAGATGAATATTTGGGAATTACTGCTGACCATTCTGCTAGTTTTCGGCGTTATATGCGAGAACGTGTAGAGAAGCGAGTTAATCCTAAAAAATTTCACTATATAGAAGGTGATACATTACAACCAGTAACAGAGTGCGATCGCTACACTAAATTATTGCAAGCACAACCGATTGACTTATGCTGTCTTGGTGTTGGCGAAAATGGGCATTTAGCTTTTAACGATCCAGCTGTAACAAATTTTCAAGATCCTTACAAAGTTAAACTGGTAAAACTGGATACTGTGAACCGTCAGCAACAAGTAAGTACAGGTCACTTTCCGAATTTAGAAACCGTGCCACAGTATGCTTTTACTATCACCATTCCAACAATTTGTTCAGCTAAAAAAATTATCTGTCTTGCTCCAGAAAAACGTAAAGCGAATGTGGTAAAAGAAATGCTGGAAAGTTACGTTGGTAAAGACTGTCCGGCTTCTATTCTCCGTCAACAACCCCAAGCGACGTTGTTTTTAGATGTTAATTCTGCTAGCTTACTAAAATCAACTTAAACTTATCCACAGCTTCAATCTTCCAAACTAATTATTCCAGCGATCGCTGGAATTGCATGAGATAGTTTTAGTATACAGTAACGCTATAACTATCAAGTGAGCGTCTATATCCAAATTCACAAATTCTGATACACTTTGTTATACAAATTTGATATTTATAGAAGTCATAAACATCTCAAAGTAATGAAATAAAAATTACTAAATACGCCAGCCATCAAAATTTAGCTTTATATTAAGCGACTGGCGAATCTAGAAAGTTTTAAGACAAGGGTATAAATAACTTAATAGATACCCTTAGCATCCTAAAAAGTTCAAAAGTGCTAAATTCCAACACTTGCGGCTTCAGCACCCAGTGGCGAAACATAATCACGGAAAAGAGTAATCTGCTGTTCAAACTCTAAGAGTTGAATTTTGCCAAACAATGGTTTAGCTTCGGAAGGAAGTTCATAATCATTAGGTACAGGAATTATAGTACCATTATCCATCCCTTGAGATAATCGATACCAAAATAGGAGTTTTGTAGTATCACCCAAAGAGCCATACTCACGAGAAATTTGGGTATCCGTTTTATTAATCAAATCACGCTGAACTTGTAATTGTTGTTCGTGAGATAATTCCTTAACTTGATTAAATAAACCTTCAGCTATTTCTGGAGAAACAGTACTTGCTCCAGGAGCGGCTGGAGTAATTGAACCCCCCATTTCTTTGTAGATAAACCAAAACAAAGCAAGTTGTTGATCTACATTTAAATTTTGCCAAGCTTGTACATGTTCACGAATAGTTGGATCGTTGGTTTGTGTAGATGTCATGATTAACTCCAAATCGCAATTATTTATTTATTCTTAATAATGTTATCAAATGTACATTTGGAGTTTTACCCTACTGAAGACAGATGTCTTAAAATCATAAAGAAGATCGTTCAAAGCCAAAATAATGCTTGGCAAGTGCCAAATGAAAGACTTAGCAATTATAAGTCTGTTGCCAAATTAAAAGATTATTAAAAGGTATTTCTTTGGATAGATGTTAACTTGATTACAATAGAAAGTAAAAAAGTATTACTTGTTAATCTTTGAAAAGACTAAATTTATGATTTACGCATTGACAGAAGCAACCAACTGTGGTTGAAATTTTGTTGGAAGGTTCTGCATTGTAATCCTCTTGTAGGTGGGTTACTGCCTCCAGTCAAACCAGCAGCTCGCAGCCTTTAATAAGCCAAAGCAACGGTAAACAAAGTATAGTTTTGAGTCTTTGGGGTTCTTCAAGTTTAATAGTGATCAAACGGACGTGAAATAATACGCAGTAGGGGTATACAGCTAGCTGTACACCCCTACTAAAAAACCTATATTTAATGCAATTGACGAAATGCTACAATCTATGCTCAGTAAGGGTGAACGCTTTACGCAAATATTAGAAGAGTTCGTTGGTTAGATACCAGCCTTCGTAATATTACTCATTTATTGGCGAAAAGTTATTAGTACTTACTGCCAAGTAAAGATTAGAATGCATTTGACGTCAAACTTAGTTCAGTATTTTTTTGCCTGTTTGTGCTGCACTTTCCCCGACATCATTAGCAGTTTTCTCAGCACCTTCTACGTAGCCAGCTCCAAATTGTTTAAAGGCTTCTGCTGACTCTTCTCCAATCTTTTTAAGTCGTTCACCAGGAGCACCTTTGGTTTCACGAGCTTCTTTATTCCATTCCCCGATTGTTCTCGGTCTTTGAGAATCATCTTGCTGTATCTGTTCGCGAACTCTTTCTTTTAAGCCTGTGTTACTTTGCCCAGGAGCAACATTCGTCGTCAGCACTAGAAAACCAACTATGACAATAGCCAAAAAACCTTTTATTTGAAGTCCTTTAAGGAGGGAACTGATTTGACTAATAGTCCTAGAAATCAAATTTATCATTGCCGAATTAGTTTGTTTTTTGGAGTACAAATAAAGATTACCTATAAAAAAATAATTATCCTTCTAACAAAAGGCATATCTCAGTTATGAAATATCTTAAATGAGACTATACCAATCATCCACAAGCAAATCAACTAAATCAAACCATTCATAGAGGAGAAAAAGAATCTAGAAACTTAGCAATGCTAAGTCTCTACAAGGGTTCTGGATAACGCATATTTAATTTCGCCAGATATGTATTAACTGCAATATTTAGTTAACCACGATATTTTTCATAGATTGCTTGATTTTGACATCACCCAAGCGGTAGAAATTGGTGTACTCACTTTTGCTTGTACATAAAATAACCGCAAATCACTCAAAATTGGTTTGTGGTTGCCTAGAGCAAATGGTCGATAATTAGGCAAAAAAGCTGATTTTGCGTGGTCATAACGCTTTAAAGACCATTGAGAACAATTGACTATCTGAGAAAACGGTTGAAATTAGCATAAATTTCCAAAATTCATCCGAAAAAAGCATTTAAATGCTCAATAATAGCTTTCTTATCAGTATTACTCTTTGTTTATAAATCATGCTTGAGATTTCTTGGGCTACTAAATGTAGCACTAAATACATTTTTAATACAACATTTGGTTTTTAATACAAGTAGAAATAAAAAAAACATATATCTTTGGTTGTAAAAATTATCAACCTTAAAAGATAGATGCTTATGGATAATTCCTGAATAGTTACTAATAACAATCAACAGTCACACGACTTTTAAACTAGTACACTGTGGCGGAAGTTTGCCTACCTTGAACAAGTTGCTTGAACAATTTGTCTAGTTAATTAAGATGGTAGCTGGATTTCTGCTGTGCTGTATTAGAGGCATTGTTTATCTGATTGAGTGAATTTATATTGTAATCCCTAGATATTTGAAGGACTTACAGACGAAAAACTACTCGACATTTTTCCTTAACACGAGAACTGTTCAGGTGGAAAGCCAAAGGATGAAATACTGGATAACAAAATTAGCAGTCTGTATAGTATTACTGTATAGCTTGTTGCTATCAAATGATTATGCAGAAGCAAACCAACTTTCAAATACTTCTAATATTGATGTACAGCAATTAAATGTACTCCCTGTAGTTGAAAACTTAGTAAGTGCTGACAAGAATATTGCTGAGATTAAAAAGGAAGATTTTTGTCTATTTAATGGGATTGTTAATCGGATAGATAAACTAGAAGGACTTTTCACACTTTATTGTAGCGAGGATTCGGGAAAAGTTTTTTTAGAACTTAAGCCAGAGCAGCTAAATAAAAACTACCTAGCTATAGTAACATTGGAATCAGGCATTGGGTAAAGTGGGATTTATAGTGGATTACCTCTTTCTGATTTTATCTTTTACTTCCGAAGAATAAATAATAGATTGCATTTTGTTGTGCGTAATGTAAAATTCCGTACAGACAGTATAGCAGAACAGCGATCGCTGGCTCGTTCATTTAGCGATTCAGTTCTTTATTCACTCGAAATAGCTACTATCGATCCCAAAAATCAAAATATTCTAATCGACCTGAATGGACTGCTAATACAGGATTTTCCTGGATTAACTTCTCTATTAAAATACTCTTTGCAAGCCGATTACCGCTTAGATGCACGCAAGTCATATTTTGGTGATGTTAACAGCTTCCCAGAAAACATAGAGATTGATTCGATTTACGGTTTTTCATCACTAGAAGGTTCAAATTTAATCACTGTACCCGATAGTAGGGCACTCACTCTAAAGGTACACTACAGTTTTTCTCAGTTGAGAGAAAACAATGGTTATATTCCCAGACTTGCCGATGATAGAGTTGGATATTTTACTACTGCTTTCCAAGACTTTTCTGATAATAATGCTCGTGAATCATTTGTACGTTACATTAATCGCTGGCATCTAGAACCATCCGATCCTAACGCCCCTTTATCTCTACCGAAAAAACCAATTGTGTATTGGATTGAAAATGCTGTACCACTAAAATACGGTGATGCGATTCGTGAAGGCGTTTTGATGTGGAACAAAGCATTTGAAAAAGCCGGATTTCAAAATGCTATTGAAGTGCAGCAAATGCCAGATGATGCTGATTGGAAACCAGCAGATGTACATTACAACACTATTCGCTGGTTCAATTCTTTAGATGCAGGTTTTGCCAAAGGCCCGATGCGCGTTAACCCCTTCACCGGGGAAATATTGGATGCAGATATTATTGTGGATGCCAATATGGTGCGTTTAGTTCAGCAAGAATATCATGCATTAATCGAGGCAAATTCATGTCCAGAAAAGATGAAAGGACATGAACACGCAAGAAAATATCTGGATAGATTCTTTGCATCATCTTCCTCTGCTTTGTTTTTCTCCTCTGAGTCCTGCTATGGTATGGAGTCTTCAAATCAAGCAGCTATGGGGGCGCTAGCGTTGTCAATGTTGCCAAACACTACACCTAGTGGTGAAACGATGAAGGAGTATGTACATCAATATTTGCGTTCTCTTATCGCTCACGAAGTTGGGCACACTCTGGGTTTGCGCCACAACTTTTATGGCAGCACCATGTTAGCGCCACAAGAATTAAATAATACTGAAATCACTCACACCAAAGGTTTAGTGGGTTCGGTGATGGACTATGTACCTGTGAATATAGCACCACAGGGAGTACAACAAGGTGACTATTTCCCAGGAGTTATTGGGCCTTATGACGAATGGGCAATTGAGTATGGCTACAAAAAATTTCCAGCAACAGCACTTGAGGTAACGATTCCAGAATCAGAAAAAAGTTTTTTAGACCAGATTGCACTAGCGTCGCCTCAACCAGAATTATCTTACGCAACTGATGAAGATATCTGGGATATCAATCCTTTGGCAAATGTCTGGGATATGAGTAGTGATGTGCTACTTTATTCACAGTGGCAAATGGATAATGCTCGTTTTATGTGGCAGCGTCTTGATCAGGGTTATCTATCGAAAGGAGAAAGCTATAGTAACCTACGCCTGAAATTTAATAGAGTACTTAAATATTATTTTCGGAACGCCACTTTGCTTTCTAAATACATTGGCGGACAATCGTTTCGGCGTCTCCATACCAGTGATGATGCTTGGGCATTTGTACCAGTTTCACTTTTAAAACAACGTCAAGCGTTGACAAAGTTACAAGAGTATGTATTTGCCGAAGATGCTTTTAGCTTTTCACCACAATTGCTCAATCAACTAGCACCGTCCCGTTGGGAACACTGGGGTAGTTCTGCACCTAATAACCGCCTTGATTATCCAATTCACGATCGCATTTTGAGTTTTCAAAGTGCAATATTGCGATCGCTATTAGACAGCGATCGCCTGAATCGCTTACAAGATATAGAATTAAAAACCCTGCCCGGAGAAGCGCTTTCCATACCAGAATTGTTCGACACCCTGCAAACAGGCATCTGGACAGAAGTTTTCGCCCCAGGAGAACCAAAGCCAATTTCTAGCATCCGCCGTTCATTGCAACGGGAACATCTGAATATTTTGTTACAGATGATCTTGGGTACTACTAATACACCTGAAGATGGGCGGACATTAGCTTGGTATAAACTGCGCCAACTGCAAAAAGCCATTGATGTCAGACTCAAACAACTTGGCGAACAGATCATTAGCGGGGTTCCTTCCCTTGAAACCACTGCGTTAGCGCCAGCGATAGCGAGGACCGAGCGTCACCCTGACGGAAAAAGCCTCGATCTTTACACCTTAGCTCACTTAGAAGCTTCTGGCGATCGCATTACTAAAGCATTAAACGCGCAGTTACTTTCTAGGTAGCCACGATACTCCTAAATGTACATAGCAAAGTAGTCCTCATAAATTTCAGTATTAGTTGATAGCGTTTTTTCTACTTTTTCACGATCTACATCAATCGCCAAACTCGTACCATTGCTCAGACTCTCTTCGGGCATGAAATCGCCACAGTATTCATTGGCGGGTACGGCTTCGTTCATCTTTTTGGGATAACTCAAACCCAGATGGCTCATGATTGCGATAAATTGCTCGCGGCTGCGATTAGCAAATCGGGGATTGAGGCGTTTTTCTTCACCAATAGTAGAAACAGTGCGCCCTTTGTAGTCATGGGCGGGATAAACCAGGGTTTCTTCTGGGAGAGTAAATAACTGTTGCGTCACTGTCTCGTACAGAGTACCCGCATCACCCGATTGAAAGTCTGTGCGTCCACAGCCGCGAATCAATAAGGCATCCCCCGTTAACAGATGGGTATTGTTGACTAAATAAGCCAGATGGCTGTCGGTATGCCCTGGTGTAGCGATCGCCTCAATCCGCACTGCCCCTACGATTAAGGTTTCGCCATCGGCAAGGGAGTGATCCGCAGACCTAGCAGTGGCATTTTGGGGCACCATCACCTGACAACCCGTTTGCTGTCTAAGTTTACCAGCACCAGTGATATGGTCAGCATGGATGTGAGTTTCTAAACAGTAGCAAAGACTCAACCCCAAGTCATCCAGCACTTGTAAATCACGGTCAACCTGCTCCAATACTGTATCTACCAGCACCGCATCTTTAGTCTGACTGTCTGCAATCAGATAGGTGTAGGTGCTAGATTCTGGGTCAAAGAATTGGCGAAACAATAGTGTTGACTGGGGTATGGCAAGTCGAAGGTCGCTATATTCTTGTTCAGTGGCGCGAGAAATGGGCGAAACGGGACGCACCCGCACTGGTAAGGATTGCAACACTGTTGTCGCCAATGCCTGAGCCTGCTCGCGCAGTTCGGGAACAGCGATCGTTTCCCACAAATTGCCTTTGCGGGGAGTACCCAAGGTATAGAGTAGGCTTGAAGGTTTACTCTGAGCATCTAATACAGCACCATCGGGGGTAGTATCCAAACCCAAGCCAATATCGTTGGGGCGGATCAATCCCTGGGTGCGTAAATTGGCAATTAAGGATTGGGGCGATCGCTGATAATTTGCCTGTATCCCGGTGCAATTCACCACGCGACCGACTTGCAAAACCTGATTTTTTTGCGTTTGGCGCTGGCGAACGGTCACTGCCACCGCCTCAAATGCCGCCTGATAGCCCTGAATGCGCCCTGCGGTAATAGTTAGTTGCCCAGAATCCAGCATTGCTTGGACAATCTTGGCAATTTTGGGGGCAATTCGATGGCGATGTACATCCCAATAGGGGGTGACATGGCGCAAAAGCCGTTTTTGTTCTACGAGGGGCAGTTGTTGCCAGAGTTGCTGGGTGATCGGACGCAGGGAATCAATCACCGATCGCCAGTCGTAGCCCTGCACTGCTGCCGTTTGCACCTCACTGCGAATGCGCCGCAGCAAGCCGCGAACTGTTTTCGGCGCGGTGTCTGGGGTCAAAAAGGCGGGGTAGGGTTTAGTCGATTGATGCGGTAGCGGAGACAATCCCCGGCGAGATACGGCATAAATTTTGCCTTGATGGTTGCCAGCGTGGAGTGATACCACCATATCCACCATCGTCAGTCCAGTGCCAATCAGCAATACAGGCGCATCAGGTTTCAACTCTGCCAACGCCTCGGCTGACCAAGCATGACGTAGGTAGGGGGTGTCATTGTCCTCAGAGGGTTGCGATCCAGGAGGGGGAGAAGGGGCGTTTCCCAGTGCCAGTACAATTTTGTCTGCCACGAAAGTACGGCTGCTACTCAAGGAGACGATCGCGCCTTTGGCTTGTGGCTCCACTGCCACCACTTCATCGATGACGCGCTCTAGCCGGACGTTACTCGATGCCGTGGCTTCAGCTTCCTCCAAAATCGATTGGATATAAAGCCCGAATATCTGACGGGGAATAAAGCTGCTGGCATTCAAGTCACTGGGCAGAAATGTCCCTAACTCACTGCGGTTATAGTTTAACCAGCGCAGCAGATGACTAGGATCGCTGGGAAAGGCACTCATTTTGCCTACGGATACATTCAGCAAATGGCTGATGGTGTCCGTGCTGTAGGCGACTCCCTTGCCAATGTCGTGACTGCGCTCAATCAGTTTAATCAATAGGGGGCGGTTGGCAGTTTTTAACAGGTGAGCCGCTACTAAAGAACCACTAAAGCCAGCACCAACGAGAGCGATCGTGGTGGTTGAAGGATGTGCTATCAGGACATTAGAATGCATCACGGTGCTAAATAGAGTGTATGGTGACTACTTTCGCAATTAATTTAACTACTATATACTGGTCGGTTTTTGGGTGTATAATATCATGTCCGGTTAATTAGTTATAATTTCCTTTCTCTATGCAGAAAGTCCAAAAACCCCTCCCTTGTACCCCTCTGCTCTCCCGGTGAGCGTTAGGGTTTCCTGCCATAGACCTCTGCCCCTGAAGCGGACAATCATGATAAGTCTTTAACCGGACATGATATGATTCCAGTCATTGTCTATTGTAACGAGATTACTTTGGTTGACTATAAAAATATCTTTTAATTCTCAAAGATACCGCTGCAATAGACCAATAAAAACTTCTGGTATTTCCAAGTGAGGTAATATTCCGGTATCTGCGATCGCATAAAAATCTCGAATTGCTCTTGTATTTAAATTTGCCAAGCGTTGTCCTAATTTGATGTCGGTAAATTGTGCTTTTTCTCCCCAAAAAATGACTGTGGGAACTGTTAATTGTTGGATATATAAACTCAGATCGAAGTAAAGATCGCCCCGCAAAAATGCCAAAGCAGCAAACTTGGCATTAGGTTGTTGTGCCGAGGTTAAATAAGCCTCTACCATTTCTTGAGATACTCGCTGTGACTTAGCAAAGAGAAAACTTTGTAAAAAATTTCGGACTGCAATTTCATTTTCAGCACCAAGCATATAAATAAAATTGTCCAACAGAGGCGCATTAATTACCGAAAGCGGAAGTCTGCGTCCAGCACCCTGCCCAAAATCATCAAATCCAGAAGGGGAAACCAAAAACAGTGATTTGAATAAATTGGGTTGAACAATAGCTAGGCGGATAGCAAAAGCGGCTGTGAGAGATGAGGCTACCACTGTCACCGGCTGGCGACAAGTTTGGATGATAAACTCTGCGATCGTACTGAGATAATCCCTAATTTTATAATCCCGAACTGGATGGGCCGATTCTCCCCAGCCGATGAGATCGGGGGCTAAAATGCGGTAATTAGAGGCAAAAGCTGGGTAAACTTTAGACCATTCATAAGCAGACGCTCCCCCACCAAAGTTATGGAGAAATAATAATGGGGGTAAATCTTCAGTGTCAGCAATCGCCCAAGGTGCATTCGTTTGGGTATAGTAAACCATTGCCCCCAAGAATGTATGGATGACTTTATGTCCAAAGCCAGGAGGTTGAAACTGAAGCATAAAATTAAAAAGTTTAGTTTATTTGAATTTGCATACAGTCAAACTAATTCAGGAATCAAAATACATTTGTCTGAATATTTCAAGAATCAGGAGAACATTTGATGAATCAATATATCAATTCCTGCTAAATTCTAGCTTCTGACTCTTGGGTGCTAAATTCTTGCAATTCATAATTCATAGTTTACCCTTGTTTTTTTCGGCATCTCCTGTAATTTGAACGAGTTGATGAAGGTTATCGCCACTAATATGATATGCTCCCCCAAAACCAACTACAAAACGACCTTCACTGGGAGTTAGCCGGAAAATCCGAAAGTCAGATAAGCCGCGCAAAACCTCGATAATGTCACCAAACCGCCTTTGAAATTGCTCAACAATTTGATTCCAATTGTCCGTTTCACGCTCTATCAAAGTTGCCGTACAATCAAAACTCAAACGACGACGCGCAAAAATTAGATTACTTTTAGCTTCATCCTCGATAAACAAGACACTAACATGAGGATTGGCATAAAGATTTTTGGTATGAATCGAAAGACCACTGACGTAAATGTAGATATTTTTGGAATCATCCATTACAAAGGGAGCATAACTAGCATTGGGTATTGCTTGTGCGCTCACAGTGCTAATAATTACACTCTCCAATGCTTCAGGAAACTTTTCATACTCAGCTTGAATGTTTTCAAGTTGACTCATAAGTAGATTACCGCTTGATTAGGAACACCTAATAAAGTATCTTAACGTGATTGAGCGATGTCTAGGATGGGCTACAGCTACGCATGGAATGCCCAAAAAATAAAAGCGATCGCTCCCTTTAACTCAAGAGCGATCGCTAATTTTTGAATTACAGAATACAGCTTAAGCAGCAACAGGTTCCAACAATTTAATGTCAGAGAAAATAAATTCCTGAGTAGAAAATTGTCCTGCTGTCTCGGTGCGAATCTCCCGACGATTTAGGATGAAATAGTCACCAACTTTTTCATACTCATCAATAAATTCGCTTCTACCGCCCTTCTGTTCCCCAGTTTTCGGGTCATTGTACACAGAGTCATAGGTATGGGATAGATAACCTTCCCCAGTGTCATGACTGCTGAAGGTGTCAATGGTAACAAAAGTACCGTGGATTAGACGGTGAACATGGCAGACTTCATTATTGCGAACTTTGTATTTATCGCCTTCAGCCTTACCACCCATTAAAAGCTCAACCGCACCAGTTTCGTCAGTTTTACCATAGCTAAACGTATTGGCGCTGTGGGTGTCTTCAAAGCTGCGGCGGATGCGGTGAATTGCTATCTCCCAGGCTTGACCATGAATTGCTTTCTGGGCTGACTCATCATCTACATCCAAAACTTCGGCTTTGAGATTGGCACTGATGATAACTTTGCCTGTAAACACTTTATCATCATGCTTAAAGGTAATATTTGCGGTATAACCAGGGAAATTCTTATCCCAAGTATAGCGGTTTTCATAAGCAGCCCGGAAAAGTTCCTGAGCAGAGAGTTGTGTAACTGTCATGTGCTTCTCCTAGTCGCTACTGTAATTAGCGTTTTAGTTTCCTTGGTATTAGCATAGAAGTAATTGTTGAGGCTTGGATAGTCCCCAACTGGGTACACTTATGGCTAATTCTCTACACGCTGTATTTCATGCGATCGCTAATGTCCAGAATGAGCAAGAGTTAAGACTTGCTCTGACGGATCAAATTAGCGAGCATTTTGGCGTGCAAAATTGGGGTATTTATCTCCTAGATGAGCAGCCAAGCACTGAGATTAATGTTACAGGCATTCCGGCAGTATGCTTAGAGAGCAATCCAGTGGGACGCTATGTGGTTGAGCGTCATGCTCCCGCCCACGAACAGTTATTATTATCGCCAGGAGACTGGAAGCATTTTTGTTCGCGTTCCGACCACGAACACGTGATGACTGGGCCAATTGTTTGCGATGGTCGTCTTGTAGGAACGCTTAACTTGGCACGTGACAAGGGAAATCCTGCCTTTAATGGCAACGATTTAGCTGACTTGAGTGCTTTATGTATTCATTTGTCAGCAAAAATGGCAACCCTACGGACAAAACCCAAAATATCCCATTCCCTTTTAGTAAGTCCTCTAACAGCGCGTGAGTTAGAAATTGCCGAGTTAGTAGCACAGGGGTTAACGAATGCGGAAATTGGAGAAAAACTTTGGATTACGCAAAATTCCGTCAAACAAGCTTTGAAGAGGATGTTTCGGAAGTTGAAGGTTTCGGCGCGTGCAGAAATGGTGGCAAAGCTACAAGATATACAAGTTTCTTGAAGGGGGCAGGAGGAAAAATGATGCATGATATCGTGTCCGGTTAAAGACTTATCATTAAGACCGCTCCAGGAGCAGGGGTGCAGAGGGGCAGAAAGGAGGGGTTTTTGGGCTTTCTGCATAGATTTGGGAATTATAACTAATTAGCCGCACATGATATGAAAACTTTAATTCTGGGTATAAAATCCAGTTTTAAAAGAAGAATTATATTCAGTAGAGTGTAGCGAGATACAATTCTTCTTACTTCAATCTCACGCTTTTAAACGTGGGTTATTCCTGCCTTCTGCCTCCATGCCCCCTGCCCCCTACCTCCTACCTTCTGTTATAAAGACTCTAACTGATGCTAATCTAAGATTGTAAAACCAAATTCGATAAAAACTTTTGTTTTTGACAGTTTTATTTTTTGGACAATAGTAATATAAGTCGTGGATAAAGTCTTTGACAATTAAGACTTGGTTATGATTTAAGTAAGTTCTAGAGAACTTAGTTAGTTTTTTTAACAGGAGAAGTAGGGTGCTTAACAACCTTCATCAGTTATTATCTCCCCGGAAGTGGGGAATTCCCCTCGCGGGCTTAGGCTTACTTCTCGGTTTGGGCCTTATATCCAAACAAACTCATGTAACATCATTTACAGATTCTCGATTCTCATCGGCTCAGATTCACAAAACCTCCGAAAACTCTCTTTTGTCGCAGCTTAGAAAAGTTCGAGAGCAAAGAAGTCAACTTAATGCGGCTTCTGGAGGCGGAAACACAGCACCTATAGTCACAGCATTGGTTCCAGGCGATCAGGGAACTACAAAAAGCGCCAGAGTTTTACCAAAAACAAATTTTCCTGTAAAAGATGGGATTTACCTCTATGGTCAATCCCCAAAACCCAACCAGCTTGGTCAAGGTTATATCATATTTCAAAAGCAGCAGGACAAGGTAAAGGGTGCATTGTATATGCCCCAATCAGAGTTGAATTGTTTTCAGGGTACAATCAACCCATCAGGAGAATTGGCAATGACGGTTAATACTTCGTCAAATGAAGCCAGTTCTGAGCAATCAAATCAGGTAGCTACAAGCAATAGACTGCCCCAGGTTAGTGATGATGAGTCAAATTCTTATGCTTACTCCTTGGCTCTGGAAGACTTTTATCGGTTAAATTCGATCGCTGCTAGCGATCGCCGCACGTTACAAATGTGCAAGTAATCTCCAATATCTTGAATTATGTCCTTTTGGACTAGACATACTCAAGCAGCTTTTTAGAATGAAATCGCCCTGAGTGTGTTATTAAGCAATCTTCAGTAGTTTTCTACTACACATCGGCAAAAATAAACTACCCCTTCGGGTTCGGCAGTTCCTCATGGGGGGAACCCCCAAGACCGGACTGCCTCACCATTCTAAATCGCTCAAAGCCGCGAAATTCGAGCTTTTTGACTTTTGACTTCCGCGCAGCGGTACTAGGGCTTTTTTGCCACCCGTTAAAATCGCTGACCTGTAGTAACTTCAAATCTAAGTTCTCCTTGATCGCTAATTCCTAAGTCACCTCGAATTAGCCCAAAGGATGACTTGACGCGCAATCCTAAGCCGTAACCAAAGCCACTTCCAGGTTTATTTCGTAGCACTCCTGGTTCTCCTAGCACGGTTTCGCTAGACCCGAAATCTGAGGCGAAGTCAGTGAAAAGAACTCCTCCGATTGAGTAAAAAATTGGGAAACGATATTCCACAGAAGCTAAACCATAACTCCGACCACTGGCAACTTTTCCATAACCGTAACCCCTGACAGAATCTAGTCCACCAATATTAAAAGCATCAGCTGGTGGAAAGTTTCCAAGAGTCGTACCAATTTGCAAATTAATCGCCAACATTTCTGGATTGTCGGTTGGTCTACCATTACCTATCCAACTGACTGGTAAATACTGAATATAATCTCCCTGTAGGCGGTTGCTAGAAATATTGCCCAGTCCAATCGGAATTGCTTGTTCTGTGCTGAGAGTGAGGATTGATCCTTGAGTCGGATTTTCTCGGCGATCGCGTTGATCTCTGGATACAGCAAATGATACTGTAAATAAGTCATCAATGCCAGTACCGCTCACAGATAAAGGACTCCCTAATCTATCGACCTGTGCGACATTATATTCGCGATCGCGTAAGCTAATTCTGGTATAATTCAAACTTATAGCCGCATCCCACTCATTAAAAGATCGTAAAACTCCTACAGAACCGCCAAACCTTCCCTCGCGTACTTTGTCACCGGTAGATAATCTGATATCTTCGTTGAAGGTTCCCGATATATTACGATTACGAAAAGCTCTGATGCTGTAGCCTAAGCGGTTTGGTTCTTCAGGACGATAACGACTAGTGAACTGACCATTAAATTGGACATCTTTACCGCTGATTTGCACAGTTGTATCTAATTTATCGTTAAGACCGCTGATATTTTCATCTTTATAACCCACCCGACCGAATAATCCAACATCTTCGTTACTACCGCCTCCTAATATTAGAGAAGGGAAGTTACGCTCTTTAATTTCATAGATGAGATTAACGCTGTTGGCATCTTCTTGTCGATAAACATTGACTTCATTAAATGACTCTAATCTCCGCAATCGTTGCAAGTCTGCTTCCAGTAAATCTTCACGGAATACCTGACCAGGTTTAAGTTTCAGCAGACCAATGATGAAATCTTTTCGAGTTCGTCCTTTGATCGGCTGACCTTTTTCATCGAGCAATTGATCTTTGTTATTAACAAAACGAATCTGGATATCTTTGACAATTCTTTGGGAAATTTGGGAAAACTCCACAGACTGGGTATCTACTGGAGTTAATCCGATATAATCAGCATATTTTGCATACCCTCCCTCTATCTCTAATGTCGATGTTGCCACAATACTACTAAGGCCATCTTTAGTAGAAGATTGCGAGTCTGCAACGGCCTTTAGATTTTCTCCAGCTATTAAGATGACTGCGATCGCAACTACAGCTATTTGAATATACATAAATAAAGCTTTGTCATTACCCACATTTTGGCAACAGTTAAATATTTGACAAGTAATCAAGCGCAGATGATATCAAAGCTTTCTTTCTTCAGTAACTAATGTCAAACTAACCCATTCGCCTTTCTCGTTGTAGCTGCGAATCATCCGTCGGCGCAGGTTTGGCTGGATTAACCAACCCACTTCTATAAAAAATGGTTGGCGTAACTGCACTTTGAGAGGTGATGTTGCAGAAGCACCATCTGGTAAAAATAATACTTGCACCTGCTTTTGGGGGTCTTGGTCAAAGAGAACAATCGGGTCTTTAATGGTAGCAGTTGAGGTAATTGTGCGTTCTGCAAAAGAGGTACTTTGAATTAATCGCCCAGCATCATCAAGTTGTAATTTGAAGATTGTAGAGTAAGTATCAGGCGATCGCAAATCTGGATATATTGTTACTGCTTGACCTTGCCATTCTCCCAACAAATCATTTATCTGCAAAGTTGGACGTTCTGCTACTAGGGTTCTGGCGAGATGTTCTCGAATTAAAATTAATTCCTTTAGCTGACCAGTATTATCAAACAGTTGCACCAGACGCAAGCGGCGATTTTCATGAACTAAAGCGAGTTCTGCACCAAATTCGGAAAATGGCCCTAGCTGAATTAAACCTTCTGAAAATGAACCATTTTCAAAAAACAGCAGACCCCCTCCCACAGAATTAAATTCTCTGATTATATCTTGTCCCGAACGGCTCAGAGTTAGACGCACTTTCTGGCTATTGTTCAAACCTTCTAGGGAAAGACGACTAGGAGTATCATTCAAAAGTGTTCCTTGGGGAGAAAAATTAGTAAATGAACCTTCCCAAACACCAAGATTCTGCAAAAAACATTCCCATTGTGATTTCATAGTGATTTTGTCATTTGTCATTGGTCATTTGTCATTGGTCATTGGTCATTTGATTAGCCCTGTTAAGTTGATATATAGGTTTAATTTCATATTCGTTCAAGCAAAACTTCAGTTATTCTTTTAAAATTTTTTTTGAAAATTTCGAGTTCAGAGGTCAAAGTTCCGGGTTTAGAGGTCGAAGTTCCGGGTTTAGAGGTCGAAGTTCCGAGTTCAGAAGTCGGAGTTCTGAGTTTAGAGGTCAAAATTCCGAGTTCAGAGGTCAAAATTCCGAGTTCAGAGGTCAAAATTCCGAGTTCAGAGGTCGAAGTTCCGAGTTCAGAAGTCGAAGTTCTGAGGTCAGAGGTCAAAATTCCGAGTTCAGAGGTCGAAGTTCCAAGTTCAGAGGACAAATGACCAATGACAAAGGACTATCTTTTAGCAAAACGTCGGACAGCAAATAAGCTCCCCATTAATCCTACAGCTGCACCGAAACCCAAAAGGATCAGAGGCAATAATAAAATTTCTGCTGGAGTGAGTTGCACTCTGTTGGTGATGACTTGGATAAACTCAGGTTGATTGACTAGTAACTTACCGAGAAACTGTTGAATCACAGAAATGAAACTCCAAGCGATCGCACCACCAACCAAACCAAAGGCAATTCCTTGTAGAATAAACGGGAGGTAAATCCAAACAGAAGTCGCTCCCACTAGCTGCATAATTTCAATTTCCTGGCGACGCGCCATGACAATCAGCCTAATTGTGGTGGTAGTCACTGCGATCGCTGTTAAAGTCAGAATAATCGTAATTGTTAAACTAATCCAGTTCAGGCCTCGGTGCAACTGGGCAATGCGTTTAACAGCTTCATCGACATACTGCACCGTCTCAACTCCTCGTAATTTAGCCAACTGCGTTGCTAAGGTTGGTACAACTTGAGAATTACCCGCTTTCACCTTCATCTCATCAACCAGAGGATTCTCACCTAGCTGCTGGGTAGCACCCTCAATATCAGAAATTCTCATTTCCTTAACTAACTTAGTCCAAGCTTCTTGTTTGGTAATGGTTTTTATCGCCGCCACCTCTGGCATTTTAGCGATTAGTGGCTCAATATTTTCGATTTGAGTATCCGGTTCGAGATAAACTGATACTTCTAGCTGGCTACCAAACTGATAGAGGAGTTTTTCGACTTGCCAAGAGGTTTGCAAACTCAAGCCAAATAAAAACAATAACACTGTTACAGTACTTACAGCTGCCCAATTCATCCAACCTCCCCGCAGTAAACCGAGGAAAGTTTCTTTGAGCAGATAGTCAAGTTTCGTGAAAGATTTAAACACACATCACCTCAAAATTTGAACTTAACGCCAAGGCACTAAGTTCAGCTTTTGCGTCTTTGCGTCAATAACACCACTATTTATAGTCAATGGTGCAAAGTTTGCCAATACATCAGCTTTTATCCATTGTGACTTTTTTCCTCTGTCTTCCTGCTGTCTCGAGCATTTACCTAATCTTTATACCATTTCCCACAGATATACTCATTATTGCTTTTAACAGTTATTGATAATAATTGACTAGTACGCCACGGCGTAAAGAGAGCAACCATTTAAAATCCCTAAAAAGCCCATTCCATAATACTTTTGACTTTTGACCTTTGACTTTTGACTTCCGCCTTGCGGTACTAGCTGTTCTGCTTTCTAAGCAATTTTACTGTTCTTTAAACTTGACTTCCAAAAAGGGGGAAAATAGTTTGGTAATTATACGATGTTTTTCTCTAAAGTTCGGAGTAATTTTATAGGAGTAACAGATTGATTAAAGGAAAGTTAAACTATGAGCTTCTTAAATAAAGCCAATTTGAGCAATACCTTATTAAACCAGATTCGCTCTCAGCTTGAGTCCGTAGAAATACATAATTCTAATCTGGCCAGACTATTGTGCAAAATAATTCCTTCCCATTGCCCTTTTGAAAGAACTGTTACAGTTCTCGGTCGGACTATATTTCAGATTCCACCTTTGTGCAAATTGAACCCTCTCTACGAACAGCTAGTTAGTCTTCGTTTTAAGTGTTTATTGTATTTAGTCAATGAATGTGGTGAGGATGCTAGAAAATATTGTTAAGCATAGGTTTCTATGAATAAAAATAGATTGAAGAAATATTTTTAGGAATAAAATTGTATAGGAATCCTAGTTGCAATCAGATGTGAATACAAAATAGGCTGGCGAACGACTTACAATCGATGAAATGTTTTGAGTTTCACCCAATTTTGTGTTCATGCTGTTGGTGAATTATTTCCTGACATTTGAGCAGTAAAGACTTTTCACCATAGTTGTTATACCAATTTGAAAAAAGAATGTGACACATACATACTCCTAAACCTTTGTTCTGTCTGGCTTTCTTAATTTTGAATGAGAGAATTTTGAATTGGTATTACCCTGCTAGATATGTTTGTTCAAGCAAATTTAGACGATCGCCAATTATCATCGCAGTGGCAAGACGGAACCTTACCTTGGGAGCTAACTTAGATTGTCTGCTGTGACGACGATTGTGTTATAAGGCAGCTTTGCCATGCGAAGCCAGGTTTCAAGCTCCATACAGACTGGGCTAATGCTCGGTAGCCCCCATAGAGAAAGGGCAGTGTATAAAGTAATCATTTTAATCAACCTCTATGATTTATCTTGGCGTTCAAGCAACGCTGGTTTTAGCCTTGAATCTTGGAAAACCAGCGTTTTACCGCAGGTTACTTGACAGGAGTAATTTTCGCCGAGTAGAGATGCCATCTACGCTGCTCTGGAGTTGAGCCAGGAACATCATTGACTCGTCGCAGCACATAGCTGCCGCGAAATCGCTGCGGGGTTCCATTGGTGGCGATCGCAGTCACAGTAACCGGAATCTCAATGTAGATTGAGCCTGCACCTGGGTCTGGTTTACCGGGTTTTCCAACTTCTACAGCAACGGATGTGGTGTTGGCAAAACCCTGCTTGAACTGCTCAAATGACTGCTTGCTAGCAGCGCCATTTCCATCCCAAGCTGAATAAGCTTGTTTATAGTCTTGACGGGCGATCGCACTGTAATAGTCACGAATCACTTGGACTGCTTGCTGCTCAGGCGGCTTGGTATTAGCAGCGCTTTGCGTAGGAGAAACCGATGCTGGAGTCGGACTGGACGCGATCAGATTTGCAACCGATGGGGTATTGGCAGGTGGCTGCGATTTAACAGAGGCATTACAGCCTGTGATGGCGATCGCAATTAGCATTCCTCCAAAGGCTATACGGTGCTGTTTTAACCAGATATATAAATAGAAGTAAATCTTTAACAAAGATACCTCCTTGGGATTCTGTATACTAGAAATGCAATCAATACAACCATTGACAATTTTATATGAGTATGCGCTTCTAATCTTGACTTGTAGCCCAAAAAGCTAAAAATATCTCTGGCTAAAGGTTTCAGCATCCTTGCAGTTAGTCTATCGCTCATTGCTGAGGATTGATATTTACAGTTGGCTACACCTAGAGGTAGTTAGGCGCTGAATCCTCCATCAATCATTAGGTTTGCACCAGTGATGTAAGCTGCCTCAGACCCAGCTAGATAAGCGACCATCCCTGCAACCTCCTCAACAGTGCCGTAGCGGGGCAGTGCTAGCTGCTTTTTGAGCATCTCGGCAAACTCACCCTCTGGGGGATTCATATCCGTAGCGATCGGCCCTGGCTGGACGTTATTGATCGTAATTCCACGCGGGCCGAGGTCACGCGCCAGCCCTTGCACAAGCCCTTGCAAAGCAGATTTGCTCATGGCATAAACAGAGGCGCCGGCAAATGGGACACGTTCGGCGTTGGTGCTACCAATGTTGATGATGCGTCCGCCTTCTTGCATGTGCTTGACTGCGGCTTGGGTTGCCACAAATACGGCACGCACGTTAATAGCAAAGATGCGATCAAAGTCTGCAAGTGTGAAATCATCGATAGGGGACATCATCGCTACACCTGCATTATTCACAAGGATATCAATGCCACCCAATTTCTCTACTGTCTGTTCAACAGCAGCCACCACCTCACTAGCTTCAACGCTGTTGGCTTGGATGTCCAAAGCTTGAACACCGAGCGCCTGGACTGCCTGCGTGATTTCCTTGGCGCGATCGGGCGAGCTGGTGTAGGTGAAAGCTATATCAGCACCTTCAGTTGCCAAACGCTTAACGATGGCGGCCCCGATACCGCGACTGCCTCCGGTGACGAGTGCGCGTTTATTTTTGAGTGTGTAGTTCATATTCAATACCGTGGATTAAAAATTGGATAAAATGCTTAGCGTCTAATGGGTAAAAGCTGCAAATGCCGTAACAACCTAATCTACTCGTCGTGAAAGTCGCAATTGATCGGAATATATTTTTGCATTGCTGTTCCTTTCGTAGTTGACTACTCTAGGAATACCAACCTGTAAAATGTTACCCAACAGTACCCTCAGAGAAATTATAGGGTGCATCAAGCTTTTGGGGGAAGCCGTCAAGTTAATCACTTTTACGAATTAGTAATTATTTGGTCAAACTTCTGCTTCACTCGATAAAACTTTTGTCACTTCAAAAACTGTATGGGGACTTTTGAAGGTTAACCGTGCTTCTGGTTTCTGGAGTGCCACCATAGTTTTTACATGTTCGCATTCGTCATCACGGATGTTCACAAACACGTCGTTAGCTCGACTTTATCCAAAATTAAGAACTCGCTTTCTTTATCCGGCAAAAACCCTAGCTTTTTGGCAAATACTTTTTCCACGTCACAGATTATAGATGAAGTTAAAAAAGTAAAACTACTGTCCTACAAAGGTTTCAGCTTAAGCAATCGCGTTGCGAAAAAAATGGATAAAGTCGAGGTTAGAGGATGTTTAAAAAGTATTATTGCTAACAAAACAACCTCAAAGACTAACTCCCTAACAAGCTTTCCTGACAAAAAAGTAAGGGTTTCACAGCCTCTCCTCCTTGGCGTCAGGCTGCCGTTAGGCAAGCAAACAGAGGAATGGCAACTGGGTTTTTGGTATACTCTAGGACTTTTTAAACATCCTCTAACTGAGATTGATAGAATGAAAAGAGTAGGAATTTGCACCATCTAGCCATCGAGACTCATGCCCTCTGAAATTGCTGTCGAGAAAAAAAAGTTAAAAAATCCACCTTTGGAGCTTCATTATTTAGGCGATCGCGTGCTGCGTCAAGCTGCAAAACGGATTTCTAAGGTTGATGACGAACTTCGCCAAATAGTGCGCGAAATGCTGCAAACTATGTACAGCAAAGATGGCATTGGTTTGGCTGCGCCCCAAGTGGGAATTCACAAACAATTAGTTGTCATCGACCTAGAACCAGAAAACGCAGCTAATCAGCCTTTGGTGTTGATTAACCCCACCATTAAACAAGTCAGCCGCGACATCTCTGTTGCCCAAGAAGGATGCTTGAGCATTCCCAACGTATATCTAGACGTGAAGCGCCCCGAAGTCGTAGAAATTGCCTATAAAGACGAGTACGGTCGTCCTCTGACATTAAAGGCTAATGACCTTCTGGGACGCTGCATTCAGCATGAGATGGATCACCTTAACGGCGTGGTATTTGTAGACCGTGTAGAAAACTCCTTGACTTTAGCCCAGGAGCTATCTAAGAATGGCTTCTCGTATCAAGCGGTGAAACCAATAGCATAGGAGGGGCAATAGTGTATTTAACTCCAAAAAGCAGTTTATTTCTGGGTGGTTCTTGTGTAAGTGCGATCGCCGCCGTCGGTTCAATTTTTGAACTCGGTTACGGACAACCAGATTTTGGTGTCACAGCCACGGCAATTATCCTGGTATTGAGCATTCCACTCACAGGATTATTTTTCTTTGCCGCAGTGAAGGACGCAAGGGCTAACATAAAATAAGCATCAGGTACATAAAAAAGGTAAAAGGATGAAGGAAAAGGCAAAATTCATTCTTTTACCTTTTATTTTTGCTCTGGATCTTCCACTGCCCCTAAAGCTTTGAGCGTCACTAACTGCGCTGTGGTTAACCCTGTAACCCCGGTGATATTCATTTTTTCGTAGGGTCGTGGCGATCGCAGTGTTCTTAGGCATTCACCCGTTAATACATCCCAAAGCTTAATTGTCTCATTTTGGCTACCACTAATCAGGGTTTGACCATCGGCACTAAAGGCAACTGACTTTACCCAATTAGCTCCCTGCAAAGTTTTCAGGCACCTGCCATTATAGACATCCCATAATTTTATCGTTTGGTCTTCACTGGCACTAGCTAAAATTTGACCATCGGGACTAAAGGCAACTGACCAGACTCGATTAGTATGTTCTTGCAAGGTTGTCAAGCACTTGCCCATGTAAACATCCCATAACTTTACTGTTTGGTCATCACTGCCACTAGCTAAAGTCTGACCATCTGGGCCAAAAGTAACTGACCTGATCCGATTGCTGTGTCCCTCCAAAATATGGAGACATTCTCCTGTATAAATATTCCATAACCTGACTCTTTGGTTTTCACTACCACTAGCTAAAGTTTGACCATCGGGACTAAAGGCAACCGATCTTACCCAACTGGTATGCCCTTTCAAGGTTTGGAGACATCTTCCGGTGTAGACATCCCATAATTTCACTGTTTGGTCGTCACTGCCGCTAGCTAAAATTTGACCATTGGGACTAAAAGCAACTGACCTAATTCGATTGGTATGTTCCTGCAATTTTTTCAAGCATTGCCCCGTGTGAACATCCCATAATTTAATTGTTTGTTTTTCGCTGCCGCTAGCTAAAATTTCACCATCAGGACTGAAGGCAATCGAACGTACCCAACTGTTATGCCCCTCCAAAATTTTGAGAAACTTATCGTTACGGACATCCGATAATTTCACTGTTTGCTTTTCACTGCCGCTAGCTAAAATTTGACCATCGGGACTGAAGGCAACTGACCTTACTCGATTGCTATGCCCTTGCAAGGTTGTCAAGGACTTACCATCTTGGACATTCCATAATTTAACTGTTTGGTTTTCACTACCACTAGCTAAAGTTTGACCATCGGGACTGAAAGCAACTGACCTTACCCGATTGGTATGTCCCTGAAAGGTTTTCAGACTTTTACCATCACGAAGATCCCATAATTTCACACTTTGGTCGTCACCACCGCTAGCTAAAGTTTGACCATCGGGACTGAAGGCAACCGACCAGACTCGATTAGTATGTCCCTGCAAGGTTTTCAGACATTTACCATCACGAAGATCCCATAATTTCACAGTTTGGTCGTCACTGCCTGTAGCTAAAATTTCACCATTGGGACTAAAAGCAACTGACCTTACCCAACTGCTATGCCCCTGCAAGATTTTCAGGCATTTCCCATTGCGGACATTCCATAACTTCACTGTTTGCTTTTCACTGCCACTAGCTAAAGTTTGACCATCGGGACTGAAGGCAACTGACATAATTCGATTGGTATTCCCCTGCAAAGTTATCAGACATTTGCCGGTGTGGACATTCCATAACTTCACTGTTTGGTCTTCACTGCCACTAGCTAAAGTTTGACCATCGGGGCTAAAGGCAACTGACCTTACCCAATTGCTATGTCCGTTCAAGGTTTTCAGGCATTTACCGTCACGAACATCCCATAACTTCACTGTTTGGTCATCACTGCCACTAGCTAAAGTTTGACCATCGGGACTAAAAGCAACTGATTTTACCCAACTACTATGTCCAATACAGGTAAAAAGCAGCTTTCCATCGTCAACTTGCCACAAGTAAGTCTTGCCATCAGCATCACCCGTAGCCAAAAGTTTTCCATTCGGGCTAAATGCTACTGACGAAACACTAATTAATGTTTCGGAAAAAACGGACTTAGCTAAATCAGCATTGGTAAAATTTACTCGATGCAAATTCACACTTTGTAAATATGCTTGCCAAATAGTCAGATTAGAAAAGTCATAGCCGCTAAAATCAATTTGTAATTGACAAAGAATATTTAATAGATTTCCACCTGCATATCCTGCTGTTTGGGGAATTTGTCGCAGGGACAATAAAATTTGATATAGATGATGTTCAATATTTCTAGCATATCTAAAAATAGTTGATAACCTATCTATAATTGGTTTGATAATTAGGGTAATCTGAGTGTTTCTAATATAATCTTTGGCCGTAGCTTCCATTAAAGCATGGCTGATAAATAGTCTAATATTACAAGTGGTAATTTCGTGGCAAATCTGTTCAATCAGCTGGTCAGTCATGTATTCCATGACCACAGACTGGAGGGTGAAAAGTGCTGTTCTTTGTTCAATTAGCGATCGCCTCCGTAGTGATTCTAGCGCTTCCATCACTTCCCTTTTGGGCAAGGTACGCACAATATCATTTAGCAATTCGTCGAGAGAAACTAACTCGCGCTTAATTGCTAGCCAATAAATTATTTCCTTTTCGATCTCTGACAACCGCTGAAATTGCTGGTCTAGTAAATTTCGGGTATCACCAAAAATTATTTCTCCTTCAGCCAGAAAAGCAGCGATATCACCATCAAATAACTCCCGAATTGGCTCAGAAACGAGCTTTAATGCTAAAGGATTGCCTGAATACTTCTCAACTAGCTTGGCCCATTCTTCTTGTGAGCCAAATAACCCTTTATCTTGGAGAACTTCTTGCCCTTCTGTTTCTCCTAAGCCAACTAATGATAATGTTCTGACTGGTGATGCTTCTCCTTCTAAAGGTGCAAATTCTTTTGGTTTTTCGCGAGATGTTAACACCAAACAGCTTTGATGTGGTTCTTCCCCTACCCGTCTAAGTAGTTGACCATAATCTTCATATTCTTGTCTATATTGTCCAGCGCGATCGCCTTCTTGTAAAATTGTCTCTGTATTATCCAATACCACCAGACAACGACGCTCTCGTAAATAATTAATCAGCAGCGTTACTCTACCATCTACGCTTTCTGGCAAATCTGTTTCTTGCTGATCGGATAAAAACCCGATCAGGTTCGCTAACATCTCTGCAACAGGTGGCGCATTGCGGAGACTTCGCCAAATCAAATACTCAAAATTCTCCTGAACTTCCTTTGCCAGTTTCACAGATAAAGCAGTTTTGCCGATTCCGCCCATTCCCAATATTGCCACTAGTTGGCAGTTATCCTCGATTAGCCACTGCGTTAGCTGAGACAATTCTGCTACACGTCCATAAAAAACGCAGACACCAGGCGCTTCACCCCAATCTTGGCGGTTTTGGGTAATATTCAGTAAAGATGCTTGATACTCAGATTCTATAACTTGTTGTAACTTAGTGAGCTTGCCTGGGCCACTACCAGTAACATTAAATTTCTTGTAAACTTCGCTTAATCTTTTGCGTACTGCCTCGGCGCTGATTGCCAATTTATTAGCGATCGCATTTGGCGAATGTCCCTCAACAGCATATAAAAACACTTCGAGCTCGCTGCTAGACAAGCACCGTTTTTCGGCTAAAGCTAAAAGAACGTTTTCGGGAATGACACTCATACTCACACAAAGACACATTACAAACAAATGTTATCTCACATAGTGAGATAACATTATTGCCAATCTGGTATCCCCTCAAGATTGCGGGGTAAACATTTGCTGCTCTGGGAATGTTTTCTTAGGCTTTGTGGTTCTTTTTCTGACGGGATGGGCAATCGCACGGATGAGTTTAGTGTACTTCACTTAGATGCATTGAGTCTACTTTCTTTGTGCAACTGGCTGCACGCGCAAGCCCTCTGTCTCATCAACCGTAGGAGTGGCAATCAGCGATTCATTTCCTGTCAGACCTGATGTAATCTCTACTTCAGTACCATAATCTCGCCCAACAGCAACTTTTTGATAATGCACTGTGTGGTCTTTGGTTACAGTTGCTACCTGCGTACCTCCGGCATTAACAACTAAGGCACTATCTGGCACGATAAAAGGAGGATTAGTGCGGTTAATCGCAAATCTGACATTGGCATACATCCCAGGTCGCAGCGTCGCATCTAAATTCTGCACTTCTAATTGTGTCAGCAAAGTGCGAGTCGTTGGATCTATGGCATTGCTAGTACGGATTACTTTACCCGTAAACACTCGTTGGGGTAACTCTCTGACTGTAATTTGTGCTGTTTGTCCAGTTTGAAGTGACTGTGATAAACTCTGGGGAACACTCACATTTACGTTTAGATTGTCATAAGCAGCAATAGTATAAAGGCTGGTATTGCTAGTGTTGGTGTTGCTGGTACTGGTACTGGTACTGGTGTTGCCATTACCTGCTGAAATTAAAACACCTGTATTGACGTTACGTGCAGTAATCACTCCTGCAAAAGGAGCAGTGACTTTCTTATAAGACTGCAATACGGTATTACGCTGGAAGTTTGCTTGACTTGCGTAGGCGTTAGCTTGTGCTGCTTTGATGTTGGCAGAATCAGAATTAATAGTGTTTTGTGCTGCCTCAACGCTGGCAAGATTAGCTTGATATGTAGCATATTTTGTATCTGCATCTTGTTGAGGTACTGCACCTTGCTTGACAAGAACTTGCCAGCGCTGCCAACTCTGACGTGCGATCAATAGATTAGCACGGGCTTGCTTCAAATCAGAAATACTTTTAGCTAAATTAGCACGAGTTTGAGCTACATTAGCTTGTGCTTGCACTACCTCTGCCTTCGCTTGCAGAACTTGCTGATCGGTCTCTGGTGAATCAATTTCTGCCAACAACTGACCGGCTTGGACGCGATCGCCAATATCTGCGTACCACCGCCGTAAATAACCAGTACTGCGAGCGTAGATGGTCGTTTGGTTTAGGGCTACAACACTGCCAGGTAGTTCCAATTTGGTAGCACCAGTAGCGCGACGGGGAGTGATTACGTTGATAGAAGGTAGGGTGCTTGCTTCCTTGACTGCTGCTTGTAATTCTGACTTTTGACTTAATCGGGGTAGAATGCCTATGGCCAGTAAGCTACCAAAAAAAACAGCACCAATTACAGCCCAACCAATTGCACCGATGCCGCGCCTGTTTTTTTTAGAAGTCGTTTGTTGTTCAGAATCAGGAGATGGACGATGTTGAGAATCCATAGGTAAACTGTCCTGTATTATCTAAAAAAGCAAAAATTTAGCAGCTAGAGTCATTACCATTATTAGATTTTTTGCAAAAGTGGGATAAGGGGTAAGAGGTAAAGGGGAAAGCGGCTCAGAAAAAACCCTTTCCCTTTAACCTTTTCCCTTTCCCTTACGGTGTACACACAAGTTTTTGACCTGCACCTTTATTGCATTGACCTGCACCTTTGTTGCATCGACTTGCACCTTTGTTGCATTGACCTGCACCTTTGTTGCATCGACTTGCACCTTTGTTGCATTGACCTGCACCTTTGTTGCATCGACTTGCACCTTTGTTGCATTGACTTGCACCTTTGTTGCATTGACTTGCAAAAATTAATCTACCCTACGTTACTTAGTAACTTTAAGAGATTTATGTGTACACCGTAGTTCTTATCTGCTATGACTTGCCTTGGGATGATGACAATGAATATGCTGTCTGCGAATCTGAGAAATTTAAATCGTCATCATCCTGATCGATAGGACGAGGTTGTTGACGCCGCATAATGCTGTATACAACAGGTACAAAGATGAGAGTAGCAACTGTTGCAGCTGACAAGCCACCAATTACAGCGCGACCCAAGGGTGCATTCTGTTCGCCACCTTCACCAAGACCAAGAGACATTGGCACCATGCCGATAAGCATGGCTAAGGCAGTCATCAACACCGGACGTAACCTTGTATAGCCTGCCGCGAGAGCTGCTTTATAAGCATTTTCCCCTTCCTGACGCTGGTCATTAGCAAAAGTGATCATTAAAATACTGTTGGATGTCGCTACACCGATACTCATAATTGCACCCATTAACGAAGGAACGCTGAAAGTGGTGCGGGTGACAAACAGCATCCAAACGATCCCTGCTAAAGCACTTGGCAGCGCCATCATAATAATCAGGGGATCGAGCCAAGATTGGAAGTTCACCACCATTAAGCAGTAAACCAGTACAATTGCAAACACAAGTCCTAAACCAAGTCCCAGAAAGGAAGAGTTCATCGTTTGCACTTGCCCACGAACATTAATCTGACTTCCCTTAGGCAATTTTTTCTGATAATCAGCGATGATTCGATTTACATCATTGGCAACTCCCCCAAGGTCGCGACCAGAGGAGTTAGCGTAGATATCGAAAACTGGCTGAATGTTGTAGTGATTCACAACCTGCATCACTGTGTCGCGTTTTACACTAGCTAAATTACCTAAAAGTTGGGGTGCAGTTTGACCGTTACCAACTGGCGTATTTTTCAGGCTGTCAATAGAGTCAAGTTTGTACTGGGGAACTTGTACAGCAAGGGTGTAACTCACGCCTTTTTTGGGATCTAGCCACTGGTTGATTGCAGCTTGACCGCTTGAACTTAAGGAAGTGAGGACGCTATTGGCAACATCACGCTGGGTCATACCCAGTTGTTGAGCTTCGGTGCGATCTACATCAAGACGTAATTTGGGAGCATCGACAACTTGCTGAAGATGTACATCTACAGCCCCAGGAATGCGCGTCATTCGAGCGGCGATTTGTTGGGCAATTTCAAAGTTGCCCTTTGAGTTTTTCAGAGGGCCAGATATTTGCACGTCAACAGCAGCAGGCAAACCGAAATTGAGAATTTGAGTTACAATATCAGCCGGCTCAAAAAAGAAAGTGTAGCTGGGAAATGTTGCTTTCAATTTCTGGCGGAGTTCCTTGACGTAAGAAAAAGTTGCACCAGATTCTTTTAGGGACACAAGAATATCAGCATCAGCCGAGCCAATTGTGGCACCGTTGTAGCCATAAGTAAGGTTAATGCCACTGGTGGGTAAGCCGATGTTATCCAGAATCAGAGAGAGATTCTCTTTGGGTACAGTCTGGCGGATAACGCCTTCAACTTGGCTGACAATTTTTTCTGTCTCTTCCAAACGAGTACCAGGTAAGGCTCGAACATGAAGGCTAAACTGACCACCATCGACTTCAGGGAAAAAGTCTTGACCGACGAACGGCAATAAAACTCCTGCACTGACGATAAAAGCACCAAATAACACAAAGACTATGCGGCGGTGATTTAATGCTGAGGTCAGGACATTGTAGTACCAACTGCGAAGTTTCTCAAATTGTCGATTAAACTTTTCGTGTAGCCGCCATATCCAATCTTTCTTCACAGATTTGGCAGTTTTCGTTGTTGCCTCTTCTGTTTGGTGGTGGTTGTCGTGACCATTATTGTTTTGGACTGGCGAATTTAGATGATGGTTGTCGCGATTATCATGGATTTCGACTAGTGAAGAATGGCTGTGGTGATTGTCGCGACCATTATTGTTTTGAACTGGTGAATCTAGATGATGGTTGTCGCGACCATTATTGTTTTGAACTGGCGAATCAGTATGATGGTTGTCATTATGACCATTATGATCCTCGCTTTCTCTATGCCAGTCTACTTCGGCTGGTAAAAGATAGCTTGCCATTGTCGGTACTACAGTCCGAGATAGCACATAGGAAGCAAGCATCCCAAATACTACCGCCATTGCGAGGGGGACAAATAGGTACTTTGCCACTCCACTGAGAAACACAACCGGCACAAAGACAATACAAATACATAATGTTGCTACAAGTGCTGGAGTGGCGATTTGCTGCGCCCCATCTAAAATTGCTCGCTTGATGGGTTTACCTTGTCCGAGATTTCGGTGGATATTTTCAATTTCTACTGTGGCATCATCTACAAGAATACCAACAGCTAAGGATAAACCACCTAAGGTCATGATGTTGAAAGTTTGTCCCAAACGACTCATCACAATAATTGAAACTAGCATCGAAAGAGGAATCGATACGGCTACAATTACCGTGCTGCGCCAACTTCCCAAAAAAATCAAAATCATCACCGCAGTCAGACAGGCTGCAATCAATCCTTCTTTGAGAACGCCTTCAATCGAAGCTTTCACAAATATAGATTGATCGAACAAAAACGCTAAATTCAGTTCTGCGGGCAAGGTGGATTGAATGCGAGGCAAAGCTTTTTTTACCCGATCGATCACATCAATCGTCGAGGCATTGCCACTCTTCAGGATACTAAGTAAGCTTGATCGTCTGCCATTCTGACGTACTATGTTTGATTGCACGCCAAAGCCATCTCTAACCTGGGCGACATCACGAATAGAAATGACAGTACCATTAACTTGCTTAATTGGCAAGTAGTTGAGGGCTGCCACCACATCTGGACTATTGTTGATTTGGACGGCGAAGTTGCGATCGCCTATCTTCATATCGCCTGCGGGCAAAACCAAGTTTTGGGCACTGACAGCATTAGTCACGTCTTGGGCAGAAACGCCATTAGCCAACATCGCTTGGGGATCGATATCAACCATAATTTGCCGAGGTTTACCACCATAGGGCAGAGGTATACTCGCTCCTTGCACTGTTGCTAATTGGGTGCGGACGAAGTTGGTAGCATAGTCGAAAAGTGCTTCTTCCGGCAAGGTTTTGCTACTGACACTCATCTGGATAATCGGCACCGAAGAAGCGTTGTATTGAATGATGAATGGCGGTGTGATCCCCGGTGGTAAAGGGCGGAGAATTGTTTGGCTGACAGAGGTAATTTGAGCAACTGCTGAGGCGATATTGGCGTTGGGTTGGAAGAAAACCTTGACAACGCTAACACCGCTCAAAGATTGAGACTCAATGTGTTCGATGTCACCAACGGTTGTTGTCATAGCGCGTTCGCTAATGGTGACGATTCGCTGTGCCATTTCCTCTGATGTGGTACCAGTGTAAGTCCAAACTACGCTGACAACTGGAATGTTAATTGCCGGAAAAATGTCAACTGGTGTACCAAATATCGTGACTGCACCCAGGATCGCAATCATCAAAGCGGCGATCGCGAATGTATACGGAAGACGTAAAGCAATTTTGACGATCCACATAGTTAGTTAGGATACTTCAAAAGTTTTTTGTGTTTAAGCAGTTTTACTCAGCACTCAGCACTCATGACTGAGGTTGGCGTTTGAGCTAATTGAAGTTGTTCTATTTGGAGTTGCTCAACTAGCCACTCAATTTCTGATTTGATCACTTCAACTGCGCGCCTTTGCACTTTCGCTTGATATAAATCATCAATAACTTCAAGTGCTTTTTTCTCCGCAAGGCGTAACTGACATAACATCAATCGATGTTCAATTAACTGGACTCGTTCTTCGGGTAATAAATGACTAAAGAAAAAAAATTTGATAAAGAATCGCGATCGCGCATTAACCCAGCTTTCATGAGGAAATGCCAGCATCTCTTGATACCAAGTGGTTTTGCCGAGGGGTGTAATTTCATATACTTTTCCACACTGCCCACTTTCTTCTCCTTGTTCTGCACATAGGATCGCTTCACCTTGTTCTTCCATGCGCTTCAGAAGAGGATAGATCGCGCCATAGTTGACACAAATACTGCAACTCATAAACATCTCTAGTTGCTGTTTAAGCCGATAACCATTTAATGGCTCTCGCTGTAATAAACCTAACACTGCCAACTTCAGCATCTTGATATATCAATTTGATATGTCGATCAACAATATCAAATTGAGCCTTTTTAGCCAAGTACTTAAGGTTCAATTGTCAGAATTTTCTGTGAGATCGCAGGATGCTTGGTGAAGGTGAAGCCGTATAAGTTACCTCAAAAGTGAGGAAGCCGGATTTCTAGTATCTTATGGTGTTTAAATTATTTTCTTTACAGTTTACCTTGACCTAAGTAACCAAGTTACTTTATAGTGAGTTTAACAGTAGAAACCACGGTGACTTAGTAAGGTTACGGGTGAATTAAAAAAACTTAGTGAGCAAAAGATAAAGCCAAAGGCTGGAATTGCAAATTCTGAAAAAGGTAATTTGTATACAAATTACCTGTAGGAATTTCAAGGGTTCAATGTGCGTAGTATGCCTTCTATGCGATTACGCGCATTGAGCGCCTAATTTTTGATATCCAGATTGCTCTGGGAATTCATCAAAGAGCTTAATTTTTCATAATCTGCAAATATCAAGACCATCTTTTTTGGTATTCCTACTCCTGAATGGAGTGGGACTGTTGTGTACCTTGCCTTGGTGGGAGCAAAGCTGTGGAAATTCACTGTTTCTTTAGTGTGGTCGGGGGAGCGCGAACTGCTGCCTAGATTCAACTTTCAAAACAGGAAAAAACTATGAACCCCAGTCTAAAAGATAACGATAATCTGTTGTTCAAGTGGTTTTGTATAGGACTCAAATATTTTCTGCTGGCGCTGCTGGGGCTGGGAATAGCCTTTGTTGTGTCTCACACTTTTGGGGCAAATGCGATAGTTGGGATGCTTTTATCTGCAAGTCTACGGTCATGGATTGCGAAGATAGCGATTTTCCTAGTCTGTCTATTTGCGATCGCCATGATCTATGAGTCTTGGGGTTAAGACTAACACTCATACTGACCATTTTCATTTGGAGATTATATCATGCCCAACAACAACGGCTCTGAATTAGAAACACTTTCGCCACTTTTAGTCATTTTAAGTGGCAGGGTCAATTTCTTTGGCAATTGTCAACAAAGCTAATCACCCGGCATATTTTGACATAGTTAAAATAGCTATGGCCTACAGCTTTGGCTCAATCAAGTCCCAAGGAAAAAGTAAACATTCTAATCGCCAGGATGAGGAATCTCGAGACGAGTTGAAATAGTAGACGTAAAAACTATCTGTGAAGACAATAAAAAATAACTGTTTTTACAGATAGTCTGCCAAATGGGAGTTGCAGATTCTAATTTACTTCTAAAATAGAAGAATGCTGTCAACTTCCACTCAACTACTGCGACTGTCTCAAGGACAACTTAACTTACTAGAAGCTTGTCCGCGTAAATTTCAACATACTTACCTCGAAAAACTCAATTCTCCTTCAAATCCAGAACAAGAAGAACGGCTAACTTTGGGTAGTCGTTTTCACTTGCTAATGCAACAGCGAGAAATGGGTTTGCCAATTGATAGTTTCCTGGAAGCAGATGCTCAACTGCAAAGCTGGATGTTGGGTTTTGCCGATGCAGCCCCAGAAATTTTAACGGCCGCATCTGATAATCAAACTTTCCGTGAAAGCGAACACTACCGCACTCTGCAAGTTCAAGACTATTTGCTGACGGTTGTCTATGATTTATTGATTGCAGATAACCAACAAGCACAAATTCTCGATTGGAAAACATATCCTAAACCACCCAATAAACGCAAGTTAGAATCCAACTGGCAAACACGGCTTTATCTGTATGTATTGGCAGAAACTAGCGACTATTTGCCAGAAAAGATTTCTATGACTTATTGGTTTGTCCAATCTGAAGGCAAACCGCAAAATATTAAATTTAATTACAATCCTGCTCAACACGCACAAACAGGAAAAAAACTTAATCAACTATTAAGTCAGTTAACTAACTGGTTGGAAAATTACCAAAATAACCAGCAGTTTCCTCAAGTGGTGGAGGGTAGTAAAAATTGTGATTATTGTCAGTTTGCCAAACGGTGCGATCGCACACAAGCAACTGAAGAAGCAGTCAAAGACTCATTGCCAAATTTTGACAGTATTCAGGAAGTCTCACTTTGATATTCAATGAATATCGATTATTGTAAGTAACAATTTACGTACAACTTTTATTATGTAATAAATATTACAATCTTTTTTTATACAAATTTATGTATATGCATTTACTTTGCCAATATCTTGTATATTACAATAATACAGTTAATTTATATGTATAGCTGAAAAGTTGCCATTAATTAACAAATACAACCAATATAAATTTGTAGCAATTTACAAAAAAACATAATATCTATACAAGTATGCTAGATAGTTCTATCGGATTCTTTGAGAAGCTTCTAGGAGGAGTAATTTTAGCACCAGTCAAAGATAAGATTGGTAATTTTCTCAATCAGAGAAATGTAGAACGTAAGATAGGCGAGTGTGCTGATGTAGCAGGACAACTACTAAATAATTATTTTGAAAGTGAAAAGCTAAGTGAAAGTCGAGTAGAGTTAATTATTTACGAAGTCCAAGAAGCAATCAATGTATCACAAATAAATGCGGAACTACTTGCATCAGCATCGCTGAAACCAGAAAAAGTTGTTGACCAGATTTTGGAGAGATATCCTGTTCCTCAGTCCATTAGAGAAGAGAAATTAGAGTATCTATTTGGAATAGCTCTCCAAGTATCAGCAGAAAGACTCTGTGAAGTTGCATTGAGTTTTGCTGATTGGGAAAAAGAAGGTTGGAAAAAAAACTTTGAGGGAATCGACAAGATTTTAGGTAAATTAAATGAAATTATTGATAAAATTGGAAGTGGTGGAGAAGGTTATGATGAAAAGTTTGAGAATCTATATTACAGATCATATCTACTGCGAAAACTTGCTAGGATAGACGCTTCTACCTTACGGGCATCTTCTAGTGTTTCTCTAGATTTAACGACTGTTTTTGTCCAACCTGATGTTATTAGTATAAGCAAATTATTCCAGGAGCAAGAAACTGAAACTCAACAAATTGAGTGTTTAATTTCGCTTGAAGATGAAAGACAGAATTTCATATCCCGTGGAGAAAGTGAAGAGAAGAGAGTGCCAGCAGAAACATTTATCCCGGAACACAAAAAATGTGCAATTGTAGGTTTGCCAGGGAGTGGAAAAACGACTCTATTACAACATCTTCTTTTGGTTGCTTCGAACCGTGACATTTTATTTGGTGAAACGAAGGGTGTAGTACCTGTTCTTGTGAAAATCCGAGAGTTAGATTTCAAGAACTTACCAGGAGCAGATAAGTTACTACAAGCTGCTGAGGGGAATCAAGTATTATCTGATAAGTGTCCTGGCTTTTTGCAACGTCAGTTAGATGCAGGTAGAGTTCTGCTTTTAATTGATGGGCTTGATGAAGTCATACTAGAAAAGCGTCAAGCAGTAATCGCATGGATAACTGCTTTTGTGGAAATGTATCCGAATTCGAGATATGTCATTTCTTCAAGACCTGCTGGCTATCAATCAGAAGAATTTCAAAAGCTAGGTTTCACCGAAGTGACACTCTGCAACTTCACCTCAGACCAAATTCGTAAATATGTTCAACGTTGGACAACAGCTATTGAACTAGCTGAAAGTAAATCTCCAGAGGAAATTGAGCAAGCAAGTACTGAAAGTGCTGACGCACTTGTTGAAAGCGCTCAAAGCAACCCTTATGTCCGACGAATTGCTGCAAACCCTCTAATGCTATCCACACTTTGCTTAGTACAAAAGTATGAAGGTGGCAAATTACCTAATCGCCGAGTAGTTTTGTACCAAAGGTGCGTTGAAGGCTTACTATTTCATTGGGATCAAAAACGAGGACTTCCAGAAGCTATCTAGGATTGCCACTTCCTCGCAAGATGTTACTGCTGCGTCGGTTAGCTATTGAAATGCAAGTTGAAGGTGTAGCTGAAATTGCAGAAAGTAAGATTGAGCAGTCTTTTTTTAATTCCCTTGATGAAGTTGGCGAAAAAGCTGATGTAAAGCAGATATTAGCAAATATTCGAGATAGAAGCGGATTGTTAGTAGAACGCAGACCAGGTATTTATGGCTTTTGTCACTTAACATTCCAAGAATATCTAGCTGCACTTTCGATTAAGGAAGGAGACTATAAAGAAGAGGCTAAAAATTATGATCGCCTTTTTCTCTTTTCTCAGTGGTCACATCCTCAATGGTCAGAGGTTATGGCTCTTTATGCAGGAATTGCTTCAAAAGATTCTGTAGAAAATATTTTAAAAGCACTGATTCAAACTAAGAATCCACAAGCAGTGATATTAGCAGGCAATTGTTTAGCTGCTGCTGAAAATCCTGGATTAGTAATTCAGAAAGAAGTTATCAATAAGCTTTTATCACTACCAGAAGAAATAAGATTAAGAAAAGCTGAACCAATATTGATCACAATAAATAATATTCTTAATACTCTCGATAAAAAAATTGTAATAGCTCAGGCATTAGCAGCACTGACTAATTTGAAAGTTGTTCACTCGGTCTTATTCTTAAATAGTGAGAAAGATAGTAGTTGTATAGAGAGTTTATTCAAAGCAGGAAAACGGATACTAACAAAAGAGCAAAAACCAGCTAAATGGGATTACTTTGTATGTTTAATTTTATTAAGAATAAAACACCATGATGCAGCCGATGCTCTTGCTAAACTTGCAGATATAGCAATACAACAGTCTTGTTTAGATAGCCGTTTAGATGTTTTATGTGGCTTTTGGGACAGTAGCTTTTGGGACATCCGTTTTTGGAGAGCCTTTGAGCTAGAAAGAACAAACCTTCCTGGAATTCTCAAATTTTTCAATGAAGAATCGGCATCAGAAACTCATCTCAATTTATGTAAGTTTATTGCTGTAGTAACCTCAGAAAGATTTTTTAGTAGACTAGAGAAACAAGAAAAAGTTAAAAATGTATTTTTCGATTTTACAAGTTTGTTGCATACAAGTGATCTACCGTTCAAAATTCTGATTGAAAGAGTTGAATATTTAGGACAACACGGTGATAAAAGACTGAAGGAATACGCAGAATATTCAAGTACAAACTTGCTTTGGTGTATATCACAGATAGAAAAACTTAAGCTATCTTCCGAGCAAAAAACTGATCAAGAAGAACGGACACAATAGTGAAGCTTTACCTTAAATTAATACTATTCATTTTTTAGTTTTGCACTTTCTCAAGTCAGTCATACATAAAAAGTTGATAGATAAAATAAGTTTTTATAAACTGAGCTTGTATAGTGGATTGCATCTGAATTAAATACACGGATGGGGTAGCACAAATGTGCTATCCTACAATAATTTCTATTCTACCCAGTCGAAAATTGCTATATCGATATCGTTAAAATTAAAGAAATATCTATATTAAACAATCACAACTTCTAAATTTATGTCAAGTTTTGATGAAACAGAAGCAATTTATGTGCGGGAATTAGGAATTGATGACATTGCTCCCGTTTACCACTTGGGAGAAGGTTTGTTTACCAGCGATTTATATCCTTATTTATACCGCACTTGGGACGAATGGGAGGTGATTGGACTTTACAACACCGATCCAGAATACTGTCTTGTGGCTGAAACAGATGGAGAATTAGCAGGATTCATTTTAGGAACCATCATCACCAAAGCATCGTGGACTTATGGATATATTTTATGGCTGGGAGTTAGCCCGAAGTATCAGCGTCGGGGAGTTGCAGACAAGTTGGTTGATAAAGTCGTCGCTCGGATGATTGAAGATGGAGCGCGGTTTATGCTGGTAGACACTGACCCCACCAATACTTCAGCATTAAAGTTTTTTAACCGCAAAGGTTTTGGCAATATCCGCCAGCATATTTTCTTGTCGATGAATTTAAGCAAGCATGAATATTATGGCAGATTAATTGATTACGAACACCAAAAAGCTGAAAGAGCAGGTTATAGGCGATCGCGTCCGGCAATTCGTGCCCGTAAGCCTGATAGTGTTGCTAATGAAGTCGTCCTTAATCCTCTAGTGAGTGAATCTCAAATAACTGAGGAGCAATCTCCAATCTAACAAAAGTTAGGAGTAGCTCTTTCAAAGTGGGTAAAATTTTTGGACAATAATTCCTCTTTTTCCCGTGTTCTCTGCGTCTGTGTGGTTCAATAAATTACTTTTAAATCAGTAGACGCACAGAAAACGCAGAGAGAAAAGCATGATGGCGATTGTTAATTTTGAATTTAGAGCAAAGTGGCGTGACTTATGTCTATAGAATTTGGGCGGGAAATTTGCGGCAATCTTGATATTGCAGAATCGCGGGAGTGGTTAGTTACTAACGGTATTGGTGGTTACGCCTCTGGGACTGTGGCTGGTTTATTGACCCGCCGCTATCATGGACTATTGGTAGCAGCATTGAAACCACCTCTGGGTCGTACCTTACTGCTGGCAAAACTAGATGAAACTGTCCTGTATGATACCCGCTCTTATTCTCTAGACACAAATCGTTGGGCAGATGGGATTGTCAGTCCCCACGGTTATCAACATATTGAACGTTTTTCTCTGGAAGGTACAATTCCTGTATGGCGTTTTGCTGTTGCTGATGCCTTATTAGAAAAACGGGTGTGGATGCAACAAGGCGCGAACACAACTTATGTCCAATATACTTTGCGTCGTGCCACTCAACCGCTAAAATTGACGCTCAAAGCAATAGTCAACTACCGCGATTATCACAGCGACACTCAAAGTAATGGTTGGCAGATGTCTGTAGAAGAGGTAGAACAAGGAATTTGTGTAACTGCTTATCCGAGTGCTGTACCACTGTATCTAGTGAGTGATTCACCTAAAGGCGATCGCAGCATTTCACGCACTAGTACATCTGTTGTCCACAATTGGTATCATGGCTTTGACTTGGCAGTTGAACGCTATCGGGGATTGAGAGATAAAGAAGACCACCTCCACGCCGCCACCTTTGAAGTTACACTGAATCCTGGGGAAGCGATGTCTACGACGGGCTACGCCTACGCGTTTGTAGCCAGCACAGAAAAACAACCAAATCTCAATGGTGAAGCGGCATTAAAGTTACGTCGCACTCAAGAGCAGAAGTTAACAGGATTTTGGAAAACTAGTCGACCTCTCAAGACTAAGGAATCACCTAGCTGGATCAACCACCTAGTACTAGCTGCTGACCAGTTTATTGTCGATCGCTCATTGCCAGAAGACCCGCAGGGTAAAACTATCATCGCTGGTTATCACTGGTTTAGCGACTGGGGACGCGACACCATGATTAGTTTACCTGGTTTGACAATTTCCACTGGTCGCCCAGAGGTAGCACGCTCAATTCTTCGCACCTTTGCCAGATATGTAGACCAGGGAATGTTACCTAATCGCTTTCCCGATGCAGGTGAGCAACCAGAATATAATACTGTCGATGCCACTCTCTGGTACTTTGAAGCAGTCCGCGCCTACTACAGCGCTACGGACGATGATACTTTGCTTGGTGAACTTTTTCCCATACTTGCAGACATCATTAATTGGCACTGTCGCGGTACACGCTACAACATCCACCTCGATGCCGCCGATGGCTTACTTTATGCAGGCATTGCTGGTGTACAACTCACCTGGATGGATGCCAAAGTTGACGATTGGGTAGTTACGCCCCGAATTGGCAAACCGATTGAAGTTAATGCCCTCTGGTATAATGCTTTACGGACAATGGCAAAGTTTGCTCGTCACCTTGGTAAACCACACCAAGAGTATGAAGCAATGGCAGACCGGGCAAAGTATAGATTTTCTCGCTTCTGGAATGACGAGACGGGTTATTGCTATGACGTTTTAGACAGTCCTGATGGTGATGATGCGTTGTTGCGACCTAACCAAATATTCGCTGTGTCATTACCAGAAAGTCCGCTCACACCTGCCCAGCAAAGGAGTGTGGTGGAAGCTTGTGGGCGAATGCTGCTAACTTCTCATGGGTTGCGATCGCTTGCTCCCAATCATCCCCAGTATCAGGGTAAATACGGTGGCAATCAGTATCAACGTGATGGTGCTTACCACCAGGGGACAGTTTGGGGTTGGTTGTTGGGGCCGTTCGTCTTAGCACACTTGCGCGTCTACAAAAATCCTGAGCAGGCTCGTCAATTTTTGGAACCAATGGCTAATCACCTCAACACGCACGGTGTTGGTAGTCTCAGCGAAATTTTTGATGGTGATGCTCCGATGACTCCACGGGGATGTATTGCGCAAGCGTGGACAGTAGCAGAGGTTTTGCGTGCTTGGTTGGCGACAACGAGTTGATACGGCGAATCTCCTGTTTATCCGAATCGTATTGGGAGATTGTCTACAAAGTCGATTTTGTCAAGAATTTTTAAGAAATTAACATCCTTCAGAAAAGGAAAGACGTAATGCTGAAGTAATCTTCAAAAGTTTATAGACACGCCCTAGTGTTAGTGTTAGGAGGAAATTATGCCGTCAGGAATGATGATCGAAGGCAAATGGACAACCGATGGGAATAAATCAGATCCCAGCGGTAAGTTCAATGAAACGCCGACAACGTTTCGCGATTGCATAACCGCCGATGGTTCTAGTGGGTTTAAGGCAGAAGCAGGACGCTATCACCTCTATGTTTCCTTGGCGTGTCCGTGGGCGCATCGCACCTTAATTATGCGAGAAATCAAAGGTTTGAATGATGTAATCTCAGTCTCTATCGTCGATCCGATTATGAGCGACAAGGGATGGATGTTTACTGAAGCACCGGGAGCTATTCCTGACTGGGTGAATCACACTCAATATTTGCAAGAGATTTATCTGAAAGCCGATCCCAAATACACAGGACGAGTCACTGTTCCGGTGTTGTGGGATAAGCAAACTCAAACGATCGTCAATAACGAATCTCGCGAAATCATGCGGATGTTTGATGTAGAGTTTGGGGAATTGGCAACACAAAAAATAGACTTATACCCACACGACCTACAGCATAAGATTGATGAAACGATCGATGCAATCTATTTGCCAATCAATGCTGGTGTATATCGCGCTGGTTTTGCGACTTCGCAAGCAGCCTACGAAGATGCGGTAACTGAACTCTTCAAGAGTTTAGATCGATGGGAAGCCATTCTGAACGAGCAGCGGTATTTATGCGGCAATCAACTCACCGAAGCCGATATTTGTATGTTTACAACTCTGTATCGCTTCGACTCAGTGTATTACGGTCACTTTAAGTGCAATTTGCGGCGAATTATCGACTATCCAAATCTCTGGAATTATCTACTAGACCTATATCAGCGTCCTGAGTTCAAAGCGACTTGCAATCTAGACTATACTAAGCGCGGCTATCACATGAGTATGACTGATATTAATCCAAATCGAATTGTGCCGAAGGGGCCGATTATTGATTTTGACCAACGGCACGATCGCCAGCGCTTCACTAAGGTGTAGCTTAACGTACCCCTACTCTTAAGCAAGCTACGCGCAGCGTCTCGTAGAGAAGTTACCGCTGCCTATTCATAGAAAAGAAATTGCACAATCCAACTGGAGTAACACCATGAATCTTGTATCAGGTATCCACCATGTTGCAGTGGTGACAGCAGATATCGACCGGTTTATCGGCTTCTATACTGATGTATTCAAGATGCCAGTAATCTTTCAAGAGACGACCCCAGCCTTTCGTCACGCACTTCTGCTAGCTGGATTGCAAAGCGTGCTTCACGCAGCAGAGATGCCTAATAATATTCATAGTTCTGGATTGCCGGATATGTTTGGGCGAGGACACATCGACCACTTAGCTTTGAATGCCCCAACAGAATCAGCATTTCAGATTATCCGCCGCAAACTCATAGATCGACGAGGTGTGAGTGATGGCGCGATTGCCGACCTTGGCCCAGTACTTACAGCAATTTTCATGTATTTGAACCACACCTGTCGTAGGGGCGCAAGGCCTTGCGCCCCTACCGCGTGGATCTATTTACCTGAAAATAGCTGTAACTTGTATTTTCCGATCTTGATGGTATGCATATCGAAGTTTGCCTGATCGTTGATGCTTCATTTCAGGGTTTTCACGAAGCGCTACAAAAAGGTAAGTAGGGCAATGGATGTATAATTACAAATTTTGAAACATTTGGCTTTCTTATGCTCACCCAACAGTTTCCATCATAGATGAATATTGTGCAGAGTATAAAGACCTGTTTAAAGAAGTAAAAAATTATCAAGGATAAAGACGCGATCGCTTTAACATAACAACATCCAAATCAGATTCTCTGTCGCCTTTATGAAAATGCTTCAAATATTTACATCAGGGAATAAAGCCTTGTTGTTACTACCCCGGCTCAGAATCAATTTCGAGGATTCAAAATATTAAGGTAATTCTCAGCAGAAATTATTTTAATTACTAGTAAATGCATTTATATTATTATTAGACAATAATTCGTGGATTTGTTTTGGCAATTATTGTTTTAACTCCTGCGATCGCATTTTATATTAAGCGTTCTCTGCAACCTCTGCGCCAGCTAAATCAAATGGCTTCTGTGATTTCCGCTGAAGATTGTAGAGGCGGTTGCCATGCCGGTCGAAAAGGTCGTTTTCGCTCATATGTAACAATGCCGTAAATAACTGTTACATTGCCACCAAGCGCCAGTGTTGGCAAGGCGGTCATGAGCGACCGCGGCCAACTGATGCCGGCAGCATCAGCCGCGCAAAATGTAACACTATTACCAATAGTGTTACATCTGTCTTTTTGCGATAGTTCCGCCGGTGCTTTTAATGCCAGCTTTGACGCTGATATCTAGAGTTGCTGTTCTTGCCGGACAGAACACACACCCAAAGCAGAAAATTGGACCGAAAGGAGAAATCACCATGACCCTGACAATGACACCCACCATTACCGCCTTTGAACGGTCGCCTGATAGCGGCAAGGGACTGGCGCGTGACATGCGCGTTCGCTGGGCGCTCGAAGAAGTAGGCCAACCTTACAACGTTCGTCTTGTTTCGTTCAGTGAGATGAAGCAACCCGCACACCGTGTGCTTCATCCTTTCGGGCAAATTCCAACCTATGAGTCAGGTGATCTCGCCCTGTTCGAGTCGGGGGCGATAGTGTTCCATATCGCGGAGCGCCATACAGGGCTGTTGCCAGACGATGCGAATAGTCGAGCGCGAGCGATCACATGGATGTTTGCCGCACTTAACACGATGGAGCCGCCAATCGTTGATCGGGAAATCGCCACGTACTTAGAGCGTGATCAGGCCTGGTACGAGCAGCGCTTGCGTGTCGTCGAAGGTCGCATCCGTAACCGGCTGGGAGAACTTTCCAGTCACCTTGGAGATGCCGACTGGCTCGATGGCGCATTCAGCGCAGGCGACCTGATGATGGTGGAAGTGCTGCTCAGGTTGAAAGACTCGGGTATGCTGGACGACTATCCGAATCTCTCTACCTATGTCGCCCGTGGCGAAGCGCGGCCCGCCTTCAAGCGTGCTTTCGCCGCTCAATTAGAGCTTTTCACTGGCAAGCAACCGACTGGCTGACTAGCGCTACGTGTGACTAACACTGCATCCATCAAGTCAAATAGTGCGTCTTTGCCGTTACCCAAGAGGCTGTACACTCCACCTCGGAAAAGTTTTACGCTTATCAAATATCATAGTCAATCTGTGTATTTTTCCCTAAATCTCAGCATTGACCAAAACGTGGTCAGTTCAACAGGACTGACCGCTTTTTTTCACCATTTAGTCTAAACTCCAGTGATCCATACTCTTATCTTATAATTTTTCATGTCTATCTACTTACATGGTTATTTGCAAAGTGTCTTGCGAAGGCAGAATAACTTAACCCAAACTCAACAAGAAGCTTTATAAACTGCGGCATCAGAAGCTGAACGCACTATCCGTCTGCTACAAGATTTCCTTGATTTAGCACGTGCGGATAGCGGTTATTTATATTTTCAAATGAAATCTTATGTGCTGAATAACTTGGTTGAAGAAGTTGTAATAATCGCAAAAAAATATAGCGATCGCACAATTACAATCGAGTCAGAGATTTCTCCACTTGAAATAAAAGCAGATTATAGCCGCTTTAAACAAGTGTTATTAAATTTAATTGATAATGCCATTAAGTATTCTGATGTTGACACACCCATAATTTTTAAGTTAGATCGGCTTCAATAACGGGCGATTATTCAAGTTTGTGACAAAGGTTATGGCATTCCTTTGCTCAAGTTGGAAGAAAATAATGAAAGATGTTTGATTTATAAGTCCGTGGTGTAGGCTATGGACTACGGGAGTAATTGTAATGACTTGGTGATTTCAAGAAAAAGCAACATATTGAAGATCAAAGAAAATTATGAAGAAAAAATGGGCTGTTAAACGATTGACAGTAAATCTCACAACCGAGGAAATGAAGAAACTTGAACAATACTGTACTCTCACAGGAAGACCAGCAACAGATGTAATTCGAGAATTGCTCCGAAGTCTTGAGGTTGACAATGCTGAAAACTCTGAGATGGAAACAGCAGACTCAAAAATCACTGTTGGTAGTTGGTCAAAATCACACTAACTATCGACTCGAATATAGTGTTTCCTAATCAGAATGAGGTACAACTTAGCCTCACCCTCAACCTCTTGATAAAAAAAGGGGTTGGGGGTGAGGTTTTAATATGTACTTCATGCACCTGGGAACTTCTATATCCCGCCAAATTAAGGTCTTTACGCCTTTTGCCTTTTCTCATGTCTTAACAAGCATCGATTATGGGCATCATAATCCCAGTCCGAATACATCAGCTAGCAGCCAGAAAACTATTTGGCAGCCAGTTTTTCATTTATAAATGTAGTATCAACCGATGGTATATAGTTTTAGACCTTATCTCTTTGTTTCTCGATATAGTTTGTACACTATGTTTCTTTTGGGATGCCTACAGATTCAATTGGGAGTAATCTGTAGCGTAGGTATTTGGATATTATCAGCAGCTAAATTACAAGCAGCCCAAGCACATCAGACCTGGAAATCACCTTTAAAATTGACTGAGCAAGTCACCACAGTTAATCCTGAGTTAGCAGAGCAATACTCAAAACCACTCCCCTATCGGTTAGAGCCAACACCTATTTTGCTGGTGGCACCCGAAAACTTCAATCCTGATTTGCGATTACCGCCATCGCTACCCGAACCACCGCAGCAGAATTCTAGTCCACCATCGCTACCCGAACCACCGCAGCAGAATCCTAGTCCACCAACAACTTCCACCAAACCAAAAACGCCGGATGCAGTTTTGGAAAGTATTGATACAGACTATCACTATGAGACAGACAACTTTGGTCAAACTAATTTTTTCCTTGAGCCAACAGTTCAGTTTCGATTGAGAAATGGCAATAAAGTATTTTTCAAGACAGGTTTTAACTTATTTGAGCAACGGGGTGTTGAATCAGTAACCAATTTTCCCTTGCAAGTTGGATGGCAAGGAAAAATTGGACAAGTGACTCTACAAACAGCAGCTGGAGTCGATGTGTTCAATCGTTTACCCACAGCTATCAATCTCAATGCTAAGGTGGAGGCTCCTATTTCGCCGCCGCGAGTTTCGTCATCAGGTCGATTGCTATCGGTAGTAGTACTATCAGGTAATTTAGAACAAGGGCCTTATAAATCCAATGCTCGAACTTTAAACAATCAAATTACTGCTTGGCGATTTGGGCCTGATTTATACTGGCAGATTGACCGTGACACTAGCTTGTTTTCATCATTGCGTTTGGGTAGTTACAACGATGGTAATTCAGATGTGCAGTCTTTTAGTAGGTTAGAGCGCAAATTCGGACAATTTTCTTTGGCAGCTAACTTATTTACTTGGAGTTACGATCGCGATTTAGAACGCACAAGCGGTTATTTTTCTCCACCAGATTTTCTAGTTTACAACGGTGAGGTAGCTTGGGAGGGAGATATTACTAATTTCTTACGCTGTCGCCTCGCTGCCAATTTAGGACGGCAGCGACTTAAAGGAGAATTTGACAATGCCAATACCTATCAAACGCGTTGTACGGTAAAACTGTCGCCCAGTATAGAAGCAGACTTGGGCTATAGCTTTAGTAATGTCCGCAATCAAGAAACCGGCGGAAGTACCTACGGTGGTAATTCCTTCACAGGACAGTTGCGGGTCAAGTTTTAACAAAAAAGAATTCAGGAGCGGAGCCGGAGACGTTTCCGTTGCTCCGGTCAGAATTCAGAATGAATATAGAATCAAGCGCACTATACATTTTTGATTTTTTGATTTTCTTCAAATTATAAACTTTGACTATCAAAGTATTCTTAATTTTGACTCCTAACTCCTGGATTCAGAATTCTGAATTCTGAATTCTGAATTCTGTTTTTTAAAATCCAAAATGGTATAAGGCTGAAGAATGAAAGCACCATTACCTGATAACGAAACACAGCGAATCGAATCTCTTTTGGAGTATAAAATACTCGACACTCGGTCGGAAGTTGCCTTTGACGACCTCACCCGTTTAGCCTCATATATTTGTGGAACTCCCATTGCCTTAATCAGCTTAATTGATACTAATCGTCAGTGGTTCAAGTCAAAAGTTGGTTTGGATGCCCTAGAAACACCCCGCGATTTGGCATTCTGTGCCCATGCTATTCTGCAACCTGAAGTTTTTGTTGTGCCTGATGCCACAGAAGATGAAAGGTTTGCGACAAACCCGTTTGTTACCTCTGACCCAAATGTTCGGTTTTATGCTGGTGTCCCGCTGACGAACCCTGAAGGATATGCACTAGGAACACTTTGTGTAATTGACCATGTACCAAGAAACCTCTCTCCAGAACAACTTGAAGCATTACGAATTCTCGGTCGCCAGGTAATTAAACAACTAGAAATGCGCCGCACTTTAGCAAGTTTGGTATTGGCAAGTGATACACGCAAACAGGCGCAGAAGACACGCAAACAATTTTTTCAAAGAATAGCCGGAGGGTTTGGATTAGCATCGGCAATTTTAATTTTGATTGGCGTGATTTCTTCTCAAAACACACGTATATTGATTGATACAAATAAGCAAGTACAAAAAACCCAAGATAAAATCAATAAACTAGAAGAAGTACTGTCCGAGATGAAAGATGCTGAGACTGGACAACGCGGTTACATCCTCACTGGACAAGAAAGTTATCTAGAACCCTATCAAGCAGTAGTTAAAAACATTGATCGCAAAATTGTCGAACTGAGGGATTTAATCGCAGATCAATCTAACCAACAAAAGCAGTTCGCAACCCTTGAATCTCTGATAGCTGCAAAACTTGCCATACTCAAGAAGACTATAGACCTGCGTCAAAATCAGGGATTCGACGCAGCGTTGCAGTTAATCCAGACAAATCAGGGAAAACATCTCATGGATGATATCCGTAAGGTCATACATGAGATAGAGAGTGAGGATAAAAGGTTGCTCCAACAGCAGTCACAAGCTGCAAAAGCCAGTGCTAACACCACGCTTTTGACACTGGCTTTTGCTATTTTTCTAAGTTTTCTGATTCTGGCTATAGTCTACTATTTAATTTCTCGTGAGGTAAAAGAGCGTAAATTAACAGAGGAAACACTAAACCAAGAACGCAACTTTATCTCAGCAGTCCTTGATACAGCCAGCGCTTTGGTAATAGTTATTGACACACAAGGACAAATCGTTCGCTTCAATCAAGCTTGTGAACAAATAACTGGTTACTCATTTGATGAGGTGAAAGGAAGGCATTTCTGGAACCTGTTTTTACTTCCTGAAGAGGTAGAGCAAGTTAAGGCAGTTTTTGAGCAGTTGCGAATTGGTGAAGGGCCCAATGAGTACGAAAACTATTGGGTAGCTAAGGATGGCAGTCGGCGGCTGATTGCCTGGACTAACACTACCTTGCAAGACCATAAGGGCTACGTTGAATACATTGTTGCTACAGGTATCGATATCACCGATGTCTTCGAGGAGCTGCGCTTACGCAAACGAGCTGAACAACATCTGAAAGCTGAGTATGTTACAACCCGCGTCTTGGCAGAGTCAACTACAATCAACGAAGCCATGCCCCAAATCCTGCAAGGAATCTGCGAAAGTTTGGGATGGGATTTAAGTGAATTTTGGATGCTAGATCCGCGATCAAATCTACTGTCTTTGTTAAATTCATGGTATAAAATCTCCTTCGAGATGCAAGAATTTGACATCCTCAGTCGGCAGATTACGTTTGCACCAGGAATTGGGCTGCCTGGTCGTGTCTGGGCTAGTCTTGAACCTGTTTGGATTGCTGATGTCGCTAAAGATCAAAGTTTCATCCGCTCTCAAATCGCTGCCGAAGCAGAACTGCACGGAGCTTTCGGTTTTCCGATCCGTAGTGGTAAAAAAGTTATCGGTGTCATTACCTGCTTTAGCCATAAGATCCAGCAAGCTGACCCAGATTTGGCAAAAGTCATGAATTCGATTGGTGAGCAAGTAGGGCAGTTTATTGAGCGCAAGCAGGCAGAAGAACAACTTCAACGCCAAAACTTGCGATCGCAACTATTTACTGAAATTACCCTCAAAATTCGTCAGTCTTTGCAAATCAAAGAAATTCTCCAAATTACTGTAACCGAGGTGCAAAAAATTCTCCATAGCGACCGAGTTTTGATTTATCAGCCAAAGGCTGATGGCTCTGGAGCCACCGTGGTTGAGGCAGTAATTTCTGGCTGGCTGGCAATTAAAGATAAAAAGCTTACTGATACTTACTTTCAAGCCGAATACATCCAGCAGTACTATCTACAACAGTACCGTCAAAAACCGAATCTGGGGCTTGCTGACTTAGATATAGCTGAAGTCCAAAAAAATCATCTCGAATTACTGCAACAATTTGGAGTCCAGTGTAATTTAGTCATACCCATTCTTGTCAAAGAAGAACTTTGCGGTTTGCTGATTGTCCATCAGTGCGGCAGTTCTCGCCAATGGTCTAGCTTTGAAACTCATCTTTTACGACAAATAGCTGACCAAGTAGGTATTGCTTTAGCCCAAGCCCAAATGTTAGATGCAGAAACTCAACAGCGACGAGAACTCGAAATTGCTCGTCACCAAGCTGAATTAGCTTCTCAAACCAAAAGTGCCTTTTTGGCCAACATGAGCCATGAAATTCGGACTCCCATGAATGCTGTGTTGGGAATGACAAGCTTAATGTTAGAAACTCCCCTAAACTCCGAGCAGCGGGATTTTATGGAAACAATTCGCATTAGTGGCGATGCTCTCTTAAGCCTGATTAACGAAATTTTGGATCTGTCCAAACTAGAGGCTGGGGAAATGGCACTAGAAACTCTAGATTTTGACTTATCTACCTGTGTAGAAGAGGTGTTGGAATTATTGGCTCCCTCAGCTCATCATAAGGGATTAGAAATTGCAGGATTAATCTACAGCAACGTCCCCACCCAGCTCCAAGGCGATGCTGGCCGCTTGCGACAAATTCTCATGAACCTGATTGGCAATGCGATCAAGTTTACCAGCAAGGGAGAGGTAGTATTACGAGCAGAATTGCGTACGCTTTCCCTGACTACAGCCACTATCTATTTTGCGATTACAGATACCGGTCTTGGCATTACCCCTGAAGATCAATCCAAACTCTTTAAGCCATTTACTCAAGTAGATGCTTCCACCACCCGTAAATATGGCGGCACAGGTTTGGGATTAGCCATCTGCAAGCAACTGGTAAGCTTGATGGGAGGAGAAATGGGCGTAGAAAGTCGCTTGGGGAAAGGATCTAAGTTTTGGTTTGAAGTAACTCTCGCCAAGCAACTTGACCCTATTTCCTTAGAAGGCGAACGCGAACTTTTGCTGAATCGGCGCTTGTTAGTAGTAGATGATAATGCTACTAATCGCAAAATCATCCACCATCAAGCTACCCGTTGGGGGATGCTAGTGGATCAGGCTGCTTCGGCTACTACTGCCCTCAAAGCTATTCAGGAAGCCGCCAAGCAAAAAAATTTCTATGACATAGCTGTAATTGATATGCAGATGCCAGAAGTAGATGGTATGACTTTAGGAGAACAAATTAAGGCAAATTCAGCGATCGCTGGGCTACCCTTGATTATGCTTACCTCTACTAATCAACGCGATGAAATCCAACGAGCGCTAAAAATAGGATTTGCAGCTTATTTAGTCAAACCTATTAAGCCGTCCCGACTCCTCGATACCATCATGACTATTTTAGGAAAGCAGCTCGAAGAAGAGTCAGAAGTCAGAATTCAGGACTTAAAACTGAAAAATTATGAAAACAACCGCAACTATTATTCTCCTAGTTCGCGGTTCTCACCTCCTAACTCCCATAAATTAAGAATTCTCTTAGCTGAAGATAATTTGGTGAATCAGAAAGTTGCTTTGAAGCAACTCCAAAGTCTAGGTTATAGTGCTGATGTTGCTGGTAATGGGAAAGAAGTTTTGCAACTATTAGAAAAAATTCCCTACGATTTAATTCTGATGGATTGCCAAATGCCAGTTCTCGACGGTTTAGAAACCACAAAAGAAATTCATCGTTGGCAAGAAAGCTACTTTGCCAGTGGTTATCGTCCTGTAGTAATTGCAATGACAGCTAATGCCATGAAAGAAGACCAGCAAATGTGTCTAGATGCCGGAATGGATGACTATTTGAGCAAGCCAGTAATAAAAGAAAAATTGGCGGGAGCACTAGAGCGTTGGGGAAATGTGATATTCCAGGCAAAAGAAACAGCTGCCACAGAGCAAACAGTTTCTACAACAGATGTCGGTGCAGTTAACCTCCCAATTGATTGGGAACGCTTACACCAACTCTCGGAAAATAACCCAGAATTTGAATTGGAACTACTGCAAATATTTGTTGAGGATATTCAACCTCGTCTAGAGTTAATTAAAATAGCGATCGCAGATCATGACTTTGAGCAAATAGCGCTCCAAGGGCATCAAATTAAAGGTGCTAGTGCCAATATGGGAGTTACAACCATGCATCTGGCAGCAGAAAAACTAGAACAACTAGCGATAAACCAAGAGCGTCGAGGTTCTAGTAACTTAATCGTAGAGTTAGAAGACTTTGTTAAACGCATCGAAGAATTTTTGAACTGTAAAGATAGTAACGCCAAAAACTGAAAAAATAATATTTATTAATAAATTAACTGGAGCATTTTTTCTGAGTAAGTTATGAAAAACACTGATTTTCCATTTCTCATTACTCATTTCCTATTTTTCAGATAGAAAGCGTGAACGATTGGGAATACTAACAAAGTATATTCGGTGAGTTAGCTGCATCATAAGCTAAGAATTTTTAGCCTAAATGTCAGTTAAATGCATCACCTCTTATTCCCAATTGATTCCTGAAAAGTGAGGTTTTACTAATGAGTCAGATGAGTAGAGACGATGTACGAGAAAGACTTGGCAATATCGATCAGATCCGCGATATTATTCTTGGAACACAGCTAAGAGAGTACGAAAATCGATTTAGCAAGCTGGAGTCTGATATATCTCTCCTGCAACAACAGACGCGATTGCATGTCGAGCAACTCAAGTCCAACTTTTCGGCTGAACTAAAAGCGGGGTTTGAGTCCCTGGATAAAAAGCTGAAGTCATTTAGCCTCGCAACTCAAGAAGAAACTCTTGACTTACGGCAACAGGTTGATAGACTTAATAAAAAGTTTTCTAGCAGCGTTCAGTCGCTTGATGAAACCTTAGATAGCCAAACTACCTCGATTCGAGATGAAATATTTCAAACTAAAGTTCAATTACAAGATGATGTTACGGCATTACGCGATCTGATTTTAGAAGAAATAGAGCGACGCTTCTCGCAGTTGACAGACACTAAAGTTTCTAAAGACGATATGGCTGAAACTTTGTTTGCCTTAGGAATGCGTTTGAAAGAAACTGAATTTATTCCTAAATTGCGAGAAGCAGCCAATGAACGCAGCGACGAATATACTGCTGTACCGCTTCTAGAAACTACAAAGTTGTCAAAAGTAAGTGTTAACTCACTCTAACAGTAGAGCAGAATTACATTCGTAATTAAGTAAAGAGAGATGAAGGAGATAATGACTCCAAACTCCAAACTAATAACCCCTAACTTAGCACGGGCGAAACGCCCCGCTACTGCTAACAGCACGGGCGAAACACCCCGCTACTGCTAACATCACTCTAAAAAGGATAACTCAGGTGGAAAATTCGGTTTCTCAATCTGTTGAGTTGAAGTCAGAAACAGCTATGCAGCTTGACAATTTGCTGCATTTGCTTATCGATCTCAAAATTATCGAATCCCCTGAGCAATCTCCTTTATTACCATCAGAAACTGATAATAGTAATGAGTATATTCCAGAAGAAATTGAATTACTGCAACTTCCTCCAGTGACATTAGAAGTATGTGAAGCTTATTTAGAATCGAATTTTAATTTTCCTCAAGATATATCTAATTACTCACAAACTACTCAAGAAGAGTTAGAAGAATCTATTGAAATATTTACAGAATTTGAGGAAAAATTAGATAACTCAGAGGATGCATTGCAAAAATTACGGGAGATATTGGTCGGATATGAGCTAGCAGAAGTAAACAATATTACAGCTAAACTCGAACAAAAATTAACAAAAATAGAACATCAAATTTACGATCCTAAAGAGCTAATAAATCTACTACTCCCGTTGATTTCTGAGCTTTTAAGGCTGAAGATTACAGAGTCGAAAGAGGAAATTGTCAAGATAATTGCTCCTATTATCGATGAGACTATCCGCAGTCGCACTGAACAGGATAAAGTTAGCATGAGTGAGGCGATCGCACCTGTAATCCCTCTAGCTATTTCCCAACAGATTATTATAGCTCCAGAAGAAGTTTCAGATGCGATCGCTCCGGCAATGGGACGAGCCATAAAAAAGCAAATTGAAATTGAGCAGAATATTGTGGTGGATGCACTCTACCCAGTTATTGGTAGTACCATAGCCAAATATATGGCAGAGACAATCCGTGCCATTAACCGACAAGTTGAAGAAACCCTCAGCGTTGAAGGCATTAAACGTAAAATTCGTGCCAAGCTACAGGGAGTTTCAGAAGCAGAATTAATTCTTAGAGAAGCTCTACCATTTACAATTCAAGCTATTTTCTTGATTCATAAAGCATCTGGTTTAGTGATCTCAGATATTCAGCACTCTGATGTAGAGCAGTTAGAAGCTGAAATGGTAGCAGGAATGCTGACAGCAATTCGCAGCTTTGCTAATGATTGCATCAATCAATCTGGAAGCATAACAGAATTAGATGCAATTGAATACGGGACATCCAAAATAATTTTAGAAGTTGCAGGATACTGTTATTTAGCGATTGTTGTGCGCGGAGAGCCAAGCAAAAACTTTATTGGGAAAATGCGGCAAGTCTTCAGCACAATCATTAAAAAATATGGTGATTTAATTGAAAAGTATGATGGCGACCCAGATTTAATTCCTATTGAAATTCATACACTTCTAGAAGAACTGAAAAATACAGGTATTCAGGAGAAAAAGAAAACAAAAATCTCACCGTTACTGGTATTAGGTTTAACAGCTATCAGTAGCATTTTCATTCCTTGGGGTATTTGGCAATACCGTAGTGGGGTTATACATTCCATTGAAAATCAAACTTTGTTGGCTCTAACTTCTGTTCCAGAACTAGCAGTATATCGGCTCACTGTAAAAGTAGAACACAACAAATTAAAATTAACAGGACGATTACCTAATCAACTTCTTCGCCAGAAAGCCGAGCAAACAGTCAAAATCACCTCTCCTAATTGGTTGATTAACAATCAAATTTTATTAGTAGATGTACCAGCAGACCCCGTATTAGCTGCTGCTGAAGTCAAACGAGTCACAGCAGTTTTAAATCAGACTGACGATATAGCAATTTCCGCTCAATACATCGCTGGTAAAGTAGCTGTTGAAGGAACTGTCAACCGAATTGCAGATGCTCAGATTATGAAGAATGCATTTGAACAAATTCCAGGCGTAAAATCTGTGTCTAGTGTGGTGCGAGTAGAACCCCCACAGATTGAAGTTCGATTTTATTTTCAACCCGACTCAGCGAGTTTAATGAAGGCAGACATAGCGCATAAGATTCAACAGGTCAAGTTTTTCCTCGATCGGCACCCAAATAAGCATTTAAAAATTATTGGTTATAGTGACCATACTGGTGCGAACAAATCTCAAAAATTGGCACTGGCGCGAGCAAAGGCTGTACAACAAGCACTGATTAAATTAGGCATCAAGCCATCTCGCCTACAGGTCATTGGTAGGACAAATTTACCACCAGGAATTGATGAAACTCAACCCTTGTGGTTAAGCCGCTGTGTCGCTCTAGAACCGATAAACAAGCAATTTTAAGTTTATAGTAGCTATGATTCGGATAAAACATTCTCTATTTTTCTTCAACTATGTCTACAATCTCTAAAAAAATCTGCTTATTTGGTGATTTTGGTGTTGGTAAAACTAGTCTGATTCGCCAATTTGTGGAGTGTCAGTTTAGTGATGAATACCTTTCAACTGTAGGAGTAAAAATCTCTCGTAAATTGGTTAGTGTTTCCGAAAAAAATCTACTTAGTGAACAAAAATTACAGTTGATAATTTGGGATATTGAAGGCAGTAATAAGTTTAAGGCAGTTGCTAACAATTATTTTCAAGGTTCTAAAGGTGCTGTGATAGTCGGTGATGTGACACAAGCAGAAACACTCAATCATATCCAGGAGCATATTCAAACTTTTTTAGCTGTTAATCCCAACAGTTATGTTGTTGTTGCACTGAACAAATCAGATATGATTGCAGCCGAATATTTAGAAAATATTCGTCAAATGTATCAATTCACCAATCAAGCTAATATATTAGACACTTATGTAACTTCAGCTAAAACTGGCAATAATGTTGATAAAATATTTCAAACTTTAGCCATTCGTTTAATTTAATTAAGATGAATTCATTTTCGACAAGGTTGTTATCTATATGTAGTATTGAATATTTGATAATTGATGAAAACTTCAAGATTATAGAAATATCTTTGGGATTAAATCATTTTGTCGATATTCCTAATGAATTAAAGGTCGATCAAGATGTTCGGATTGTGTTTCCAGAATTAGAGGGACTTGAAGATATTTTTGATGCAATTTTACAGGGAGAACAAGATAATTTTGAATTAAAAGGAATTATGCGATCGCAAGATACGGCTTCTCCTTTGTATATTGATATTCGTATTACTAATAATCTTCAAGAAGACCATTCCAGCAATCGACTAACCATCGTTGTCGAAGACGCTACAGAACGGATGGTACTTGAGCAATCTTTATTTCAAGGTGCAAATGAAGCAAATCTTTTGCTACGTAACTTAAAAGCTTCTAAACAATATATTGACCAAATTGTGACATCAATGGCAGACGCCTTGTTAGTGACAACGCTATCAGGCGAGATAAAAAAAATGAATTATGCCGCACAAATTTTATTGCAATATAACGAAATAGAACTTATTGGTCAACCGATCGCAAAAGTTATTAGAGAAGTCAATAAGTATCCATTGATAATTGAAGATATTGATATATCCCACAGGCCAGACATAAATTCTTTAGTAAAAGAAGTAGAAACCGTTTGTTATACCAAAAGTGGTAAAACAATTCCTGTAGCTTTTTCATCTTCAATCGTAAAAACAGAAATTGAACATTTTCAAGGTTATGTTTACATTTTACGAGACATGACTGAACGAAAGCAGGCAGAACTTGCTAAACAGGAATTCTTAGCGATGATTAGCCATGAAGTTCGGACTCCGATCGCATCAGTAATTGGTATGGCCAGTTTGCTGCAATATACTGAATTGACTGCTGAACAGCAAGACTTTGTTGAAACCATTTATACCAGTGGAAATTCTTTACTCAAAATTATTAACGATTTCCTTGACTTCTCCAAAATACAATCGGGCAACTTAGAACTCGAAGAGGAGCCTTTTGCTTTGCGAAATTGCATTCATGAGGCTTTTTATATGCTTGCACCTACAGCTAGAGAAAAAGGTTTAAAACTCACATTTTTAGATAGTCCTGAACTTCCTACTACGATAGTGGGAGATATCACCAGACTGCGCCAAGTCTTGATTAATTTAATCAGTAATGCGATTAAATTTACCGAAACTGGAAGCATAGAAGTTTCAGTTATAACCCGCAAGAATAGCGATATTAATCATTCTTCTGCTGCAAATACTGACGAAATTCAGTTTAGTATTAAAGATACAGGCATCGGAATTCCACGCGATCGCGTGAAGCGTTTATTTAAAGTCTTCAGTCAAGTTAACTCCTCCATTACTCGACAATATGGCGGTACTGGCTTAGGTCTTGCCATCTGCAAGCAACTATGCGAGTTAATGGGTGGCAGAATTTGGGTTGAAAGTGTGCTTAATGCAGGTAGTACATTTTACTTTACGATTGCCGCTTCTGTTATTCCAGAGGAGTCGGCAGGAGCCAGTGCGGTCTTCCCTCAACAGGAGATACCAAAAGCCATCGAGTCTCCCCAAGTGGAGCAACTGGTGTTAAAGAGTCAGGAGTTATTCAGCGTCCCCGCGTCTTCTTCCCCGTCTCCTGACCTACATAAATTAAGAATTCTTTTAACTGAAGATAATCTGGTGAATCAGAAAATAGCCTTGAAGCAACTCAAAACCCTGGGCTACAGTGCTGATGTCGCTAATAATGGGAAAGAAGCATTGCAGCTATTAGAAAAGATTCCTTATGATTTAATTCTGATGGATTGCCAAATGCCGATTCTCGACGGTTTGGAAACCACAAAAGAAATTCATCGTTGGCAAGAAAGTAGCTTTGCTAATGGTCGTCGTCCTGTGGTAATTGCGATGACAGCTAATGCAATGAAACAAGACAAACAAATGTGTCTAGATGCCGGAATGGACGACTATTTGAGCAAGCCGGTGATGAAAGAAAATTTGGCCGCGACGCTAGAGTATTGGGGAAGTGTAATATTCAGAGCAAAAGAAGCCACAGAGCAGATTTCTACAACAGATGTCGGTTCGGTTGACCTCCCAATTGATTGGGAACGCTTGCATCAACTTTCAGAAAACAACCCAGAATTTGAATTGGAACTACTGCAAATGTTTGTTGAAGATATTCAACCTCGTCTAGAGTTAATTAAAATAGCGATCGCAGCTCATGACTTTGAGCAAATAGCGCTCCAAGTCCATCAAATTAAAGGTGCTAGTGCCAATATGGGAGTTACAACCATGCACCTGGCAGCAGAAAAACTAGAACAATTAGCGATAAACCAAGAACGTCGAGGTACTACTAACTTAATCGTAGAGTTAGAAGAGTTTATTAAGCGCATCCAAGAGTTTTTAATCAGTAGTCAGTAGTCAGTGTCTTCCTACTCCAATCATAGGTCTTTTTTGTACGATTTACTAATAAATAAACAGTAACGATTATCTTCTGTCGGCTCATAACTCAATTTGTCGGCAATGGCGGACATGATTTTTAAACCACGCCCGCGCTCTTGATCGTTATCCTCAAATTCAGATGTTTGGCGCAATTGCTGTTCTAAATCAAATGGTTCACCTTCAGACCAAATGCGAATTTCTATATATTCATCTAACCGCACAGCTTCCATCTCAATCGGAGTTTCAATAGGTAAATTTTTGTGGGCGTGTTCAACAATGTTAGTAAAGCCTTCTATCATCAGAGTTTGACATTGCCACCAAATTTGTTTATCGGTAATAGGTGGTTGATTTATCTGCTCGAACCAAGACAAAACTTGAGATGAAGCTGTCAGGTCTGTGTTGACTTTGAGAGAAATTTTATTATTCACTTCTTAACTAATAAAATATTGTTAAATCATCATATTCCTTAATTAGTTTATTTAATTTGAGTATTTTTACTATACATTAAAAACTCAATTGCATATAAGTTAAATTAAAGCAACTATTTACGCTCGTTTTACTTAGTAAACTGTAATTTATGTTTAAAATTCTGGTTATTGATGATGATCCGACAGTGCGAGCAGTACTGAAAAGTACACTCCAAAGGCAGGGTTATGAGACTACTGTAGCCAGTAATGGCGAAGAAGGAATTATAAAAGCACAACTGCTACATCCTGCCCTGATTATCTGTGACTGGATGATGTCCCAGGTAGATGGGCTAGAAGTGTGTCGTCGAATTAGAACAGATCCAGAGTTGGCAACTACTTTTTTTATTCTATTGACGGCTAAGGGAGCAGCTCGAGGAGAGGAAGAAGATAGAGTTAGGGGACTTGACGCTGGAGCGGATGAGTTTATCTCTAAACCAATAGAGATGAATGAATTGAAAGCACGGGTAAGAGCAGGACTAAGGTTACACCAGCTAAATCAGGATTTACAAAGTCAAAAGCAAGCTTTGGAGACACTAAATCAGGATTTGCAAACTCAAAAGCAAATTTTAGAAGCAGAATTGGCTGAGGCTGCTGATTATGTGCGATCGCTTTTACCCTCACCGCTTGTCGGAGCAGTAACTACAGAAAATCTGTTTATTCCCTCAGCACAACTAGGGGGCGATTGTTTCGACCATCATTGGATTGACGAGGATCACTTGGCAATTTATTTGTTGGATGTATCTGGTCACGGAGTCGGTTCAGCCCTCCTATCGGTATCGGTGTTGAATGTTTTGCGATCGCAATCTCTACCGAACACTAACTTTTCTCAACCAAGTGAAGTCCTAAAAGCCCTCAATCATGCCTTCCAAATGAGCAAGCACGGTGATAAATACTTTACAATCTGGTATGGAGTTTATCACCGCCTTAAACGTCAACTCATTTATGCCAATGCCGGACATCCACCAGCTTTACTGTTATCTAATACCTCCACGAACAACATCGAAGTTAAACAGCTAACTTCTCTAGATTTACCAATTGGCTTTTTGCCGGAAGTTCAATTTGAAGATGCTGTTTTTGAGGTTGAAGAAAACAGCACTTTATACATCTTTAGTGATGGTGCTTATGAAATTAATCAGTCAGATGGTAAAATTTGGGGGATCGATGCTTTCATTGACTTACTAACCAAATATAGTCAGAATACCTGTAACCTCAATCAACTTTTAACGAAGATTCTCACTTTAAATACTCAAGATAATCTTGATGATGACTTATCTTTAGTAAAAGTTAATTTTGGTTAGAATATCAGGTATGTATACTTAAATTTAGATTGTTTAACAGCCTATTGTGTTGCTAACACTTGGCGGTAAAATTCATCTTTGTCAGCAAAGGTTTGAAAAATTCTATCCATTTTAGTTAGTTCAAATAACATCCTGACTTGATCGCTTATCGAACAAACAAACAGTTTAGCGTTAGCAGTTCGTACCATTTGCATTGCTGATACTAAAGCACCTAAACCAGAGCTATCAATAAACTTTACTTCTTTCATGTCGATCAACAAAATATCAGCTCCGTTTGCTAGCAGACCACTAACTTCACGACGTAGTTCGTTACCTCTAATACCATCTAAAATCCCAGATATTTCTAGTACTTTTACATTCAAACTCATGGTTTTATTTTCCGATTATTTGGCTTGAAAACTATGTAGTTATATTTTGGCATTGACCTAATTAAACCGCAATAGATAAAGTCTGCAATTAGCTTTGTTTTACTACTTGCCGATTACTATTATTTGCTATTGCAGTAAAAAAGCTAGCATCAACCCATTGCCGAGAAATTTCAAAGGCTTCAAAATAGCCATCTTTCTGACCTAACTCTCGTGCCCAAAAGCGAGACAGAACAAGTATGGCATCGAGTTGCATAAATGCTTTATTTAACTCCGATTCATAACAACCGATCGCTGCAACTTTTTCCTCAATTACAGAGGTGATATCCACAAAAAAGTTGGGTTCAAAACCGCGCAAAAAAACAGGTGGTGCTGAATACCACAGGGGTATATTTTTGCGGGTAGCAACATTAGAAACTGCGATCGCACACACTTCATGATCTCTATGTCCATATTTTTCAGGTTGTGGTGCGTGAGTAATAATCAGATCCGGTTGCCAACGCCCAAGAGCTTCTTCAGTAACTTTAATCACTGCTTGTGTGGAGAAATTGCACTCCTCAAGTGCATGAAACTCATAAGTTGCACCGATGATTTTACCAGCTGCATCTGCTTCTTGATGACGTGTACCCTTAATAGGCGAACTAGAAAAACCGCCATCAGTCAAAATTAAGCAACGAACATTCCATCCTGCTTTGGACATCAGACTGAGAGTACCAGCAGCAGGTAAAACTTCATCATCAGCATGAGCATAGATTGTTAAGACATTTCGCTGACCAAAGTTGTTTGAGTCTGAATAAGTGTTCATAGGTGTTTTTCTAGATTAGATTTATCAACAAGGAGTTTTTCAATTTTAGATTTTAGATTTTTCCTTCAATCTAAAATCCAAAATTGGCATAGTTAGGAGTTTTTCTCCTTGTGCCATACTCCCCTCTTAGGCTTCTTTTGGAGGTTGCCAAACAGAGGCGCGGATGATAGCTGACAAAAGTAACAAGTTATAGATAGCCCATGCACCATTGAGTAGGTGAACTGAAGGATTATTTAGATCGCCAATTGCAAAGTGGTAAAAGCTCCATAATATTCCTAGAATAGTGAGGACAAAAATAACCAGTTGGGGCCAAACCAATTGGAGATAAATTCCAGATTGCCGCTGCTTAGGTGTTACTTGGAATTTGAGGCTACCCCCGAAAAACACACTTAATACGGCTTGAATGAATAAGGGAAATAAAGCGATCGCATATTGTTCGGCTCGCCAAACTTCTCTAGCCGGAATGCCCCAAGTAGCGGCAATGAAAGTCAACCGGTTGATAATAAAAGCTGGGAAAAAGTGCAGGGCAAAATCAGGGCCGTAGGATTTAACTGGAACAATGTCTGTGAAAAAATAGATGATTGGGCAAGAAATAAACACAACAGTAGCAAAACCAGAAAAATAGCTATACATTGTCTTAAAGTAATGCAATCGTTGCCAAAACGTTAGCCCTGGTTTTGTCAATGGATTTTCTCTCAGTAGCACTTGGATAGTACCTTGTGCCCAACGTAGTCGCTGTTTTAGGGTAGATTTTAAGTCATCTGGTGCTAAACCTTCTGCTAAAACTTCATGATGATAAACAGATTTCCAGCCAGCACCATGTAGACGCATGGCTGTATTCATATCTTCTGTAATACTGTTACTGGATACACCCCCAACTAATTGAAATTCATCTAAACGTTTTTCATCTTTGGCATACTCATCAGCAAAATATTGCAGTCCAACACTAATCAATGCCTCACGCCTTAATACTGCATCTGTTCCTGTATAGAAGGCGGCATTCATGCCATCTTTTCCCTGTTGGAGTGGGCCATAAAATAAATGTGCTTGATGCCCAAAGGGATCGCCTGGAGGAATGTTGTAAAAATCTTGGGGTGTCTGTACAAAAGCAATTTGATTATGCTCATATTTCCCTGTTAAAAGATTATAGGTGTAAAAATAAGGCACAACTCGCTTGAGAAATTGTGGTTTGGGAATATGGTCAGCATCTAGGGTAAGAATAAACTGTCCTGAAGTTTCTCCAGAAAAAATAGCGTAATTGAGGTTACCCGCTTTAGCGTGGTGGGGTACACCAGCCGGTTTGGGACGAGCAATGTAGCGAAAACGAGCGAGTTCAACTAGTTCTAGTTCTTTATTACGAATAGCTTCTTCTAAAGCTTTGCGTTCGGTAGTTAGACGATCGCGTAGCGTCTTTGCAGGAGAATCGCTAATACTTTGATGAGTCGAAGGTAGCCAAAGAATAAACTGTCGCAAACTTTGCACAAATCCAGTAGCAGGCTGGTTCACCACTGATTCTGATGATGCTTGCAGCCATTGTTCTGCGGCTTGAGTATTAGGTGTTAGATTTTCCAGTTGCTTCAGGCGCTCTAACAAACAAGAGTGTTCTGCATCAATCCGATTTGCTTCTTGTTGTAGTTGTGGTGATTGCAAATCCTGAATACACAATCTTTCTGTCATAGCTCGTATATCAGCCGAGTTACCATCATCCAGCACATAAACCCGTAACTTTGTTGGCGGGTAATCCATTGCTAGAGCAGCTTTGGCAGTTTCTTCGACAATTTCTGGTGGCTCGTTGTAGCAGGTGACAAACACATCCACTGTTGGCCAGTCGGATCTGGGTAGAGGTGGGATCATCTGGTCGAGAGACTTAATCTGTCTGACTAAAGGTCGCCATAACCCAATTACAAACATCATGCCACCGAAATAGCTATAAATTTCTGCTATCAGCAAAGGAATCGAGATCCAGAGGGCATCAAAATTGATGGAATGGGTGACGCGCCATTGCAAATACCAGATACCAAAAATTAAATTGATTTCTGCCAGGTAGCGAAATAACAGCGTTCTTTTTTTGAGTAATGAGCGGCTGTTACCAGAAAAGTTTGTAAGAGAAACTGAAGTCATCTTAGTACTCAATAGTTAATGTATCTGCATCCTCATCAAAACAAGTATTCCCTAGTTAAATTTGTAACTAACAAATTTTTCTCGACCAACCCAAAATTTGTGTTGCTCTATTGAGCTACGTCTCTACAAGAATTTTGATATTACTAGGATTTATGCAAAACTACACACTGTAGGGGCAATTTATTAATCATTTGGTATCAACTTAAGCTGAAATCTTCTGACTGTATGAGTTTTGCCCTCACCCCCAGCCCCTCTCTCTCCCAAAATTAGGAGAGGGGAGCAAATTCTCTACTTTAGTTCCCCTTCTCCCATATTGGAGAAGGGGTTAGGGGATGAGGGCAACCCTAGAACACAGGGTTTCAGTTATCTTATTTTGTGCCAGTTACTAGTTGAGTATTTTCACTATTTGAAACCCAGTAACTTCCAGAACTATCAGAAGTTAACTTGGTTTGTTGTGTGGCGCTGTTTGGTAGACCTCGCCCAGAATCTCCCTTAGTAACTGTCTGCCACCAAAGGGAGTTCATAGTGGTAATCGGACGAATTAAGGGTTGTCGATTTGTCACATTGTATAGCAAGGATTGCAAAATCATACTGTTGGTGCTGCTGGTAAAACCAACTGCTGTTTTGCCTGTGGTTTCATAGAAGCCCTCATAAAATCCAACTAATGGATTATATAAGTCAGTGGTTCCTTGCAGTAACTGTTGACTATACTTATTTTCTGGAAGCAGAGAATTATAGGCAAAAGCTACTGCTGTACTTACCAATCGCTCCTTTGGTAGAGGTTTACCGTCATCTCCTAAAGCTACCCAAGACTTCCCTTGTCCAGTAATTGTACTGTGGACAGTGTAAGGTTTACGATCGATTAAGGTGGTGGCTGAGGCTGTGAAGATGCCGGTGCGACGGTAACGTTCAGCTTGTGCTTGAAAAATTGGTTCAAAGAGCGATCGCATTTGTCGATCTAATCCAAACTCCAATGCATAGAGTACAAAAGGATTGCTAACTGTGTATTGGTTTTTGGAATTAGTATCTGTGCGATGGCGTTGAATTGGGACTTTCAATCCCTCCACTGAGGTAGTTTGATATTCACCCCCAACAGCAGAACGATCAAGATTAAACCCCCATAATTGAAAAGCACGAGCGGCATATTCCTCATAACCCAAGCGAGTTTCGGGGTTAACGCGGGTGAGATATCGCCCATCTTGCTCTTTGGTAACGGTGGCACTAGAAAGAATACCTTCGCGCACCACACGCAAGTATGACCAATCCAGCACAATTTTATCTACGGCAGCCGTGTATTCTGGATGACAGCTTTTTAAGTTGTACAGCGCTGCCAGCATTCTACCTAAATCTAAAGCTGACCAACCGTTTCCTTCTGGAACTGGATTTCCACCATAATCAACTGGTTGGAGAGTTCTGGTATCATAACTCCGACTCGGCAATTCCCCAGCAAATAACGGTAACTTTGTCAAGGCTGCTAAGAGATGGCGAGTGCGCTGGTCAAATTCTTTGGGAGTAATTGTATCGAGCGATCCCGCCGCATGGAGTGCTGCGAGATAATCTCCCAATCCCCAAAGGGTTGCACCTTTGAAATCACTGCGATCGTCTATCAGCCCACTCTTGGCGTGATAATTCGCTTGAAAGTATCGCCAAGCCGCCTCTGCATAGCGCCGTTCAACAGGCGTCAGCGATCGATCTAGTTTCAGATTAGATGATGGCTGGGGACTATCCACTGCTGGAATAGGTGCAACGGTCACTTCTGTAGGTTTAGAAGTATCCGCAGGAGTTGCGATCGGTGTCTTAACAGTAGAATTCGGTTGATTTGCAGGTGTTGCACCAGAAGCATTTTCACTGGGGTTGCCAGTAGAATTCGGTTGATTTGCAGGTGTTGCACCAGAAGCATTTTCACTGGGATTACCAGTAGAATTCGGTTGATTTGAGGGTGTTACACCAGAAGCATTTTCACTCGGCTTACCACTAGACACACTCGCAGAAGTGGAAGCAATTAAAGGGTGATTTCCCCTAGCTTTGTAGTATAAAATCTCCAAAATTAACCCATTAGTATTACCCGTCAAAGCTTTATTGGGTTGTTTTGATTCTTCATAGATCCCAGCATAGTAACCACTATCATCAGGACTGCGGAGATCCTTGACTGCATCAAAAACTTTTTGGGCATAAGCATTATCTGGAAACAGATAGCGCCAGCCAAAAGCAGCTTTTGTACTGATGCTGCGAAACTGTGGATAAGGTTGATTGGCATCGGTAATAGTTGCCCAGTTTGCACCGTTGGCATAAACGGTGTTGTAGAGAAAATAAGGTGCTTGGTCGATATTATCTTCTGTTACCGCAGTTAACTGACCTGTGGTATCAAAACGTCGTTTTTGCACATCTAAAACCCTGGCAGCAAAATCAGCTAACTCACCTTGTAAGCCAAATTCAATCCCATCAAGGATATAAGACTCACTCACAACATAATTATTAGCGTTGGTGCTTTGAAAGTCACGGCTATCAACAGGAATTTGCACACCATTAATTTCAACTAACTTAAACGGTTCTAAAGCAATAGCCTTGGGTGCTGAGAAACCCCAAAGTTGATAACCCCTAGCGCCGTATTCTTCGTAGCCGAGTCGTCCTTCTTGCACGAGTAAGGTTTTTTTGTCAGGGAGAACAGTAGCGCCAAAAAGTTGTCCATCTTTGAGCGATCGCGCCACCTGCCATTTTGCGACAATTCCCTTGAGCCAGTCATTATATTGAGGATGACAGGTACGAATGACATCAAACGCAGCCAGTATTCGCCCAACATCCAAAGCAGACCAACCAATACCTTGTTCTAGTGGATTGTTACCATAATCAACCATCTTTGCGGTAGCTGCGTTATAGACTTTATTGGGCAAAGCATCTTCAAATAATTTCAGGCTGTTGAGAGTCGTCAAAAACTTATTGAGGCGGGAATCAAAGTCTGCTTGATCGGTAAGATTCAACCATCGTGCAGCATTTAATGCCATCAGGTAGTTACCCATATCCCAGAGTGTACCTGAAGGATAACCCCCAGTAGAATTGGTAAATCCCGTTGCTGGCTGATAATTTTTGACAAAATACTGCCAAGCCGCACGAGCATAAGTTTGTTCTTCAGATGTGAGCGGGGTTGTAATATTGCTACAGCTATTAGAATTTTGAGATAAGACTGGTGTCGGGATGTAAAACAAAAATTGCAGAAATGTTCCAATTAGAAACAATGCAATCCATCTCAACAGCTTTTGTTGATGGTGCTTGTATAGCATAAGCAAAGAAGAAGTTAGGAGCGCGTCTGTACAGCTATCGATAGAGTCGAGTAGCGCTAGTGAATGATATTCGCAAAAGTTCTAAATATCAGGGTGAATTACACGGATATTTGTTATATATTTATGACAGATTGGGTAAATCAACGGAGGATTCTGGTATATTTTTGAGATTTAAGAAAAGTTTTATATATAGTAAGTGCAGTCCAAATTTGCCCTAATATACAGCGATTTCAACCGCCTTGAGCTAAAGATATGTCAGTTAAGCAAGCTTAGGTATTATGTATTACTTTAAATCAAGCTATGACACGTAATGCAAAAGCCACAAAACTCTTTTAGCCAGCATTCAGAATCTGCTCGTTCCCAAATTCTGAATTCCTACCTTACAACAATTGAAGATAGTTTTCGAGAAAACCGTTCCCAACTCAAACTCATCAATTATGGTACAGGGTCAGGAAAGACTCACCAATTGTTTCAAGCAATTTATAAAACGATTCAACAGTATCCAAATACTCAGATAATTGGAATATATGTTGCCCCATTAAGAGAACATTTATGTGTTCCAAATTCAATCGTTACTCAATATCCAGATATTCCCGTCTATAAACTAAATTCATTAGAAATGAAAATGGCGGATAAATATATAAAATTATACAAAAAATGTATACATTCAATCCTTAAAAATAAACAGTTTTGGAAGATTGATCCAAAAGTATATCCTCATGAAAAGGTTCAGGAAAATCAACAAAAACTTAAGACAGTAGAAAAAGTCATAAGCCGTCTTGAGTATATCAAAACTGTGGGCTTTGGAGATGAGGAATTGAATAGCTCTGAGACTACAAAAGCAAGACGTGAAATAAATAATTTACTTGAAGACTTTTTAGAATTTACAATCAAATCTAAATTGGAGCGTTCAAGTTGGACTGATGAATGTTTAAAGTTAATTGAGATATTTTTTCCCCTTCATCTCCTGCAAGATAAATCTGGTATTTTAATGCTTACTTATGATAAATTTGAAACCTTTATTCCATACTTTGTCTATAAAGATAAAACATGGGTAAAAAAAAGCAACGAGCTTGACAAATACATTATTCAGCACACGAATAACTCCAGAAAGTTTATCCTTGCATTTGATGAGCAGGAAGATGGTTATCAAATTATGCTAGATAAAAAAATTGATATCATCTCACCTCAAATGTTGGCAATTAATAATGCACTATCATCTATTACTAGGGAACTTTCTATTCTTTTTTCTATTCAAAACAGAGAATTTCTAAATTTTGTAGAGAAGAATAAAGGAGCTTTCCACGAATTTCAAGAACATTTTGATAAAAACAAAGATATTGACCCAAAATTGCAAAAGTTTGCCCCCGTATATCAACGGCTAACCTTCGAGGAAGGAAACTCTATCAAATTTTTAGAAAAGGTAGTAACGATTAAAAAAGGGCTTGATAAATCAAGGGAAGAAATTATTGCAATTTTAAATGATTCCAAGCAAGAGAATCCCATTGTATTAAATTTTGAAATGTTATGCAGAGTTTTTTCAAAATTTGAGAACAATAGAAGTTTATTGATTCCTCAGCAGCTTTACAACAAAATCAGTGATGAATTGATGAGCATTTTCTCATATAACAACCTATACATCTACAATATTGAATCTCTGAAAAAATTGTTTTTAACCAGACCTGCCGGTGGTCATGTTCACATAACTGAGGAAAAAATTGCAGACAATACCTCTGTAGCAGAATTGATTTATGCCATTCTGACTGTTCGATTACAAATCAAAACCATCAAAGATTTTCTGGCTAATGTTTTAGATGCTGAAGATTCTCAATCTCGTTCTTTAGATATTTGGTCAAAACAGATAGCTAAAGTCCAAAAAGCAAGTGAAGAAAGCTCATTACCAAATCAACTGCTAAAATACTTAAACCGTACCTATGTCTATGAAAGTTATAAGTCTATCATAAATATTAAAGAAATTTCTCGTTATCAAAATCCCAAAAATAACTTGATTGATCACACGCTTAGGGAAGTTTCTATTGGGAGTACTGCAATATTGACCTCACCAGAATTCAAGATAAATTCAATGTTATGTAATAATAGTAATGTAATTTTTCTTATCTCAGCAACAGGAGGGGTCTTTGGAGATTTAAGTACAAGTTATGATATGCGTTATTTAGAAGATAATTTACGTAATGAATCTGGTAAAAGTTCATTTAAGGCAATGGTTGAAGAAGAAATATTGCTTTGTGAAGAGATCAGAAATCAGCGTGGTTCCAAGCGACAGATTACAGTAAGTTTTTTCAACGAAAATTTATCATCTTTTCCCAATAACAAAACTCAAGAAGTTGCAGAAAGATTTGAAAACAATATTTTAAAAGATTTTATTAATGATTGTAAAAATGATGGTACTTGGTTTAGTATTTACAAAATTCAAGAAATAAAAAATTTTATTCGTTTTTTATTTTACCTCTTTGAAGAAGATTTAATTAAAGAAACAATCGCTTTTACTCAAACCCTACGCTGGATTAAAAAGTTGATGAATTTTTGGGATAAACTTCATCATGGTAACTTTGGACTTGAGAAATCATCAGAACATCCAAACATATATTACGTCAACTTAAGGCATAAAAAATATCAGAGTAATATTCGTATTAAAATAATTTTTTATGAAGCATCCTTCAATAGTCTTTACTTTGATAAAACAACTAAAAAAACATATTTGAATGAGCTTGTTGAAGAAGAAGGGCAGAAAATTTTCTTTATCTCGGCTTATCAGTCAGCATCAAAAGGATTGAACCCTATCATAAAAAATCACAACGGCGATGAAAAAGATTTTGACTCTTTGGTTTTGTTAATGGACAGTTACTATACAGTCATGAAACCATCACTTAAGAAATCAAAAGAGTCTGAGAAATCTACGACACGTTATCATTTTGCATTGATGAAAAGTATTGTAAATTTGGGAGACTCTAATCTGGAAATCAAAGATTTCAACAAATATCTGAGTCAACCAGAAGCTGGAGCATTTCGAGACCAGCAACACCAAATTTTATTAGGAAAAGCAATTTTGCAAGCTATTGGCAGATCTGAGAGACGTGATTTTCCCAACCAAGCGATTAAAATTTTTGTAAATGAAGAAACCAGAAAAAATTTAGTGAATTTTTACAGATATCTGAAGCAAGAAGAACCTAATGAAATCCGTAAATTTTCCGTTAATAATTACAAAGTTTATTTAAGTGTTCAAGAAGAAGAGAAAAAAAGAGTAATTAATGATTATGATGAGCATGTTTATCATGAGGCTAATGCTTTTCTATATTTCCAAAACTTTAGAGAAAAAATGTTAGATGAAATTGATAATTTTCACCATCACCAAGATAACAATACCTTTGCTATCACAAAAAAGTGGAATGCTTTACGCGAGCCTGTTGTTTTTAAAGAGCCAGATAGATATCTAAAAAATTTAAGAGAGTTAAAGCTATTTCCTGATGAATTTCTTGACTCATTATTTTATCACAACGTTGAACAATCTGAATTTACCCCATATTTAGCTTCTGTAAAGGAAGATGGGAAAAAGTTTCAGATTATCAGTGATAGCATCAATGGAGAAAAAATCTATCCTTATCAGAAGCGGTTATATCCTGAATATCTCAAAACAAACGCTCAAAGCTATGACTTAGAAGGAAATGAAATTGGCTTGTTGAATCCTTCAACTGATTCAATTTACAGATTGTACAACGAGTTGATCCCACAACCGGAAATTTTTAATAATTACATTCCGCGTCCACATTTCTTTTATGATGTGTTGTATCCATCACTGACCGAAAATTTCACGGAACGCTGGATTAAAGATGTAGTTTTCAAAGATAAAGACTGGAAAGCTATAAAAGACACCTACGGTTTTGAGCAATTGTTAGATTTCAAAAAATATCCCAAGTTGTATGAGCGGTTTGATTTGTACTATATCAAGGACAATACGCTGTTTTGTATTGATGTTAAAGCATGGAGTATAGCTTCGGGAAATCGCCTTTCAAATCAGACGTTGGAAAAAACCCAAAAAAAGCTGAATGCTATTGTTTCAGACTATCCAGAATTTATTACTGTGAAAGGTTTACTTCTAAATTTGCACGCAAAACAAGAAAAAAATCATCAATACTCATCAACCTTATTTTCAGGCAATTTGATTTACTTTGATCGCTACAATATTCCAGTCGAATCTAATATACTCAAAAAATTTTTATTCCAAACAGGAAAATAAAATGAAAGATAAAATGACTAAAGCATTCTCAGATAAATCAAGAACCAACCAGTTAGAGATATTAATGAAGCCAGAAGAGGTTGCTGAAAAACTTTTCCTATATCTGTTTAAGAACAATATAGGGATTGAGCATTTTACTCCTGAATATCAAGTTCCTGAAGATGAGAATTCCCAAGATGAAGATTCACAGACTAATTATTATAAAAAACGGCATAAATTCATTAAAAGTCAAATACAAGAACGACTTTCTGTGAATGGAGTAAAATCTAAATATTCAGATATTCAATACTTTCTTTCCTACGTTGATGATAAAAAAAATGTGTTCTTTTTATCCCCAAATAATAGTCATTCTGGATGGAAACAGTTATTTAGTAAGAATCAAGAAAGAATTTTTAACTTAGTTTTTAAATTTTATCTTCTGTCTCAAGGTTTATCTGTAGAAACAATGAATGGATTTGAGGAATTACTATTACAGCATTCTAGGAGTCTTAGCAAATCAGAAAATGCTCTAATAGTCTGGGGACAGAATCTTTTAATCAAATACAACAACCATAATGTACTCACATTAACCTTATCTCGAAAAAGGCGACTATTGTTACCAAATGATGAGTATATAACTACAGATAGTGATGATTTGGGAGAGTTGTTAGTCTATAAAAATAAGAACTACTACTTTGAACGTGACCTTGATGCTCGTCGCCAAAATTCTATTCATTTTATGCAATTTCCTAAAGTTCAGGAAGATTTTGACAAGTTCAAAAAGACTCAGGTTTATCATTATCAAAATCTTATGACAAAACTTGAGAGCTTTTTAAGTGAGTGTGGTATTAATTTTAATCTCCTTCATTTTCAGGCTGACCATTACTTAGAAAACCATTTTATCAAAAATATAGAATCTGTAGAATTATTAGAGATTATTAACAATACGGGAATTGATCTGACTGAATCTGACAAACAATTTATGAAAAATTTTCTTAAACATCAAGGGATATTTTTACTCACATTTTATAATTCAGGAAAGACTGTTAGTACTTATGAACAAGTAGTGGAAAATGAGGACGAGCCTTGCTGGAAAATTACTGAAGTGGTTTCCTGGTCGAATATTAAACTTGATAAGGGAAAAAATTATTTAGTTTTTAATAAACAGTTGGAGAAAGAAGTGGGTTCAATGGCTTACCAGAAAGACGATGGTTTCTGGTATCCATCAACACAAATAGATAATAAAGTGAAAGTAGATTTCTATTCACAGTTAAAGAGAAAATTTAAATATTTGGATACAGGAGAGTTTTTTAGCACACAGGGGATAAACATAACAGAATTTAGGGCTGTTGGAGTAAAATATTCTGGGTCTGTTCTCAATTATATAGATAAGAAAATTGATGAAGATACTCTGCGCCAGGATACACAAGCTTTTACGAATGGGAAATTTTTGGACGTAGAGGATTCTATTTTATGCTATTTAAAAGGTCAAACAGATGGCGAACAATGGAAAAATTTCTGCGATAATTACAAGGTAAATATTGCACCTGAATTTCAGAAGGTCTTGATTGAATTGGGAATTAAGAATTGGATGAGGCAAAGTCTTGTAGATTCTAGCTTTGGCTTGCAAATTGCTCCTCAATCATTTACCGAAAAAAAGTTTTTTACTATATATGTACGTAGCCCACGAAAAAAGAAAGCTAAAGCAGTAGCAGTAGAATTCTTATATAAAGATAGTTGCATATATATTAAAAATATAATGCGCGATATGAAACAGATCGAAAAGGAATTTCCATTTTTAAGAAGACAGAAAAATAAGTCAGAAAAGTTAATTGACGATCAACAATATTTTGTAGATGAATCGGAGCAGTTATATATTAGTTGCTATACAAATGACTTTTATACACCAACTTTAATTGGACGCAATGGTATTATTGAAGACATGGAAAAGGGAACTTTAAAAATTAACCGAGAAATTCAAGATGAGAATAGTAGTAGATTATTCCCCTTGGTATCGTATTATAGTGGTGAAGTTAGACCCATTAAGCGAATACAAAATATGATATGTTTTGATTTGCAAAACAAAATATTTGTTCAGTATTATGTTCCGCCTGGTAAAAATATGGATAGTTCTCTTAATAAAGGGTTTAGAGTTTATCATTTGATTGGGAAGACATATTCCCAAACGCCAATTCATACATCTGAACTTATCGAGCATCCTATCACAGCTTTACATTTTAGTACATTAACTCAAAATGTTTTAAAGATCAGTGATAATAGTCAATCATCTTTGCTACAAAAAGTGGCAAAGGTATTAATTGAAAATTGAAAAACAGGTTTATATTAAACATCAACGCATCCCTGCGCCTGCTTATTTCGGAAACTGCACCGCAAACCCCGATCGCAATCTAACGACAAAAGCTTAGAAGCCGAGAAATCAGCAATCTCTGACATATTTAGGATTTATTGAAAGAGGTAGAACTAGCGATCGCTCACTTAATTAGTCATTTAGTCTATTTATACTACTTTAAACACACCTCTACTTACCAGTTTGTCAAAATTGAGATGCATTTGCCCTATCCCTGCACCTGAATCGTTACAAAAAAGTTACAGTTGGTAATTATTTTTTATTAACTACAGCAGTTTTCTATGGCAAAAGTTTTCGGAGAGTGACAAAAGCGGGGTATTTTAAATATTTCCACCACACAGATGCCACCTCTGCTACTCAAAGTGAATATTGTAGATATTGTAAAAGCTATCCATTCTTCGGTAAGCACCATCAATAAGTTGTTAGTCCTGTAGAAAATCAAGATAGCGAAAATGGAAGCTGGGGCGATCGCAGCTAAGATACTCAAAACCTGTTAAACTAAAATGTTTAGTATAAAAACGTAAATAGTAAATTTTTGACTTCCTAATGACTAATAATTTCTTGAGAAGTTACGATGAAATCACAATCGAACTTTAGTTGAGACATTTCCTTCCCAGGCAGATAAAAGCATCAAACAGCAATGCCTCTTCCGTCGAATTTCATCAATTTCTAGTAAATCTCACTTACCAAATCCCATGCCAAATCGTCATTATCCTCCCGCCTACTTACGCTATCTAAAAGCCAGGTTATGGAATCTAGGGCGGCCTGGTTTTTGGGGAACTGCGATTTTTTTATCTGTAGTTGGGCTAGCAACCTGGGAATACTGGTCAAACCCAGATATTTTCGTTTATAAGCAAAAAAAACCTGTCGTTTTAGAAAAATCTGCTGATTCCTCCCTGTCACAAGAAAACAAAGCTATTGCCGCAGATATTGATAACCTGCCAGTTTTATTTAATGACTTTGAGCAAGCAACTGTCTCATCAACCGCAAATGGGTCTGAGCAAAAGACTGAGGCAAAAAAGAGCAAAGGCTTATTAGATGATGTAATTAACAAACAAAAGTCTGCTAATAATACCAAATTAAATCCTGATTTAGGCGTTAACGGCGACACCTCCTCAACCGCGAAAAATCCCTTTGTCCAACAAACAGACAATTTATTGCGTACTGGAACAGTTAATAGTAGTAACCAGTTTCTAGGTTTTAAAACCTTAAATGCGGCGTCTGCACCAACAGGGGGAGACCAAACATCTTCTAGCCTGGATGTTGGATTCACTAATCAAACCAATAAGAATCAAAATTCTCTCTCTATCAACCCTCTGCAAGCAGCGCTTAATCAATCGACAAACCAGAAATTGTCTAGCTTCAATAGTACCACTGCAACTCAGACAAATGCTTTAGGGCAAGTCTCCGTTCCAGGAACAACCTTAATGCCACCCATCAATAGCTTAACCAGTCAGAATTCTATACCAAGCACTGGGTTAACTCCTGTGACAGGCAACACGTCAACGGGTACGAACTTACCACAAAATTCCTACAGGAATTTAAATAACGGTCAGGTATTGCCTAATAATGGGTTAACTACGGGTACGAACTTACCGCAAAATCCCTACAATAATTTAAATAACGGTCAAGTAGTGCCTAATGTAGTACCAAGTAATACTGTACCTTACTCTAGCCAAAGTCCGAGTCAAAGTGTTGTCACACCCACAAACCCTGTGGGATATGGGAATTATGGCTTGCAGCAACCGACCCAACTACCACAAACTAATTATGGGAATAATGGCTTGCAGCAACCGACCCAACTACCACAAACTAATTATGGGAATAATGGCTTGCAGCAACCGACCCAACCACCACAAACTAATTATGGGAATAATGTCTTGCAGCAACCAACACAATCTAATTCCTTATATCTTCTTCGTCAACTTCAAGACAAGTATAGAAATCCGGGTCAAAACTAGATTTTGAGTACGTTGGCTTGATAAAGTCTAGTTAAGGTGATTGTGGGCTATTTGGAATCATCGGAACTTCTGGTGTTTCGGGTTGTTGCTGTTGTCGTTGCAAATATTTACTCAATACATAAGCCATATCCCCACGGGTTACGGGTTTTAATGGAGAAATATTGCCTTGAGCATCTGTATTCAGAAATCCCTCAGTAGCGACTGTAGCGATCGCTTTTCTAGCCCAAGCTGGGATAGATTTTTCATCTGGATGTGAAGCTAGAATCTCATTCACAGCGGCATCAGGAAATTGAAATACACCATAAGCCTGGGCGAAAATAGCCAAAGCTTCTGCCCTTGTCACCTTTTGGTTAGGGAAGAATTCATTGCCTCGATAGCCTTTCATGATGTCAGTTTTTAAGACTGTCTGTATATCATTAAATGCCCAATAAGAACGAGGAACATCTGGAATAGTTAAATTTTCTTTGGTAACAGCTTCTCTTTTATCTAGGCGAAATGCTTTTACCATAATCGAGGCTAATTCTGCCCGACTCACTAACCTTTCGGGATAAAATTTGCCATCGGGAAAGTTTGTCATCCATTTGACAGCAGTTACCTGTTGAATGGAATCAGATGGGATTCCAGAAGTAGATTCTGGTACTTGAGCAATTGCTGGCAAGCTTTGTAGTAGTGCCATTAAAGATAGAGAAATTGAAAGCTGACGCATCATGATAAGCACTTTTAACTACTAACGTGAATTTAAAAAACTACGTTACTGAGGTTAACGCAAAATTTGGTGTTTCTAATAACCTGTAACTCAGCTAGTGACGAATTTAGGCTGGGCAATGTTGCTTTAGCTACGCAGGGTGTGGCTATAAATTTTAAAAATTAGGACTGTGTTCAGTATCCCAGCACTTCCCATGATTCCAGATTCTACCAGTGTGTTCACATTCTGATTTATCGTCAATCCAAGGAATTGAAGTAGGGTAATAGGAGCTAGATGTGGGAGTAAGTGAAGACAATGCAAAAGAAAATATAGTGTAGCTACAAGTCGATAGAATGATTAGAAATCCTATGAGGAACAAGATATTGGCAGGAGTCCAAAAAGGATATAAACCTTTTTCAGAGCGTAAACGCACTTGAGAGCGACGTTCTGAACCTGCTAGCAACACCAGATAAAACCTTAATCCGGGAATTGGTACTGAAACTCTTATGTCTATAGAATGACGTGTCCTAGCACGAGAGGACAAACCCTTTTTTATCGCTTCTAATTGCTCTACCGTGAAGGTATTTGCTATTTCCGGGTCAATCTCAGCGAAAAGTTGCTTAAAAGTAGGAACGGTGTACTGGGGGTGGTTCATTAAATTCGTATATTAATATACATTATTTCTACATCAGTCATCTCCTTTGTTCCGGACACTAGGATGTTTTATTTTTTGGAAGTCCCTAATCAAGGAAGTAGAAACTAGCAAAAACTTGTTTTTTACCTTTTATCTTTTGACGTTATCTGCCCACTACTATGGACTATAGTCAGTTTTTCAGGAGTTTTGGGAATGACAGCAGCAGATCCCGTAAAGTTGATGAAGCAAGAAGTTGGCAAAGCCGCCGCCGCCCTAGTCAAGTCGGGTTCCATTGTCGGGTTGGGTACGGGGTCAACTACAGCATATACGATTCAGTTTTTGGGCGATCGCCTCAAGTCTGGTGAACTCAAAGATATCATTGGTATACCTACCTCGTTTCAGTCAGAAGTGCTGGCGAAGCAGTACGGTGTTCCTCTGGCCACCTTAGATGCTATTGATCGCATCGATATTGCCATTGATGGCGCAGATGAAGTCGATCCGCAGAAGAATTTGATTAAAGGCGGTGGTGCAGCACATACCCGCGAAAAAGTCGTAGACTACCTAGCAGAACAGTTCATCGTCGTAGTAGACAGTGGTAAGTTAGTAGACCGCTTAGGTTCTAGTTTCGCTGTGCCCGTGGAAGTAATTCCAATGGCAATTACTCCTGTAACCAGTGCCATCAAAAAACTCGGTGGTCAACCAGAACTCCGCATGGGTGTAAAAAAAGCTGGGCCAGTAATCACTGACCAAGGGAACTTTGTCTTAGATGTCAGATTTGACTCTATTGAAGATCCAGCCGGACTAGAAAAGACATTGAATAACATTCCCGGCGTTCTGGAAAATGGCATCTTCGTTAACTGTGTCGATTTAGTTTTGATTGGTGAAGTCAAAGATGGTCAGCCATTAGTGCGGCAACTGTAAGAATTTTGGATTTTAGATTTTGGATTTTAGATTTCAGATACATCTAAAATCCAAAACTAAGCAAGATTCTAGTGAGTTGAAACAGAAATTTAACAAAATTCGCTAGTTGTAAAGAATTCATCCTGAATTCTGACGCTTTGGCGGAGCGTCTTTGGCTTTGCTCCTGACTCCTGAATTCTGTTTTAATAACAAAACTATTGCGTGACACGAAACTTTAGCCTACTTTTCTATAAAACCTAAAAAATAGCCTTAGCCCGTCTTCCGCTTTAAGCTTGCCGCACTCCCGCGCTATCATCTGAGAAAGATAAAACTGTTGCGATCGTGGGGAGGTCTTTCTCACTTCAGGAATTTCAACAACTAAATCATCCCGTAAAATAGACAGGCAAGAACCCTGCCTGATAAAAATATGGGAAAATTTTTGAGAAATCTCTTAAAACTCAGGACTCGGTACTTATCTGCTCACTCAGGACTCAGGACTCTTTATGTTAGCAGGCACAATTTTGCAGGATGGAAAATATACCTTAATTCAAGAAATAGGGCGGGGTGGCTTTGGCATTACCTTTAAAGCTACACATCACTACTTGGGTCAGAAGGTGGTGATGAAAACCATCAATGAACGGCTGCGACAACATCCTGATTTTGCCAAATTCGAGCGCCAATTCCAAGATGAAGCCAGACGATTAGCGACGTGTATTCACCCAAATATAGTCCGAGTTAGTGACTTTTTTGTGGAAGCCGGACTGCCTTATATGGTGATGGAATACATTCCTGGCGAAACCTTGGGAGACGCATTTGTATTACCAGGGATAACTTTGCCTGAAGCCACAGCAATTCATTACATCCGGCAAATTGGAGCAGCGTTGCAGGTAGTACATAACAACGGTTTGTTACACCGCGATGTCAAACCAGATAATATCATTCTTCGCCAAGGAACACAGGAAGTAGTACTGATTGATTTTGGTATTGCCAGAGAATTTAATGGCGGTGTCAGACAGACTCACACAGGTCTGGTTTCTGAGGGTTATTCTCCCATTGAGCAGTATATGACGCAAGCGGCGCGTACACCCGCCACGGATGTTTATGGTTTGGCAGCAACTTTGTATGCACTGTTGACAGCCCAAGTTCCTATGCCAGCATTATTGCGCGATCGCGAACAAATGCCTTCCCCCCGCGAACTGCAACCACACTTGAGTGCTGTTGTCAACCAGGCAGTAATGCGTGGGATGGCGGTAGAGTCTCGTTTTCGGCCAGCGACAGTTGCTGAATGGCTGCAATTGCTACCTGGAAATGAGGTGAATGGGACATCGCAAGTTTTACCCACTTACGCAGTGCCAACTGTCAATTTATCAGCCCAGCAAGCAGCAACTTTAATTGGGAAAACAGCCCAAAATTCTATTCATAGACCATCTGTGTTGGCGCAACCCAACCCAGGCATCGCCAAGGAAACCGTACTGGCTAAAAAGCTAGGATCGTCTAAGATATTTATTGGTATGGGTGTAGCCCTAGTTGCTGCTACAGCAGGTTTTGGGATCGCGAGTATATTACCCAAATCTCAGCAGCCGTCCGCAAAGCCAATTGTTGAAAAGCCAACTCAAGAATCAGGCGCGAAAGCACCTAATTTTGATACTACATCTTCACCTTCAGGTGAAAAGACTAACACTACCTCAAGAACGGAAACAGGATCTGGCTCTAATTCCAAGCAGCGTCGCCGCAATCGTCGTTCTTCCCAAGAAGAATCTACCAGCAGCCCTACAAGAGAATCGCAACGCGGTAATTCCGAACAATCCACACCTTCGCCTAGCGTTTCACCCACACCCTCCTTAGTGGAGAAACTACGGGCAATCCGCTCATCTCGAAATGCTTCCCCCGCACCATTGCCATTTCCACAAAATAACTTACCCGCTTCTAGTCAAAATCCTGCCTCCCCTCAACCCGTAAGTCCGTCAAAACCCGTACTTATACCACCAGCACCACCAACAGAATCCAAACAATCAGATCCTTCTGCTGTGGTAGTACCAACACTGGAAAAGCAAAATTCACCGACTAATAGTCAATCCCAGAATATTCAAAAGTTTGAGGAAAAGCCACAGGATGACAATAACTAGTCAATTTGAGATTTTCAATTTGGGATTTTGGTGAAGCAGCGCGGTGAGTCCAGCACAGCGCTGACTCCTATTAACTAATTACGAATTCCGAATTCCGAATTAGTAATTATTTTAGGAAGGATCGAGCCTAGTACCGCAAGGCGGAAGTCAAAAGTCAAAAGTCACGCATAATTGTATTTCGGGCTTTTACACCATTTGAAATGGTATGTTTATTTACGCCGTGCTGTACTAGTCTGTATAACAACTTCCCCCTTCTTATTAATCTTTACCGGATTCTTGGGAAAAGCTTGATTATTCAAATAACGCATAAGTCTCACAGTTTGAAAACTCCGATCAATATGAGGAATTCCCTGCCGATCCATCCGAACGGGAATAATTTTACTTGAAACCAAATCTCCTGCTGAGTTGAGTTTGACTTCTAAAATCATTGAGTCACCTGTTTGGGCATTTGTAGATAAAGTCCGATATCCCAAAAAGTTTCCTAAAGAATAGGCAATGATTTTTCCCTTATAAATTTCCATCGCTCTGGGAACGTGAGGTCCATGTCCTAGTACTAAGTCTGCTCCTGCATCAATCATGTTTCGAGCAAAGGCGATCGCATTACCTCGGTTTTCTCCATAAAAAAACTCTGTTTGATTCTTAACGTGTAGTGCCCCCGTTCCTTCCGCTCCAGCGTGCATCGATACTACTACAATATTGGCTTTATTTTTGGCTTCTGCCACGAGTGCTTTAGCTGCTCCTAAATTATGGATGGAATTATACATTTCATAAGGAGAAAACCCGACCATTGCCACGGGGATATTGTTAGCTTCCAAATAAAGAATTTGATTTTTATGACCTAATGTTGCAATACCCACAGTCTGAAGATTTTTCATTGTATCTTTGAACCCTATCGGGCCGAAGTCCATTGCATGGTTATTTGCCATATTGAACACATCAAAACCAGCTTCAGCAAAAAACCGAGCATATCCAGGTGGAGAGCGAAAGGCAAAGACTTGTCCTCGGCTAATATCTTTGGCAGTATAGGGATAATTAGTTAGGCTACTTTCAAAATTACCAAACAAGATATCAGCTCCTTGCAAGTGAGTTCTCACTGACTTTGGTAATAATTGATCTTGAAAGCGGGGTAATCTATAGTTAGGGAAATTAGTGCCGGGAATAATATCTCCAACGGCTTTGATGGTAATAGTATCTGGAAAGGTTTGTTGTTCTGTTATTAATGGCGTAAGTTCAGGAATAGCTAATGGAAATTGCCCAGGCTCAGTAGGTGTAGTAGCAGCGTTTAATCGCTGTGATTGCCCAAGCCGGATAATGACTCCTATACTAATACCCAGATATAAACAAATGCTAATAAGACTAAATGAGAATACTTGCTTCAAGCTGCGATCTACCATCGTTCACTCCTCACACGATGGCATTAGTTTATCCCAAAAATCTGTGTTAGTGATGTATATTTTAGTGCTTATTAGCAAATATTTGACTACGTAATTATTAAGCGATAATCCTATTTCACTTGCAAATAAACAGACAAGTTGCTCAAGATTATTGTTAAAGGTAGGCAAATTTCAGCCACATTGTAGTAAATTTTGGCGTTGCATATTTGCGGGATGATTTTGCTAGTTTTGTGGGATGGGCCGAAAAGCCCGTCCCTTGTATTTCAGGGCTCTCGTGTCGCCCACCCTACAAGAATCATCCCTTGATTCAGCAACGCCTAAATTTTCAGTAATCTTTTGGACGGAGAGGGGGGGATTCGAACCCCCGTTGAGTTTCCCCAAAACGCATTTCGAGTGCGTCACCATGAACCGCTCGGACACCTCTCCAACTATATTATTCAGACATTTGAGTATTTATTCTACACTCAAATGCGATAAATTTAGGGAAATCTTGCTGGATTTCCATACTACTATAGCATTATCGCTTTTTTTGCGTAACGATACTAACTGGACTTTAGACTAAAAAGCACAAAATGACTCAGGGAAGCTGAGTTGAGCAGAAGCAAAAAGAAAAATTAAAAAAATTAGAAATCAAGCAGGTTTTTGCTCAGTCTTACGTGAAGTACTAGTACGCTTTTTAACGATTGAATAGCGAATTCTACTAGCCCGCGACTGTCCGGTCTTCCAGTCAGGAGATTTATAGCAAAGTGCAAAGTGCTGTTAGCGTCAGCGGGGCGTTTAGCCCGTGCTGAGTATAAACAAGCGTGAAATCAAGGCTTTTAGCAATCAACATTGTCCTAACTATGTGGCTACGGCTATACCTCATGGTTTTGGCGGAATGGATGGAGTAGAAACTCTGACCACTATTTGATTTGCGGTTCTCTCGTATGGCTTTTAGTATAAATTCCAGTATTTATCAAAGGATGATTAATCGCAGCCTGTAACAACGTATTTTCGTTAACACACAAAATTATAAATTTGTACAGTGCGTAAGTTCTAAATTTTATGCAGTCTAAGTACTATCTAAAATTTTTGTATACTGCTAATATCAAGTTGTAAGAGCAATAATACACTCTGCAACACAATTAATCCTTTGAAACTACAGAGGTTCAAACTATGGCTGTCTTAGGTAGTTTGGAAAAATCAACATCCTCAATAGCGAAACTGTACAGTTCACTTGTTGTTAATGGAGATTAAGTAATGCAATTTATCAAACAGTTAGGAAAGCAGCTAGGTTTCGTGGTCTTAATCAGTTCTGGGGTGTTTTCGCCATCTTCAGCTATGGCAGGCGAGTCGTTTGAATGGAATCAAGACTTTGATAGAAATCCTAAACCTATGATAAACGCTAGGAAAGGGGTATGTTTTCTAAAAACTATTCAAGGTAAATTTGAAGGTGGTAGAGAGAAGATTGAAATCAACATAAAAAACGGTCAGTGGTTTCTCAACGGGGATTCTGATCAATCTGGTGGTGGTGTCAGGGGGGAAGCTTATTGTGTTCAATGGACTGACTTAGTAGGTGCAAGTGGAGCAGTTTTTGGTCCTTACAATCTCAGCCAAAATGACGACGAAACAGAAGCTAGTATAAATCTAAATGGCTTTAATGAGGGGGATGGTGTTTGTTTCTTAGGTAGCATTTCAGGCAAATTTAGGGGTGGTGCCGAAAAGGTACAAGTTACTCTTGATCCTTATTCTAGAGAATGGATATTAAAAATAAATTCCAAACAGATTGGGGGTGGGGTTAGTGCCAGTGCATACTGTATCCCAACTGCCTACAATTATACTAAATTAACGAACGAAACTACTTTGCTGCAACCACTAGATAAAGGTGAATCTACCGTTGATTTAGGTTCTAATTATGCTGCTTGTTTTTTAATAGGGATTGCAGGGAAATTTCAAGGGGGTAAAGAAAACGTAAATGTATATGACAATTTTGGTGAATGGTTTCTTAAAGTTAGTTCTGACCAATTTGGTGTAAGTGGTTCTACCAGATGTTACAGAAAATAATTAAAGTTTTATCTAAACTCCAGTACTAAAGCAAACGAAAATAGCTCGACAGTGGATTCCATTGACTTCATGTCGAACAACCAGAGAAATGAGTGAGAGCAAAAGCGTTAGGCAGTATTTTTAGATACTTTCTTGAGGTGGTCTGAACTGTATTGCTTTAGATGTCTATATTAAATTTGATGGGCAAAACTGAGTGAAAAATTATGCATCGCCAGATTAACATCACCTTGCCAGACGAGACAATTGAACTAATCGATCGACTGATATAAAAAGGCGATTCTCCAGAAGAGACACTGCGCGATCGATTAATCTAAAAGACGCGATTAATCGCGTCTCTACTTCTCTGGCTTAGACCTTAGTGTAATTATCGATTACTTTGGCTAAGTCTGGCACTGCTTCTTCTACGTGCTTTTTGGCTGAACCGCGAAGTTTTTCATAAGTTCCTCGTACGATTTGGCGGTTTGAGTTCTTGACTCTCGCATCAGTAACACTCAGTAGTGCATCTGCTGTATTAGAGCGATTTGCACTTAGATATTCAACTGGGTCGCCTTTCTCTAGGCCTTGACTCCAGATGGGATCGAGAGCGGTAAAGCATTGCGGTAATATCTGCTCAACGACATAGGGAATGTACCCTGGTTTAACCCCCTTCAAAGCAGCAAAGGCAGTTTTCAAAGCGATACCACTCATCCCTGACTTGGATGCAAGCTGTCCTTCGATCATGTTGCAACAGTCCTCTATGACCATAGTCTTTTTGGTCGGGTTCAAAAGTCCGTCGCTAAGTCCCATTTCACTCTTCCTTATCTAAGTACTTAATTTCTATTCGACTAATTTTTTTAGCAAGCAGGAAATTACAGAAAATGGTATCAGAGTTAGAGGATGTTGTGGATAAGCTGATACGCTTTATAACCTGCATAGTTCAAATCGCTAAAAAAAAGATGCGGGGACTAAGAGAAGTCCCCTAACACTGGCAAGCATTCTCAGGTTATCTGCACTTTGCTAGGAGACTTAAGGGCAATTAGGTTATCCCATCCTGCTGAGACCTAAGTTGCGTCTCTGGCTGACTTGAGCCAGCAGGTAGAGCCTCATGTCTTGATCCCGAAGTTCCATTTGGAGAATCTGGAGGTTTTGAACCTCCTAATCGCTTGCGAGAAAATATAGCCTGAGCCAGAGTCTTGACTAAGATGTAAAGAATTGGCACTAAGAACAAACTCAAGAACGTCGAAAGCAGCAGCCCCCCAAAGAGCGCTGTTCCTAAAGACCAACGGCTGCTAGCTCCAGCCCCTTGAGAGATTACCAAGGGTAAAAATCCTAACAGCGCTGCAAAGGAAGTCATTAAGATCGGTCGCAGACGTTCTTGCCCCGCTTTCACTGCTGCCCTTGTGTAGCTCATGCCCTGCTCATGCAGCTGATTGGCAAATTCTACGACTAGAATTGCGTTTTTTGCAGCTAGACCAATCAAAGTCACCAGACCTACCTGGCAATAGATATCATCCACCACTTTGGGGAAGAGGCTACCTACCATGAAAATATTTGATCGTAGCCAAAGGGCTGTCATCGCTCCCAAGACTGCTAGAGGAACCGTCAGCAAAATAATAATCGGGTCAACGTAGCTTTCATACTGAGCCGATAGCACCAGAAAGACAATCACGATCGCTAAGGCAAAAATCAAGCCCGTAGCTCCCCCAGATGTCTTCTCTTGGAGATAAGTCCCTGTCCACTCATAACCAAATCCTTGAGGCAAGACTTCTGCTGCAATTTGCTCCATCGCTTTAATTGCCTGTCCAGAACTAGCACCGGGAGCAGGAGCGCCCTGTACTTTGATTGACCTGTACAAGTTGTAATGGGAGATGGTTTTCGGCCCCACAAAGGGAGTAATTTTCACCAAACTGCTCAACGGAATCATTGCACCATTTGCAGAGCGAACATACAGCTTGCTAATATCATCTGGATTAGAGCGGAACACCCCATCTGCTTGGACATACACTCGATACTGTCGCTGTCCCTGCACAAAGTCATTCACATATTGCGACCCCAAGTAACTTTGCAACGTTCCAAAGATATCGTTGAGTTCGACGTTGAGAGCTTTGGCTTGATTGCGGTTTACCTGAATATCAAATTGAGGAGTGTCTGCGGTGAACTGAGTGAAGACTCTTTGGAGAACAGGATTTTTATTTGCCGCCCCAATCAATTTTTGAGCATTCTCAATTAGGGTTTCAATCGGCGCACTTCCAGTTTTGTCTTGAATGATAAACTCAAAACCACCCGTAGTACTTAATCCTCTCACTGGAGGAGCATTCACTGCGATCGCTCTAGCATCTGTAATTGCAGAGAGCTTTTTGTTCAGTCTCTGAAGTATTCCATAGACAGATTGAGATTCTTCAGTTCTTTCTTTCCAGGGTTTCAGGTTAGCAAAGGCAATGCCTAAATTAGAAGCATTACCATCGAAACCAAACCCACTGATCATAAAACTAGCTTGAACTTCGGGAAGCGATGTGACTTCCTTGACAACCCGATCCATAACAGATTCAGTGTATTTCAAAGAAACCCCGTCTGGCCCTTGGACAATGACAAAGAAGTAACCTTGGTCTTCCTCTGGAATAAATCCGGTAGGCACTGCTCTGTACATCAAAACCGTTGCGACTAAACCAGTAATGAAAACCCCAATTACAATCGGCTTGACATGGGTAAGGTAGCTAACAAACCCGACATATCGGCGCGTGAACCAGCTAAATCCCCGATTAAACTGCGTAAAGAACCAACCTAAAGGGCCCCGTGGAGTCTGAGCTGGGCGCATGAGAATGGCTGCCATACTCGGAGAGAAGGTTAAGGCATTGAAGGTCGAGATGCCAATCGAGCAAGCAACCGTTAACGCAAATTGTTTGTAGACAATCCCAGTAGTGCCCGGAATAAATGCAACTGGAATGAATACCGCCATGAGCACAAGTGAAGTGGCAATGATTGCCCCAGTTAACTCCTTCATGGCTTCGACAGCCGCCTCAAAGGGCCTCATGCCCTCCTCTAGTTTGACCGCAACTGCCTCCACTACAATAATCGCATCATCGACGACGATCCCGATCGCGAGAACGAAACCAAATAAGGTCAGTGTATTAATTTGAAATCCTAAAACCAACAAAGCCGCACACGTCCCAATCAAGGAAACGGGGATCGCAACAGTAGGAATAATCGTGGTACGCCAGTCTTGCAAAAAGACAAAAATTACCAAGACCACCAAGACAATCGCCTCAACTAGAGTGTGCAGAACTTCTTCTAAAGAAATTTCTACAAATGGAGTGGTATCAAATGCCACCTGTGCTTTTAGTCCAGGTGGAAAATTCTTCTCTAATATTTTGATCTGGTTTTCAACAGCATGAGCAACGTTCAGGGCATTACTACCCGGAAGTTGATATATACCCAAACCCACGGCTGCCTTGGGAGCATTTCCTGGGATGGTGAATTTGGCATCAGCAAGATAGTTCTCTGCTCCCAGTTCAACTCTACCGATGTCTCTGACCTTAACTAGGGTACTATTAGTGGCGCTATTAGTGGTGCTATTAGTGGTGTCGGTGCTATTAGTGGTGCTATTAGTGCCACCTCGACTCACCTTCAGCACCATGTCTTCAAATTCAGCCGCATCTTTAAATCGACTGGTTGCCCGTAAAGCAAATTCAAAGCTTTGATTATCTGGTGCTGGTTCCTTACCAATCGCCCCTGCACCCACCTGAATATTTTGTTCTTGCAGGGCAGTTGTCACATCTTGAGGAGTTAGTTGATGTTGGGCAAGCTTGTTGGGATCGAGCCAAAGACGCATGGCATATTTGCGCTCCCCAAAAATTGTGGCTTTTCCTACACCAGGAAGCCGTTTGATCTGATCGAAAATATACAGGTCAACATAGTTACTGATAAAAATGTTGTCATACTCATTATTTTCTGAGTAAAACCCATAAACCAGAAGCAGACTGCTCGATGCCGTTTCAACAGTGACACCTGTTCGTTGAACAACATCTGGCAGTTGAGGATCGGCAAGTGATTGTTTATTTTGAACGTTTACTTGAGCAATATCGCTATTAACGTTAGTTGGGAAGGAGACAGTTATATTACTGGAACCATCATTACCCGTGTTAGAAGATATATAAGATACATCTTTAACACCATTAATTTGTCGCTCAATAATGTTGGTAACAGTGCTTTCTGTTGTTTGAGCATCCGCACCAATATTGTTGGAGCTAACGGTGATTTGCACCGGAGCGAGGTCTGGTAGCTGAGAAATAGGCAGGATCGGAATACAGATACTTCCCAGCAACAAAATGATGAACGTACAGACCGTCGTCAGGACTGGACGTTTGATGAAGGTATTGACAAACATAAATCAAGGAAAAGTTCAATACTTGTTAGTGAGATAGTAGCTTTTTATTAATATAAGAATTTATTAAGGTTTAGTGTCGGCGATCGCGCAAGATTGGAAATTGGCGATTGGGTACAAGAGGCAGAGGGGCAAAGGCGCAGAGAGGCAGAGGTGCAGAGGTGCAGAGGGGAAAAACTTACTGCAATTTCTCCTCTGCTCCCTTGCTCCCTTGCTCCCCTCTCCCCCCTATCCCCAGAGGGGGCCCCGAGTCCCCCCTGCTCTCCTGCTAGGAGAAGTCACAGTTGGGTCTAATCAACTGAAAAATGCGGTAATGAATCTAAATTTCTAATTATCTTTGCCATTACTCGGAACATTTAACAACTGATCGTCATTGACCCAAATTGCTTGTTGAGGCACAGAGATGGAAATTCCAGCTTCGTCTAGGGCAACTTTCAGGCGGCGGCGAAATTCCCGTGCGACATCCCATTGTTTGAGGGGCTGTGTTTTAATCCAGACACGAATAATCAAACCGCGATCGCCAAATTGATCTATTCCCAAAACTTGCGGCGGTTCCAAAATTTGACTCTGCCATTGCATTTCTTGATTCATCTTATCGGCAATAGTTGCAATCAACTTCAAAGCCTCTTCTGTATCGGCTTGGTAGGCGATGGGAATTGTTAAATCGGCTCGCGACCAACGACTAGAAAGATTGGCAACAACTTTAATTTCACCATTGGGAATTGTGATCAAGCGTCCTTCAGAATCCCGCAGTTGGGTCATCCGCAGATTCAAATTTTCTACTAAGCCTCCTACGTCTCCCACACTAATCACATCGCCTAAAGCATACTGGTCTTCTAAAATGATTAAGAAACCGTTAATCGCATCTTTAATTAAGTTTTGCGACGCCAAAGACACCGCAACACCAACTAAACTCGCACCCGCTAGCAAGGGAACGATATCTATACCCAAGGATATCAGCGCTATCAAGAAACCTACTCCTACCCAGATAACAGTAGTGATACTTTTAGTTACACCAGAAAATGTGGAAACTCGCAGTTGCAGCCGTTCAGAACTTTCTGGGGTGAGGAAGGCACCACTGCTAATCAGAGTGGAGGCGAAGCGGTCAATTAGGGCGTAGGTCAAACGAATTGTTACATAGATACCTAGACATACGACACCTAATCGCAAAGGAAATTGGGCGGCTATGAGAATTGCTACCTGAAAAGCTCGTGTATAGGGAAATAGACCCAATATAAAGAAGCTTCCACCTCCCCAAATTCCGGCTTGACCGAGCTGAAATAATCGTCTCTTGGCTTCTTGGAGATGTTGCTGTTGCCGTTGATTGAGTTGTGTTGTAATTGCTTGATCTGCTGGTTTTGGGTAGTTGAAGAGTTCCCTTTGCGGTTGGGAGGCAATAGAGCGTTCTAAATCCTCTTGGGAACGCCGCTGCCAGCCATATAGCCCCAAACTGATAATCACCATTGCCACTCCGGTACCAGCAGCAATTTTACCTTGGTCGATTAGAGATGGAGTTTGTCTTTCTTGCTTTGCTTGTTGTAAGTCTTCTTCTAACGATTCTTTGACTTGATTTGCCGATGTCGATACATCTACCTGTCGCAGTGCAGCATCTTCAGAAGTAACGGTCATCAGATATTGACCGTTGACATAAATTACTGGTAATTCGTTTACTTGGCGAACTTCTACCTTAACTGCTGTTTTTACTGGTGATTGAAAGTAATTTTGGCCAATTTTCTGCAACTTCTTTTGAATATCTTCTGAACGCTCAGGAAAATTGGTTCTTGTTGCCGCTATTTGAAATAACCGACGACCATCTAAATAAATCCAGCCCGAAACAACTCTGTTATCTGAATCATTACTCACACTGCTAGGAGCTTGCAGTTGCGGTAAAAAAGGAATCTGGGCTGTGGCTTTTGGCACAGATACAACGCATATGGCCATTGAACTGGCGATCGCCAAAAATTGAAAACGCACTCAAACACCTCCTTAAATCAAATCTACTAGTGACTACTTCTATAACTATCCTCCGCAATTATTTTGGGTAAATGTACCTATCTAAAGTTGGGGTTTTCCCTTTAGACGATGAAATTTTGAGATTTTTTTATCCTCTATCTTTGGACAGATGACAAAATATTGAAAATTAGCAGATAAGGCTGATTAGAATCTTACTCTTACCAAAGATAAAACAAAAAGGAAGAAGCTGGGGAGGAAGTTGACATTCTGCCGATCAAACGTCAAGCTAGTCCTGAAGACTATTCACTAGTGATTTGCTTTCATACAAGCAAAAATCGCCAGTAGTAGAATAACCTAGTAGAGTGCGTAAACTTTACGCAGCTTTCTTAATTTTTTGAGGTAACTTTTGATGACCGCAACTTCTCCCCGATTAAAGCACGAGGTTAAAGACCTCGGCCTAGCTGCCTTGGGAAGACAGCGCATTGAATGGGCTGGACGCGAAATGCCAGTTTTGCGGCAAATTCGCGATCGCTTTGCTATTGAAAAGCCCTTCGCTGGTTTACGCCTTGTAGCTTGTGCCCACATTACAACAGAAACAGCACATTTGGCGATCGCTCTGAAAGCCGGTGGTGCAGATGCGCTTTTAATTGCTAGCAATCCCTTATCAACACAAGATGACGTAGCCGCTAGCCTCGTCCTCGATCATGAAATTCCCGTCTTTGCTCAAAAAGGCGAAGATAACGCAACTTATAGCCGCCACGTCCAAATAGCTTTAGATCATCGCCCCAACATTATTGTTGATGACGGTAGCGATGTGGTTGCAACTTTGGTACAAGAACGCCAACACCAAATTGCTGATTTGATTGGTAGCACCGAAGAAACCACCACTGGTATTGTGCGGTTACGTGCCATGTTTAGAGAAGGCGTTCTCACCTTCCCCGCAGTCAACGTTAACGATGCTGATACCAAGCACTTCTTTGATAATCGCTATGGTACTGGGCAATCAACCCTAGATGGCATTATCCGCGCCACAAATGTTTTGTTGGCTGGAAAGAACATTGTCGTCGTCGGTTATGGCTGGTGTGGTAAAGGTACAGCCCTCCGCGCCCGTGGGATGGGTGCTAACGTCATCGTCACCGAAATCGACCCCATCAAGGCAATTGAAGCCGTAATGGATGGCTTCCGCGTTCTGCCAATGGCTGAAGCTGCACCCCAAGGTGATATTTTTGTCACTGTGACTGGTAACAAGCACGTCGTTCGTGGTGAACACTTCGATGTCATGAAAGATGGTGCGATCGTTTGTAACTCTGGTCACTTTGACTTGGAACTTGATTTGAAATACTTGGCTGCACAAGCTAAGGAAATCAAAGAAGTTCGTCCTTTCACTGAAGAGTACAAGTTGAAAAATGGTAAATCAGTTGTCGTTCTTGGACAAGGACGCTTGATTAACCTAGCTGCGGCTGAAGGACACCCCAGCGCAGTAATGGATATGAGTTTTGCGAACCAAGCTTTGGCTTGTGAATTCCTGGTGAAGAATAAAGGTAAGTTGCAACCTGGTTTGCACTCAATTCCGGTTGAAGTCGATCAAGAAATTGCTCGGTTGAAATTGCAGGCTATTGGTATCACGATTGATAGCCTAACACCCGATCAAATTGAGTACATCAATTCTTGGACAAGTGGAACTTGATACACTGATTAGTTGATTTTTTTTTGAGGGGATAGGCTTTTTAGCTTATCCTTTTTTTGTGTTTCGCGCATACTGCAAGCAGAACCCGTAGGATAGATGTAGATAGCACAAAGTGCAATATTTGTTAAACATTCTTGTATTTAAAATCTATTCCCTCGACCACATCTATAACTTCCTTCTTATGTTCTTCCAGCCAATCTAAGGCAGTATCAATCTGATAATATACAGAAAGCTCTTTTAATACCTGTGCCATCAGAATCACTAAAATATCATTGGTTCTACCGTTCCCTTTATGAATAATTCATATTAAAATGCCACTTGAATAAAGCTCGCAATCTAAAATTATAAAAATGGCGAAAGAGTATTGGGAGTGCCTAACTCATCCAAATAAATGCGCTGCATTTGGTTGCTGTTTAAAAATATTCGATGAGTTCTTGTATCGCTTGGTTCTAAACTGCGCTGAGTTAATTGCTTTGCTTGCTCTGCCATCACCTTCTCTGAAGCAATTGTTAACTGCATTTTGATGCCTATTCAGATGTAATTCTATCAAGTTCATCGAGAATATTGCTATCTATATCAATGTCAAATTTCCGAGCAAAATGAGCAGATGATGCAAGCAGATTTGGCAGGTCTTCCGTAAGTAATATTTTTGGATGAGGGCCTCCAGTTGACCAATCGACATATCGCCGACAGTCATTTTTTAGTTTAAGGTGAGGTGAATTACCAAGTATAGTTTGAATATACCCCTCTTCTGTATACCTGACCTGACTGTAATGTAAGGTTACGGCATTTCTTTGTTCGTGGAAATCGATAATGTACTCAGCAGCTTTGCGATTGGCACTAAACCATTGACTTCCACTGAAACAAGCAAGTTTCTTTGAAAAAGGAAGAAAAGGTTTCGTTAATAAAGGATGTTCTAAGCGTATTTCTATATTCAGTTGAGCAAAGTATTTTCTTAAAAACTGAAAAGAAAACGACTTCGTACAGTATCTTTGATAGGAATTTTTTAGCCACAACATATCTGGTGGTATTACATCAGATATATAATTTTCGTATGTGATTTGCTCATGCTCAACATAAGCATCATATGAACTTGAGGTTAGCTCATCTAATATTTCTCTTGCAGTTTTAATAGGATAGTCTGCTCCACTAAGGTATACAAACCAATCCGGTGGTTCTGTATTTTCGTACATTACTTTAATTGCCTTCACTGTAGCCTCTTCAACAGAAAAATCTGCCCACTTCGTCTCTATGTGAGGGCGTACTAATAAAACATTTTTTGACAAACTGTTTACAGATAAATCAGATTTTGAAAAATCATGATGGCACACAATTAGAGGATAATTAAACATACTATTTAACTTATTAATTAGCCTGTAAGTTTGTAAAGGCTTATTATGAGTTAGTAAGATAAAACCTATGGCATTACTCGGATAATTAGACATTTTTTAATCAAGAAGTATTACTTTTCTAAATTTTGTTGTGGTGCGTAGGCGTAGCCCGTCGTAGACATCGCACTTTGCACCAGCAGGAATGCGATCGCCTGCCTCACGGGACGCAAAAGCTACGATTCCCCCTCGGAATTACCCTTCGGGTGACGCTCTCTACGAGACGCTGCGCGTAGCTTGCAACTCTTACAGAGTACGCAAGCTCGCTAACGGGAGTTCGGACTCGACGGGAACCGCCCTGACGCTCCTTCGTCGCTAACGCTGCGCTAACGGGTTCGCCACTTTGCCAGACGCTCGTTCGCCCTTGGCGTTAGCTTCTCCCAAAGGGAGAGGCTAACTGCCAAGGGAGAAGACTCGCTAACGCTGCGCTAACGACGCAAAGCGCCAAGACGGCAAGTGGACTCACCAAGACTCCGACTCCCTCACGAATTACGAATCATTTAAGCCTTGACCGCGATTTGTTTATACACAGACAGAGCCTGAGCGACACATTGATCCATGTTATAGTACTTGTAGGTTGCTAATCGTCCCACAAAATAGATCCCTGGAGTTTCATCTGCCAGCGCCTTATATTTCTTATAAATTTCCTGATTCTCAGAACGCGGTATAGGATAATAAGGGTCTCCCTCAGGTTTCGGAAACTCGTAAACAATACTAGTTTTAGAGTGTTCCTGACCAGTTAAATATTTAAACTCTGTAACACGAGTATAAAGGTGTTGATTGGGATAGTTAATTACTGGCGCTGGTTGAAACACAGTGGTGTTGTGCGTCTCATGCTTGAAATCAAGCGAACGATATGGTAGTTTGCCGTGGCGATAATCAAAGAATTCGTCAACAGGCCCCGTGTAAACCATCTCGCGACAAGGTATTGCTTTTTCAATTTCCTGATAATCTGTGTTGAGCATTATCTTGATGTTCGGGTGATTAAGCATATTCTCAAACATCCGCGTAAAGCCGTGTAGGGGCATCGCTTGGTAGGTATCAGTAAAATAGCGATCGTCACGATTAGTACGTGTAGGAATTCTGGCAATTACTGATTTATCAAGTTCCGACGGGTCGAGTCCCCATTGCTTTTTGGTATAACCCTGGAAAAACTTTTCATACAGTACTCGACCAACTTTACTTACTACCACATCCTCACTAGTGCTAATGTGTTCTATTGGTTCAGCAAGCGATTTGTAAAACTCCTCTACCTCAAAGGAATTGAGATTCATACCATACAGCTTGTTGATGGTGTCGAGGTTGATAGGAATAGGAACAAGTTGCCCGTCTACACTTGCAAGGACGCGATGTTCGTAAGACCGCCATTGAGTAAAGCGTGAGAGATATTCAAAGACTTCACGGGAGTTGGTGTGAAAGATGTGGGGGCCGTATTTGTGTACGAGGATGCCATGTTGATCATAATGATCGTAAGCATTGCCACCGATATGGTTGCGCTTATCTACAACCAGCACTTTTTTACTAGACTGAGTTGCCAAACGTTCAGCAATAACGCTACCAGAGAAACCAGCGCCGACAATTAAGTAATCGAAGACAAATTCTCTGGTAATGATATTTGCTGCTTGTTTATCATCTGTACTTTTTGAGTTAACTTTGTCTTCACTATCACGGGCTGCAATGGCAGAGTCAATCAGTTTTATCATAGCTTGACGTATTTTTGTTGTTAATTTGTTGTTAATTGGTACAATTAATACTTTGTAGAATTAATAATAAAATACTGGTTTATTTTCGCGTGAATATCTATCTTAATGAGTATTAAATACGTCATGTTTTTTTCTTAAGTATGATGCTTTTATCAATACTAAATACGTTAACAACGTATAATAATCTCATAAATAATCATTTTTACTCTTATCCTCCTACCTCTTTGTTATAAATAGGATTTAGGTACTGTACAAATTTCTCATTTCGTGCTTTTAGGAAATTAGCGCCTTTTTACACAATTGGGGACAATACCAATTTAAATTTTGCAAAATTTAAATTCTCACGCTTCGGCTTTACGACACTTTTTACATCGAAACTGACGGCGATTTATTCGGAGTAATACTGTTTTGCCGCTCCAGGTTCATTAGGGGTGTAAGGGTGTAAGGGTTTAAGAGTGTAAGGTGAAGTCCTTTGGATTGAGATTAAAGGACTTCACGGTTGCCCAACTTATAGCTGGGCTTTTGACTCATGCGGGTGGTTGGGGCTAGATATCCCCTACCACCATGCAACCCCACACCCCCACACCCGCCCCAACGGGGCTTGGTAAATCTTGAACTATGTGCCAGTGGTTTTGGTATATGCTTTGACTTCTAGTCCCATACTTAGGACAACTACAAGAATTCGTTTCTGCCTCGATTTCTATAATTATTCCTATACCTTCAAATTCCTGACAATTTAATACCTTTATTCCTGGTATATTCAGAATTTTTTCAATAGCTAATGTCATTATTAGCACCCCCGAATTTAATTTATGCTATTCTGATTAGATACTAGTTAGCGATCGCACTTAATTCTCAATGCTAAAAAAGGTTACATAGCAAGACTTTCAGGTGTTTATTTTTTATATATTTATTTTGTTTTATTCGTCTTATTTATTTTTTTTACATAAAGGGAGCGGTAGAACCAAAAGAGCGTTACCGCTAACAGCACGGGCTAAACGCCCCGCTACCGCTAACAGCACTTTCCAGTCAGATTCTGTGAACGATTATCTTTTAGTATGGAATTTTTGATGAAATTTTTCGACAAAATATTTCGGATTTTCTGATAACTTACTGTATTCTGGGATATCCTACCTTGTGGAGAGCCAAATGATGACTATGAATATGCAACGACTCATCAAAAAAACCTCTAACCCAATTCGCAAGAAAACAGAAGTAACTCCATCATCGACTGAACCCATTGAGATGCCTGAGAGTCGAGATATTCCTGAATCGGTGGTTGAACCAAATCCACCTGTGTACATCGAAGCATCCGAATCGGACTACACCTGGGAAGATTATCGCCCTTTGCGCTCTGTTGGTAACTCTGGCTGGCAACCGTCTGATGTGTGGCGCGAGTTGAGGGTTGATAATTTCTGCGGGTGAGTAATATTAACGCAGAGAGCCATTCGATTTATTGCTGAATAAAATTATACGTTTGTGTAAGTCCTGCTGAAATGTAATTCCTCAGCTACAGCAATGAAGTAGCGCAGGTGTCATAGTCCCATATTTTTGATACTTTATAGGTCTCAATTTTAAATAAATATATATTGGACATCTCAAAAAAGGCTACATATCATACTCGTACAGAGATTTGATTGAGGCCAGAGCAATGAGTGAAAAAACAACCTCAGATAATTTTAGAAGTAAAGTTGTCACACAAGGAGTACAGCGATCGCCAAATCGCGCTATGCTGCGTGCAGTAGGTTTTCAAGATGAAGACTTTAAAAAAGCAATTGTCGGTGTGGCTAATGCCTACAGCACCATCACTCCCTGTAACATGGGGATTAATAAACTAGCATTCATCGCTGAAGCTGGAATTAAACTAGCTGGGGCAATGCCGCAAATGTTCGGCACAATTACTATTAGTGATGGGATTTCGATGGGAACTGAGGGGATGAAATATTCCCTAGTGTCACGAGAAGTGATTGCTGACTCCATTGAAACCGTCTGTAATGGTCAAAGTATGGATGGCGTGATTGCCATCGGTGGCTGTGATAAAAATATGCCAGGGGCAATGATTGCAATAGCAAGGATGAATATCCCGGCTATCTTTGTTTACGGTGGGACAATTAAACCCGGACACTATGAGGGTCGCGACTTGACTGTTGTGAGTTCCTTTGAGGCTGTGGGTGAATACAGTGCTGGTAAAATTGACGACACCGAACTGATGGAATTAGAACGCCGCGCTTGTCCTGGTGCTGGTTCTTGCGGTGGGATGTTCACAGCCAATACTATGTCTTCGGCCTTTGAAGCGATGGGCATGAGTTTACCCTATTCTTCCACAATGGCGGCGTCAGATGATGAAAAAGCCGATAGCACCGAAGAATCAGCCAAGGTATTAGTAGAAGCAATTCGTAATCAACTTTTACCCCGGCACATTATCACGCGCAAATCTATAGAAAATGCTATTTCTGTAATTATGGCTGTGGGTGGTTCAACTAACGCCGTGTTACATTTTCTGGCGATCGCTCGTGCGGCTGGTGTAGAACTTAATCTAGATGATTTTGAAATTATCCGCGATCGTGTCCCTGTTTTATGTGATTTAAAACCCAGTGGTAGATATGTCGCCACAGACTTACATCAAGCTGGTGGTATTCCCCAAGTGATGAAAATGCTATTGGTACATGGATTACTTCACGGTAACTGTATCACCATCACAGGTAAAACCATCGGCGAAATTTTAGCAGATGTCCCCGATGAACCACCCACCAATCAAGATGTGATTCGTCCTTGGAATAACCCGATGTATGCCCAAGGTCATTTAGCCATCCTCAAAGGGAATCTCGCTACAGAGGGAGCAGTAGCAAAAATTACAGGGATAAAAAATCCCGGCATTATCGGTTCTGCACGGGTTTTTGATTCCGAGGAAGAATGCTTAGATGCCATCCTTGCAGGTAAGATTAAAGTCGGTGATGTGATTGTCATCCGTTATGAAGGGCCCAAAGGTGGCCCTGGTATGCGGGAAATGCTAGCACCCACCTCAGCAATTATTGGTGCGGGTTTAGGTGATGCAGTCGGGTTAATTACTGATGGACGCTTTTCAGGCGGTACTTACGGGATGGTAGTTGGACACGTTGCTCCCGAAGCCGCCGTTGGCGGTGCGATCGCTCTGGTCGAAGAAGGTGATAGCATCACTATCGATGCTAATTCTCGCTTGTTACAAATCAACATTTCTGATGCAGAATTAACTAGTCGCCGCGCTAAATGGCAACCCCGTCCACCCCGTTATACAAAAGGCATCTTAGCAAAATATGCTAAGTTAGTTTCCTCTAGTAGTGTTGGTGCTGTCACAGACTTGGATTTATTTCATGAGTAGGGAGTAAGGTTAGAGACGCGATATATCGCGTCTCTCTACAAGAGTATGGAAAGACGACTTTCTAGCATTGGCTGTGAAACTTATTTCATCTTTTAGCGATCGCTGGATGTCAAAATCGGAAATGTATGCTTCTTGTTTTTTCCTGCGATCACGACCCGTATTTACTTATCTTCACATAGTCTGCTTTTTTTAAGTCGCTCTACTTATGTTTTAAAGTAGAAATAGTTGATTGAAAGTGTTTGTTACTACCAATGAAAGTTTTAGGGTTAATCTTGCCAGTCCTGTTGCTGCTATGCAGTCCTGCTATGGCAGTTGAGCTTAAAGGACAAAATATTGATGGTCAAAAGCTGCCTGCTAGAGCTTATTACTATGCAACTGGTGGAGTCTACAAAGTTCAGGTGCGCTTTCACAACAAACGAGCCACAATTTACTTTGACGACGGCAACCAAACAACTATACAGTTGAACCAGCAAGCGATCGCTGACTCAAAGAATATTGAAGGTTTTGGAAAACTAGGACAATATCCTCTAAATAGAACATTCAGTGTTGGGTTGGTGTATGACAATAATTGGCTCGGTAGCAATGATAATCAATTCCAACTGTCTAATCCGCTAGATGGGTTGTGGAAAATTAGTTTGGAGTGAATACTCATCCGACTTTAAAAAGGTTTCTTACTTCTAACAGGGCAAGTCAACAATATGTCCTCTGCTAAATTCAGAATAATTACTTAATTAACAAAGTAATATATATAGCATTTTTGTTTGCGTGAGGTACACCCGTAGGGACGCGATACTATCCATTGGTGTCAACTTAAGCAAAAAGTAAGCAAAAGATGTAATCTAGGAACATGAATAATGATGTTCTTAGAGATACATCATGGCAAGAAAACGACCAGCGCAAACAGGAAATCCAGACCTGCGGCAGCAAAAACAAGTACCGATGCCGCCAATAGAGGAAATAGAGCAAAAAATCTACACATTGCTATCGCCTCTGAGTTTTAAACCCCTGAGATTGAGTCAAAAGGATACTATCGTGTCCCTAGACTGTTTTTTATGACATTCCCAGGAAATAACTGTTACCTTTGCGATCGCAACGGGAATCATGAAATAGAAGACTTTCAATATTTAAAGTTCCACTGGGAATGGAAAACTCCTCTACTACTCAACCCACACAACCAAATTCAGAACCGCAAGAATCTTATTCAGACGTGACATTCTCCTTGCGTCAGAATGAGCAACAAAAAGCCTTATCTAGAGTTATTGCCCGCATTCGGGAGTCTCTAGACATAGAAACTATCTTCAAAATTACAGTCACTGAAGTTCGCCAACTTCTGAAAAGCGATCGGGTTAGCGTGTTTCGTTTTTATCCTGATTTGGCATGGGAAGGAGAATTTATCTACGAAGATGTAGCAACAGAATGGAATTCGGCATTAGCAGCCAAAGTGTGCGACCACTGCTTTAGCGAAGAGTTCGCACACTTGTATCAGCAAGGTCGGATTAGAGCAATAGCTGATATTTATCAAGTTAATGCTAGTGATTGCTACATCCAGATTCTGGAAAAATTCCAAGTACGTGCCAATATAACTGCCCCCTTGATCAAAGGTAAAGATTTATGGGGATTGTTATGTATTCATCAGTGTGGTAATCCTCGACAATGGGAAGCATCAGAAATTGAGTTTGTGCAATTAATCGCCGAACATCTAGCAGTTGCTTTACAGCAATCAGATTTCCTGGAACAAGTCAAACTACAATCAGCAGAACTAGCACAAGCAAAAGCCAGAGAAAAAGCAGCCCTATGGCAGAAAACCGTAGCCATTACCATTGAGAAAATTCGTCAGTCCCTCGATTTGGAAAGTATTTTTCACACAACCACCGCAGAACTTAGGCAGCTACTAAATGCCGATCGCGTGGCTATTTATCGCTTCAATTCCGATTGGAGTGGTGAATTCGTGTTTGAATCAGTCGCAGAGGGTTGGGTTTCCCTTATAGAGAGACAGTCGCAACGGCCAGAATTGAAAGAGAACGTCAGCGAATGTAGCACTAAAGATTTAGCTAACCCCCCAGTCGCTGATACCTACTTACAAGATACAGAGGGTGGTAACTTCACTCAGTGTGAAGTGTATCGAATTTGTAATGACATTTACAATTCAGGCTTTAGTGACTGCTACATTAAAATTTTAGAGATATATCAAGCAAGAGCTTATGCGATCGTTGCCATTTACCACGGTCAAAAGCTCTGGGGCTTGCTAGCAGCGTACCAAAATGCTGAATATCGTGATTGGCAAAAAGATGAGGTTTACTTGCTTACTCAAGTGGGCACCCAACTAGGTGTAGCTTTGCAGCAAGCAGAATTTATCCAACAAATGCAAATCCAAGCAGCAGATATCAGTAAAGCTGCTGAAAGGCAAAGGGCGTTGGCGCACACAGTAGAAAAAATTCGTCAGTCTCTTGAAATTGAAGCCATATTTAAAACCACTACTCAAGAAGTTCGTCGGCTATTAGAAGTGGAACGAGTCGCAATTTATCGCTTCTATCCTGATTGGAGTGGGGAATTTGTGGCTGATTCCATCGTTGATGGCTGGACACCAATGGTTAAGCCGCAGCCAGTGACAGAACGCGTACTTGTGCAAGGAAAACAAGCAGGTAAATATGCACGTAATGAAGTTTTTGTCCCAATTTCTCAAGGCGAAAAACTCTGGGGATTGTTAGTAGCCTATCAAAACTCCCAGCCTCGTTATTGGCAAGATGAAGAAATCAACTTGCTAGCACAAGTTGGCGTTCAATTGGGAGTAGCATTACAGCAAGCTGAATCCTTGACACAGATGCAGGTGCAAGCCCAAAAACTGGCTCAAGCCGCCGAACGAGAACGGAAAGCAGCCGAAAGAGAGAAGGCCCTGGCTGCAACCGTAGAGAAAATCCGCCACTCTCTTGATATTGACACCATTTTTGCTACTAGTACAGAAGAAGTCCGACGGTTATTAGAAGTTGACCGAGTGACAATCTATCGATTCCGAGCTGATTGGAGTGGCGAATTTGTTGCTGAGTCTTTAGCCCAAGGTTGGACATCAGTAAAGAAAATTGTACCCGCGATGTCTACGACGGGCTACGCCCATGCAGATGATTACTTGCAAAAAAATCAAGTAGGAAACTTTGCTAATGGTAAAACTCTGGTCATTAAGGATATTTACAGCACAGATGATTCTATTCCTTGTATTGCCTTGATTGAACGAATGGAGGCTAGGGCATATATGATTGTGCCGATTTTTCAAGGTGAGAAACTTTGGGGATTACTAGCAGCTTATCAAAATATTAAACCCCGTGATTGGCAAGAAGATGAGGTAGATTTGCTGATGCAGATCGGTACTCAGTTAGGGGTAGGACTTCAGCAAGCGGAATTACTCGAACAAACTCAACATCAAAAAGAAGAGCTGACCCAGACTCTTAAAGAATTACAGCACACTCAGAGCCAGTTAATTCAAAGTGAGAAAATGGCGGGCTTAGGGCAGTTAGTTGCTGGTGTAGCACATGAAATTAATAACCCGATCAGTTTCATTTATGGCAACATCACTTATGTTACTGAACATAGCGAAAACTTATTTAAATTACTGCGCTTTTATCAGAAACAGTATCCTATAACAACAGGAGAAATTCAAAAGCAAATAGCAGCAGTGGATTTAGATTTCATTAGTGATGACTTGCCCAAAATTCTGACTTCCATGAAGATGGGGGCAGAGCGGATCTCTCAATTAATCTTGTCGTTACGAAGTTTTTCTCGACTTGACGAAGCAGGAATGAAGCCTGTTGACCTTCATGAAGGTATCGACAGTACTTTGCTAATTTTACAACATCGCCTGCAACCACAAACTAATTCTTTTGCCATTGAGGTAGTTAAGCAATATGGTGAATTGCCCCCAGTAGTCTGCTATGCAGCCCAGATGAATCAGGTGTTTATGAATATTCTCAACAATGCAATCGATGCACTGGAAAACTCAGTAACTAGTGGAAAAATAATTAATAATCCTAAAATTTGCATACGTACAGAAATCATAGAAGGGAATACTGTTCTGATTACGATTGCTGACAATGGTTGTGGAATTTCAGAGATTGTGCAATCGCGCATTTTTGAACCTTTCTTTACCACCAAACAACCTGGACAAGGCACTGGCTTGGGGTTATCTATTAGCTACCAAATTATTGTAGAAAAACACGGCGGTCAACTCAAGTATGTTTCTGAACCTGGTAATGGCTCTGAGTTCTGTATCCAAATTCCGAGCAAACTGTGAGTTAGCTAGAAGAACTCTAAGCCCAACACAGCACTGTCAGACGACGATAATTTTTTTATATTTCGCTCAAAGGTAGAAATATTTATTAGTACTTTTACACCTATGCTACAATCAGCCCCTAGTTTCGAGAACAGCTACTCTATAGGAAAGCTTACAGAAAAAGTGAATACTACTTGTCGTTAGGCTTTCACTAAAGGTCTGAAAAGTTTGATTCCTATTAATATACATAATTATAGATTTATATAGTGCGTAAGTCTTACCTAAGAATGAGGGCAATTCCGTAGAGTATTTATAAAGTGATACCTGTACACTTATTTAATTTTGTTACGGAAATTACACCATGAGTTCTCAACAAAAACCCAATAGTAAACAAGGGGAAACTGCTGCCAAGAAAGAAAGCACAGCAGCTAAAAAAGCTGATAAAGCTGATAACTTGGATTTAGATTCACTTGTTTCTGCACTAGAAGGAGACTTGACTGCTCTTGATAGCGAAACTGCCACTGGCTTAATCGAGGAGTGGTATACTTATTTACACAAAACTAAAGAGCCAGAAATCAAAGAAATTGCCGATAACCTCAAGCAACTCAAGCAACTGGTGAAAAGCGGTAAGGCCACAGGTCATGAAATTGGTGAAGTGCTAACTGAAATCGGTGAGCAAACAAGTAATGTTGCTTCTGATACTGATAAGGAACTAAAAACTCCGTTACAGAAGTTGGGTAAGCAACTTCGCAATATAGGTGTTTCACTAGGTAAGGCGGAAGACCGCGAACAGATTGAATACATAGAATCAGTAATAGAAACCCTTGAAGGAGACTTGACTAAAATTGAACCTGAGGCGGCGCAAGGTGCAATTGATACGTGGTACAGCTTATTGCATAAGTCTGAAAACGAGAATCTCCAAGAAGTTGCTAATGGACTTAAAGAACTTAAGCAACTCTTGAAGCGCAAAACCGCTAAAGGTGCTGACTTTGCCGAGGTGCTGACAAAACTGAGTGAACAAACTCAACAAGCTGCAACTGAAGCCCCAAGGGGATTTAAGGGGCCAATTCAAAGATTGGGTAAGCTTTTAAGTAAAGCTGGCAAGTCATTGGATTAATTTTAAAGTCTGTTTAATTACCAATAATAAAAGCACCTCATTTCACTTTGGCTGAGGCTAATGTGGAGTGGGGTGTTTTGTATAATCACATCACTACGTTTTTGCGTCTTACAACTGGTTTTTCTCTGTTACCAGATTGTTTATTAATGAACCATAAAGACATTAAGACACAAAGAAGAAGAGGCGATGCCTTCTCTACCAGACGCTACGTGTAGCTTGCTTCCCCGTAGGGGTACGGCGGGCTTTGCCTACGCATTTCAAGAAAAAGCAAACGATCGCCTAGCTTATAAAGTCAGGTTAGACAAGACAAAACAAGCAAGTCACTTTGTCAACGCACTACCCATTTAAGCCGCCTTACAAACAGTCGGTTTTGGAAGTGCTTCCCCGGTGGCTTCATAAGCCATTATCAGTGACTCCAATGCTTCAGCACCATTTGCAACAGCTTCCTCATAAGTATCGCCATGTGTCCGAAAAGGCTGTCCAGGGAAATCGGGAAATCCGACTAAAAAGCAGTTGTCTTCATCAGACCATTGAATTAGCATTTGATATTTAAATTTGCTCATCTTCTTGATTCTCTCGCTGTTTTTCTTCTACTTCTTGAATTGCTTGTTGAACGTCTTTCTCTTGATAGCGTTTCGCGTCTGAACTGTCTTTACCAGAAACCGTGAGTTTTCCTGCATATAAAGGATGTATCCAGTTTGTATGACTTCCTTTACCTGGAATTTCTGTAAAATTCGCTCTTACCAACATTTGTTTAAGTTCCCTGATTTTCTTTGGCATTGTCAGGTCTAGACGCTTAATTAATCCCAAGATATCGCACTTACAGCAAATCGGGGAATGCGATACTCCAAAACGAGTTTAGGGCGAACGTATTTTAATTAAGTAGGTTATGCGATCGCTCTTTTTAGCCAACCACAGAGATGCAGAGGATACAGAGTAAGAAGAGAGCGATGCCTTTGGCGGGCTTCACCTACGCACTGTGGAGATTTTTACAGGCGATCGCTTATCATAATTTCACTACCATTACTAATATAAGTTGCTCTATGAATAAATATGGAAACTAAAGAAATTCTCCAAGCACTCCCAAACCTGAGCATAAGCGATCGCCTGAAGATAGCTGAATCAGCCCTGCAATTGGTTCTTCAAGCTAAAGATGAGCAAAAACGCCAATTAGCACTAGCCGCAATCACAGCAATTGTAGACTATGCACCTGGTAGTGAATTAGATATATTCTCTGACTGAGAAGGAGAAGACTTTTGTGACTATCCAGATGAAGACTTCCACAACTCAAAGAATTATGTACAGAGGTGAACTGGAGGCATCCCCTCTATGCTCAGGAAATTTATGAGAAACTAGAAGATATTACAAAAAATAATTTATGTTAGGTTTGGAAAGAGTTACATTTGATCCTCGCATTATGGCGGGACAAGCGTGTATTCGCGGGATGCGGATTCCAGTTTCATTGGTGGTTAATTTGGTAGCTAATGGCAAATCTGTAGAAGAGATTTTAGAAGAATATCCTGATTTAGAACTAGAGGATATTCGTCAATCTTTACTTTACGCAGCTTGGTTAACTCAAGAACGGGTTTATCCCTTCAAAACCGCTTAATTCAGTAAAATGAAATTTTTAGCTGATATGGGAATTTCTCTACGCACTGTGTTTTGGTTGCGTAGTTCTGGTTATGATGTGGTACATTTGCGCGATGAAGGATTGCAAAAACTACCAGATGATCAGATTTTAGTGAAAGCTCGTACAGAAGAGAGGATTTTATTAACTGTAGACTTGGATTTTGCCCAACTTTTAGCCACTAGTGGGGATAATTTACCCAGTGTAATTTTGTTTAGATTAGGAAATGAAAATTACAACGCAATTAATGAGCGTTTGACAGAAGTTTTAAGGGAATGTCAGGCAGATTTAGAACTAGGGGCGATTATTTCTGTCAGTAACGAAACTTTCCGGATAAGGCGATTACCGATATAAGTTAAGTTGATTATTTGTTAGTGTAGCTTACCGTAGCGATCGCACGGTGAAGATTTTGCAGGCGATGCCTTCTCTACGAGACGCTCCGCGAACGGCAGGCTTCACCTACGCACTGTGGAGATTTTTGTAGGCGATCGCTTATCATAATTTCACTACCATTAGTAATATAAGTTGCTCTCTGAATTAATATGGAAACTAAAGAAATTCTCCAAGCACTCCCAAACCTGAGCATAAGCGATCGCCT
>NZ_JABXKF010000139.1:63977-123537 GCF_017115165.1 Nostoc sp. LPT | reverse complement strand
TGGAAACTAAAGAAATTCTCCAAGCACTCCCAAACCTGAGCATAAGCGATCGCCTCAAGATAGCTGAATCAGCCCTGCAATTGGTTCTTCAAGAAAAACATTCACTTACCAAAGACGAGCAAAAATGCTAATTAACACTAGCCGCAATGACAGCTATTGCAGATTATGCACCTGGTAGTGAATTAAATATATTCTCAGAGTTAGAGGGAGAAGACTTTTGCGATGATCCTGAATGAAGACTTCTACAACTCAGGGAATTAGGAGACAACAAATGACCATACAGCTACAATTGAAACCAGAAATAGAGGCTCGTCTCATTGCTGAAGCTGCTGCACAAGGTTTATCGTTAGAAGCTTATCTTACATATCTGATTGAAAACAGTTTAACCAGCCATGAAGAAAGTTTTTTTTATCAAGTATCAACTCAGGAAGAATGGGAAGCTATATTAACAGATTTAATAAATAGTCCTGCTTTTTCTTTAGCACCACCACTTTCAGATGAAGCAATTAGTCGAGAGAGTATTTACACCAGAGAAGATGAAATGTTATGAGCTATTTGGTGGATACTAATATTTTGCTGCGTTTGGTGCAGAAGAATAGCCCAATGCACTTTGATACTCAAGGAGCCATATTGATGCTCAAGAGACAAGGGGAATTATTACATATAATTCCACAGAATCTCATTGAGTTTTGGGCTGTTGCTACAAGACCAATTAATAGTAATGGTTTAGGTTTATCCACGGCTCAAGCAGTAGAAGAAACTGATAAACTCAAGAAGATATTTATACTATACCTTGATACACCTGCTATTTTTGGTGAGTGGGAATCTCTAATTGTTAAATACCAAGTCATGGGAAAAAAGGTGCATGATGCACGTTTAGTTGCGGCGATGATAACACACCAGATTACACATCTACTTACATTTAATATTGATGACTTTAAACGTTTTTCTGCAATTGTAGTTGTTGATCCGCGCAGTGTTACACCGCAGTCTTAATTATATTGCAGAGCTAGCGCACTGTGGAGATTTGACGATCGCACTTTTTAACGAACCACAGAGGCGCAGAGAACACAGAGGTAAAGAGAGCGATGGCAGGAGTAGAGATTTTTCAGGTGATCGCTCTTTTTAACGAACCACAGAGGCGCAGAGAACACAGAGGAAGGAGAGGACGATGCCTGCGGCGGGCTTTGCCTAGCCTTATTACGCAGAAGCGCAAAGGAAAAAGAGAGCTATACTCCTACGAAGTCACTGTTCCTTACAATAAGTCTAGAGTGGAGAGCGAGTTCTAAATATTAAGCAAGTCCAAGATTTGCTGTGCCTTTGAATACTGCGAGCGTACTTGTAATAATCTTGCATAATCCTGATAGTCTTTAGCAATCTCATTTAGAAATGTTTGTTGTTGAGCAACGGGTAATTCTCGCAATTGAGCACGAATAGATTCTCGCACGGCTACCATTTCATCAAAGTAAGATTCGGCAGCTTCTAGTTGATTTTGCTCCAACATCACTCGACCGAGATTACTTAGCACCATCCCGGACAACAGGCCATCGCCAATTTCTCGATATATTAGGCAAAGCTTTTTGGTAGTATTCAACAGAAAGCAAAGGTTGCTTGAGGTCTAGGTATACGTTGCCCAAGTTGGTCAGCACAATTGCTTCTTCTCTCTTGTTGCACATCTGTTGAACCATTGGCAAGGCTTCCAAATAGCAAGCTAGAGCCTGTTGGAATTGTGCAAGGCGGCGGTAAGGAACACCCAAATTTATTAAGACGCTTGCTTCACCTTGACGAGTACCAACTTGCTTCTCAATCTGCAAGGCTTGCTGGTAAAACTCAATTGCCTGTTGGTAGCATTTAAGGTTGTCGTGAACAATCCCTAAATTCGTCAGTACGAATGCTACGTCTCGTTGAGCATCAATTTCTTGAAATACGGGGAGAGCTTGTTGATAAAAGTCAATTGCCTGTTGATATTGACCTATATTGTCGTAGGCAATACCTAGTCTATTTAAGGCAGTTCCTTCTTCACAGCGTAATTTAAGCACACGTAAGATAGGCAAAGCTTTTTGATAGCACTCGATTGCCCGTGCATATTGACTGAGATTATTATAAGCCCAACCTTGACAAATTAAAGTATTAGCTTCTCCAAGTCTATCGCCTAGCTGTTGATGAATCGGTAGCGCTTGCTCGCAGCAGAGAACAAGCGATTGAAAATTGCCGAAATGCTCAAAGATAGGTATGGCGGCACGATAGCTTTCAACTGCTTGTTGAAATTGATTGACATTCAGGTAAGCCATACCCAAATTTGCCAGAACAGAAGCTGCTGCATGACTAGCACCGATTTGTTGAAAAATAAAAATTGCTTGTTGGTAGTAATCAATTGCCTGTTGAAATTGGTGTATGTTAACAAATGCGTTTCCCAGATTAGTCAGCACTTTAGCCGATTCTGCATATTCCCCAATGGCTTGATAGAGTAGCAAAGCTTGCTGATAGCATTCAATTGCTTTCTGCAATTGTCCAAAGCTGTAGTAGGCAGTTCCCTGATACTGAAGTACGTTAGCTTCTCCTTGACGATCTCCCCTAGAACGAAAAATGGGCAAAGCCTGCTGGTAGGATGCTAGAGCCTGCTGGAATTGCTTCAGATTGACGTAAGCATTACCAATAGAAGTCAGCGCGTGTGACTCTGTGTCTCGGTCTGACAAAAGTTGAACAAGTCTAAGCGCCTGCTGGTAGTACTCAATTGCCGCCCTCCATTGATGGCTGTTGTAGCGAATACTACCTATAAGCATCAATGCATTAGTCTCCCCTTGTAGTTCGCTACTGTAGCGAAAAATAGATAGAGCTTGCTCTGAAAACTCAATCGCTTGTGGATATTGGTTGAGGTCACGGCAGGCATTGCCCAAATTTAGTAATGTAATTGCCTCGGACTGACGATCGTCATAAAGCTGGTAAAGTCGTAGTGCTTCTTGCCAACACTGCAATGCTGCTTGAAGTTGACCAGCTTGAACTTGCTCAATTCCTTGGTTGAAAAAATTATTTGCTCGCTCTTGAAAATTATTTGTCATGTTTTGCGAGTATGGGGTAATGTTACGGAAGCTGTTACCAATTGTAAACTAAGTAAGTGGGCAGGAAAATTGATAAGTATGTGACGAAAAATTAAACAGAAGGATGAGATTTGCGTGAAACACCACCGATAACTCATCGGTGAGAGGTTAAAGCTATAGAGCTTTTGTCAATGAGTAATAGTACTTAAAATTATGCTAAAAATCGGGCTATTCAACAGAATTTTTGGGCTAGCGATGCCTACGGCTGGCTACGTCTACGCGTCACATTTAAAAGCATCATTCCTGCCTCAAAATCGCGCGCGTCTAAAGTTTAATTTAATACTTATTTTTTAGGTAGATTCTCAGTAAAATTACCAATTGACAAAAATGATTTTATCTTAAACTCTCACGAATGCCAATAACTAAATCAATTAAGGGTTGAAGAAACCCGATAATGCTTAACCTTCGACCACAATGTTAAAAACTTGCCCCAGAAGCATCAAACCCCCAAGGCAAGCAAACTCTCTAAATTCTTTTCTTTGCGCTCTCTGCGCCTCTGCGGTTCGTTAAAGTTGCTTCACTTCCGAAACCAACTTCGACACCATATCTTTAGCGCTACCAAAAAGCATCGTAGTTTTATCCTTGTAGAACAACTCATTATCTACACCGGCAAAACCCGTACTCATTCCGCGCTTAATCACAATCGTCTGCTTCGCCCGATCTACTTCCAAAATCGGCATACCATAAATCGGGCTATTTACATCACTTCGCGCCGCCGGATTTACCACATCATTTGCCCCAATTACCAAAGCCACATCCGCTTGTTCAAACTGGGGATTAATATCATCCATGTCGTACAACTGGGTATAAGCCACATTTGCCTCTGCTAGCAACACATTCATGTGTCCCGGCATTCTCCCAGCAACAGGGTGAATGGCATACTTGACATCAACGCCCATTTTTTCTAACTGATCTGACAATTCCCGGACGCTATGTTGCGCTTGGGCAACTGCCATACCATAACCAGGCACAATTACCACAGAACGGGCATAACCCAACATCATCGCCCCTTCTTCGGGATCGATGCTGCGGACAGTTTGATCGGTTGCACCACCACCAGCAGCACCACCGCCAGAAGTAGATCCTGTACCAAAAGCACTGAACAGCACACTGAAGAGAGAGCGGTTCATTGCCTTACACATAATTTCGGTGAGGATTAAGCCAGATGCTCCTACCAAAGCCCCAGCGATGATTAACATATTGTTCATCACCACGAAACCAGCAGCAGCAGCCGCCACACCTGACAAGGAGTTCAACAGCGAAATTACCACCGGCATATCGCCGCCACCAATGGGGATGACGAACATCACACCCAGCACTAAGGAAACAGCTACCACTCCTAAGAATATGGGTAAGCTATCTGGTGTGATGATTAAATAGGCACTACCTACCAAATAAGCACCCAGAAGCAACAGGTTAAATGGTTGCTGGAAAGGAAATGTAATCGGGGAACCGCTAATTAAACCTTGCAATTTAGCAAAGGCTAAAAAACTACCTGTGAAGGTAACGCCACCGATTAACACGTCCAATAGCATGGAAATGTTCACATCTAAAGGTACGGGTGCGCCAGAATCTAATAATCGCCAAAATTCGGCAACGGCGACTAATGCTGAAGCCGCACCACCTAAACCGTTGAGTAAACCCACCATTTGGGGCATTTCCGTCATTTGGACTTTATAGGCAACGATCGCCCCAATTCCCGATCCAATCGCCAAGCCCAACAATATCATCTCGTAGTTCAACACATGCCGATCTAGCATTGTCGCTACAATTGCCAGCAGCATCCCCACAGATGCAATCACATTACCGTTTCGCGCTGTAGCTGGTGAACCCAGCTTTTTCAAACCAAAAATGAATAAGGATGCAGCGACTAAATATGTCAGCTGAATGCCAGTTGGTAAAAAGTCGCTCACGCCCTAATCTCCTTCTTCTTGAACATTTGCAGCATTCTATCTGTGACTAGAAAGCCACCTACAACGTTGACTGTAGCTAGTACTACAGCAATTAAACCGAGAATTACTGACACACTTGTTTCTCTAGCACCTGAGGCCACTATTGCCCCAAGTACCGAAATGCCAGAAATCGCGTTTGAGCCTGACATTAGGGGCGTGTGGAGAGTCGGTGGGATTTTGTTGATAACTTCAAAGCCGATAAAAGATGCCAAAACAAATACAAACAAAGCAGCAAGTAATGCCTCTGTCATGAAATCAAAACTCCTTATAGTAATTTGGCTACTAACCTGCTCCAACGCCGCTCAATGCTTGTAATGCATCCCGCACTCGTTGATTGCGAATTTCACCAGCGTGGGTAACGCAAGCTGCATCAACGATGTCGTCGCTAAAGTCTACCTGTAAAGCTTTGTCTTTAATTAGCAATTGCATCAACGATGTTACGTTCTTGGCATACAATTGGCTGGCGTGAATTGGCATCGATGACGGGAGATTGATGGGGCCGATAATTGTTACACCGTTCCACACAATATCTTTACCGGGTTCTGTGCAGGCGCAGTTACCACCCTGATCAGCAGCTAAATCTACAATCACTGAACCGGGTTTCATTTGTGCCACCATTTCTTCTGTAACCAGCCGTGGTGCTTGTCTCCCAGGAACTTGGGCGGTGGTAATTACCACATCAGAATTTTTGACGTGTTCGGCGACAACTTCTTGGGTACGTTGTTTGCTAGCCTCAGAAATTTCTTTGGCGTAGCCACCTGCGGCGACGGTTTCTTCGTCTAATTTGACTTCAACGAATTTTGCCCCTAAGCTTTGCACTTCTTCTTTGACGGCGGGACGAATATCAAAGGCTTCTACTACTGCTCCCAAACGTCTAGCGGTGGCGATCGCTTGCAATCCGGCTACACCAGCGCCCATAATAAATACTTTCGCTGGAGCGATCGTGCCTGCGGCTGTGGTTAACATCGGGAAGTATTTCGGTAACGCCGCCGCGGCAATTAATACTGCTTTGTAACCGGCTAATGAAGCTTGCGAGGACAAAGCATCCATACTTTGCGCCCTGGTGGTACGGGGGATCATTTCCATACTCAAAGCTGTGACTTTCCGATTTGCCAGTTGCTGCGCCACAACAGGATTTCCCAAGGGATTGAGGAAACTGACTAAAACAGCCCCTTCCTTTAACAAATCAATTTCTGAGCGTCCATCTTCTCGTTCTTGCGGTGGACTGACTTTCAGCAGAATATCTGTTTCACCCCATAATTTGGCAGTATCGCTGATTATTGTGGCACCTGCAGCTTCATAGTCAGGATCGCTAAAAAATGAGCGTTCTCCTGCACCCGCTTCTACCCAAACTTCCAAACCTTGTTTTACCAATCGGGCAACTGTGTCAGGAATTAATGCCACACGACGTTCACAAACTTCAATTTCTTTAGCAACTGCTATTCTCATGAAATCTCCTGAAGATAAATACCTAATCTCTGCTTAGTAAGCGATTGTCCAGACGAGGGATGTTCCGCGCTCATAGTACTTAGGCAGGAACATCAGCCATGAATTTTACTTGTAGATTGAACCTTGAATCTTAGCTCTCCAGACAAAGCCTCATTTTTTTTGTAAAGTTCTGAGCGGAGGTTCCCTCCGATCGGACTTTCCGCTTTGCCGCTCGCAGATGTCATATTTTCAGATAGTTGCAAACAGGGTTACGTATTGCACATCCTAAATTGATTCCCAAATTTTGCATCTTTATCTTTAACTTGTTTTCGGGATTGAGAAATTTTGGTATTCCTTTCTTATAGAGTAATATTGACCGAATTTTGAAAGCTTTATAATTTCCCAATCAAATTTTAATAATTACGACTTCGATTCCAATTCAACTTATTTTAATCAATTTAGCCCAACTTAACTGGCGATCGCTGATGGCCTGGCTCAATTTTTATAACAAAATTCTCAAATTTAGATACACTTATACATATTTGTCAACACAATCCCATCCTAGCAGTATTTCTATCTAGTTCAAATTTGACCAACTTAGTAATCAAATCAGGACTCTATAAGGGTAATGAAGTAAATTTAATATATGTTTAATTTAGTACTAAGTGATTTTACTGTTGCCTAAACTTCAGGGAGGATGGCACTTTTTCTTGAAATTAAACGTCCATTGTCAGGAAGCCAGTAGTAAAGTTTAGTAAAGAATACTAACACACAGTTATTTTAGATAACAGATTTATATTTTGGTAGAGGAAGCCCAATTATGCGACGTTTACTTTCTGCTTTAGCCGTGACTAGCTTTTTGGTTACTGGATTACCAGCCTTAACTTTGGCACAAAGCTTACCTGGATTTACGCTCTTTAGCGGCATCAAACAAGAAAATCAGCTACCCTTTAGGTTAGATTTTGGGGGACAAGCTAATGGTTGGGATCGTTATATATTAAGAATTCCAGCCAAAAGAATGAAATTAGCGGTTGGTCAATTTGCAATTACCTACCCTGATTATTACAAAGGAACTTTTGACCAGAAAAAAATTGAAGTCCGAGTCAAAGGCAAAGCAGTTCCGCTTTCTGAGGTGAAGTGGGACAAAGAAGGTAAACTGATTAATATTTTTCCTCAAGAGCCAGTGCCAGCAGGTAGTGCAGTTGAGGTAGTGTTATCTAACGTGAAAAACCCATCGTTCGGCGGAGTTTACTATTTTAACTGTCAAGTGCTCTCCCCTGGGGATGTACCACTACTGCGCTATATGGGAACATGGATTTTGAGCATTAGTTAAGCGTGGGGAGCAGGGGGAGATGAGGGGGATAAGGGAGACAAGGGGGAATTATTGAATAAATCTCTCCCCTCTTCCTTGTCTCCCTCATCTCTTCTCCATGCCCAATTCCCAATTCCCTCACAAAGTGATACAATTAGAGATTGTGAGTTTTTATAAAAATCACCTAAGGGGAGAACAGTATGAAAAGAACACTGGGCGGCACTAGTCGTAAGAGAAAAAGAACCTCTGGTTTTCGCGCCAGGATGCGGACACCAGACGGCAGAAACGTGATTAGCGCCAGAAGAAAAAAAGGACGTCACCGTCTGAGCGTCTAGGGCATATCAAGCTAAAAGAGCATCTGTGGCTTTGCCCAAAGCAAATCGGCTAAAATCCCGAAAGGATTTCCAGGCAGTTTTCCGAGAAGGAATTCGGCGTCATGGCTCTTATTTAACATTGAGAGCCTTAAAGCCGTTATGTTCAACAAAACCTCCTTTGGACACTGCCACCCAGACTACACAAGCAACTGACTCAGCACATCTTGCCAGTACGCAGATTGGCATTTCGATTAGCACAAAAGTCAGCAAAAGGGCAGTGGTTCGCAACCGAATTAAACGGCAAATTACTGCTGCTTTACACAATTTGCTGCCAAAATTATCACCAGGATGGCGGCTAGTATTCATTGTCAAACCCACAGCAGCAGAATCTAAGTGCGTAAGCCCACAATTTCTGCAAGAATTAGAGCAGTTGTTGGCACAAGCTGAGGTGTTCGATGGGAATTCGTGAAGATGTTTATTATGAAGGTGGCCCCCATGTTGGGGATTTAATTGTCAACCTGCTGATTGGGCTAACCATTGTCGGCATACCATTAGCAGTTGGGGCAATTGTCAGGGCATTGTGGCTGCGTTTTCGCATCACCGATCGCCGAATTACTGTTACCGGAGGTTGGCAGGGGCGCGATCGCACTGACGTAATTTACTCAGAAATTGTCAAAATCGTCAAAGTCCCCCGTGGCATTGGCTTTTGGGGAGATATGGCGATCACTCTAAAGAACGGCAGTCGTCTCGAATTGCGCGCAATTCCCAATTTTCGCGAAGTCTATGACTACATTAACGAAAGAATTGCTGCAAAAAATCCCGAATTTAGCGGCACTGTCAATAAGTGATGGAAGTAGAGAGCAGAGTAAGCAGGGGGAGATGAGGGCGAACAACCAATGCCCAATACTTCGGCTCTTTTCGACTTCGCTCAAGGCAAGTCGCTCAGTACAAGTGCCCAACGCCCCATTTATAATGTGCGGCTATCCGTAGCGAAAGATAGTCGCCGACAAATCATGATTTAGATAAATTAGATTCAGTTTACAGTACCTCAGGTTGAATTCAGAATAATGGATTTTGGTATCGGCTTTCTCTCGAACAACGTGATGCTGCCAATCATAGACTTTTTCTATGGTATTGTGCCTAGCTACGGATTAGCGATCGTTGCTTTGACCTTGATAGTCCGCTTCGCGCTCTATCCCCTGAGTGCTGGCTCAATTCGCAACATGCGGAAAATGCGAATTGTACAACCTCTGATGCAAAAGCGGATGGCAGAAATCAAAGAGCGCTATAAGGATGAACCGCAAAAGCAACAGGAGGAAATGGTTAATGTCCAAAAAGAATTTGGCAACCCTTTAGCAGGCTGTTTTCCATTACTAGTGCAAATGCCAGTTTTGTTAGCGCTGTTTGCCACTTTGCGGGGTTCGCCTTTTGCAAGTGCAAACTACAGCGTTAACCTGCAAATTCTTCCTGCAGAACAAATCGAACAAATTCAACCGCAAGCCTTTGCCACTGCTCCTCAAAACATTTATGTTGCAGATGGGGAACACGTTAAAGTAGCTGCTATTATTCCCAGCGGAAACAAATTAGCGGTGGGAGAACAAACCAAGATACAGTATCAGACTGTTGAGGGTAAACCATTTCAGGTGCTTTTAGCAGAACACCCAGAAAATAAGCTGATTCCTGATTGGAAAATTACCAAAGGTGAAGATAGGATAAAAATTGATACCCAGGGCAATGTAGAAGCCTTGCAACCGGGAGAAGTTACTATTCAAGGAACAATTCCTGGATTGGCAGCAGAAAAAGGCTTTCTATTTATTGATGCTTTAGGCAGGGTTGGCGCACAAGATGCAGATGGCACAATTCATTGGGATATTGTCGCCATGATCGTCTTCTTTGGAATTAGCCTTTATGTTAGCCAAATGCTTTCTGGGCAAAATTCCAGCGGTGGCAATCCACAGCAGGATACAGTTAACAAAATCACTCCCGTCATCTTTTCTGGGATGTTCTTGTTCTTTCCCCTACCAGCTGGGGTACTGATGTATATGGTGATTGGTAATATTTTCCAGACTGCACAAACTTATCTTCTCTCCCGCGAACCTCTACCAGAGGAACTGCAAAAAATTGTAGAAACCCAGGAGAAAGAAGCAGCAGTCACAGAACAAAAAGCATTACCGTTTGAACCAAAAAATCCTAAGAAAAAGGCGACAGGGGGATCATGAGCGACATTCCGATGCAGCGAGGTCAGCAGTGGTTAAAAACTCTGTTGGAACTTACTGGAATACCTACTGAGATTCAGGGTCATTTAGAAACTGCCCAATCTCAAGATGGTGATTCCCCAGAACCAGATAACTACTGGTTGACTATTGACCAAACCAATTTGACATCAGAACAAATCCAGCTATTAATCGGTGCTGATGGTTCTGTGTTAGATGCGATTCAGTATCTAGCAAATTCGGTTCTAAACCTCAGCCAACCCCCGGAAGAACAAGCCTCTTACACCATTGAGTTAAATGGCTACAGGGTTAAAAGAGAAGCCGAAATTCGCGCATTAGCAGAAGCAGCAGCCGATGAAGTGCGCTTTTCTGGTAGAGAAGTGGAAATCAAATCTCTTAGTTCTGCTGAACGGCGTCAAGTTCATACCTTCTTGAAGGAATTTGGAGATTTAGAAACCTTCAGTCGCGGTAAAGAGCCACATCGTCATCTGGTTGTCTGTCCAGCTTCGTTGGAAGGAGTTAGAAGTTAGGAGTTAGGAGTTATGAGTTTGGAGTTAATTGAAAACTCATAACCATATATAATTTCAAATTTCAAAATTTCTCTTGTTCTTAAGGGATAAAATAAAGATTCAGTATCAGTATAATTGCTGGTAATCGAGATAAATTTTAGTGAGGATGTCTCACAAATCCTATGGACGCAATTTATATTCCGCAGCTAATTAGAGCATCGGAGCGAACAGAGGAAGTTCAAGTTAAGGAATTTCTGCCTGGTCTAGAAACGTTAACACCAGTTCGCGGTCATGTGCGCGTGCAACATCATGGCAATTACCTGGAAGTGTCGGGTCAGGCAGAAACAATTATTACTTGTACCTGCAACCGCTGCTTGCAGCAATACAATCGCCGTTTAGGGCTTGATACGAAGGAAATCATCTGGTTAGACGAAACTGCAAATCAGCCAAATGACTTGCCTTTAGAAAGGGAAGTGGTTATGGAAGATTTACTGGAAAGCTTACCGCCCGATGGTTATTTTTATCCCAACGAATGGCTATATGAGCAGATGTGTTTGGCAATACCCCTGCGCCAATTATGCGATCGCAATTGTCCAGGTATTCCTGTAAGTAGTACTGTTGATAGTTCTGATAGTCCTGAAACTCCAGTCGATCACCGTTGGGCTTCTCTGGAAGCACTGAAAAAACAACTTCCAGGATAGTAAGACGCGTTACGGTGCATCACTTGTTCACTTTAAGTCTTACAACTTATGCAGTAGTTTACTAAGCTAATCTATGACATTTCCATAGAAACCCGGCTTCTCTAAGAGACCGGGTTTCTTCGGTTTTACTTGGCAAAATATGTAAAATTGCTAATAATAAAATTAACTCAAGAAATGAGACAAAATGTTTATTAAGAAGCTGCAAGTATTTAACTATAAGTCATATCTCGACTCTGGACTAATGGAATTTTCACCAGGTATTAATATTATTGTTGGGCGAAATAATGCGGGAAAAACTTCTTTACTTGAGGTACTGACGCTAGAGTTTGAAAATCATCCTTACAAAAGTTTAAAGACTTTACCAAATAAGCTTTCGAGTATACAAGAGGAATCGAAAATAGAAATTACTTTGAAGATTGAAAAAGAAGAATTGCGAAGTTTTATAAAAAAATTATCTATTATTGGAATTCCTAGAGCAGCAACTGAAAACTATTATTTTTTTGCTGATAAATATGAATATAATCCAAATGAGTATCATAGCCAATATATGAGCGCTATCGACGAATCTGTGAGATACGCCGTTAGACAATTTAAAGATTTTTTAGAAAATCCTGATTTTATACAGACAAGTTTATTTTTGCAGCCTAATATAAAAATGGAGAATAGGAGTTTAATAAAATTACTTAATTTTGAATCATATAAACAAGCTTTTGAGAAAGTTTTTTACAAAATTAAATATAATCAGAGCTACCAGATAGTTATTGAAGAAACTACATCTTATTCAGATGATGACGGCATTGTACAAGAACCTTTTGTTAATTATAGTGGAAAAATTCAAGAAAGCATAGGTTATAAATTATTTAATAAATTTCAAAATCGTATTTAATAGATTTCAGGCTGAACGTCTAAATATTGGGATTTGCAAATGTGAGAGCAAAGCTGATATAAACCTAAAATCAAACGCTTCTAATCTTGCGGAAGTACTCTTTATCTTGCAGGGTAAAATTCCAGGAATGTTTGCTCAGTTCAATAAATTAGTTTCAGATATTTTACCAGAAATAAAATGGATATCTGTTGTAATGAGAAATGATACAAATGTTGAAATTCTGGTTTGGAATACAGATAATCTTCATAGAAATGATTTATCACTTCCTCTTTCATCCTGTGGAAGTGGAGTTAGTCAAGTACTAGCCATTTTGTATATTCTAGTTTCTTCTGAAGAACATAGAACGTTGATTATTGATGAACCACAATCTTTTTTACATCCAGGTGCAGCTAAAAAACTTATAGAAATTATTAAACAATTTCCGCAGCACCAATATTTTATTGCTACTCATTCGCCAGAAATTATCGCATCTGCGAATCCATCTACTATTATTAAACTTCAATATCAAGATTGTGAAACAACTGCATCAGTAATAAATCCAAAAGAGATAGAGTCACAAAACGAAATTTTAGCTGAACTTGGAGTTAGGTTATCCGACGTTTTCGGTGCTGATAGTATTCTCTGGGTGGAAGGACAAACTGAGGAGAAATGTTTTCCACTGATATTGGAGAAAGTTGCAAGAACAATATTAATGGGTATTAAAATTTTATCTGTCAATAGCACTGATGCTCTTTTGGATGGAAAACGGTCTGACCTTGTTTTTGATATTTATAAAAAACTCACAACGGGAGCAACTCTATTTCCGCCAGCCATTGGATTTATATTTGATAGAGAGAGTAAGACAGAAACAAAGATTCAAGAACTAAAAAAGAGAGGTGTGACATTTTTACACCTACCCATGTATGAAAATTATCTACTTTACTCTGAAGCTATATCAGTGGTAATAAATGAAGAAGCTACATGGCTAGAAACACCTATCAATATTACTCAGGTTCAGGAATATCTTGACAAAATTAAACAGGAAAAATCCTATCTGCTTCAAGGTGTAAAAAGAGAAGAAGTTTCAGATAATAATTGGTTATCTAAGATTCACGGTGCAAATATACTTTCAAGTTTATTTCAAGAATTATGTGAGAATAAATTGGAATTTAGAAAGACTAAACACTCTAAAAAGCTTACAGAATGGCTAGTTGAGAATAAACCTGATTTATTGTCTGAATTGGCTGAAGAATTAAGAAATTTTTTACATAAAAGTCAGTAGTTATTTTTATACTGATTATCTAATCCCAATCACCACAACCGAGCGATCGCTCACCCTTAAGGAATATCTTACATAGAGCGATCGCACTCGCAACCGCTATGAACTGGTAGATGTTGGTTTTTTAGTTGTTAGAGGTGATACAAACCTGAACAATGAGAGAAGAACTAATAACCACAGCTATATATGAACTTCCGTGAAGAGTTTAAACTGCTGCTACGCGCCCGCTACCCCTTGATTTATATTCCTACTTATGAGGAGGAGCGGGTAGAAGCAGCTATCCGGGAAGAAGCCACCAACCAGGGTAATCGCCCGGTGTATACTTGGGATTTTGTCGATGGCTATCAAGGAAACCCGAATGATGTTGGCTTTGGACGACGTAATCCGTTGCAAGCTTTAGAATTCATCGAAAAATTACCAGCTTCCGCACCTGCGGTCTTGATTCTCCGAGATTATCATCGCTTTTTAGATGATGTAGCGATCGCTCGCAAACTTCGCAATCTCGCCCGACTCCTGAAGTCGCAACCAAAAAATATTGTCCTACTGTCGCCACGTATCGCCATCCCTGACGACTTAACTGAAGTGCTAACAGTCGTCGAGTTTCCCTTACCCGCCGCCCCAGAAATTAAAACTGAGGTAGATCGCTTACTACAAAGTACTGGTAACTCACTTTCTGCAAAAGTTTTAGATGATTTGGTGCGCTCTTGTCAAGGACTTTCGATGGAACGGATTCGCCGGGTTTTGGCAAAAGCGATCGCTACTCACGGTGAATTGCAACCAGAAGACGTGGATCTGGTTTTGGAAGAAAAACGCCAAACTATCCGCCAAACCCAAATCTTGGACTTTTACCCCGCCACTGAGCAAATTTCTGATATTGGCGGACTGGATAACTTGAAAGACTGGCTGATTCGTCGAGGAGGCTCATTTACTGATAGAGCGCGACAGTACGGATTACCGCACCCCCGTGGTTTAATGTTAGTGGGTATTCAGGGGACTGGTAAATCATTAACCGCAAAAGCGATCGCTCATCACTGGCATTTACCCCTGCTACGTCTGGATGTGGGCAGGTTATTTGGTGGTTTAGTAGGTGAATCAGAATCTCGCACTCGCCAAATGATCCAAGTAGCTGAAGCCCTCGCTCCCTGTATTTTGTGGATTGATGAAATAGATAAAGCCTTTGCCGGACTTGGTAGCAAAGGTGATGCCGGAACAGCCAGCCGTGTGTTTGGTACTTTTATTACCTGGCTAGCCGAAAAAAGCTCACCCGTGTTTGTCGTCGCCACCGCCAACGATATTCAAGCCTTACCGCCGGAAATGCTCCGCAAGGGGCGATTTGATGAAATTTTCTTTGTGGGTTTGCCTACCCAAGAAGAGAGAAAAGCAATTTATGATGTTCATTTATCCCGACTGCGCCCCCATAACTTAAAAAGTTATGACATCGAAAGGTTAGCCTATGAAACGCCCGATTTTTCTGGGGCAGAGATTGAGCAAACTTTAATTGAAGCGATGCATATTGGATTTAGCCAAAACCGCGACTTTGCTACCGATGATATTTTAGAAGCAGCCAGTCAGATTATACCCTTGGCACGAACTGCTGTAGAACAAATTCAGCAACTCCAAGAATGGGCTGCTGCTGGGAGAGCGCGTTTAGCATCCAAACACAGTCCTTTGAGCGAACGCCTCCGGCGCACTACGTGAACCCAAAAAAATGTAGAGATGTAGCAGTGCTATGTCTCTACAAAGGATCTCGATAACGCATATTTAATTTCACTAGATGTCTATTCAGCATAGCTACAATAATGAGTTAGTCAAAAGTCAATAGTTAATGATGAATTATTATGGACTATTGATTCTTATACTGATGGGTTACTTGCTTCTCTACTCGTAACCCGTCAGAGCCAGTTCAACACAACTCTCCTCAATGGGGGAAATACGCAGATGACTGGCTCACCTTCACTCTTGACTCTTGATAATCAGGTTTTAATTATGTTGTCTGGCTTAACAAAGTTTATACTGGGGTTTTTCTTAGCGATCGCTGTGCTAATAGGTGGCGGTGCTGCAATTGCACTCTATTTTATGAATCGCACCGGCATAGCACCGGCCAAACCCATTTATTCCAATGATAGTCCTTCGGTGAAAGCCCAAGCTCCTAAAAAAACTGAGCCTGGAGGAAGTAAGCCCGCTCTTACACCTGGGACACCTACTCAATCGTCTCCAAGCTCAACCTCTACTCCCACAGAATCACCAAAGGCTACCCCATCATCAAAACCATTACCATCGGGAGCTTACCGAGGGCGTGTTAGTTGGGCTGAAGGCTTGAGTTTGCGATCGCAACCAAATCAAGAATCTGAAAAGATTGGTGGAGTTGGTTTTAATCAAAAAATTATTATTTTGTCAGAAAGCGACGATAAGGCTTGGCAAAAGATCCGTTTGGAAGGTAGCGAACAAGAAGGTTGGGTGAAAGCAGGTAATACTGAAAAAGTTAATGAACAATAGGCATGGGGCATTAGGAGTGCTGAGTGCTGAGTGCTGAGTGCTGAGTGCTGAGTTAGAAGTTAAGAGTTAAGAGTTAGGAGTTTTGTTTACCCCCTTGTCCCCTTGCCCCCCTATCTCCCTCATCTCCCTCATCTCCCTCATCTCCCTCATCTCCCTCATCTCCCTCATCTCCCCAGGACACTTACTTATAAAGAATCATACGAAAAGTAATTATTACACAGGTAAGTGGTATACTTTTTTCTAGTCATCAACTTGAAAAAAGCAAGTGAAAACAGGGGTAGCTAGCCATTTAATCAAGCTTGCCTCAGTCTACGAGGCATCCGAAAGCATCAAGGTTGTTCCTATCGTAGTTAATTTCAAATTTTTAAATTGGAAAAAGTTATCGACTGGTGCTGCAATGCGTTTTTTGTCTGTGGCTCTGATTACGGGGCTTTTGAGTATTGCTGGGCAAGCTTTAGCACTTCAGAAAATCGGAAGTAACGGGCCTGAAGTTAGCAGTACCCAGAGATGTTTAAAAAAGTTAGGCTACTTTAACGGCCCGGTGACAGGTAAGTTTGCTAGCTTGACTCAAAATGCTACGATCAAATTCCAGCGAGCCAATAGAATATCGGCTGATGGAATTGTGGGTATTAGTACTCAACGAGCCTTGCAACAAGCGTGTCAAAGTAGAAGTTCTAATAGAAATATCGGTGGCGCATCGCGCTCGCCAGTTGGTCAATATCCTACTCTTTCTCAAGGCAAAACTGGTACAGCCGTCACAAGATTACAACGGCGTCTACGGCAGTTAGGCTACTTTAATACTAATCCCACTGGGAATTTTGGACCAATTACTAAAGATGCTGTAATTGCATTCCAGCGAAATTATCGCATAACTGCTAACGGAATTGTGAATCGACAAACTTGGAACGCACTAATGGGTTCCTCTCCGACTTCAGGAAGATCGAGTCTTTCCACTCAACAAGTCAGAGAACTCCAAGTGCGTTTGCGGCAGCTAGGTTATTTAAATGCTGATGCCACTGGGAATGTTGGCCCAATGACTAGAGAAGCTGTAATTGCATTCCAGCGAAATAATGGACTACCTGTTGATGGCATTGCTAATGTCCAAGTTTTGGACTCAGTGCGTAGAGTCTCCACAGGTGGTACTCAACAACCAGGTAGAAGTTATCTAACTGTAGGCGATCGCGGAGAAAATGTCAGATTAGTTCAAGAGCGTTTGGCGCAGTTGGGTTTCTCTAATACTAATCCTGATGGACTTTTCAACAATTACACCAGACAATCTGTGATTGCATTCCAGCAATATTCTCGAATTAATTCCACTGGAAATGTAGATTGGCAAACTTGGGAAGCATTGGGGTTAAATGGTTCAACTGGAGGCAATTATACTCCAAATAATGATTATGTATTAGCTGACACTAATCCCTATGCATTACCTCCTGCCAATGACTATGTAATACCTGTTACCAATGGCAATACATTAGTTGCTAATAATCCTTACAGAGTAATAATTCCCATTTCCAGTAATGATACTCTAAGTAAAGTACAACAATATATACCCAATGCTATCGCGGAGCAATCCAATCTAGGGGATTACGTGAATGCTGGAGCATTTAGCGATCGCGCCCAAGCAGAAACACTAACAAAAAAGCTCCGCTCGTTAGGTCTTGATGCACGGGTAAAATACAATTAACTAATTCGTAATTCGTAATTAAATTGACAAGCTCAACTGTGAACCTTCTTGAGTTTTATTGACTTCAATCCTGGCTTGGAAGGCTTCTTTGAGGTGGGGCATGTGGGTAACGGTGAGGATACAGGCAAAATCGGAGGCGATCGCATTAATCGCCGCAATCAAGCGATCGCATCCTTCAGCATCCTGTGTACCAAAACCTTCATCCACAATCAACAATTGCAACGCCGCCCCCGCCCGTTGCGCTAATAATTTCGCCAAAGCCAAACGGATGGCAAAGTTAATTCTAAAAGCTTCACCACCAGAGTAAGTTTCATAAGCTCGTGTACCTCTAGAATCGGCGATTAAAATATCTAAGGTGTCTATCAGCTTGGCATTTTTCTTGGTTGATTTAGCACTGCGACCAGCTTTTTGAGTAATAAATTGTACATGAAACTGATTCCCACTCAACCGCGAAAGTAGTTGATTTGTTTCGGCTTCCAGTTGTGGCAACACATTCTCAATCATCAGTGTTTGGATACCATTTTTACCAAAAGCTTGCGCTAATTCCTGATAAACCCGATATTCCTGCTTGCAAGATTGTAATTGCTGCTGCTGTTGTTCATATTGAATTTGTAGCGTTTCCAGTTGATGCGCCAGTTGTTCTAAACGCCCCAGCTTAGCTATTTGCTCATCAAGTTGCCGTCTACGTATTGCTAACTGCTGCTCTAAAGCTTGAATTTGGGCAGATGGGTTAGCTGTTGCTTGTAGTTGCTGAATAATGCTTTCGATTTGGCTGCCGAGTTTTTGGCGCTCCGTTACTCTGGCGCTTCTAGACTCCTCTAACTCTTGCAACCTCGTCTGGAGTTGCGGATACTGCTGCTGGGCTGATAGTAGTTGTTGATACCGCAAATGCCAAGATTGAGCTTTCTTTGCAGCCATACGCAGATTGTTATGCTGCTCAGAACTGTAGCCAATTTCGGTAATGTGACGCTCAAGAGCCGCGATTTGTTTAGCACATTCAGAATCAATCTGATCCTGCTGGATTCTGGCTTGTAATTGGGCAATTTGGGACTGGAGTTCTGGTTTTCGGGCTAATAGTTGCGCTTGTCGCTTAGTCGCATCTTTAATTTGCCCTTGTTTAATTTCTGCCCATCGCCACCGTTCAACTTCACTCCGGGCGAGGGCGTGGTCTTGTTCACTATAATTAACTTGTTGCAAGTATTGCTCTAGCTGCCGGAGTTCGGCTTGTTTATCGGGAGCGTAATCACCAGCTTGGAGCGATCGCTCTAAATGCTGTTTTTCAGCAGCAATTTGTTGTAACTGTTGTTGCACATCAGTTGTTGCTTCTAACTGTGCTGCCAACTGTCCCCGTTGTTCGCGTAAACCATCATAGCCCGCCAATTGTTGGGATATATCACGATATTCCTGCCTGAGTGTCTGAATTTCTTTGTCAGACACAGCCAATTGTTCCCGCACTACCCAAAACTGTCCTTGAGTATCCTCTAACTCACTTTGGGTTTTTTCCACTACCCGACTCCAGTGATGTTCATCCAGTGGACGCTCACATAATGGACAAAGTGCTTCAGGATTTTGCAGCATTTGCAATTTTTGCTCTAATTCTCCCAGCAGTTTTTCATAATCCCGTTGATGAGCTTGCAGACGTTCGATAAAATGCCGCCTTTCTTGCCCTTTTTCTTGGACTCGTTGCAGATAAACCCGCTTTTTCTCCAGTTCCTCAATCTGGATTGCTACATCCATCACCGCTTGTTGTAGTTGCGGTTGGCGGCCGTGCTGGCGTTGCAATTGGTTCTCTGTATTTTGGAGTTGTTCGAGTCGCGCTACTAAACCAGCATGAGTGCGATCGAGTTGGCTTTGTAAAGTTGCTCGTTGTTGCAACAAGGGAGTAACTTGCATTTGCAGTTGATCTAAACGAGCAACATGGTGACGTGCTGCGGCTAGTTGTGCCAAAGCAGCTTCGACTTCACCTGATTTAGTTAAAGTTTGTTGAATATCTCGCTCTTGTTGCTGCAAAGCTTCTAGCTGCGCTTGGGCTTGTTGTAGTTGCCGTTCGATTTCGTGAATTTGTTTGGTAAGCTGTTGTTGCTTTTGTTGGCGAGTTTGCCCAGCGCGGGTGTGTTCTTCAAATTTGACAGCAAAGGCTTCTTCTTGAGATTGTAGACTTTGATATTGGGCGTATCCAGCTTTAATCTCAGCTTCTTGGTGTAATATTTTTTCTAAATCTGATAGCTGAGAGCCAATAGCTGATTGTTCTTGTTGGAGGCGATCGCAATCTTGGGTAAGATTTTGGTATTGCTGCTTTATAAAATTGAGTTGTTGTTCCCAATTTTGGCGCTGGTGCTGGACAACTTGCAAACTTTGTAATTGAATATTATCAAAAGCTTGCACTTGTTGCAGTTGGTTGAGTTCGGCTTCTAACTCTACTCTTTGCGCTTGGGTGATTTCGCGTTGTTGCAGCTGAATTTTGATCGACTCCAAAGAACGCTCTAACTCTAGTGCCTGTGCTTTGAACTGACGAGAAGATTCCTTTGCCCGTTCTTCTAAATCATCATACTGATTGAGTTTCAACAACTCCGCTAAAATTTCTTTGCGTTCTGTGGGACGCTTGAGCATGAATTCATCTGCACGACCTTGACGTAAGTAGGCAGAATTAATAAATGTATCGTAATCAAGCTTGATGTGTTCTAAAATCAAATCCTGGGTTGCTCTTACCCCTTTGCAAGTGAGTGAGCGAAACCCAGATGGGATTTCTATTTGAAATTCAAGGACGCTAGTACCTCCCCGAATTCGGGTACGAATCACCCGATATTTTTGCTGGTTACTTTGGAAAGTAAAATCAACCCGAACTTCTTTCGCGCCAGAATAGATGACATCATCTTCAGCAGTGGCGCGGCTTTCACCCCAAATTGCCCAAGTGATTGCTTCCAAAAGAGAAGATTTACCCGCACCATTGGAACCACAAATACAAGCCGTATGCAAACCGCCAAAATCTAAAGTTGCATCACGGTAACTGAGAAAGTTTTTGAGGATAAGTTGTACTGGGATCATTCAGGCTATAGCGCCACATCTACTTTTAATAAATAACAGTACAGATGCACTGTTTGTTAGTTTAGCTATCTTGATATCAGGTTTCTAGTCTTGAAGACATCAAATTTACAAAAATTTACAATACTATCAGTCAATTTTTCTTATTGCATGAAAAAGTTTTACTGTCTTCGGAGAAAAATGAAACTCTCCAGGAGGCTTTTGTTATTTCTTTCTGTTGTCTGAGAAGAAAACATTCTTTTTTGATTTGTGAGAATTGAAAGTTACAGATCCCTGACTTTTCAAAGAAGTCGGGGATCTTGTCTCTTAGGAATTATTTAGGATTGTTATTGGCTAGTTGCGATCGCTATCATTTGATCTAGACCGAGGTATCAACAATCCAATATATGTACCGACAGCAAATTTGGTTAAATCTAGAAATGGAGGGCGACTCTTCTCGTCGATAACTGCAAGAGTGAGAGAACCAATCACCATAATCAGTGTTACAACAGCCAGCACTTCATCTCTTGAAGGAAATTTCTTGGATAACATTGACCCACTCCCAAATTGTTTGAATCACTACATCCATACTTTGACAGGTGAGTGTTTGTTCTAGGCTTAAATACAGGTTTGAGATATGAATGAGTTGTGTATGCGATGAGGATGAATTGCCAAATTGGTAGTTAGAATCAGCAAAAGTGTAGTGGTTAGCTTATGTCCGGGCGATCGCTTTCCTGTTCTCTAGAAGGTATCCAAAAAGCAAAAAGAGCTTTAATTCGCTGTTCCTTAACTCAAAAAGCATTAGCTGAAGATTTAGAAGTAACTCGCCAGCCGATCGGAAAGTTCTTTACAGGTAAACCTGTTGACCGCAATCTCTTTGTCCAGATTTGCGACAGGCTAGACCTAGAGTGGGAAGAAATAGTTGCTGAACCAGCCAGTGAACCAGAGATTAATCAAGATAACAGCATTGATATTGATGCGATCGTACAAACAGTACGCGAAAAAATAAAACCTCTCATTCAAGAACGCTGTGGCACAATGCGGGTGTTAGATATGACTCAACCCGTTGGGTTAAATGACATTTACACCAGTGTCAATATATTGGAGAAAATCACTGGACAGCAGCGGTTAGGAATTGATGAATTATTGCAGCACTGTAGCAGCCAGGATTTTGACCTCTTTGGACTTAACAGAATTACTGAAAAACGAGTGCCAGGACTGGAAGTGGTTGAGAAATATTCCAAGCTGATAATTTTGGGGAAACCAGGAGCAGGTAAAACCACATTTTTGAAGTATTTAGCGATTCAGTGTATTGGAGGTGAGTTTCAGGCTAAACGTGTCCCGATTTTTGTTAACCTCAAAAACTTTGCGGAAGTTGCAAACAAACCTGGATTATTGCAACACATCATTGAAGAGATGATAAATCCTATCTCTTCTATCCGAGATGTACTAACCTATGGCAAGGCATTAGTTTTACTAGATGGATTGGATGAAGTTAAAGAAGAGGATAGTAACCGTGTATTAAAGGAAATTCGTGAGTTTTCTGATCGTTTCTCAAAAAATCAGTTTGTGATGACTTGTCGTATTGCAGCACGCAAGTATACCTTTGAGAAGTTCACAGAGGTAGAAGTTGCTGATTTTGACGATGACCAAATTTCCAACTTTGCCAATAACTGGTTTAAAGATAAAGCTGTAAAACCAGAGACTTTTATCAAACGTCTCGAAGAGAATAACCGCATTAAACAACTTGCTGCAAGTCCGCTACTGCTGACGTTGCTTTGTTTAGCATTTGAAGAGTCAGGAGATTTCCCTGCAAATCGTTCTGAGTTATATAAAGAAGGACTGGATGCGTTATTAAAAAAATGGGATGCCAATCGGGGAATTGAACGCAATCAGATTTACAAAAAGCTATCAGTCCAACGCAAAGAAGATTTACTCAGCAAAATGGCGTTGACTACTTTTGAAAGGAGTGAATATTTCTTCAAGCAGAAAGTAGCAGAGCAATATATTACAGAATACATCCGTAATTTACCCGGTGCTAATACTGACGAAGAAGCATTGCAAGTTGACAGTGAGCAAGTTTTGGGTTCAATTGAACATCATCATGGACTAGTTGTAGCAAGGGCAAAAGGGATTTACTCATTTTCTCACCTCACATTTCATGAGTATTTTACAGCTAGAGAATTTGTGGTTGTGAGACAGTCATCAGAGGAAGCACTGCAAAATCTTGTTAGCCACATCACTGAAAAACGCTGGCGGGAAGTTTTATTGCTAGCAGTTGGAATGTCGCCAAATGCAGATCATGTGTTGTTATTGATGAAAAATCAAGTCGATTCGCTTTTAGCTAATGATGATAAATTGCAGCAGTTTCTAAAGTGGATAAGTAAAAAATCTCTTTCAGTTAACGTTCCTTACCAGTTAGCAGTTATTCGCGAGTTTTACTTTGCTTTTATACTGGGGCGTAATCTTTCTCTTAGTAATAGCTGTATAGGAATAGACCTTGATTTTTGTCTTATCTCTTACCCTGGATTCTGGACTGTCATTAATAACGACGATACTAGAGATTATATTGAGTTTAATTTTATACTTAGTCCTCGACTTCAACTTTTTTTTAATTTTAAGTATAGAAAAGATGATTATATTAGTAAATTAACTTACAGTCTTATTTTCGGTCTAAAATCAGCATTACTACCACTCATAAACCAACTACCTGAAACAAAAACAGACTTGAAAATCCATGAACAATGGTGGAAAACAAACGGTCAAAATTGGACTCAGCAATTAAGAGCAGTAATAATGAGGTATCGCAGAATTGATAGTGATTGGCAGTTAAGCAAGCACCAGAAAGGATTACTTAACAAGTATTACAATGCCAATTTATTATTGGTGGATTGCCTGAATAGCGATTGTTATGTCAGCCGGGAAGTGCGACAGCAAATAGAAGATACTTTGCTATTACCGATCGCAGAGATTAAACAGCGCCAGCAACAATCTTAAATACCCATATAGCAAATACTAAATCATTCGTTAAGAAAGCAAAAATATTTTCCAATTTCTAGCAAATAAATCTAGAATAAAAGTAAGAGTTCACAGCCAGCCTATTCGCCTCTATTTGATGGCTGAAGATATGTGGACATAAGTAATAAAACAGTATTCTGGAACAAAATCATACTCATTTTGCGTCCTATGAGCGTCTCACCTTTAATTTTAGTAACGCGCATTAGCAGGATACAAATTCTGAACAGCGATGTCTACGACGGGCTACGCCCACGCGAGCGCACAGACTTCCCATCATAATAAGTACTTGTATACGCCTATAGACAGGTTCAAAAACAGTCAGAAACAAACTCAGTGAATCCTCGTCATTAAACACATCACATACATAAAGGACAATCCTCTTATGACTCGCATACATCAATGGAAATCTGGAACTGCTGCACTTATGGTAATGGCAGTTACTACAACCGTCATTAGTCCCCTATTGAGCTTGGCTCCTGCTAATGCACAATATAGAATTAACCAAGACAGAATTGGACAATACGGAAACGTTACCATTCCTTTTGGAGTTGCTTTTCCTGTAACCTACGAAAAAGAAACAATTACTATTGCTCCTGGGGAAAGTAAATCTCTAACCTTGAGAATAGCGAACGACATTATCGATAGAAATAGAAATGTCTTAATTCCTGCTGGTACTAAAATAAATGGACGGCTAGAACCTGTTGACTTAGATGGTTATTCTAGAGATAGAAATGATAACCAAGGAAAAGGCGTAAGGTTTGTCGCTCAAGAATTAGAATTTTCTAACGGTCAGCGTCAGTCGATTAATGCAACTTCTCGGACATACACCACAACTCAAAGAGTTAAACAGGGGCCCAACACCAATCAGGTTTTAACTGACGCAGCTATTGGTGGGGGTGCTGGTCTTTTAGGTTCACTAATTACTGGCAACAACAGAATTGACGATTTAAAACCTGTTATTGGTGCGGCTGCGGGTGCAGGTGCGAGTGTACTATTGCGGAAAAAAGAAGGAAATGCTTTTGTCCTCAGACCTGAACAGGATTTAAGGCTCACATTGAATTCTAACTTGAATTTAGTACCACAATCCCGCTACTAGATTTAACTTCATTCAAGTTGTGAATTTAATCATCCCTGATATGCGATCGCCACTTTAACTAGAGTGTGCGATCGCTTTTATTTTTAACCCTAAAAAATTCTATTGAACAGCAACTATTCCACCTCTATATCGTCTTAATCAGTATGAATATTTATTGGAATACTTATTTAAAAGTTGGCTCTATTGTATTTTGTATCCAAAAGAGTATTCAAAATTCTGGAATATCCTGATACTTTTGTTAAGTAGTAAGTAGCGATTAAGGAGCCTTTTCTTGTGGTAATTCAAGGTTTCGGTTTAAGCACATATCTTGCAATTCCCCTGGTATTAAGTCTTTCGGCTCAGGGAGAAAGTATAAAAGTATCTTTAGTTGAAAACGTCCGTCAGATATCCACAAACAAAGAAATGAGTCTATCCAGCCACGACAACCTAATCAGCCAGAATTCAACACCGAAAACATACTATGTTAGTGGTAGTGGAAACGACAATAATAGCGGACTCTCTACTTCATCAGCTTTTAGGACAATTCAAAAGGCAGCAGACCTTACTAACCCTGGCGATACAGTATTGATTATGAACGGAGTATACAAAAATATAGGCAAAGCTGGAAATGTAGTAAATATTAAACGTTCTGGAACTGCAAATGCATGGATTAAGTATAAAGCATATCCTGGGCATTTCCCAAAAATTCAGCACAATACATGGAATGGGATCACGATTTCAAATAAAGCTTCATATATTGAGATCAACGGGCTAGAGGTTATAGGAAACAATGCCAATATAACCCTTGATTATGCGATGAGTGAGAAGACTAACAAACTAAACCCACTGACGAATGGAAACTGTATCAACGTTGACGGACGAACCAATGGTCATGTTCATCACATCCGTATTTTGAACAACAAAGCGCATGACTGTGGAGGAGCAGGTATTTCAGCGATTCAAGCAGACTATGTGACAATAGATAATAATGTGGTATTTAATAATGCCTGGTATGGTGTTTATGGTTCTAGTGGTATTTCAATGTTGAATAATTGGAATTCTGACAACAACCAGGGATACAAGATGTTTGTTACCAACAATAAGACCTACAACAATCGCATGTACATCCCTTGGATTGCAGTCGGAAAGATCACAGATGGTAATGGCATTATTATCGATAGTACAAGAAATCAAGACAACTCAAAATTGAGTGCATATAAAGGACGTACTTTAGTTAAAAACAATCTTGCATATAAGAATGGTGGATCGGGGATTCATGCATTTTTTAGCGATCATGTTGATATTGTAAATAACACAGCTGTTTTAAACAATCAGAGTCCAGAACTTAATGGTGGGCAAATATTTGCTCATACGTCATCTGATGTCAAAATTTTCAGGAACATCCTCTATGCTTTTCCTGAAAAAAATATTAATAATAACACTAAAAACAAAAACGTTGTTTATGACTATAATATCTATCTCAATACTTCTAATAGTTCTAAGATAAGTGTTAAGGGACCTCACGATATTGTTGCAGATTCAGAGTTTTTAAGTAAGCATCCCACTATTGAAAAAATATCTGACGATTGGAAATCACAGTCAGAGACACAAAATCCGCCAACGCGGACTTCTATACAGGCTAATTCGGCAGGTTTTGTTTGCGATCCAGTCAATTATCCTTTGCAAGACAAACCCATCACAGTGGGATGCTCCCCGCTATCTTCAACTCAAACTGCTTTTTCTGATGTTTCATCTAACTATTGGGCGGCACAATTTATTCAACAATTGTCTCAGCAAGGTGTAATTGCCGGATTTCCCGATGGTAGCTTCCGCCCAGAAGAACCGGTGACGCGCGCTCAATTTGCCGCAATGGTCGACAAAGCTTTCCCAAAAGCACAGCAACGGACAGCAATCAATTTTGCTGATGTACCCAGCAACTATTGGGCATCCAGTGCGATTGGGCAAGCTTATACCATTGGTTTCTTATCTGGTTATCCTGGAAATCGCTTTGAACCTAATCAAGCTATTCCCCGCGAACAGGTTTTGGTTGCCCTTGCTAACGGTCTGAAATATAGTCCCAGTGGCAATCCCGAAAGCACTCTGCAATACTTCAACGATGCCCCTAACATCGCTAGCTATGCCCGTAGCCCGATCGCCGCAGCAACCCAAAAGCAAATTGTGGTGAACTATCCGAATGTGAACTTCCTGAATCCAACTGCAACTGCTACTCGCGCCCAAGTAGCAGCTTTTATCTACCAAGCATTAGTTAGTTCTAATCAAGCCTCAGCAATTAACTCGCCTTATATCGTGTTAAGACTCAACAATTAACTCGCCGTATACAGTAGTTGTCGGGTCTACTACTTCAACACCTATATCAGTCACAATTAGAATCTGTTGACTTAGATAGTTATTTAATAGGCGATCGCTACCTTAACTAGAGTGTGCGATCGCCTTCACTTTTAACTATAAAATTGTCTATTTAACAGCAACTATTCTTTCTCTACATCGTCTCAATTAGTACCTGTCTTTTTGAAAATTTGCTAATAGGTAATAGCTTGATTACATTACTCCTATTAACTAGTTATTTTGGCATAAATTCTTTTAATTATGAGTGTATGACTAAAGTAATGGTTTTTACAAAAAGCAAAAAAATTAGGAACTTTGTACTTTAGTAAATGTCTAACTAATTAACAGTAAAAAAATAATAGAACTGGAGCAAAAAAAATAATGTTTAACTTAAATCGTTGGCAATCTAGAACAGCTGCACTCATGGCTTTGAGCGTCACAGTTGGTACTGTAGCTCCTTTCATTACAGCTTCACCATCTTTAGCTCAAACGACTTTTTCTGATGTTTCATCTAACTATTGGGCAGCACAATTTATTCAACAATTGTCACAGCGAGGTGTAATTGCCGGATTTCCTGATGGTAGTTTCCGCCCAGAAGAACCGGTGACACGCGCTCAATTTGCTGCGATGGTCAACAAAGCTTTCCAAAAAGCCCAGCAACGGCCAGCAATCAATTTTGCTGATGTACCCAGCAACTATTGGGCATCCAGTGCAATTGGGCAAGCTTATACCATTGGTTTCTTATCTGGTTATCCGGGAAATCGCTTTGAGCCTAACCAGGCTATTCCCCGCGAACAGGTTTTAGTTTCCCTCGCTAACGGTTTGGAATATAGTCCCAGTGGCAATACCGAAAGCACTCTGCAATACTTCAACGATGCCTCTAACATCGCTAGTTATGCCCGTAGCCCGATCGCCGCAGCAACCCAAAAGCAAATTGTGGTGAACTATCCGAATGTGAACTTCCTGAATCCAACTGCAACTGCTACTCGCGCCCAAGTAGCAGCTTTTATCTACCAAGCATTAGTTAGTTCTAATCAAGCCTCAGCAATTAACTCACCTTATGTCGTGGCTGTCGGGTCTACTACTCCAACACCAGTATCAGTCACAATTCCCCAAGGGACTGCTATTCCTGTGAAGTATGACAAGGCAGAAAAAATTCTAGTTACAAAGGATGAAACATCGCCCTTGACATTGACAGTATCCCAAAACGTGGTGACACAAGACGGATCTGTAGTGATTCCTGCTGGTAGTCAGGTTATTGGTCAACTCAAACCTGCTACAGGCGGTTCTCAATTCGTTGCCGAGAAACTAGTTTTGGCCAGTGGTCAAGAGTATCAGCTTAATGCTACTTCTGACGTTATTACCAAAACTGAAACCGTTAAGAAGGGTACTAGTATTGGTTCAATTATCAAGAATACTGTATTGGGCGCAGGTGCGGCAACTGCGGTATCTGCTGTCACTGGCGATCACGCCATTGCCACAGAAGAAGTCTTGGGTGGTGCTGGGATCGGTGCGTTGGTTGGTCTGTTCTTTGGTAAGAATAGTGTTGACTTAATCGCCATTGACCCTAATACCGATTTACAAATGACCATCAATCAAAACTTGTTGGTTTCATTAAGATAGTCATTAGTACATCTAAAGCCGAATTGTAAGAATAGCGTAAATGCTGTATATTGTATGTATACAGTACTTACGCTAGTTTTTTTATCAAACTAAAAATTTTTAGAAAATTGCTTAAACTAAATTTAAGTTAAGCAAATTTTTTACGCGGTTTTTTATTAATTTATGAGAGTGATAATAGCGCTTTAGAGGTGAGACAAGACTAATTTTATAGGTATTATTAAAAAAAAATAATTTCAATGATTGGTACTTTCAGTAGACTAAAAAGTTTTGAAAGTTGAGGAAAGAATAAGGATTTTATGCGACTTTGTTGGAGTTTTCCATCACGACCATAAGCGTAGACACTGCATCGGCTTGTCGTAGACATCGCTCTATTGTTTTTTATTCCATCCTTGAAAGAAGTCTAAGTCAAGCCGTTCGTAACCGTTCGATGTCTCGCATCGGTGGCGCACCGAACAGGCGTGAATATTCACGGCTGAACTGTGAGGGACTTTCGTACCCAACCTGGTAGGCAGCAGAGGTTGCATCACAATCTTCCGTCAGCATCAGGCGACGGGCTTCTAACAGTCTTAACTGCTTTTGATATTGAAGTGGACTCATTGAGGTCACTTGTTTGAAGTGCTGATGAAACGACGAAGTAGACATTCTCACCTGCTTTGCTAAGTCCTCGACTCGCATCGGCTGAGTAAACTTAGACTTGATCCGTTTGATCGCTTCAGCAATTCGCTGCATACTGCTGCCAGATGTAGCAATTTGACGCACGGCTTCACTTTGTTCCCCGATCAGCAGACGGTAGTAGAGTTCCCGAATCATCATCGGTGCCAGCATGGGAACATCCTGTGGCGTATCTAAGAGCTTAGTGAGGCGAAGGGCACAGTCAAGCAACGTGGGATCAGCGTTGCTCACAAATAAGCCTCGGACAGAGTTCTCTTTCTTCGCTGAACTAAAATTCATTTGAGCAGCCATTTCACAAAGTTGCATTGGGTCTAGGGTCAGCTTTAATCCTAAATACGGCTGATCGGTTGTCGCCTCAACAATACACCCACCGATGGGGAGATCAACTGAGACAACAAGACATTGCCCGATCTCATAGGGATACGTTTCCTCTCCCAGTATTATGTCTTTCTTGCCTTGAACGAGAATGGCCAAACGCGGTTCATAATCCTGGTAAATGACGGCAGATGACGCATTTGATCGCGAAAAGCTTAAGGGTGCGATCGCAGTTGGGTAGACAAGGTTACCATTGGGTTCGGTGTACCGCGCCACTAATGCCGCCAGCGCTTGGCACTGATCTGCAACTACCTCAGAATTGGGGATAACGAAAGTCACGGTAAAGCCTCGACTCATTCAATGCCCTACACGATTATAGAATGTCTTCAAGTGATCCATGCTGGAGAATTAGGCAAGGATCAAAGAGTTTTAGGCATTGGAAACGCTGAATCGAATTCGTAGGATGAAAGCATCTCAAGCAAGACCTTAAAAAGTCCGAAGAACGATGCCGCATTTCTTTCCTAAAACAATTAGAAACTTCTTGGAGGAAATGGCAATCCGTCCAAACAAACTTTGAAAGCAGTTTTACACCTTTGAACCCCTCAATAACAACTCAAGCAATAAGCAGGAGAACCCATTTATGCAAAATACTCCCCAACAAATGAAAGCAATGGCTGTGGACGAGTTCGGTCATGCTGACAAGCTGACTTTGCACACCTTACCCGTGCCTATGGTAGATGCAGGCGAAGTTTTGATTCGCATCGAGATTGCCGGAGTTGGCATCTGGGATGAGATGGAGCGTGAAGGTGAGCTGGTGTATAACGAAGTTCACTTTCCGCGTGTGCTAGGCGGCGAATGTGCAGGCACGATCGTTGCCATTGGCGACGGCGTTGAGCGTTTTGCTGTTGGCGATCGCGTTTACGCCCAGAGCTTCATGAACTACAAGGGCGGTAGCTATGCCCAATACGTTGTTGTCTCCGAAAAAACGATCGCGCCGATGCCCGATAGTCTCGATATGCTGATGGCAGGCGGGCTACCCATTGCTGGTATAACAGCGCTAAACAATTTGCAGGCGCTGGGAATAGGCAGCGAAACCAAATTAATGCTGTGGGGCGCGAGTGGTGGCGTCGGTCACGTCGCGCTGCAACTGGCTAAACGTATGGGGGCACACGTTTTCGCGATCGCATCGGGTGCAGACGGTGTAGCGTTGGCCAAGCAATTGGGTGCTGATGAAGTGGTGGACGGACACAGCGACGACATTGCCCAACGTGCCCGCACTTTTGCGCCCGATGGCTTCGATACCGCGCTGGTACTGGTGGGCGGCGACACCGTTCAATCCACGCTGAGTTTGGTGCGTCAGGGCGGAATTATCGCCTTTCCTAATGGCGTGATGCCCGAACCCAAAGCGCCCGACGGTGTGGAACTCAAGAAGGCAAATGGCTTCGCCGACCCGATATTGTTAGACGAACTTAACCGATTGATCGGTATCGGTGAGTTTCAAGTTCACATCGCACAGACATTTGGGCTGGAAGAGGCGGCACAAGCGCAGGATGCCATGAAACAGCACTATCTGGGCAAAATCGTGTTGCGCGTGAGCGGCGAATAAGCGCTGATTGAATTTCCAGCTTTTACAACAACTTTACTCTCAACAAACTCTGACATCATTCATTTTGTACATCTTTGCAGGAAAAATACCTATGAATCTCACGGACAACACCATCCTCATCACTGGAGGCACAAGCGGCATCGGTCGTGCGCTTGCCGAGGCGTTCTATCAACGCGGTAATCAAGTCATCATCGCGGGTCGTCGTCAACATCTTCTCGACGAAATCACCGCCGCTCACTCCGGTATGCACGGGATTCAACTTGACGTTCAAGACCCGGCGGACATCGAAACCTTTGCGTCCCGCATTCGAGAGCAGTTCCCTAAACTCAATGTTCTGATCAACAATGCCGGAATTGGTAAGACGGAAGACCTAACCTCAGATCCGATCGATTTCTCCGTGATGCAGTCTACGATTCAGACTAATGTTGTCGGTGTACTTCACCTCACGGCGGCACTCCTCCCGACTCTCAAACAGCAACCGCATTCAACGATCATCACCACCACCTCTGGCTTGGCTTTCGTTCCCATCAGTCCATATCCGACCTATTGCGCGAGCAAGGCTTTTCTGCACTCTTGGTTGCAGTCGCTCCGCGTTCAGCTTCAAGAAACCTCCGTGGAGGTTCTTGAACTTGCCCCACCCTATGTACAAACGGAGCTTGGCGGGGCTAGTCAGGCGACTGATCCTGCCGCAATGCCACTTGCTGACTTTATTGCTGAAGTGATGCAGATTCTCAGCACTCCCAACCCGCCCCACGGCGAAATCCTTGTTAATCGTGTCAAAGCACATCGATTTGCTGAAAGGAACGGTGACTATGAGCAAATATTCGCGAGCCGCAACGAACAATGACAAGCTATAGGAATCTATCGATCAGCAGGAGAGGGCTTTGATCGCACGCAGCGACATCAATGAGAAATGGACTTTCAAAATTGCTTTCGTTAAATCACTAAAAAATTCTTGGAGAAAGTAGCAATATGTCTGAGCAAACGAACCTTGGCGGTACTTTTACGTTGCCGAACACTTCAATCACAGTGAAGCGCACAGGCTATGGTGCCATGCAACTCGCGGGTCCGAATGTATGGGGTGCGCCGCGAGATGTGGATGCAGCCGTTGCTGTTTTGCGCGAAGCGATCGCACTTGGCATTAATCATATCGATACCAGCGACTTCTACGGACCTCATATCACGAATCAGATTATCCGACAAGCACTGCATCCCTACCCGGAAGATTTAGTGATTGTCACCAAGGTTGGAGCGCGTCGTCCTGAAGATGGATCGTGGGTACCCGCGCTATCACAGCAGGATCTGACCGAGGCGATTCATGACAACCTGCGTAACCTCGGACTCAAGACGATCGATGTTGTCAATCTCCGACTGATGGGTGACGGTCATGGACCATCGGAGGGTTCTCTTACAGAGCCGCTGACGACCCTAGTCGAACTCAAAAAACAGGGGTTGATCCGTCACCTGGGTCTGAGCAACGTCACTCCTAAGCAATTGGCAAAAGCGCAAACTATCACAGAAATCGTCTGCGTGCAGAATCAGTACAACCTAGCGCACCGGGAAGATGACGCTTTCATTGACGACCTCGCGAAGCAGGGAATTGCTTATGTGCCGTTCTTCCCGCTGGGCGGGTTCAATCCGTTGCAATCGTCAGCGCTCGATGCTGTCGCAGCATCACTTGGAGCCACACCGATGCAGGTCGCATTGGCATGGCTGCTTCAGAGATCGCCGAACATCCTGTTAATTCCCGGAACGTCATCCATTAGTCATCTGCACGAAAACATCAAAGCGGCAGATTTGCAACTTTCACCGCAAACGATCGCAGATCTCGACGCGATCGCTACAACTGCGGTTCAGTGAAAACATTATTGTCTAAGGCTAAGTCATACCAATTCAAAATTTAAAATTCATGCATTAAGAAAGCCAGACAGAACAAAGGTTTGAGAGTATGTATCTGTCGCATTCTTTTTTCAAATTGGTATCACTTCACCGAAGAACTAATGAAGTCAATTAAGTTGCGGCTTGACTTAGCAATCTTTACGTTGAAGCTTGGAAAAATCGAAGACTATTAAGTAAAATCAGCCAGTTGATGAACTAGAACAGCACATTTCTTTTTCCGATGCGACGAATTTTAGCTAGGCATTCAGAATTGTCTGAATCTAAGTCGGGCATGAGACAATACGGTTCAGTTAAGGCTCAAATAGCTGTAAATTGGTTATTTTATTACTTGGAAAGGCTTAACCCGTTCTCAATAGACTAATTCTCAACTTCCGGTAACCAAATAATAAAAGTAGTTCCTGGTCTATTAGGTGAAGTTAGCTTAGAGTTGATTGCAGGGCTGAAAATCTCGATTTCGCCCTGCATTTGCTCTATTAATTGTTTAGCGATCGCTAACCCCAAACCTGTGCCGGGGATTTCTGTTTGCGCTTGTACACCCCGATAATGCCGTTCTCCAAGATGTTCTAAATCCTGGGGTGGAATGCCTGGCCCGTTATCACTAATGACTATTCCCTGAAAATGAGCTTTTTCTTGCCCCGCCTGAATCAAAATTTTACCGCCAGTGGGAGTATATTTCAAAGCATTATCAATAATATTAGTCAATACCTCTCGTAATGCTTTGACGTTGGCACGCACTAGAGATGAATTATCTTGAATTTCAGTTATTAGTTTTAGCTTTCGTTCTTGGGCGATCGCTTTGGCTGATATTAATAATGGTTCTAATATATCTGCTAACGAGCAGTCAACTGCTTTATCTCCTGTTCCCGGTAATAATAGCGGCGGTTTAGCGTCTTTTTGGATACTTGCTTCTACAAATACTCCATCTTCCGGTAGATGTAGTGGTGCTAAATCTGCCTCTGTCAAGTCAATTACTTGCTCAAATTGTTGCAGTAATTCTTGGAGGCGATCGCTTTCCCGGACAATACTATTTGCCACATCTCGGTTAGCATCTGCTGGTCGTAGTCGCTTTAATAGCAGTTTGCCAAAAGTCCGTAATGCTGTTAATGGGTTACGAAACTGATGCAACAGATTATCCAGCAAATCCCGTTGTTTTTCTTGGAGAATTTGTTGCTCGCGCAACTGTTCCTCAAACCATGCTCGCCGCTGATCTAAAATACAAGCGATCGCTAATGTTTGGGCTATCCGTTGAATTTGACTTTGCTCGTGTTCATTCCATGCCCGGTCTTTCCTGCGTGTCACCAGTAACCCCATCATCACACCCTCATAAATCAGAGGTAAAACAATTTGGTTGCCACTAAGTAGGTATTCCTCTTTAAGATCGGGTTGAGACGCATCTGGTATGTCAGACTCCTGTGATGAAGTTGGAGATTCTGAAGCCGGTGTCAATAACCTTCCTTGATGATTGGGTAATATAAACGCATTTCCGACTTGAAGTTGCTTGTATGCCGTCGCTTCAATAGTTTCCTCTCCTTGGGGTAATAATGCTGTTTCCGGGTAAATCACCACAGGAATCAGTTTGGCATCGCCGGAAGGAGTATCTACCAATTCTTGTGTTAGGTACACAATACTTAAAGTCGCTCCCAGCCCTTGGGTTAGTAGCGCTATTTGCTCTCGACACAGAGCAAGAAAATCAGAACTGGCAGACATTAACATTTTTTAGCTTTTGCTCAAGATTATAGATTTTGAGGCATGATGTAAGAGAGGATACTTAAATTTTTACCTCACTCATTTAATAAAGCTTAACTAAAATTTTCTTAGAGATGGTTTGTACTAAGAGATTATATTCTTAGGTAATTTTGTTTTCTCTATGTTTCAAATATATTAACTTTCTTATCTTTAAAGGTTAAAAAGTATTGATATTCTGAACTAGAACCTATATAATTACGACGTATTTTGTAGCTATCACTACAATCTATAAGCTTGAAAGAGGAGGACAATAGATTGGCAAGGAGACGCAAAAGGAAGAGTCGTCGTCGTCAGGAAGGACGGCGCATTTTGGAGCACGTGCCTCAATATAGTATCGAAAGTGGCGAAGAAAAGCCTGTGACAGCAGCGAGAAGATTCATTCAAGCTGAAGGGATTTTGCCACCGGCGTTGCTACTTGTAAAGCGAAATGAACACACTACAGATCGTTATTTCTGGGCAGAAAAGGGACTGTTTGGTGCTCAATACGTAGAGGAAAACCATTTCTTGTTTCCTAGTTTGAGGGTGTTAGAACCTTCACCAGGTCAAGAACCTCTTGCTTTAGCTAGTCGATGAACCATAGATGGTCATCTTGAGCATTGAATGTGGCTCCTGACTACTATTAACTGGCAAAATTGCTAAGTTTATGCAAAATTTAATTTTTTTTTAGTTTGTAGCTGATTTGCCAGTAAATCTAGTCCAGGTAGTTGGAAAGTGAACCTGTTTCAAACCACGCTAGATTGCATGGGTTGATACTACTTTGATTGTGCAGAAGGGAGTGGGTATAGAGCCAAGTGCCTCTAAAAGGAAGAGTGAAGTTGCGCTCTTATGCCGTAGATGGTTAAGTAAGCTCTGTCAATAAATTTAAGTTAATGAATTTAAATTTTTCCCCACGACCAAAGTTGTGGGGAAAACTGACAAAGCAGCAATCTTGATTTTCTCCTGACTACTTTCCATTGCCTGCATAGTAGGTCAGGTCAGAAGTCTGCATATCATAGTTAAGAGATGGTCGCAAAAATCAACAATTATTTCCCAGGCTTGAGCTGTAGAGTCCTCTGCAACTCACTGAGTTCATCTCGATGGGCAACTACAGTTACCTTACTTGAGGAGGTTTGTTCGCTCTGAGTTGTTTCTACTTTGAGCGACACCTTCTCAAGTCTTCCAGATTTTTTCCAATAAAATAGACCACTTAAAGGCGATAGCAGTACCATCGCCAGAACAAGGGTACTGAGGCTAGAAAAAAACAGGGATGCCACCAGAGATAGACAAACAATCCCAGTAGCTGCCAGTAAAGTTAGAAATATAGCTAAGAACCAGCTAGGGCGAACATTACCTTCAAAAGTTACCTGATTTTGTTCTCGGTCTACTGCTGCCACTCGGTAAGACCGCGATCGAAAATACTCTTTTAATTGAGACATTAAAACAGCTTCATCTTGCTCAGATACTAGTTGGGCCATTTCTGTGCGGTCTTTAGTCGAGGCACGAATAAAGAAAAACAGCCCAACCGATAACAACAAGGTTAGCAGGAACGTAGATGGCAGAATAGCAGTATCCATAACTAATTGTTAGTGTTTGACTGGAGGAGACTTATTCATTATCAATTATTCGTTACTTTTTCCTCCTGTTGATGTAGTCAAGCCATTGAAAAGCTAAATCCTGAGCTTGAACTTGCCATTCGGGAGAAACTTGGTACATCCGCCTGGGGCGCCCCCGTCCTTCGAGTTTCTTCCAATATCCAGTGATTGCACTTTGGTCTTCCAGAAATTTAATTGCACTGTAAAGTACGGTATCTGAAAGCCGATAGACGGGATACTCAGTTTCTAATTGCTCGATCAACTCGGTTCCGTAGGATTCACCTTGTAATAAAACAGACAGTATGTAACAAACTGCTAGTTCCTGACAAAGGTAAGTTGGCGGAGGATTCTCAAAAAATTGATATATATCCTCAAGTTTCATGGTTAGTGAATGGCTAAAAAAATGCCTTAAGGTAAAGTCTACAATCCTTGTAGTCAGTATACAGTGCTACTACTACGTGAGTAATACATAATAAAGCTACTTAGACTAGATATCCATTGCGTAAACATCAAACAATTACCCACGCCTGTGAAGTTGTGGGGCTTGGCGAGTTTTAGGAGTACAAAATAATGTACCCCACTCAAGCTCGATACGGTGTGGTGAGGAGCGAACAGACAGTGAGGAAGTCACTATCTTGGTGTTAACTGATGCCGAGCTGGTTAGAACTGCTTAAGCAATAAAATGCCATCGAAGAAATTTTACAGGTAAAATGCTATTTTGTCTGTAAAACTTAATAAACACTTTGTTTTACAGTGATTTTCCCAATGCAAATTCTAAAATCTTAAGCTAGGGGATATATCTGGGATCGAGCTGCTACGTCGGTAGACACACTTAAAGTAACTACTTCTAATTTCCACGATCGCAGAATTTCTTGTCTTATTTAGCAAGTGTAATAGTAAATTTATCAAAGAAGGCGCTAAAAACCAGGGGAAAGAACTCTCCGTGTCCCCTCGTCCTCGCCTCCCTTAATCAAGCACCCAGCACATTGGCGATCGCTATGTCACAAACTCCCGATGCCCCTTCATCTTCCTCAACTCTTAGGGCAATTGCCCAAACTTTTCGCCTTATAGGTTGGATTAGCTTCTGGATTCAGCTAGTACTAGGCGTTGTTTCTAGCATAATTGTGTTGCTGTTCGCCATCTTTAATCAAAGAGCTGGCAGTCCTACTAATAATCCTGGGACTGGTTTTGGTGTATTTTTAGCAATTTGTGGACTGGTTGTTTTAGGTGGGGGCATTTATTTAGCTTACCGTTACACGAGAATTGGCAAGCAATTGGAATCCTCCAATCCTAGCAACCGCCCTCGGAAAAGCGAGACTGTGCAAGTATTACGCTTAGGAGTATGGGTGAATTTAGGAGGAACGCTGGTGACTCTTTTGGGGGCGCAGGCGATCGTTGGTACACTGGTAGCAAGATCCATTTCTCCCCAAGCGATAACTACCCAATTTTTTGACCCTACCCGAATTATTAGCGGTCTAGATATGCTTGTGGTGCAGGCAAACACTAACACCGTCTCAGCCCACTTTGCAGGGCTTATTGCGTCACTTTGGTTGCTCAATCGGATTAACCGACCCTAATATTATCAGTGCTGAGTTTTCAAAAGTATAAAGAAGTTAATCAGAATTTTTCCGAAACGGACAAAACTGGGTGTGAAGACAACTACATAATCCTTGAAAAACATCTTATTAGTACAGCACTGCGTAATTCAAATCAATGGAACGCTTGCGGTATAGGAATTACAAATTACGTTAGCGAGTCAGGAAAGCGGCACGCTGCACGTAACAAGATCCCTGTAAAGGTACGAGCGTAATTAGGAATTTTGCCACGCTGTAGTAGTAGGTGATGCCAAAACTAGCACAGGGATAATATGTACCTTTTTTAGAAGTCTGACACCATGAAAAATCAATTTGACACCATGAGAAATCAACCAGCACAGAAATTTAATCAAGACGTATGGAGATTTGGCGTACAGGTTTTCTTTAGTAGCATCGTATTGGGGCTGTGCATTTTCAAGCTTGGCTCGCCAGCAGAGGACGATAAGAATATTGCGCTTTACTGGGGTGGTTTATCAGGTGTGCTTGCATACTGGTTACCTTCACCTGGACAAACTAGAGACGATAAGGAACCACCGAATATCACTCAAAGGACGTTTGCAGCCGTTGATAACAATAATGGTAATGATCAGAGTCTTGCTCAGGTTTCTGAAACGACAGTGACTCAAAATACGAATTCATGATTGGTTTAATGCATTATATGGTTTCTTAGCCCTGGCAATGATGCTAGGGTAAAATCTTGCTCAAAGATTAAGACTGATTTTTCTAATAAACTTTGTTTTTGCAGTTACAGCAAAGCAAAATTACTATATGCTAAATGCTTATGTGTTAACTGTATTGACAGGAAGATTTTAGGCTAAAAACTGAGAAAAATCTGTGCTGGATATTAAGCAAATACGGGAAAATCCGCAATTAGTTCAAGAACGATTGAATAGTCGTAGTGGTAAATACGACATCGAACCGATATTACTGTTAGATCGGCAACAACGGGAACTTGAAGGGACGCGTAGTCAACTTCAAGCCCGGAGCAACGAAATTGGTAAAATTGTCGGCCAGAAGATTAAATCTGGGGTCAATCCTCAAGACCCAGAAATTCAAGCTTTGCGGCATGAAGGTAACTCTGTTAGAGCTACGTTGAGTCAACTGGAACCCCAAGAAAAAGACCTCAAAGCTGAAATTGCTCAACTTGTGTTGGCGCTTCCCAACTTACCAAGCGACTCTACACCCCTTGGTAAGAATGAGGAAGATAACGTAGAGGTGCGGCGTTGGGGTGATAAGTACATTCCCCAAAACCCGAATATTCTTCCTCACTGGGAAATTGGCGAAAAGCTGGGTATTCTCAATGTTGAACGAGCTGTAAAAGTTGCCCAAAGTCGCTTTGTGACGTTGATGGGCGCTGGTGCGGCATTGGAGAGGGCATTAATTCAATTTATGTTGACTCTCCATACTCAAGCTGGATATGTAGAAGTCAGTCCACCGCTGTTAGTGAATACTGAGTCTTTGACAGCAACCGGTCAGTTACCCAAGTTTGCGGAAGAAAGCTTTAAATGTGCTGATGATGACTTATGGCTGATTCCTACGGCGGAAGTTCCACTTACAAATCTCTACCGGGGTGAAATTCTCGCTGCTGAAGATTTGCCTATTTACCACTGTGCCTTTACTCCCTGTTTTCGCCGCGAAGCTGGTAGTTATGGGCGCGATATGCGGGGATTAATTCGCCTACATCAATTTAACAAGGTGGAAATGGTGAAGTTTGTCGAACCCAGTACGTCTTTTGATGAACTGGAGAAATTGGTAGGGAATGCAGAAGCAATTGTACAGGCGTTGCAGTTGCCTTACAGAGTAGTAAATTTAAGTACTGGAGATTTGGGATTTGCCTCTACCAAAACTTATGATTTAGAGGTTTGGTTGCCCTCTTCTGGCAAATACCGTGAAATTTCTAGCTGTTCCAATACTATAGATTTCCAGGCGCGACGGGCTGATATTCGCTTCAAAGAGGCGGGGAAGAAAGGTACTCAGTTCGTACACACTCTAAATGGTTCGGGTTTGGCGGTAGGAAGGACGATGGCAGCAATTTTGGAGAATTATCAACAAACTGATGGGACGGTAAGGATACCAGAAGTGTTGCAACCTTACTTGGGACGTGAAGTTTTATAATTTGTCATTTGTCATTAGTCCTTTGTCATTTGTTATTTACCAATGACCAATGCCCAATGCCCCATGCCCAATGCCCAATTAGAATGGAGATAACTATAGCTTAATATCTTCACTAATTTACTCTATGTCAGTTTTAGCAGCGATCGCAGTCTTGGCTGTTTTGATCTTGGTACACGAGTTGGGACATTTTGTTGCAGCACGTTCTCAAGGCATTCTCGTTAACCGTTTTTCTTTGGGTTTTGGCCCAGTTCTTTTGAAGTACCAAGGTTCACAAACCGAATATGCTGTCCGCGCCTTTCCCTTGGGCGGCTTTGTGGGTTTTCCCGATGATGACCCCGATAGCGATGTTCCACCCAATGACCCAAATCTGCTGCGTAACCGTCCAGTTTTAGACCGGGCGATAGTTATCAGTGCCGGAGTAATCGCCAATTTAATATTTGCCTACTTGGTGTTGGCTCTGCAATTGGGTATTGTCGGCATTCCAGAGAAGATTAACTTTCAACCTGGTGTCATCGTCAAGCCGGTTGATGAACAATCTATTTCCTACCAAGCAGGTATTAGGGAAGGAGACATTATTCTGGCTGTTAATGGTCAGGAACTCCCCGCTTCTGAAAAAGCGACAGTTTTTCTCACAAAAGAAATTAAAACTCATGCCAATCAGCAAATCGAACTAAAAATAAAACATGAAAACCAACCAAAGTCTCTAAAATTAACCCCAAAGCTGGGAGATAAAGGCCAAGGTGTAATTGGCATTGAACTTGGCCCCAATGGTACAGCAGTTTATCGCCGTCCTAATAGTCCTTTTGAAATTTTCGGCATTGCTGCTAACAGGTTTCAACAATTATTTGTGGGGACACTCAGTGGTTTTGGGCAGTTAATTACCAACTTTCAACAAACTGCTGGACAAGTTTCTGGGCCAGTTAATATTGTCAAAATCGGTGCAAAATTAGCTGAGGACAATACTGTAAACTTGTTGTCTTTTGCGGCAATTATCAGCATTAACTTGGCTATTATCAATATTTTGCCTTTACCAGCTTTGGATGGCGGACAACTCGCTTTTCTGCTGATTGAAGGTTTACGCGGTAAGCCTGTACCCGCCCGGATTCAAGAAGGTGTAATGCAAACCGGTTTGGTGTTACTCTTAGGCTTAGGAATTTTTCTGATCGTCAAAGAAACTACCCAATTAACTAGCCAATTGGAATGGGTACAAAAATTGTTCCAGTGAGCATTACCCGCAAATCGTTATCTAAAAAGCAACGGGCGCTAGAAATTTTAGCTCGGCTGAAGCGTCTTTATCCAGATGCTACCTGCTCTTTGAATTACTCAACGCCAGTACAATTGTTGGTGGCAACGATTCTCTCTGCTCAGTGTACTGATGAGCGAGTGAATAAGGTGACACCAGCTTTATTTGCTCGGTTTCCTGATGCTGAGAGTTTAGCGATCGCTGACTTAGTAGAATTAGAAAACTTGGTGCGTTCAACCGGATTTTATCGCAATAAAGCCAAGAACATTCAAGCCGCATGTCGGATGATTGTCACTGAGTTTAACTCTGTTGTCCCCAACAAAATGGAGCAATTATTAAAGCTTCCAGGTGTGGCGCGAAAGACAGCAAATGTAGTCTTGGGTCATGGTTATGGCATTAATGTTGGGGTGACAGTAGATACTCACGTTAAGCGCCTGTGCGAACGTTTGGGTTTAACTCAAGCAAAAGACCCGGTTCGGATTGAGCAAGATTTAATGGGTTTATTGCCTCAGCCTGATTGGGAAAATTGGTCAATTCGGCTGATTTATCACGGTCGTGCTATTTGTAAAGCCCGCTCTCCCGTCTGCGTTGCTTGTGAGCTTGCCGATTTATGTCCTGCTGCAAATAAGCCAGTGGTTGTAGGATAAGCGACACAAGTAACCCCAGAATTGATGGAGAGACTGTAGAATGGAAAACGGTGTCTTTAAATAAGTTAGAGAATTTATGGCAAAAAAGAGCTTGATTGAGCGCGAGAAAAAGCGCACCAAGTTGATCGAAAAGTATGCTGACAAGCGAGAAGCTCTCTTAGAAGAGTTCAGAAGTGCAGCATCTCCTTTGGATAAACTGGAAATCCACCGGAAGATTCAACAGCTACCCCGGAATAGTGCGCCCACCCGCCACCGCAACCGTTGCTGGTTGACTGGTCGTTCTAGAGGTGTTTACCGCGATTTTGGGTTGTCTCGGAACGTGCTGCGAGAATGGGCGCATGAAGGTCTTTTGCCTGGAGTTGTTAAGGCTAGTTGGTAGTCAAGAGTCATTAGTCATTAGTCATTAGTCATTAGCAAATGACAAAGGACAAAGGACAAATGACAAAATATTATTGACCACAACACTTATCAATTCCCAGACTTTCTAAGAGTAGATCGCTGACGGCGTTGGCGATCGCAAACTCTCCGTAGAAGCTATTGGAAAAATCATAGGACTGCATCTCTGTGACAATGGCAATTACCAGAGAACCAAGGTCATTTTCTCCTTCCATCCGTTGACGCACAAAAATCTGTGCTGCTCGTTGGGCTATGTTTTGGTTTACTGCTTCGGGGATAAATTCTGTATCTAGCCACCGTTGTAAGCGTTCTCTTAACCATTCACCTTCGAGCAGGGGGTTTTCAGGGGGTGGTAGGGTGATGGGTGGAATTGGTTGAGTCATTTTTTTTAACGCAGAGGGACGCGGAGGGAAACGCTAAGGAACGCTGAGGTTGATTTTTTAGGATCAAATTGCGTTTCTAAGAGTGTTTTTTTATATTTATTTATGCAATATGATATCGCCGCTATTGTTGAGGGCTATGCACAAGGCTATTTTCTCATGGCTGATGAGCGCGATCGCCTGAGTTGGTACGGAAGTCGCGAGCGGACTTTGATTCCTTTGGATGAGAGGTTTCGCTATCCTAAGTCTTTGCAGCGCGTTCTGAATCAAGAGCGGTTTACTGTGGCGATTAATCGAGACTTTCAGGCTGTGGTGGCTGGCTGTGCTGACAGAGAGACAACCTGGATTTCACCGGAATTAAAAAAGATTTACTGGCTGCTTTACCAGAGTGGTTATGCTTATAGTTTTGAAACTTGGCAAGGTGAGGAACTCGCTGGGGGAATTTTAGGGATTGTAATTGGTGGGGCTTTTATTGGCGAGTCGATGTTTTACCGCATTCCCGAAGGTTCAAAGGTGGCGATGGTAAAGTTGGTAGAAAGATTGCGTCAGAGAAAATTTGTGTTTTTTGATGCCCAAATGATGAATCCCCATTTGGAAAGATTTGGTGCTTATCGGGTTGGGCATGAAGAATATCAATCTTTATTTCAGCAAGCGTTGCAACGTACTTATAACTTAGTGTAATTTTGCCAGAAAAGCCGGATGTGATTGTTACTGATGTAGTAGTGCCGGGAATAAAGGTATTGCTATAAAAAATGTTTTAATCATTATAATAGCGATCGCGCCCATTTTGTTTGGCACAGTAGAGTGCTTTATCTGCTGAGGCAATGAGTATATCTGGCCTGATGTTCCAAATGGGTATGCGAGAGGTAATTCCCAAACTAACGGTGATGATATTCCTGATATCAGACTGTACATGGGGAATAGCTAGAGCATGAATTGCTTGCTGAATACTTTGCGCTACTTTAATCGCTCCTGCTAAGTCAGTATTGGGCAAGAGTACCAAAAATTCTTCTCCACCATAACGCGCCACTAAATCGGCAGGACGATGAATTGTCTGTTGCACTATTTGCGCTATCCTCATTAGACAATCATCGCCTGCAAGATGACCATAGTAATCGTTGTAAAGTTTGAATTTATCAACGTCAAACATAATTAGTGACAAGGGTTGTTGTTCTCGTGCAAGGCGTCTCCATTCTGCTTGCAGTCGTGCATCAAAGCAACGACGGTTAGCCACCTGAGTTAAGCTATCTAAATTTGCCAGTTGTTCTAGTTTCTGATTTGCATCTTGGAGAGCCAATTCAATTTGTTTACGTCCAGTGATGTCGCGTATGGTAATAGCAAAACCATCATTGAGTTTGACTGCGACAAAGTGATACCAGCAAGAATTACCTAATGGATGGTAAAAATCCCGTTTTAAAGCTTCCCCTGTTTCGACAAGATTAACAAAGTGATTAAAAAGTTCTGGTTCTAGACGGGCTAAGAATTTTTTGAGTACTAATTTGCCAATCACCTCTTCACATTTGCTTCCGAAGGCTCTAGCAATCACAGGATTGATAACTAAGCAACGGAAATCCTCAATGTCCCCAGTTGCAGGGTTGCGGACAGCTTGCATCGCGGCAATACCATCTAGCGAACTATTCAAAATGCTGGCTAGCATTGCCCTGGACTGATACAGTATCTCTTCTGTTTCCTTACGCTTAATATTTTCTTGTTCTAGAAGCCGTTGCTGACGTTGAATGGTTAACTGATTTTCTAGACGCGCTACAACTTCTTCCATCTGAAAGGGTTTGGTGATGTAGTCTATGCCCCCTGACTCAAAGGCTATCACTTTATCGAAAACATCATCTAAAGCACTAATAAAAATAACGGGAATGGTGCGTAGAACTTCATCTGCTTTCAGAATTCTACAAACTTGATAGCCATCCATCTCTGGCATCTTGATATCTAAAAGAATGATATCTGGTCGCTTCGCCTTTACTGTTTTTAGTGCCATCCGCCCACTTGTGACGCTGCGAACAGTGTAGCCGAGTTTGACCAGAGAATCACTTAATAAATGTAAATTTTTGGGACTATCGTCTACAAGGAGAATATTACCTTTATTTTCTTTATCAGAATCAAGATTCATTGCTTCTCAGGGGTTCGGCTAAATCAACCAATTCCTCAAATTCAAATTGACGGGCAAGTTTTGTTAAAGATTGAATTAAAAAAGTTTCTGTTTTAGGAATATCTCTAATTAATTCTCTAACACGATTAGTATTTGCTTCTAAAGCAGCTTCATAGAATTGATTAATCCATTCTTGAGACATACAAATGAGATTGTTAGATGTTAAAGGATTTTTTTCTGTATATTCCAAGTTTGAATAATTATTTTCAGCAAATATATATTTGACACCAAGATGTTTGGCTAGTGTGTCAAAAATTGTATGTTCTGCAAAAGGTTTGCGGAGAAAGTCATCACATCCGGCTGAAAGGACGATCGCTTTTTCTTCTTCTAAAACACTTGCTGTCAGAGCAATTATAGCTGTAGCATTCCCCTTGGTAGTGAACTTGATATATTTTGTAGCTTCGTAACCGTCCATGACAGGCATTCGCATATCCATCCAAATCAGGTGGGGTTCCCATTCATTCCAAATAGCGATCGCTTCTTTGCCATTACTAGCTTCTTTCATCTCAAACCCTAATGGTTGTAAAAGTTTAATTAATAATTGGCGATTAATAGCTTTATCATCTACTATTAATAGTTTATATATAGGTTGTCCTGGTGCAAGTTCTAATACTTTTGGATGTCCTTCTAAAGTATTGCTATTTGTTTCTTGACCTAATTTTGCTTGAATATAAAATTTAAAGGTTGTCCCTACTCCTAATTTACTTTCAACAGAAATATCTCCTCCCATTAACTGAATAAACTTGCGACTAATTGCTAAACCTAAACCTGTTCCTTCTTGTGATTCTTTTCCAGCTTGGGCTTGGGAAAAAGTATTAAATAGTTTGGGTAATTCTGCGGCTGCAATCCCTACTCCTGTATCACAGACTTTAAAATTAAGAGTTAAAATATCTATGATTTCTTCACTACTATTATTTACTGTTAAACTAATTGTTCCTTTGTGAGTAAACTTAATGGCATTACTAATCAAATTAATTAATACTTGCCGGAGTTTTAACTCATCTGTACAAATATAACATGGGAGATTTTCACTACGTTGAAATATTAAATTTAAGCCTTGATTGCTTGCTTGTAAATACAGCATATCTTCTAAGTCATCTAGCAAGCGATACAGGTCAAAGTCTCTGGGATTAAGAGTAGTTTTACCCGCTTCTATTTTTGATAAATCGAGAATATTATTAATGAGTGTTAGTAAATAATCGCCACTGTGATAAATGATCCCGGCATTTTCATAATGCTCGGCAGGCAAGTTTTTAGCGCGTAACATTAATTGAGAAAAACCTAGAACAGCATTGAGGGGCGATCGCAATTCGTGACTCATATTAGCAATAAATAAACTTTTAGCTTGATTTGCTACTTCGGCTTTTTCTTTAGCAATGGCTAACTCTGATGTTCTCTCCTGTACCCGTTGTTCCAAAGTTTCAAAAGATGTTTGTAACTGAAGTGCCATGTTGTTAAACGATTTTGCCAGTTGACCTATTTCGTCCTTTGAGTTATTTTTGGCGCGGATATCTAAGTTACCTGCGGTAAACTGGAAAACTATATTGGTAAGGTGAATTATTGGCTTTGTTAGCAGTTGCCCAATGACAAAAGCGATGATTGTCACTACTCCAGCGATAAATGCAAATAGAAAAATTGCGTCACGAATTTGCTTTTCTACAGGCGCTAGGGCAACCACAAGGGGTCGTGCAAACAACACAGACCAAGGTTTATATTGCAAACGAGCGATCGCAATTAGGTTAACCTGATTACCTGTTGCTTCTAAAGGAGAAATTAAATACGACTGTTTATTCTCTAATACTTGTTTAAGTTTTAACTCATTAGTTGCCAATTCTTTGACAGAAGAATTAGGCAAACCGCGTTGCCGTTGCAGTTGATTTGCAATATGGTCAGGCAGAGGTACAATTGATTTAAAAAGCAGTTCTGGTGCAATGCTATGTGCCAGATAAATATTATTTTCATCTAAAAGAATAGCAAAAGATTTTGCCCCAGCTCGTTCAGTTTGTCGAGTTACTAACTGCTGAACAACAGTAGCATTGTATGAAACACGCAATACACCCAATATATCTCCCTTGGCATTGCGAACCGGACTGCTAAAAAAGAGGGTAATAAGGTCAGGAATTGTCGGCGACTGCTTCATACTAGAAACAAAAGAGAAACCAGTTTGTAGCGGTTTTTTAAAATAATCTTGAACTGATTCATCTTTGCCAATGTTCAGTGTACGTGTATCCAATACATTTTTACCGTTTGAGTCGAGCAAAGCATAAGAGAGAATATTGAGCATATCTTTGCGACTGAGACGGATTAATGTTTCTGTCGCCAATTGCATTTCGGGGCTGTCATCTCGCTGTTTTGGATTTAAGCTGAGATAGCTTGCCAAACCTGGTAAAATTGCCTCTACGCGCACGGCATTGAGATTTCCATCAATAAAGGCATCTATTCTGTTAGCAGTTTCGTTTGCCGCCGCAGATAGGGCTTGTCGGGCGTTGTCAGTTAGTGCTTTTTCGGTTGTCTGTTTGTTGACAAATGCCAATAACAGCAATGGAATCAAAGCAACAACGAGAAACGAAGCGATTAACTTTGTACGAATGCCGCCCAAAAAAGAGTGCTGCATAGCTTCAAACTAGGGGAGAGAGTTTATAAAGGAAGAATTAAACAAACTTTTTAACTCAGGAATGCGATTCATATTTCCAGAGCGAACAAAAAAGTCTGCATATATCTTGGCAGTTTTATAAATGGAGTTAGGGTTGCTAGATTGAAAATATTTTTTATTTTCACCTAAATCAGTTAGGTTTATTCCCTCTAGAGAGAGAGTATCAAGCGGAATTTTTAACGCTTTGCTGATAATAGCTTTTCCTTCCTCAACATTTGCTTTCCAATAGGTCGAGGCTTGCAGCCATCCTCGCACAAAAGCACGAATGTCTTCGGGGCGATCGCGGATTGTCTCACCACGAAAGATAATCAAATCTGAAATCAAGCTAGGGGTTTGTTTGCTAGTAAATAGGATATTTCCCCCTAATTTCATCGCTTCAGAGAGATAGGGTTGCCAAGTGTGTCCGGCTTGAATCGTATTATTTTTCAGGCGTTGAGGAATTTCTGAAGCCTCTAATTGAACCAAGTTCACATCATCACTAGTTAAATTGGCAGTTTTCAACATTTCAGTCACGAAAACTTCGCTAAAACTGCCTAGATTTGCACCCAACTTTTTCCCTTTCAAATCAGCGACAGTTTTAATTTTTGATTGGGCGATTACCACATCTGCTCCTATTGATTCATCTATAACGATCACACCTTGTATATCTGGATTTGTGGCACTCAAGATTATAAACTTTCCCAAGGACGACGTAATACCATCATACTTACCCGCATTGAAGTTTGCTTGTTCCAATTGGGCGTATTGTTTATGAATTAGTTCCACATCTACCCCTTGGGCTTTGAAAAATCCTTTTTCTTGAGCAATGATGCCTGGAAGCTCTCCAACAAAAGATGCAAATATAACTTTCAATGCAGGGCGTTTTACTTCAGTTGGTGCTGAAGTATTACAAGCAAGTAGTAAACAGGCAGTAATGATGAAAATACTAATGTATCTGAGTAGTTTAAGCATAGAATATTTGATGTTTTTTAATTATTGCTAATCAAAGATTCAGGTAAATAAACTAATAGTTCAAATTTAAATTGCCGTGTAATTTTCGTCGGTGATTGTATTAAAGGAGTTTTGGTTGTTGGAATTGCTTCAATATTTAGAAATTCTGACCGCAAGAATGCGATGCCTACGGCGGGCTACGCCTACGCAGATGGAGAAAGGACGGCGCAATGGTTTGCTTTTCGCAAAGACTATGATTTACTGATTTTAGATTGGATATTGACCAAAGTCAGTGGGTTGATTAAATCCGCCAAATTTCTGAAAGCAATTTCGTCTTTGTCTAACCATCGCTAACCTTGACCCGGAAAACATGGCAGATTACTTGAATAAGTACTAAAAGTCTGACAGGAAAACCATACTAATGAGAATTTGGACTACTACTGCTGTGCTAGCTGCTTTTTGGCTAATATCTGGGATCATCAGTTCTGAGCCAATCAACGCTACTTCTGTTTTGGTAGAAAATGCCATATCATCTCCGGCGCCAACGAATGCAAAACAGATTACTGTCAGTAACACCGAGTTTGGTCTAAAGAGAGTTGACTCCAAAGGAAACGTTACCATTTTCCAGACAACAAGAGTGCCACTTCAGGAAGGAAACACCTACGGATGGCGGATTAAACTCAAAAACTACCAAGGTGAAGTGAAATGGCGTGAAGTCTTGCATTTACCAAAACCTCCAGAAACTTGGGGTACAGATAATGGTGAAGATTTCTCAATATCAGTAGACGGCAAGACATCTGTAACACGGCGCACACAGTCGGCTCCAGAAGGTGTAATTGAGAATTTTTGGACAATCGCCCCTGGCGATCCAGTTGGTAAGCATAGAATAGAAGTCTATATTAATGACCGTTTGATTGGTACTTTCCAGTTTGAAGTTATTCCAGTTAAGTAGATGTGAAAGGGATTGGACATTGGGCATTGGGCATTGGGCATTGAAAAAAGGCACAGAGGCAGAGGGGAAAACTTACTGCAACTGCTCCCTGCTCATCTCCCCCAGTCCCCAATCCCATCTTCCCCTGAAACTGAGGAGTATCTTAGAGATAGAAGTTTGATACTTGTTAGGTGGCGATCGTGAATACAGAGGAATTCCTGCGATTGATCGAAAAGCAGCCCCCATGTCCTCAAACACTACCAAAAGGGCTGCAAGCAATGTGGTATGACAACAAAGGTGATTGGAGCAAAGCTCATGAAATAGTTGCAAATGCCAGTGATGCTGACAGTGCTTGGGTTCATGCTTATCTGCACCGTAAAGAAGGCGATTTGAAAAATGCCCATTTCTGGTATCAACGCAGTGGTCAGCCAGAATTTTCAGGAGAACTAAGCCAGGAATGGGAACAAATAACTTCTGTATTGCTAAACAAGGTCAACGTGACGCATGAATGCTGAAGAATTAAAAAGGCGTTTTGCCGCAGGAGAAAGATATTTTCCAGCCGTCAACTTGAGTAAGGACAAGCTGATTGGAGCCGATTTGCCTGGAATTAATTTATGGGGATCTGACTTGAGTGGAGCTAACTTAGCTAAAGCTAAACTCTGGGGAGCAGATTTAAGTAGAACTAATTTAGCTAAAGCGAATTTGACTAGAGCTAATTTGAGCGGTGCCAATCTGAATGAAGCAAATCTCCGGGGAGCAAAACTTAATTATGCCAAGTTGTATGGAGCGAATCTGACTGGCGCTTACTACGATGAAAGTACGCGGTTTTCTAGAGGTTTTGACCCTATCAGTAGAAATATGCGGAAGGTGTAGGGAGCAGGGGAGCAGGGGGAGATGAGGGAGAAATCAATTCAAAATTCACGCATTCAAAATTCAAAATTAAAGAACTCCTGCCTCCTCTTTCCCAATGCCCAGTCTCCTTTAAATAACTGATAAATGATGTGAACCATCCAACATAGACGATATCAACATTTGTTCAAAGACTTTGGAAAGAGCAGTTTGAAAACGCTGACGATGCTTGATTTTGAAAAAAGGCCGAACTATTTCTGCGATTGCACCGTTACCTTCTCTATTATCAATAACTCGAATTGCCCGCAAAGTCCCCAACTGGATTTCTTTTTTTACCATCAACTCAGAAATTCCAGTTGCGCCTACGCCATTTTCAATCGCGGCTTTTGCCATCTCACCACTGGCGAACACTAAAATTACATTCAGTTCGCTGAGATTAATCCCCCAATTTTGCAACGCTTCCTCAAACCTTTGCTGTGTACCAGATTCTCGCACCCGCATCACCCAAGGAGTTTGAGTTAGTTGGCTTAAATCAATTTCTCCCCACTCAAACCAAGGGTGTTTTTGACCAACCACAATTTGTAAGCGATCGCTCGCCACTATTTCGTACTCCAGAGTATTCTGAAGCGCTGGCTTTACATCTCCTTCCACCAAACCTAAATCAAACTGTCCCATCGCTGTACCGACACAAATCGTTTCTGCATTGGCAAGGGTACAGTCAATCTGGATACCAGGATATTGGCTCTTAAACTCACTAATCTTACTTGGTAGCCAGTAGTTACCAATTGTCAGACTCGACCCTAATTTCAATTCACCCCGTTGCAGATTGTTCAATTCTCGCAATCCCCTTTCTGTCAAGGAAACTTGATCGAGAATTTTTTGCGCTTCCACTTGCAGTAATTTACCGGCTTCAGCAATCTCGATATGGCGACCAATCCGATGGAATAGTTTCACTCCGTATTCTTGCTCTAGGTTGTGGATTGCTGCACTGACAGCAGGTTGTGTAATATAAAGCTCCTCTGCTGCGCGAGTAAAGTGTAAGTTCTGCGCCACAGCTAGAAAGATTTTTAGCTGCTCAAGCGTCATTCCTGCCATTTATCGTATCCCTAAGACTTAGTGTCAAAATTTTAATCACTTTCATTTATCATTTTGACAAATAAAAGCATTTGATTCTATCGGTTAGTTTGACTAAAGTATAAATCAAAGCTTCGGCACGGAATCAAACGGCCAAGTCGAGAGCAGGGAAGGCAGGAGAGCAGGGAGCAGGAGGAGCATGAGGAGCAGGGGGAGATGAGGGGGACAAGGGGGAATTATTGAACAAGTCTCTCCCTTATCTCCCCCCTCTTCCTTGTCTACCTTGTCTCTTCTTCATGCCCCATGCCCAATGCCCAAGCATAAAAATAAGGACATTCACAAATGAACGATTTAGTAACTGCAATTACCACAGGGATTACCGCATTCACTGCTACCAACATTGATGATATTGTCATTCTGACGTTGTTTTTTTCACAAATAAGTGCAACGTTTCGCAGTCGTCACATCTTTGCTGGTCAGTATCTCGGTTTTGCAGCATTGATCGTTGCTAGCCTTCCTGGTTTCTTAGGTGGACTAATCATACCGCAGGACTGGATTAGACTACTTGGTTTTATGCCAATAATCATTGGTATGAGCAGTTTACTAAAACGCGAAGAGGATTCATCTGAGGAAGCCGAAGAAGAAACTGAGCCGTCTTGTCCCTCTATAGTTAGCAGTTTTCTCTCTCCCCAAACTTGCAATGTCGCTGCGATCGCCTTTGCCAATGGTAGTGATAATATCAGTGTCTATGTACCTCTGTTTGCCAACTCAGAATTAGATAGTCTGCTGGTAATACTAAGTGTATTTTTTACCCTAGTCGGTGTATGGTGTTATACCGCTTGTAAATTAACCTCTTTGCCTGCGATCGCAAACTTTTTAACTGAAAATGGCAAGACTTTTGTACCTTGTATCTTGATTGGTTTGGGCGTGTTTATTGTCACAGAAAATGTTACTTGGACTCTTCTATCTGTAATTTCTAGTTATACATTCTCATTAATTTTAGGTTTCAATACTCAACCGTTGAGTGAAGAACAAGAAAAACTAATTGTCTAAAAAGAAGTGCATTATGAATTCCCAACAGCAAAATATCTTACCTATCAACAGGAATCAAAACATGAAAATCTGGAAATCTCTGCTAATTATCTTAATGATTGTCGCTAATTTCGCCTTTGCTCAACCTTCTTTTGCTGATAAACCAAAATTTAGCAAAAACCCTGATTATATCGAAGTCACGAAAACGCTTGATAAACTGACTCAAGCAAAAGAAGCCCAAACTCAAGTAGAAGGTGTCACACCAGAGCAAATTCAGCAGAAAATCGATGAGTTAACATTCCAAAAATATGCTTTAGAGACAGGAATCAATTGGGGTCAATGCGAAAACAAAACAGGTAACACCATAGCAGTATATGGCAAAAGACCAAATGAGGAAGAGGATGACGATGCCATGTACGAGAACGCTCTATATTTTCTAGCTGATGGTCAGTCCACTAAAAATAACTGGGATTGTGATGGCTTCTATCTGCCAAATGATGCCACAATTACAGGCTTAACCGCAGACGGACAAGCTCAAGAATTTACAGAGGCAGTCGCTATTAAGATACCTGATGGCAGTAAGTTAACAATTAAAACTAATCCAGATACTGCTGCAATTGAAATCAACATTCCTAATGCTCAAATTGTCAAAGCTAACGAAGTTAACTGGTTTATCCCGAATGTATCACAAGCTATAATATATACACGGGTTCCCAATGCGCCTACCATGAAGTCTTAAATCATTGAACGTTAAACAGTTACTAGTACATGGCGTAAATAAACATACCCCTTTGGGTGAGGCAGTTCCTCATGGGGGGAACCCCCAAGACCGGACTGCCTCACCATTTCAAATGGCGCAAGAGCTTGGAATACAATTATGCGTGACTTTTGACTTTTGACTTCCGCCTTGCGGTACTAGGTGTATGGTAAGAATTTAGACTTATAACTGTTTATAAATTGTTCTCAATTTCAACAGGGTAACAGCCAATTTCAGAGAAAAACAGGACAAAAACTGGTGAAAAATTTCTCTGATCTTGGCTGTTTTTTTATGAATCTTATTACTTACAGTTGCTCCATAACATCAATTATCAGTTCCGAATTATTCGGTCAGGGTTGTTTTATTTCGATATCTGCATTAAAATAAATTTTGGAAAAATGTACAATCACAATAAGCATATTTCAGTAGCGCAACTATTGCACTGGGTGCAAGTTATCTGGAAAGAGATTTCTTACTACCTGCGCATTTTTTTGACAGAAGCTGCTTTAGGGATAAGGGTGTTATTGATGCAGTTAAAATTGAAACCCACAGAAGAAGATAAAAATAAAAAAAAGCCAGGACGACTGAATCCTTCCAGAATTCGAGATCACTTGGCAAATGAGCGTACCTACCTCGCTTGGATGCGGACAGGGATCGCTCTTTTAGGTTTTGGTGTCGTCATCGTGCGTTTGCGTGCCTTCCAAGTACCTTTGATACCCCGTCCTGGTAACGGCTGGAAGTTAGGTTTAGTCTTCTCACTGGTGGGTTTAATGACGGTGTGGCTCTCAACAGTACACTATTTTGCTGTCCGTCGTGATATTGAAGAAGATACTTACGAACCAACAGATCGGTGGGTGTTGCTGTTCAGTCTCGCTGTGATGATTCTCGGCACTGGGGTAATCTATTTTGTTTTTACAACTTCCTTAGATCCAATGAGTCCACTTATCCCTGAGTAATAAGATTTTTAAAATCGCACCTTATACAACTCGAATAATTCCCCCGATTTATGCGTCACTATTTTAGCACCAGCGGCCTTAATCGTTTTTTCCCACTTAGCCAAAGGCTCTAAAAACACCTCAGCACCCAAATAGGTTTCCAGAACTGCCCAATCTTCCGCTAAAGGCTGTTCTGGATTGAGAACGTCAAACACAAAATGTCCACCTGGTTTTAACACCCGCTTGACTTGTGCTAGTACAGCATCCCAATATTCGAGGGGAAAATAGCAGCTAAATCCGGTGGCGATCGCTAGATCAAACTGCTCTGATGGGTAGTTTAACTGATGGGCTGCTCCCAACTCAACACCTTTGAACAGCTTAGAATTCAACTGTGGGCCACGAGAATTCAAGGTATCGCGCGCCACATTACTGATTTCTTGCCCATGAAAAAATGCTTGCCAATCCCGCCAAGGATAGATTAAAAAGCTGATCCCACAGCCAATATCTATACAGTGTTGGTTTTTTTGAGGTTTAGCAATTTCCCAAAAAGGGGAAGCAATTCTCCCTGAGAAACTCCCAGCAATCCACTCGTGGAATATCGGCATTGCCTGTACTTCTGCTGGCAGTTCAAAGGTTTCGCGTTGATATTCTCGGTTAAAGCGATAGGCTATTTGGGCTAATCTTTCGTCCCAGTTAGTTGATTTGGGTGAACTAAAGAGATTTTGAAACTGCGAATCGGGCTTTTTAGACATTTAGGTTTTAGCTACTCTTTCTAAGGATTGTAGTCAAATTCGCAAAGCGATCGCTACGGCGGGCGGGTACGCCATCGCACCCCCATCCAATCTCCTGCTAAGGTTTGTCCTTTGTCATTTGTCCTTCGTCATTTGTCATTTGTCACTTTTCCTTTGTACATGGTGATTAGTTCTTAGTTTTTGACTTTTGACTTTTGATTTTTGACTTCCCCAAAGGGGCGTGACCAATGACTAATGACTACTATTCAACTTTTTCATACCAGATACCTACTTTCTCAAAAGCACCATAAGCAAGCTTCAAAAAATTCACTATTCTCTGTTTCCCAATTATCCCAAATTCTTTATACTCTCTAGCCTCTGCAAAAGTCAGGCGATTTTGGTCAATTATGTTTCTTTCTCTGTATGCTAACTTCGGAAAATCTATAACTTTTATCTGATATTTATTTACTATGTTCTGATAGTTAGAGTCTAACTCTAGATGCTCCCAATCATCACACAGCCCTAAATTCCTCACCAGAATATGAGGAATTTTATCACCGTAAGTATTCACTGACTGAGTAAACAGGTTGATGCTGTCGTATCCTCCTGTCGATACAAACCATTTGCAAAACATCACTCCCTGCGAACTTCCTAGTTCAAGTAATTGATTAGATTCAATCCACCCTTGTACTGCTCTATGCGATTGTGCGGCTAAATTCACAATTACTGGCTTCTCTATCGCCCACTCAAATATTCTATCTGCCTTATTTGCCTGTCGTTCATTCTCACTAAACACAGCATACTTACATATCTCCTTATATACCCCTGCAACATCTGGATTCGATCTATCTGTCTCCACTGGTACAAATGGGATTCTCTTATCCAAACAATACTGAATCATTGTCCTGGCAAAGAGAGACTTTCCTACCCCGCCTTTTTCACCATCCACAAAATGAATCGTCGGCATTACAGCCACCTCTAATAGTTATTAAAGTCTGATATATCTTTCCTAAACTAAGAACTTTTTGGCCATTGCCCCCAAGTATTTTGGTGGTTTTATGAGAAAGTATAACCGTGATTTGGATATAGTTTTTCAACAGTCTCATTTTACACAGTTAAAGTCAGTCTGCGCGGACTAAGACAAAACAAGGGGCTTAAGCCCCTTGTTATAAGTTGATTGAGAACTAAAAACCGAAAATTTAGGTTTCCAGACATTCTTTACGACAAGAATTAGGAATTTTTAGAAGAAATTGCCTTGGGATGTTGTTTAAAATAAGCCTGGAGTTACTTGCAGATCAACACTATGGCAGAAATTCAGTTGGCGATCGCGGGAGAAGATGCGATCGCAGCAACAGAGGCGCTTTTGGCAATTCCTGGTATATCTGGTAACTATGCAGTGAGTTCAGATGCACCCCAAAGAGAAGGAGTAACAGCAACAGTTGCTACCATCGTTGGTATTGTTGGGGGTGCGATCGCCATTGCTGAACAAATCCGTAAGTGGTATCAAGAGTATAAAGCCAAGCAATCTGGTAAAAGAATTGAAAAGGTGTTGATTGTCGGGCGCAATGGCAGGCGACTTCTTTTAGAGGATGCAACCCTGGAACAGATTCGCCAAATTTTAGAATCGTAGAGACGCGATTAATCGCGTCTGTTGTTACGGAATTGGGGGTGGTAGACTTGGGGTAAATACTGAAGTCTCAAGATTGAGAACGTGCAAACCCTCCACCTCGACCTCAAAACAGTTGATGAGAATTACGTAGAGCTACGTTACTTTATTGATAATCCAAACCAGTATGAAAAGCGATCGCTTCCTCTAACAGAAATCGCCGATTTGATTGAGTTGGCGGAACGAGATTATTACGTTGCAGATTTACCAGAGGATTATAAAGTAACTGGACGGCGGTTGTATAACTGGTTGGATGGGGGCGATCGCACTCTGCAACCCTTACTAGATAAGTATCGGCGTGAGGGGATTGTTTTGGCGATCGCCGCAGCCGAGAAACTCGCCCATCTGCCTTGGGAAGTGCTGCACGATGGCGTTAGCTTTTTGGTTGAGCAAGTCCCGGCTATTGTCCCAGTGCGGTGGGTGTCAGATAGCACGGTAAAAAAATTGACTATTGAAGAGGAACCAGAAAACCGAGCGCTACAAGTTTTGTTTATGGCAACTTCGCCTCTGGATATCGAACCTGTGCTGGATTTTGAGGGAGAGGAAGCACGGATTTTGGAGGCGACAAAGCGGCAACCTTTAGCACTGACAGTAGAAGAAAGCGGCTGTTTGTCGGAGTTGGGTTATTTAGTCGATGGTTACGACAGGGATTATTTTGATGTTTTACACCTGACGGGTCATGCTACTTTACAAGATGGGCAACCGCGCTTTATTACAGAAACGACAACAGGTGAAGCTTTCTATGCCAGTGCTAAGGATATCGCCCAAGAATTACAATTTCGATTGCCGAAACTCATCTTTGTCTCTGGGTGTCGCACTGGGCAAGCTGGCAATTCCGGTTCTGTGCCTTCAATGGCTGAAGAATTGCTCAAATCCGGTGCAAAAGCGGTTTTGGGTTGGGGTCAAAAGGTTTTAGATCCGGATGCGACAGCCGCAGCTGCCGCATTGTATCAGGAATTGTCAGCCGGGAAGCAGATCGCTGAGGCTGTTGCTAGTATATACCAAGCATTAATCAAGAACAAGGCGCGGGATTGGCATTTGTTGCGGCTGTATGCAGGGGGCAATTTACCAAGTTCTCTAGTTACAACTTTGCATACTCGTGGACGGAAACCAGCACCACCGCCTTCTGTTTCTACCCAGTTTTTAGACCTTGCGGGTAAGGTGAAAGTCGCGACGCGGGAGAGTTTTGTTGGTCGTCGCCGTCAATTGCAAAATTGTTTGCGGGTACTGAGTCAATCAACCGATGAAATTGGGGTGTTGATTTATGGTATGGGTGGTTTGGGTAAAAGTAGTTTAGCAGCTAGGCTGTGTGACAGACTGCCGAATTTTGAGCGCGTTGTTTGGGTGGGGAGGATTGATGAAGCGAGTTTGGTGAATCGCTTGGCGGAAAAGTTGGATGATAACGAACAACGCAAAAGCTTACAAAATTACGATGAAGAATTAAGGTTTCGGTTGCGGCGAGTTTTTCAGCAGTTGCATGAGGGAGCAAAGCCATTTTTATTGGTGCTAGATAACTTTGAAGTGAATTTAGAACCCCGTGATGAGAGTTATGTGCTGCAATCGGAAGCAGCAGAGGTATTGACTGCTTTAGTTTGGGCAATTAGAGACAATTACACATCGCACCGTATCATTATTACTTGCCGTTACGATTTTGAATTTACCCAGTTGCAGTATTTCCACAAGCAGCCTTTAGATGCACTGCAAGGTGCAGATTTACAAAAAAAGTTTAGTCGCCTCACAGCCTTTAATGCTACATCTCAGGTGGATGAGGCGTTAAAATTACAGGCGCAAAAATTAGCAGATGGGAATCCCCGCTTGCTGGAATGGTTGGATAAGATTCTGCAAAATGCAACAGTTGATGTGGCGGCAATTTTGAATCAGTTAGCAGCAGATCCGGTGGAGTTGCGAGAGCAAGTTTTGGCAGAGGCGCTGCTGCAACAGATGGATTCAACCATGCAAGAGATTTTGTCACGGGGATTGGTGTTTGAGTTGCCAGTACCCAGGGAAGCTTTAGCCGCAGTTTGTGATAGTATCCCCAATTTGGAACATTATATTAGTCAGGCGGTGGCGTTGGGGCTGTTGGAAGTGAGCTATGATGAGGCGTTACGAGTGCCGCGTATTTTGCCTGTGCAATTACCAGAGGATGGGGAAGTTTTGTATAAGCAAGCGGCTGAGGTGTTGTATCGTTTGTGGTATGAGGAGATAGAAAACACAAGTGATGAAGAATGCTTAGAAATTCATCGACTGGCGTTGCGAGGAGAAGTAGATGATATTGCTTTAGAAACGACAAAGTTGGCAAGGCGTTGGAGAAATCAAAGCCGATTTCGGGAAGCTGTTCAACTATGCAAATCAACTTTAGAACTTGCTGAAAATTACTTCGTGTTACATGAGTTAGCTTACTCTGAACACCAACTGGGTGAAGTCAGTAAAGCACAAGAGCATTATCAAAAAGCCCTGGATAGCTGTCCAGCAGAAGACGAACAAGAAAAAGCAGCAATTATTAACAACTTAGGACTGCTAAAAGCCAATACAGGAGAAATAGAAGAAGCGATCGCCCTTTATCAACAATCCCTTGCCATCGATGAACAAATCGGCGATGTCCAAGGCAAAGCGGCGACGTTGATCAACTTAGGACAGATCAAAGCCAATAAAGGAGAAATAGAAGAAGCGATCGCCCTTTATCAACAATCCCTTGCCATCGATGAACAAATCGGCG
>NZ_JABXKF010000139.1:0-63967 GCF_017115165.1 Nostoc sp. LPT | reverse complement strand
GAAGAAGCGATCGCCCTTTATCAACAATCCCTTGCCATCGATGAACAAATCGGCGATGTCCAAGGCAAGGCGGCGACGTTGCACTGTCTGGGAAGACTCAAAGCCAATAGCGGAGAAATCGAAGAAGCGATCGCCCTTTATCAACAATCCCTTGCTATCAATGAACAAATCGGCGCTGTCCAAGGTCAGGCAATGACTTTGGGGTGGTTAGGGGGTATGGCAGAACAACAAGGAAATTACAATCAAGCACTGGATTATTTGCAGGCAGCGTTGGAAATATTGCAGCGTATCCAATCTCCTGATGCTGAGGTAGTTAGGCAAATGGTAGCGAGAGTGGAAGATTTAATTCGTAATTCGTAATTCGTAGTACCCTACGGGAAGCAAGCTACGTAATTAAGAAATTTAGAATTTAATTTGGCTTTTTAGGTTGGCATCTGTCGTCTATTTTGAAGAATTTCTGTAAGCGATCCGTCTATTTTGAGTTAAGCTGACTCATCCACGAGCCTTTGATACTCGTCGGCGAGTCTTTGATACTCGTGAGCGAGTCTTTGATACTCGTCGTCGAGTCTTTTTTACTCGTCGGCGAGTCTTTTTTACTCGTCGGCGAGTCTTTGATACTCGTGAGCGAGTCTTTGATACTCGTCGTCGAGTCTTTTTTACTCGTCGGCGAGTCTTTTTTACTCGTCGGCGAGTCTTTGATACTCGTGAGCGAGTCTTTGATATTCATGCGAGAGACTTTAATACTCGTGCGAGAGTCTTTAATACTCGTGCGAGAGTCTCTGATATTCGTGAGCGAGTCTTTAATACTCGTGCGAGAGTCTTTGATACTCGTTCACCAGTTTTTTAGACTTGTGGCTTGGTTGTCGTGGGTTGCGATCGCCATAATTTACCCCAAAGCACATCCTAAACCAAAGAATCTGGATCTGCACCAAGCGCTCTGAGACATTCTGCTAGCATTTCCAGTGATTTTCTTTGCCTTCACGGAAGCCGCAAACATACTTAATTCGTAAACGTAATATTCTGAGTAAAAGGCTCATCTAAATGAGCCTTTTACCAGAGAAAAGAGATGTTAGCCTAAATCGAAAAGCAAGATTTCGCCGCCGATATTAGTACTAATTTCTAGCTGTTCTTCACCGTTGATTTGTACACCATCACCGGCTCTGAGTTCCTCGCCATTCAAGTTAACTATGCCTTGCGCTACTTGTAACCAGGCATAGCGATCGGGTTTGACTTGATAATTAACAACATCACCATCTTCTAAAACAGATGTGTATAAATCAACATCTTGGTGAATTGTCACAGCACCATCACGCCCATCTTTAGCAGCGATTAAGCGAAGTTTGCCGCGCTTTTCTTCTAGAGGAAAAGCTTTCTGTTCATATCTTGGTGCTAACCCTTCTCGATCGGGAAGAATCCAGATTTGTAGCAAATGTAGTGGTTCTGTTGGTGAGGGATTAAATTCACTGTGGCTGATTCCAGTTCCAGCACTCATAATCTGGGCATCACCAGGGCGAATCACCGAGCCAGTACCCAAGCTGTCTTTATGCTCTACAGCACCTTCTAAGACATATGTGAGGATTTCCATGTCACGATGACTGTGGGTAGGAAATCCAGCACCAGGGGCGATGCGATCGTCGTTAATTACCCGCAGAGAGCGAAATCCCATGCGGTTGGGATCGTAAAAACTACCGAAGGAAAATGTGTGATAACTATCGAGCCAGCCCATTTTAGCGTGACCACGGGCATTGCGATCGTGAATTAAGTGGGTAATTGTATTTTGAGACATAAATTTACCTCGTTGTTAATTGTTTTTAGAATAATTTAGAATTCTGATTGATTAGACCTAATTTATAACTATTTAAATAATAAAGTATATACATATAAAATGAGAAGTACGGTTTACCCTATAATGCTTATATAGCAATTACTATAAAACTTATTAATTCCAGACTTTTAGCATTAATGAAAGAGATGAGAAAGCTACTTCAAGATAGAGATAAATAAACCTTATCATTCAATCATCAATTACCGCTTGAAATAAGCACTCAAGGGGTTTTTTACTGTCTATCTCTCAAATTTGAACTGGAAACAGGAAAAGGGTTTAGTAGCTAGGGTGCGATAGTTGAGTGGTTGAAAAAAGAATATGGACTTGATATCGAGTATGGAACGGTTTATGCATTGGTTCGGTATCGATTAGGAGCAAAACTCAAAGTACTGCGTTCTTAAAGCTACAAGCAAGACCAATAACTGGTATCTGAGTTAAAAAAAACTCGGTATCATTTTGAATAGTCTCGAAAATGTTATGTAACACTTTTTAAACATCCTCTAAGAGAATCACCAGAGTGCGTTGATAGTCCTGCTGGCTGTATACCTTGACATTCAATTTGCTCTATAGATAGAGAAATATCCTGAGCAAAGCTGGTATATTTAAAAGCTTTACTAGTAACAATTTGTGAATAAAATTAAAAGATTAACCTGGTATTTTTACAAGCCTTGACAGTATGAATATGGAATTTTTTAACAGGATTCCTTTGAAGCCTTTAGTATTACTCTTATTGGCTTACATTCTCCTGGGATGGTATCTTGCTGCTAATCATATTATTTGGTTAGTAGGAGCTTTTGTTATTGCTATGGTTATAGCTGTAGTACGAAAGAGTTTTTCTTGGTTAGAGCGTTTAGTTGAGTTTGGCTCGAAAACTTTAGTTGTCATCTTGTTTTTAAGTATATCAATTGCTTTAATAGCAACTTGGTCGATATTATTAAGGCTATTTATTATCCCCTTAGCCACTACGCTTTTAGCTGATTTGGAAATGCGCTTTTCTGGCTGCAATAAATTAGATTCATTTTGGGTTATAACTGTCCTAGCTGTATTGGGTTTGGTAGTAGGTGAAGTAATAGATATTTTACTTTTTCCCAGTAGCAGATACTAAAGAATTAGGGATAAAAAGCCGATATATTATTTATTAATTAACAACGCACAGATGTGCATCCCTACTTAATCGAAACTATGGAGCGATCGCTGTCTGTAAGTACAGCAGGGTGTAAATAAAGCATCCATTTTAAATCAATGAAACTTTGCGGTATAAAAATTACGCATAGCTATACCAGTTTTTTAATCAAATAATGCACGATTACCCCTTATGAGTCAATCATTCTTTAGATGACAATAAATCTCACTAGTGGAAGACGTTTTACCAATTCAGATTTTTTACCCTATTTGCAGAATGATGTTGTCTAGCAAGAGAATTTAGAGCGATGCCTACGGCAGCAAGCTACGCAGGGAGGCTAATCTTAATGTGACCAGATGGATATTACGGTTTGAAGACATACAGCAGAATTCAGGAGTAAAAGACGCTTTCTACCTGGTAACAGACTTAGCTTGTGTACCTCAGCAACAAGAAATCTGCTGTATCACTGGTGAGTGTCACTTTCTCATCACATTTATTGTTAACCATAGAAGTACAGGTAAAACAGTGATTTAAGGTCTTATTGAATCGTGAGTTCCTAAATCTGGAGTACATAGATGATTCCTCTGTTGAACAAAGACTGTAAAACAAAGCCAAAAGTCCCAACTCAACACTAATAAGGAAGTAATGTGAGTAGACGTAAAAACTACAATTTGCTCGATCAGACAACATCAACTGAAGTAGCAACACCCAAACCATCCCTGACATTATCAGACGCAGTGGCTCTAATTGTCGGTATTGTCATCGGAGCGGGAATTTTTGAAACTCCGGCTCTAGTGGCCAGTCAAGCAGGTAGCAATATTGCTGTACTGCTTTTTTGGCTATTGGGTGGTGTGGTATCTCTGGTAGGAGCACTGTGCTATGCAGAGTTGGCCACTGTCTATCCCGATGTTGGTGGTGCCTACTATTATTTGAAACGTGCATTCGGGCGGGGAGTCGCCTTTTTATTTGCCTGGGCGCGGATGACAGTGATTCAAACTGGTTCCATTGCTCTTTTGGCATTTGTTTTTGGTGATTATGTTTCTCAGATATGGCGGCTAGGCACGTTTTCGTCTTCTATAATATGCAGCCATAGCGATCGCACTTTTAACTGTTTTGAACATCATCGGTTTGCAACAGAGTAAGTGGACACAAAACTTACTGAGTGCTGCGAAAGTTCTGGGTTTGTTGCTGGTAGTCATTATTGGGCTTACCGCCATTCCTAATTCTGCCACTCCTGTAGAATCTGCATCACCCGGAACCTGGGGACTGGCAATGGTGTTTGTGTTGCTATCTTACGGTGGCTGGAATGAGGCGGCTTACATCTCCGCAGAAATTCAAGATGGACGACGTAATATTGTGCGATCGCTAATGTGGAGTGTTGGTATCATTACAGCTATTTATCTGCTAATCAATCTGGCTTACCTGCGGGGACTGGGATTAGCAAACATGGCACAGTCAGAAGCAGTAGCCGCAGATTTAATGCGCTCTCTTTGGGGTGAACCGGGAGCTTTGTTTATCAGTGTGCTAATTGCGATCACTACTTTGGGAGCAACCAACGCCACAATCTTTACTGGAGCGCGCACCAACTACGCACTGGGACAGGATTTTTCGCTATTTGGTTTTATGGGACGCTGGCAACAACGTCCTAGCAGTCCTACCTATGCCTTATTCTTGCAAGCAGCGATCGCCTTAGCACTGGTTTTTTTAGGCACGCTCACCCGCAAAGGCTTTGAAACAATGGTGGATTACACTGCTCCGATATTTTGGTTTTTCTTCCTGCTTTCCGGCATATCACTGCTGGTATTGCGCATCCGCGAACCCCACATAGTTCGTCCTTTCCGTGTGCCATTTTATCCTTTCACTCCATTACTGTTTTGTGCCGTCTGCGCTTACTTGCTGTACTCCAGCTTGGTTTATACAGGTGTGGGAGCAATCGCAGGTGTTTTAGTTGTCGTAGCAGGTATTCCCCTGTTGTTCTGGAATAACTACCGTCAACGTAGGACTTAATACAATTTTGAATTGTGCAACCTAAACTTCACACAATAAGCAATTCAAAATTTTGTGACTATGAGTTGTTTTACTAACTACTGAATCAAGGAGAAAATTCATGAACTTCAAAAAAATTCTGTTTTTATTAGTTACAGGCGTTAGTATTACCAGTTTAGGAATTGCTGGGTGTACGCCGCAACAACAAGATTTGGAAGCCGGCACACAACAACCTTCTACTTTAACAGGTCAGACCGAAACCGAAACACCATCGGCGACAACTCCCACAACTCAAGTCCAAGAACGTCCTGGAGATGTTCCTTATGTACCGACACCACAGCCAGTGGTAGATGCAATGCTGCAAGTGGCAAAAGTGGGTAAAAATGATGTATTGTACGACCTTGGTAGTGGTGATGGAAGAATTGTCAATACTGCGGCACAAAAGTTTGGTACGCGCGGCGTTGGTATAGATATTGACCCCGATCGCATCAAAGAAGCTAATGATAATGCCCAAAAGGCAGGAGTAACCGATCGCGTCAAATTTGTCCAACAAGATTTGTTCAACACTGATTTTAGTGAAGCAACAGTAGTTACACTTTATTTACTGCCAGAGATCAACGCCAAACTCCGTCCCAAGCTATTAAAAGAACTTAAACCTGGGACTCGCATTGTCTCCCATGCCTTCGATATGGGTGATTGGAAACCACAACAGACTCTCAATGTCGAGGGCAAAACTATTTACTATTGGGTAGTTCCCGAACAAGTGCCAGCGAATTTGCGATAGGGATTAATAGCAATTCGTAATTAAAAGGCGTCAGATTCAAGTTAATACCAATTTGAGAAAAGAATGCGACAAATAGACCATTTGTAGAGAGGTGATTCATCGCGTCTTTACCCAAGGATGTGTTGCAATCATTAATTGAATTGGTATAAGTTTCCATCTCTTGAATCTGTAGCCTGATTTTTGAGAATTGTTTTCAGAAATTCAAAATTATCAAATACCTATTTTTTAACTTTAAATTCCCTCCAATAGGGGTTGACAGTACCAGCCTTAAATGTATAAAAAAGTAATTTAAAATCCCAAATTGTTTGACTGGTGCAAATTCAAATCAGGGCAGCTTTGGGAAGAAATATGATAGGCTTAAAAGGAAAGAATGCTTTAATTACAGGTGCAACTTCAGGTATCGGTCAGGCGATCGCTATCAGACTCGCTCAAGAAGGGTGCAACATCGCCATCAATTACCGCTCATACCCTGATGCCGCAGCAGACACGGAAGAGATGGCATTGCAAAAATCCTGCGGAAATATCGAAAATTGTGGTGTGAAGTCGCTGCTGCTTCAGGGAGATGTCTCCCAAGAATCAGACATTGTTGAGATGGTCAACACCGTAGTCAAGGAATTTGGCAGTTTAGATATTCTAGTTAATAATGCTGGCATTCAAACAGAAAGTCCATCCCACGAAGTTACCACAGCAGACTTTGACCGGGTAATTGCAGTCAATCTCCGGGGTGCTTATCTCTGCGCCCGTGAAACTATTAAACACCTCCTGTCTGTTAATTGTCCGGGGGTGATTATTAATATTTCCAGCGTTCACGAAATTATTGGGCGACCTGATGTATATCAGTTATTCCATTAGCAAAGGCGGGATGGAAAACCTAACCAAAACTTTAGCTTTGGAATATGTAAGCCAAGGTATTCGTGTCAACGCTATTGGCCCCGGAGCAACGATCACGCCAATGAATCAAGCCTGGATAGATGATCCTGAAAAAAAGGCAATCGTGGAAAGTCACATCCCAATGGGGCGTGCTGGCACCTGTGAGGAGATGGCAGCCGCAGTCGCTTTTTTAGCTTCGGATAAAGCCGCCTACATCACCGGACAAACGCTATTTGTAGATGGTGGATTGACTCTATATGCTGACTTCCGGGAACCTTGGTCAGCTTGAGGTTAGGCTGGCGTACTTTCCACAATTAAGCCGATACATACCATTAGTGGAATTAAACGCCCATGACTAGTGCGATCGATAAGAACAGTCAGATGGAAGCAGAAGCCTGGAAATTATTGGAAGAGTCCGTAATTTATTATCAAGGAAAACCCATTGGTACTGTAGCCGCCCACGATCGGGAGTCAGATGTACTCAATTATGACCAATGCTTCCTCCGCGATTTTGTCCCTTCTGCCTTAGTATTTCTCATGCACGGCAAAGCAGAGATTGTGCGTAACTTCTTAGTAGAAACACTGAAATTACAAAGTCATGAAAAGCAGATAGACTGCTTTGAACCCGGAGCGGGATTAATGCCTGCCAGTTTCAAAGTTCATTCTAATGGGAATGAGGAATTTTTGGTCGCTGATTTTGGAGAGCAAGCGATCGCTCGTGTTCCCCCAATTGATTCTTGTATGTGGTGGATTCTCCTGCTACTAGCTTATGAAAAAGCTACAGGCGATTTGTCACTAGCGCGTCAGCCAGATTTTCAAGCTGGAATCAAACTAATTTTGGATCTTTGCTTAGTACATCGGTTTTCCATGTATCCAACAATGTTAGTTCCCGATGGCGCGTTTATGATTGACCGTCGCATGGGAGTTTACGAACATCCTTTAGAAATTCAGGTATTATTCTACGCGTCTTTGAGGGCTGCTAGTGAATTGCTTTTACCAGATGGGGATGGCGATAGCTACCTTAGCAAAGTCAATAGGCGATTGGGATCTTTGAAATATCATATCCGCAACTATTATTGGCTAGACCTAAAGCGATTGGGGGAAATCTATCGTTACAAAGATAACGAATTTGGTAAAGAAATTGTTAATAAATTCAACATCAACTCAGAATCAATTCCTAGTTGGTTGACCGAGTGGTTGCCCGAAACTGGAGGATATTTAGCGGGAAATCTGGGGCCGGGGCGGATAGATTTTCGCTTTTTTGCTCTGGGAAATCTGATGGCAATCTTAACTTCCTTAGCAAGCGTTAAAGAATCTCAAAGCATTATGAATTTATTCGCCCAACGTTGGCAAGACTTAATCGGCTATATGCCTGTTAAAATTTGCTTTCCCGCTTTGGAAGGTTTAGAGTGGAAAATTGTCACAGGATGTGACTCTAAAAACAGGGCTTGGTCTTATCACAACGGCGGGAACTGGCCTGTTTTACTGTGGTTATTTACCGCTGCGGCACTGAAAGCAGGTCGAACTGAACTTGCTCAAGCAGCGATCGCTATTGCTGAAAGGCGTTTATTTAGAGATAAATTCCCGGAATACTACGATGGCAACAATGGTCGTTTAATTGGCAAAGAAGCCCGAATTTATCAAACTTGGAGCATTGCCGGATTGCTAGCTGCTAAAAAGCTTGTGGAAAATCCAGAGTACTTGGAATTAATCAGTTTTGCAGAGGGTCTTGAAGGCCCAGGCTGTAGCCTGTAGGTAGCGAATCAATACAGTTCGGTTAAGGTTTTTTGATGAAAATTCTAGCTCGCTAAAGGCCCGATAAATCCCCGTCAAGACGAAAGACTGATTATTGTAGAGACGGCGATTCATCGCGTCTCTTGCCTTGACCAAAGAGTATTGGGTAGTGAATACCTCGCAAGGTTTTACCTCAAAGATAATTTAGTGGTGTAATTATACAGGGTGTTTCTGCTAACTAGTACAGCGGGCGCGTAAATCCAGCTACCATCTCAATTCAGCAGACAATAGGCAGACAAGTTGTTCTGAGCAACTGGTTAAAGGTAGACAAACTTTCGGCTGTACTAGCTATACTGACATAACATTACAAGCGGGCAAACTTTTGGTAAGTATAATTTAGGAAATAGTATATTTGTTCCATAAAAATCCTGATAAAAGGTTCCAGCGATCGCACAGCCTGCTTCTCCATCAGAGAGTACGCCAACGAGTGACCCTGCCTCTGAATAACCTTCTCAAATACCCGATAACTGATACACTATATTGTAAGAGGTATCTGAAGTGTCATACTTAATAATATCACCAGATAGTCTTTGCATAATTAGCACGTTTTAACGTGTATTAACCATGAAAACTACTTCAGATTTAATTCCAGACTTTGAAAAACTATTCAGACAAAAATTACAACTAAATAATTGTAAACTCAGAAAGAAAAGACAAGAGAATAATTATGAAATTATTACTCCAGCTAAAGACATCTTTTTGATGTATTGGTCTGAGTTTCCAGAAGTTAACTTAATATATCAGGCTATAGGGGTACGCACTCAGCAAACTGGAGTTTATGAGCGAGCTATTCGTTCGCACATTAGTTTTTGTGTGAGTAGCATCCAAGAAAATCCTAGCCCGGAATCACCATTATTGATGAAATAGCTGATACTCAGATAACACAGACAATATTTACTAAACTCTCGCCAGTTTTGTTATATAACTGACGAGAGTTAATTGCCGAAAGTGTGTTTATCAGGAGATAAAAATGCAATCCGAAAAAAAATCAAGATCGAGATCGGCTAGATTATAAAAACTTGTTATAGCAATCCTAAATGACAAAGTAAGAGCATCTCAACCATGCTTGACACAAGGAATCAGAAGACTCTAATGTATTGTTGATGAAACTCGCGTTGAGAACCTCCCACATCTCAACTTCAAGAAAAGCCACCACTCGGTTTCACTTCCGAATTAGGTCACTAATCAATTTATATTGTGCCAGGATTAGGTTGCTAGGTAAGCTTTACTCCTACCATTCTCTCGGTGCTGTTTACTATCTATTCACAGCCTATACTGAGAGAGCTTTTTTACAACATTCTCGACTTTTCAAACAACCTCTTAATTGAAACCGATAACTCCCGGAATTTCAAGAACAAAATCTGCCCCATATACGGATGCTGGAGTCTGAAATCCGATTTTAACTTCGCCTTTAATTACCCGTTTGATAACTGCTATAGCCGCTAATGCCGTAAAATCGTATGCTTCTGGCCCTAAGAGCTTTGCACTTACTTGTTGACCAGTTTCATCCTCAGCAATACCAATTACTCTAACTTGCCCCTTGGCTCGTTCTGCTGCCGTTGGCCCAGTCGGAAGAGTTTTAATTAGACTTGCTAAAGCACTTTGGAATAAAGACGAGTTAAATAACCATCCCAAATACTGGCTTGACTCCATCAGGAAGCGCACAGGATTAGGAAATACAGTATAAACCTCGATGTTTGGGATACCCGTAGTTTGGAACGCAGTGATAATATCAGCACGCCAAGGGTTTGTTACTGCTGTCACCGGCCCATAACCAAAATCAATTTTACGCCTTTTCGATGCTGGACGAGATGAGATCAGCTTACCTGCTTCTCGGACTACCCCGATATGATGTAAAGTTGGCAGTACTGTATTTGCAGTTCCTTGAGATACACCTCCCACTGTTTCATAGATTAAAATAAGTCGTGTTGCAATCGCTAACTTCTGTTTGAGGTAAGCAGCTACACAATCAGTAGGGACAACCCCAAATCCTACACCAGGGAGAAGCATTATCCCTGCACTTTTAGCTTCAGTATCTCGTGCTAGTAGCGCCTGAAATTCAGGTACTTCGCCAGCTATGTCTAAATAGTGAGTTTTAGTTTGGAGGCAGGCATCGACAAGTGGCTTTGAGGTTTTGGAGAAAGGTCCAGAGCAGTTGATGACAGCAATTATATCCTCAAGAGAACGAGCGATCGCCTGCGGATCGTCTAAGCCAAAAACCCGAAAGTCCAAACTTAATTCATTGGCTACTGCTGCTAGTAAACTTTGATTGCGTCCAGCTAAAATTAATTCCAGTCCGTTATTTTTAGCAGATGCAGCAATGAGTTTTCCAGCATAGCCAGTTGCACCATACAATAACACCCTTGATGTCATTATTATCACCAGCGAGGAGTTGTTTGCAATCTGCTGCCATAACCTGACTTCAGGTGGTTCAACTAAAAATTGTCCTGACTTTTCGCTCAAAGCTTTAATATACGGTTGCTCTAAGTGTTGAGCCAAAATTTCTTGGCTGACCCAGTTTTCATGCAACAGAAACAAAGATGGATCTTCAACAGATTGGTGCAAATCGTAATTAATACAACCTTCTTCTGTAAGGGTGAGAGCTATTACAGGTTGGAATTCCTGTTTGAATCCCTCCTCCAAACCCGGCTTTACTTTTAATCGAGCGGTGACTGTTACTTGCTGATTTGACATTGTGATTCCTCTTTTTTACTAAGACTAATTCAAGTATTAATGCTGTTAATAATTTGCGAAGGCTTAAAGTAGTTGTAAGGTATGGGACGAGTTTGATTTCTAATATCTATTTGCCGTTCTATTTCATGCAAATTCTGTTGGAATTGCACCACGATTTCCTGCGCCAATGGATCGGCAAACTCCTCATCATAAAAACCCAATTTGTCATAGTGGTACGATGTTAAAATCTCAGTCCACATCACCTGATCGGCAGCTTGTTTAAAGGGAGGAAGTATCTTCATGATAGTTTCCAAATCCACACCCTTAGTTTCTGGAATTGGGTGGTAGGCTGCATAGGGCATATTGGGTACAAAAGCCATATATTCGTACTGAGAAAAATTCAAAGCAGAGTGTAGAGGAGCGCAAGTGAATACTACCACACTGATGATTTCAATCAGTTGTTCTAAAGTCTCAATCTTGTCTGGCATTCCCTTGACTTTACCACCATCTTGGGCCACTAATTCTCTAGCCCAATTTTGCAACTCATAGTCATCAATTAGCTCCTGTGAGGTTTTGTAATAGAGTTGCAAGTATTCAGCCACAAACTTTTCGACGGCATTCCAGATTAATATGCCATCGTCCCGGAAAGGAAAGTGCGGTAAAATTTCTGGGTCATCCGTTCGACGACTTTTTATTAACCGAGGGAAAGTAAACTTTTCAACACTCCATTCTTGATAAACCTTCGCCACAAACCCAAGAGACTCCGCCAATGAACCTGCCATAAACTCATCAACCGGGCCTCCCGGCTGTAAAAACTGAGTGCGCCCCAAATCGTTATCAAATAACATAAAACGGAAGTGGGGTTTTAAGAGTAAGGCGATGGGATGATTTTCTGCTAGTTGCCGCGCAGTTACAATTGCAAACGGAGCCATAACTGCATGGGTATAGGCAAAATGACTACCCAATTCTTGATGGTTGCCATCAGCAATTTGAACGCAGGTTTTTGCCAAAAACCAATCTAAATGGGGGTCATCTGGTGTATAAATTACGCTTTTTGCACCAGAGTCATGATTAATTTGAATGGCAACAGGCACTAGAGAACCACCATTAGAACTATCATTACTTTGCCAATAAAATAGAGCTTGTGGCTTGGGAAGGTACTTTTTAACATTATCGTAGACACCACCTTGAATATCAGATAACAAAGGGTAATCTAAGAAATACAGCTTGCCTTCCTTGAGTGCCTTTTCCAAAGTAAATTCTGTCCCTGCAACCTTCTGAAAATGGGAATCCGTGACAGCAAAATTATCAGGTAATACATCAATTCTTCGGATAGCTAGTGGGTTCGCTCCAGAGAGTCTTTGTTCCGCAAAACAAGAGTCTGTTTTGTAATTTTTTATAACATCGGGTTTTGGTAGTAGTGATAAAAGTTCTTCATATTCTTCCAATTCATCTAATGGGTCTAAGAAGTTTCTGGCTTTAGCAGCTAGCATATTTGGTGCAAGAGTTGCCATACTTGCCAAACGTTTAGCAGTATATTCCGCCGAGAAGATTTCCTTATGAGGAACTTTATCAATAACTGGTAGAGGAGCTAGATAATTGTAATTAAATTTGTACTCTTCTCGATTTTTATCTAGCCAATTGATTCGGACATTAACATCAGGATCTTTTTGTGGTAAGTATGGTTTCACGATTATCTCCAATTCGGTTTTTGAGCGTTTACTAGTAAATAATTAACCTCAGAAAGGTGCTAAATTACCTCAGGATGTAGCAACCACATGAATTACAGAGTTTTCAGATACTCAATCAAAGCTTTTTTATTCTCATCAGATAAATCAGTGCCATAAATATGTCCCTGATTTGAATTAGCAGTTACCGTCGTATCGTATTTAAAACCTATAGCTTTGGCTTCATCTCCCTCAGTAATAAAACCAACTTTTTTCGGGTCGTAGACATCATATCCTCGATAGAAAACTTGAGGACGATTCTCTGGTTTCTCGAACAAATCTTGTAGAGATGGGACTGAACCATTATGTAAATAAGGCGCTCTTAACCATAATCCATCTAGAGAAACAGATACATACCCATTGGTTTTGCGTAAGTTTTTGAAGTCCCAAGGGTAGCCATCACCAAAATGATTGTAAGTATCTGCTCCTTCTTGCGTCCACATATCTAACCGATGGCGGTCAGTTCCCACTTCTTCCACAGGGATAACAGTACCTGTTCTTTCCCCACCAAAAGCGTGACAAGATGCACAAGTATTAGCAAAAATTTGACTTCCTTTTACAGCCACTTGCTCATCAATAGCAAATGGATATTTAGGAGGTGGTAGTTCTTGAATAAAATCTTCTACCCGTTGTAAATCGGCTACAGGAAGTGATTTTTTGGTAGCACCATCACCAATTGCTCCAGTTTGAACAGTTTCTGTTAGTGAAGTTTCTAACCCATCCCAATGGAGTGCAAACCCTTTGTGCATCTTTTGATTCCAAAGAGGCATCATATCAGAGTTGCCTATAGTGTTATCTTTGGGCAACTTCAAAGTATTGAATTTAACCGGATTAAAAGGGTCAATTCGACCAGGGCCCCAGTTAGGACGAGAATCTGTCCAACTATAGTCTTCTTTTTGTTGCAGCAGGGCTTTCTTAGTTTGAGGAATTAGCAAATAGCGATAAAGTAAATTTTCTAACCACGAAAGCTGATAGTTATATTTGATTTCATCAAGGATATAATCTGCTGTAAATCTAGGATCGCCAGCAGTTGCACTTAAAAATCGTAAATAGCCTTGTGAATCAAATTTATTGGCAGGAGCGGCGGCCACAATTGTAGGTTTATCTTTCTCTGTTTTTCTATAGGTGGCAGTATGGCAAACAGCGCAAGTTATACCGACGCGAGGGAAGCCAATGGTTTTTTTCGTAAACCCAACTGGCATTTCTTTACCCTCTTCCCATGTAATTCCCAAGGAAGTATAACCACCTGGCCCTGGTAATTTATCAGGGAATATTCGTGGTAGTACCAGCCAAATCCAATAGGGAACACCTTGCGCTTCTTCTGTGCCAATAGAACCATATTTAAAGTGTTCTTCAGGCGATTCATAATATGTGGGAACCTCTCGAAAAAGGTTGTACCATCCCACATACCCAACTACACCAGCTAAAAGGCTCGCAATTAAAATAATGCTTGCGATTACTCTACGTATTTTATTTTTGAGTATTGTCATGGCACTCTTTTGCTCCTTTGCAGAAGAATCTGTTTGTAGTGCAGGCAATATACCCACACTAGACTAGGGATAAAATTAGGAGAATTGCTTCACTGGAGTTGCAGCAATTGCATTTTGCTACGCATTGCTAGTGTCAGAAGAATTACTTCCGCTAATCCAAAAAACAGGTCTACAAAGGCAATGGATAAAAATCCTTTATCCTGCCCAAAGAAAAGTACTGCACAAATGAAAAATGTCGAACCAAAAGCTCTTGAAGGAAATATTGATATCCAGGCGGTTGCTTGATATCGGTACGGATCAAGTGCTCCAGGAACATAAAATGCACTAATAATAAACAACAGCATTCCCGCAGCGCGAACCCAGATAATTGGTACTGGTATATGCATTTGAAGGAACGTCAGCATTAGTTCTGGAAAGAAACAAGAGGGAATGACAAAAAGCATATTAACAATAATGCCAAGCCAAGTAACGCGACTAAACCATTTAGCATAATTATTCATTTTTCTCTCCTTTTAAAGCTTTTTCATGTACTCAACTAGTGCATCTTTATCTTCTGTAGGAAGATCGGTACCATATAAATGACCACTATTACTATTTCCAGGTTTTGTGGTATCGAACTTAAAGTATTGTTTATCGTTTTCTACACCAATATCAGATACAAAACCAACTTTTGCTCTGTCAATCACATCGTAGCCACGATAGAATTCTTTTGGTCTATTTTCTGGTGTTTCTAACAAATCTCGTAAGGTAGGGACTGAACCATTGTGTAGATAAGGACCGCGTAACCAAACACCATCAAGAGGCATATTTGCATAGCCATTCGTTTTGCGGAAATTCTTAAAGCGCCACGGATACCCTGTATACAGAGTATTTTGATTAGACATTGTTTTGTAGGTGTATGAGTCGAGACGATGGGGGTCTGTACCAATTTCTTGAATTGGTACAACTTTGCCTGTATAAGCACCACCAAAAGCATGACAACTAGCACAATTACTTTCAAAAAGCTGTTCTCCTTTCGCTGCGATAGTTTCGTTAACTTCGTAGGGATATTTTGGTGGTGGTAGTTCCCAAAGCCAATCGGCAACTCTCTGAATTCGAGGCAAATCAATCGTTGTGGGTGTGACTCCAGCGCCTAAAGCTGCACTCTTATTTCGTTCATCAACGGAAGTGTTATTACCATCCCAATGTAACTGCAATCCCTCACGGGGTTTTTGATTCCAAACTGAGGGGAAATCAGAAGTACCAATCAGTTCATCCTCACGCAATTTATCCATTGGAAAATGGAATTGAATTGCTTTATAAGGATTAAAAGTATCTACTCTTCCTGGGCCCCAATCTGGTTGTTTTTCAACGAAATCAAGTCGAGATGCCTGATTAATTAGTGCATCTCTAGTTTGAGGAATTGCAATGAAGCGATAAAGTAATTTTTCAATGGGATTAAGACCACCACTGATTTTTTCAATTTCTGGCAACATCCGGTTAGCAGTAAAGCGCTCATCTACACCAACTGCTGATAGGAATTTGATATATCCCTGCAAATTAACCACATTAGCAGGCATTGTCGTGATGACTTGATGTTCGCTATTCGGGGTATTTCGCAGCGTTCCTGTATGACATACAGCACAATTCAACCCAACTCTATCGATAAAAACTCGCCGTTGCGAAAAACCTATAGGCAAATCTTTGTCAGGTTCTTTGATAAATCCTAGAGAAGTATAACCTTTTCCAGGTAATTTATCTGGGAATAATTCTGGTAAAACTTTCCAAATCCAGTAAGGGATACCATTGACTGGTTCACTGCCGATTGAACCATATTTAAAGTGGTTTTCAATATCAGCATAATCCACTGGGGAGTTAGACAAAATAGGCCAAAGGAAAAATACTGCTACTGCTACAATACCTACAATCACAACCCAAATCCGCTGGAAGACTCCCTTGATTGAGGTTGGAAGTAGGGTAGGGTTTGTTTGTTCAGTCATGAAACACTCCCCATATTGTCGAGATTATTTATAAGCGAAATTGTCGATGTGATACGCATCGCTTTTTTATCTAGATGAATTGACAAGCTGAGTTTGATGAAAGACTGACATTACTTCTTCCATCATCTCTTCATAACTATTGAAGCGATCTTGCTCGTAACAACCCAAAGGATTTTCAATTACATTCAGCAGACATTTATTACAATAGGTACAGGGTTTATCTGCCAGGTCTTTACCTGCTTGAAAAGATTTAACTAGGTCATTATTAGCAATTAGGGTACGAGCCATTGTAACGCCATCACAATAATGCTCGTTAATTGCCTGACGAATATAAGAAGCTTGCTGTAAACCACCTGTACATAATACGGGAATATTAACGTGCTTTTTAATTTCTCTGGAATCTAGTAAATTTCTACCTTGGTTCTCTATCAGTAGCTGCTTGATTTTGGAGTCTTTTACATCATCACCACTAAATGCTTGAGGAGGCAATTGCTTTTTCACACGGTTCCATAAAAGATTGAAAATTGGATGCAAAAATGTTTTGCGGAATAAAATATAGTTGCGTGTAGTCTCTATGCCACTTGACAACATGGAATCATAAGTTTTAGTAATGATATCGAAATTAAAATCACCAATAGGATTGAGTGGGTGAGGAAATAAGCTACCAGTTGACACATGTACAGCATCAGCCCCAGCTTCTTCTGCCCATTTACAAACTTGGATGGAATCTTCTATGGTATTACCTGGTTTTTCCCAAAAGGTGACGGCGTTGTTATAGTCAACGGCACTAATTTTGAATTGCAGGTGAAAGTCGTTCCCTACTTCTTTGCGGATTGCTCTAATTACATCTAGCAAAAACCGCGCTCGATTCTCTAATGAACCGCCATATTCATCTTGACGGTCGTTAATTCCAGAACTGAGAAATTGATTAAAAAGATATCCATTAGCACTGTGCAATTCCACTCCGTCCAAACCTGCTTCACGAGCACGTCTAGCACCATCGGCAAAGTATTGGATTGTTTCTTTAATCTCTGTTAGTGTCATCGCTTGACACAAAAAGCCGTGGAATGGCTCAGTTTGGCTGGTGGAACTTAACGCTTTTTTTCCTAAGTTTTCTACACCACCAATATCTTGCTGTCGCCCCGAATGACTTAATTGCAAGATAAGTTTGCAGTCATATTCGTGGACTTTTTCTCCTACTTTTCGCCAAAAAGGAATGCGCTCATCACAGTTAATTGTGGCGTAATTGGGCATAATTCGCCCCCGAATGGCGACTGGGACAAAAGAAGTAATAATAGCCCCTACACCACCACGAGCAAACTTTTCTTCCCAGTTGATTCGGGCTTGAGTACCTGAACCATCATAGTTATCCCATCTTCCAGAAATGCTTGAGCGGAATATTCGATTTTTTACTGTGAGATTACGAAATCTCAATGGCTCAAAGATAATATCGTTTTCCATGTGTTCCTCTGTCTTCTCTTGTTTCGGCAATAAAATTAGGTGGCAAAATTTTTCGTAGCACTAACAGTCTCGCCAAAGACTATTATTTCTAGTGTCTCTGGGAGAGCAGTTTTTTATGTCTACAAATCTACAGTGGAGGTTTTCGGATGGGAGCGCTAAGTATTAAGTTTTTGTTACTTAAATTTACCTACCAAGTTTCAGCATGGATATTTATCCTTATTGGTTTTTACAGTTATATAAAGACTTTTGCAGTTTGTAAAGCTATGGGATTTACAGAACAATTCTTAAAAAAAGTGAAAATTTCCTTCTTTGTATGTCTCTTAAAAGGTTAAGGCAACCTTAAAAGTAGCTAAAAGTAGCTGCTAACAATTTGTTACAAACCTAACCAAGTATGTAGGAAATCGATATAACCATAGCAAATTGGTTATTGAACACCATTGTAAATTTACAATTTTTTAAATTTTTGATTTAGAAATGTATAAAAGTTTATTGATGACGTTTTGCAAGTTTGTGTAGTAACTTCATATATAACGAACCTCAGTCAGGTACATTCTAAATCATCAAAATCTCCTAAGACTAAATCTGGAAAATGGGAAATTAGTGATGAAGCATTAGTGTACCTCTGCAAAAGTGAGGTGCAGTGGAAAAGGTTTAGGTGTTACAACCAGAGAGTTTTATGAAAAAGACAAGTCTAATTTTTAAGGGCTGTCTGCTCCTCCTATTCGTGACTATGTTTATAGTCTGCGGCTTTTATGGAATGCCTACAGCTCTAGCTGATGAGTATAGTGAAATACCTACGTCCATAAGTACTGAGTATTCGGATACGGGTGTATCTGAATACCCTGATAACTGCGAGGGTATCGGTTATCTCCCAGAGTACACAAAGGAGAATTTGACAGATGCCGAGAAACGGGGTCGTTGCACTTGGTACTTATGGACTGGCGGTAATGCTAAGTACTATCGCGATCTAGCGAAGCGAACACATGGCGGTGTTGACCTGCTAAAGCTGATTGACTCGCGCGTGCATGACGAACGATTGCAACGTTATGGCGCAATTAACGATCCTGGATGTGAAAAAGCAACAGCGCCAGATGAATATGGTTTGTGGCTAGATAAGTGTAAAGATCCACTTTCAACTGGTGTTATTGGGTTGCGTAAGTTCCAAAACCCCAACTTCGACTCGGCAAAATGGAACCCTGTTGAATATGCCAAAACCTCACAAATTGAGCCTCCCTACGTAATCGGGCAGTCTTGTGCCATCTGTCATGTAGCGTTAGATCCTCTCAACCCACCTAAAGACAAGGAACACCCGAAATGGGAAAATCTTGTAGCAGCATTGGGTAATCAGTACATCAAGGAAAACAAATTATTTGCATCCAGCGTTGCAGACAATAGTTTTATTAAGCAAGTACTTGACTCTCAGAAACCGGGAACTTCTGATACTTCTCGGATTGCCACCGATCACATCAATAATCCGAATGCGATCAATTCCATTTTTAATTTAGGCGATCGCCCCACATATCCAGAGGTGATGAATGATGGTTCAACCAAGGATGTTAATCATATTCTCAAGGATGGTGCAGACTCTACAGGAGTGCCAATTGCCTCATTACGTGTCTACGTCAACATTGGGATGTGCGGCGATTACTGGACAAGTCTCCATGAGCCTTTATTAGGCAGAACTCCCCAAAAACCTTTTGACATCGCATCGAAAAGGCGCGGAAGGAGTGCGAAGGCTGGAGACAGACAGAAACACGCATGGCTGATGCCGAAGCATTCTTAAAAACCATCCAGCCGATGCACCTGAAAGATGCACCAGATGGTGAAAAGTTCTTGACTCAAGATGAAGAAGTTCTCAAACGTGGCAAGCTGGTTTTTGCCAGCACTTGTGCTGGTTGCCATTCCAGCAAAAAGCCATCGGCTGCGATCGCTGCTGACCCCGAACAGGCTCAGAAATGGTATGAAGAGTCTGTACTCAGTAGTAATTTTCTCGACCACAACTTCTTGTCTGATGACCAGCGTTATCCAGTTACTTTAATTGGAACCAATGCGGCGCGATCGCTAGGAACAAATGCCGCTAAGGGTCATATTTGGGATCAGTTCTCATCGAAGACTTACAAAGAACTGCCTTCACCAGGTACTTTGACGCTGTACAATCCCTTCGATCGGAAAAAACCCATCGAATTTAAGATACCTGACGGTGGTTTGGGATATTACCGTACACCTTCACTAGTGAGCATTTGGGCAACAGCACCACTTCTTCACAACAACACGCTAGGACTTTACAACGAAGATCCTTCAGTAAAAGGACGTGTAGAAGCCTATACTGATGCTATGGAAAAGCTGCTGTGGCCTGAAAAGCGTGAGGGAATTATCAGCAGGACAGATCGAGATACAAAATTAGAGCTTCCCCCAGGAGATCCGAATCCGAGATTTAAACTTCCTGTTCCTAAAGGTACGCCTGTGAATTTGCTAGCAAGCATCAATATTAGAGAGGCGATTACATCTCTCAATCTCAGCAGCCTTTTCCAAGACTTGAAACCGGGCGGTGGAATTAAGGGTAAGTTGGCACGTGTGCTTTTAAGAGCCAACAAATCTCCTGACTTTGTGGAAGATGAGGGTCATTATTTTGGCTCAAATCTGCCAGATGAAGATAAGAAAGCGCTAATTGAGTTTGTGAAAACGTTCTAAGTACAGTTCTGTATAAAATCGTAGTGTTTTGAACGCTCCAGGGCGCAGAGAATTCGCTACGAATTATTGAAAAAGAATTCAGAGGTCACTAATAGGGTATAGGGGGTAGGGTGTAGGGTATAGGGAGGACGGCATTGGTCGAGGCAAGTGATAATGACCTTTTGCTACGCCGGTGAATTGACGGGGCAAGTGAAATTGATGGTTGTTGGGGCTCTCTAGAAGGGAGCAACCCCACACCCCAAACCTGCAACCCCGCCCCAACGGGGCTTGGTCAGAATTCAGGAGCGGAGCCGGAGACTCCGAAATTCCGGTCAGAATCAAGACGCGACGCTCGAATACTCGCTACCGCTTTGCTATCGCGGATTCGCTAACGCTGCGCTATCAGTGGGGGATTGGGACCCGCCACTACGAAAGTTGACCACTAAATGTTCTCTTTCAGAGACGCTCTTGCGTTCGATTTAGTGGGGGTGCAAAAACGCCCTTGATTCAGACGCTCGCGGACTCGCTAACGCTGCGCTATCCGCTCTTTCGCACAAAATTCATTCTGAGTTCTGGCTCCTGACTCCTGAATTCTATTTTGATAAAATGTTGTACTAAGACAACTTGTCTAGATATTCTGCACTCGTTCCCAGGTTAAATCTGGGAACGAGAAAAAATATTTATTAAATAAATAGCAAGGATATATATGCAGTATTTACCAATCATCTTCGTTCGTGGATATGCAGGTACACAAAAAGACGTTGAGCAAACAGTTGACGATCCCTTTTATGGATTCAATAGTGGGTCAACCCATATTCGAGTAGATGAGAAGGAAAATCCTCAGAAGTTTTTTTTCGAGAGTCCATTGCTACGGCTAATGACTGATCATGGTTATCAACCGATTGTTGACAATCAGAATGTGAGCAATCAGATTAAAAGATTGTCCGATCAACTTCATAAAACTATTTGGATCTATCGATTTTATGATATATCTACACCTAGTTTTGGCTCCTCAAGTGTAGTCCGACAGGAGATGGAGGAGATAGCGAAGGGTTTAAGAGACCGGATCCAGAAAGTCAAAGAAACGACGGGTGCTGATAAAATTTATCTTGTCGCCCACTCGATGGGAGGTCTTGTTTGTCGCAGCTTGATTCAAAAGATTTATCCAGAACAAGGCGAGCAAGCTGCCGATCACATTGACAAATTCTTTACCTACGCTACACCTCATGGCGGTATTTATTTTGAGGTTGGGAGTGGTTTGCTTGAAAGCCTTAGAGACAGGTTTAAATTGAATAATTCTGATGACTTTGGCCCTCAGCGAATGTACCAGTATTTAACACCTGATATCAAGCCCAAGGATGAGTTACCCGATAACTTTCAGCTAGAAAAACTACAAAACATAGAGAATGCATTTTCACCAAACCGCGTTTTTTCTTTGATTGGCACTAATGCACATGATTATGAAGAAGCTTTTGGTCTCTCACGCAATGTCGTTGGGGTGAAAAGTGATGGTCTAGTTCAGATTGATAAAGCTTATATCATAGGATCTCATCGTGCTTATGTTCATCGCTCTCATGGTGGGCGTTATGGCATCTTGAACTCCGAAGAAGGTTATCAAAACCTGCAACGATTTTTGTTTGGTGATATCCAGGTGAAACTCTCTCTTAGCAATGTTGAGTTAAAAGACCTGGACAAGAATTTTTATCAACTGGAAACTAGGGTGGCTTTGCGTGGTCTTCCTATTCCTATATATGAGCAAGCGATCGCTCATTATTGCCCAATTACACAAGAGTTAACAAGAACAGATAAACCTGTTCCGCTATTTACAGCTTTCTTAATCCCAAGAAACTCAGTCAGTGATGATAATACCTGTAGATATGCCCTGCGTTTAGCACTGCATTCGTTCACAAAACAAGAGACGAATTGGTTACGTGACCATCATCTCGACCAAGTGCCCGTGTGGTCTGACTATCTAATTACTGATGTTGCCGAATCAAATAGTACTTATGAGGCTAAATACAGTTGGAATTCTGATAAAAAAGAGCCAGTAACAAAGTTAAATCCAACTTCTGAATCCACTTCGGGTGTATATGTTGCGTATGTTTCCCTACCTGAACGTGGGCAAAAAGTCTTAGGAACAAATGCGGCAGTTCGCTTGGAAATTTCCCAATGGCAATGAAGGAGGCAGGGGGAGTAGGGGGAGATGAGGGAGCAGGGGGAGTAGGGGGAGTAGGGGGAGCAGGGGGAGAAGAATTAATGACAAATAACAAATGACAAATGACAAAAGGAAAAATTATGCAAAGTAATCGCAAACAAACGGCTCTTATTACTGGTGCATCTGGCGGCATCGGTTATGAATTCGTGAAATTATTTGCTCAGGATGGTTACAATCTTGTGTTGGTAGCTAGAAGCGTGGAAAAGCTGAATAAAATCGCCGATGAATTTAAAAAGAAATTTGGTATTGATGTCAAAGTTATTTCCAAGGATTTATCTAACCCATCAGCCCCAGAAGAAATTTTCACGGAGCTAGAACAAGCATCGATCAATGTTGATGTGTTGGTGAACAATGCTGGGTTTGCTACCTACGGATTATTTAATGAAATTGACCTGAATGCTGAAATGCAATTGCTACAAGTCAATATCTTATGTCTAACACATTTAACCAAGTTATTTCTTAAAGGTATGGTTAAGCGGGGGTCTGGAAAAATATTAAACCTGGCCTCTACTGCTGCTTTTCAACCAGGGCCGCTGATGGCAGTATACTATGCCAGTAAAGCCTATGTTTTATCGTTCTCAGAAGCGATCGCTAATGAATTAGAAGGTACAGGTGTCTCGGTAACGGCACTTTGTCCAGGGCCTACAGAATCTGGTTTTCAACAAAGAGCCGCAATGGAAGACTCAAAGTTGGTAAGTGGTCAAAAAATTATGACTGCGGAAACAGTAGCCCAAATCGGTTATCGTGGTTTATTTGAAAACAAAACTGTTGTTGTTCCTGGAATTAAAAATAAGCTACTCGCTGAATCTGTAAGATTTACTCCCAGAAAGCTAGTGACTAAACTAGTTAGAAATATGCAGGAAAGCAAGTAATAAGTAGGTCGGTGTAAATAATTAAGGCAGGGGGCAGGAGGCAGAATTCTTTAATTTTGAATTTTGAATTTTGAATTTTGAATTGATTTCTCCCCCTGCTTTTTCACTAATCCCCCTGTGGATGCTCATCCCACAAGGTTGTCAATTCCCGTAAACTTTGATGATTGCCATTGCCTAAAATCAGATGATCTAGTACCGGAATGCCCAAAAGCTGCGCCCCTGCTAACAACTGACGCGTCAATTCTATATCTTCCTGGCTGGGTTCAAGGTTCCCAGAAGGATGGTTGTGGGCAACTATTACTCGCGTTGCACCTTGACGAATAACTTCTCGAAAAATATCACGGGGAGAGGCTAGGGTTTCGGTTGCGGTACCAATGGTAATTACTTGCGTACCCAATAAGCGATTCTTGACATCTAACAGCACCACTGCAAAACGTTCTTGTGTCTGCCACATCAAATCTTGACTGAGGGTAGCAGCAGCAGCAAGTGGGCTATCAATTAATGTGCCATCGTTGGGACGAGATTGAAAAGCGCGTTTACCCAATTCTATGGCTGCTAAGATACTTGTCGCCTTCGCCGGGCCAACACCAGAAATTTGCATTAACTCAGCAGGGCTAACTTCTCGCAGAACTACCAAAGGATCGCGTTGGTGTTTGCCTAATTCGCTCAAGATATATTGTCCCAAACCCACAGCAGACAGTTTTCCTGGCCCTTGACCAGTGCCTAAAAGAATTGCGATTAACTCCGCTGTGGCTAAAATTTTGGCACCATGCGTCATTAATCGCTCACGCGGACGCTCATTTGTAGGTAGGTCGGCAATTCTGAGGCAATAAGTCATATTAAACTAAGAAAATAGCACCACACATAGAACTATCCTTAGTTATCCCTTGTTTGCTCTCAAAATCATCTTTATTTGAGAAAATCTTTAATTTTAGGGAATTTTACCTCTAGTTTTTATGTAGAGATACCTTTGATAACACCATCTTCTCAAATACTTGCCACAAGATTTAGATAAAATTGGATTTAATCTATTAATCGAACATACTTGAGATAGGAGATGAGATGAAGGTATTTATCAGCTACAACTCTCAAGATAGAAAGTTAGCTTGGCAAATTGCTGATGCTCTGCGAAATGCAGATTTCCAAGTTTGGGACGATACTCAACTCTTCCCAGGCGATAACTGGGCAGAAGTTATTGCTAATGAGCTTCGAGAGTCTGATGCAATGGTTATTTTACTAACGCCTAACTCAGTTTATTCTCCCTACATGAATGCCGAAGTAGGCTATGCTCTAGGCGAACAGGGCTATAAAAGTCGGGTAATTCCTGTCCTTGCTGCTCCTTCTGAAGAAATTTCTCAATTAGAACTAGAAATTCCCTGGATTCTGAAGAAATTTGGGATAATTTACTTATCAAATCTTGAGCATGATGAGGAAGGTTTGAGAAATATTACCCAAGCTCTCAAAAAAGCTGCTGCTTAACAGGAGTGGATTTTCTAAATAATGATACCAAGTGAAGCTTTTCTTTCCCATTCAAGCCAAGATCAAGAATTTGTTTCTAAATTAGCAGAAGTTCTGCGTCATCACGGCATTCCAGTTTGGTACAGCAAAACGAACATTTTAGGTGCACAGCAATGGCATGATGAGATTGGAAATGCACTAAAAAGATGTGATTGGTTCCTTCTAGTACTTTCTCCAAACTCAGTAGATTCAATGTGGGTTAAGCGGGAGTTAATATTCGCCTTGCAACAGAATCGTTTTGAAAATAAGATTGTTCCAATTATTTATCAACCTTGCAATTATGAGCAGCTTTCTTGGGTGTTATCGAGCTTTCAAATGATAAATTTTCAAGAAGCTTTTGAAGATGGTTGTCGTGATATTTTACGTATATGGGGCGTAGGCTACCAGTTACGTTAGTAATTCTCTGGCTACAGAATCAGTCCAGAAGGGTCAAGCATCCCGCTATTTTATGCAGAGGTGAATAATTGATGACAGAAAACCGATGCCATGTCACTGCCCGCACCCGACCCAGTGAAGAATAACTGGGAGTTTGCCGAAGTCTGGATTGATGCAATACTGTCGCCTCCCTATGTGTTGTTACTTCTTGTCGATCGTCAGGGAAAGTGTTGTGTATACGATCCCGCCGAGGGTTATAAAGTCATATTTACTTGTTCAAGTTACGAAGAGGCTCAACTCTGGTTGCTAGAAGATGAGTATGAGCCGATTGAAGGGCGCGTTTGTGCATCTGAAGTTTGAGTAAGCAAATTGGTAGTTTACCGCAGTAGGCATCGCATAATTCAACAGTCCAACACTATACGCGATCGCAAACCCTTTTAACTTTTTAATTTTCCCTAATTACTGATAAATTTGCGTTGCTTTCAGCATGTGGTAGGTAATAATCAACTGAGTCAGAGCCAAAGGATAACTCTGGAGTGTTTCTCCAGTTGTACCAGCAATTTTACCCAATTCTGGATTACTTTCGCGATCGCAAATATTTCGTAAATGAGGCATATCAGAACAAATAATATGCTCTAGCTTATTCACCTGGTCTAAGGTGGCATGACCATCAACTTCTAAGACATCCACAGGTTTACTCATATCCCTGTCTAGCCCCAGGCGGATTGCAGAGTCAGAATTACCATAGCCAGAGTTGATAATCTGGGTAAAATCTGGGTGAGGAATTGTCGGACGAAGTACCAGACGAACATTCAGGTGTCCATTACTTTCATCATCTTCTCCGGTGGGTGGGTAGAAACTAATTACGATATCAGACCATTGCCGTTGCGGACGAATAAACTCTGCTGAATCTGGTTCGCGCTTTTCTAATTCCGCTAATACCTGTTCATCTGTGTAGCCGCGCTTTTGGGTGTCTCGTTTAACTTTCCACTTAGCGCGTAGTGTTTCAGGGGGTGCAAGGTAAACTTTCACGTCGTAGGAATCACGAGCTGCACGGGTAGAATAACCGAGTAATCCTTCAATAATGACGAATTTATTCGGCTTAATATATTGCGGTGGCTCGAATGTGCCGGTTTTATGGCTGTAAACTGGCTTAAGAATTGGTTGTCCTGTGCGTAGCAGCGACAGATGTTGCTGCATAATATCTAAGTGATTGCAGTCGGGGTGAAGGGCAGTGATGCCAATATCTGCACGTTGTTGGCGATCGTAACGGTGATAATCATCTGTACAAATGAGCGTGACATTTTCTGGGCCGAGTACCTGAGCGATTCCTCGCGTTAGTGTTGTTTTACCAGCCGCGCTGTCGCCGACAATACCAAGAATTATTGGACGGCTCATCATAACCTCCCACAATAAAAACAACTTTAGTAATAAAATTACCTACATATAGTTTTTATTCTAGAAGGGTTTAAGCAAGTAACTCAAACAAACACTTAGTATGCAATATAAAAACACATAGGATATTTGTGCGATGCCTACGGCGGTAAACTACGCTTTTTGCATAATAATTACAATCTAAATGATTGTTAGAGTTATCTGTACGCATAAAAACTAGACATTTTCTGTTGAACCTACTCTCAGCCGCAGATATTCAATTTTGATACAAGCATCCATAATCACATTGAGTCCTGCATCTATAGCTTTTTGTGCTGATGGTTGATGCCAGATACCCAGTTGTGTCCATACAGTTTTAGCATTGATAGAAATTGTTTCATCTAAAATTTCTGGCAAGTACTCAGAACGACGAAACACGTTAACAATATCCACGGGTTCGGGTAATTCCTGGAGTGCGGCATAACTGGGTTGACCGTCAATTTCTTTAATTAGAGGGTTGACGGCATAGACTGTATAGCCTTTCTGCCGCAAGAATTGAGCGATTTGATAACTGGTGCGTTCGCGTTTATCAGAGTGACCCACAACAGCGATAGTTTTGGCTTGGGTCAATACCTCACGCAGGGCGTTATCATCTTCTTTAAGGTTTGGCATGATTTAAAATATCCTCAGCGATCGCTTTGTTTCTCATACTGAGTTGCATTTAAATATAATTTTGACTTTTAAAAAATCATTCACGAGTAAAAAAGACTCATTCATGAGTATCAAAGACTCATTCACGAGTAAAAAAGACTCATTCATGAGTATCAAAGACTCGTCCACGAGTAAAAAAGACTCATTCACGAGTATCAAAGACTCGTCCACGAGTATTAAAGACTCATTCACGAGTATCAAAGACTCGTCCACGAGTAAAAAAGACTCATTCACGAGTATCAAAGACTCGTCCACGAGTATTAAAGACTCATTCACGAGTATCAAAGACTCGTCCACGAGTAAAAAAGACTCGTCCCTTATTCTCCATGCCCAATGCCCATGACAACTAAAACATTAGGACTCGAACAAAACCTCCACGACTATTTACTGTCAGTCTCTCTTCGAGAACCGGAAATTTTAACCCAACTAAGACAGGAAACAGCCCAGTATCCGATAGGGAGAATGCAAATTGCTCCCGAACAAGGGCAATTTTTGGCATTACTGGTGCAATTGTTGGGAGCTAAAAAAACTTTGGAAATTGGGGTATTTACAGGTTATAGTTCCCTAGTGGTGGCGTTGGCATTACCGAGGGACGGTAAGGTGGTAGCCTGTGATATCAGTGAGGAATTTACAACGATCGCTCGGCGCTATTGGCAGCAAGCAGGAGTGACGGATAAAATTCAACTGCATATTGCCCCAGCTTTGCAGACATTGGATTGGCTACTGGCAACAAAAGAAGCAGAAACTTTTGATTTTGCCTTTATCGATGCAGATAAGAGCAACTATGATGGCTATTATGAGCGATCGCTGCAATTAGTGCGTCCGGGGGGATTGATTGCGATCGATAATGTTCTCTGGTCAGGCAGGGTTGCCGACCCCCAAGTGCAAGATAATAGAACTAAAAGAATTCGTGCCTTTAATCAAAAGCTGCATCAAGACCAGCGAGTAAGTCTTAGTTTAGTCGCGATCGCAGATGGTTTAACTCTGGCATTGAAAAAATAATGTCTTTTAACATCGGGCGATTAACATATTACAGCAGTTTTATTTTACATGAAGTACAAAGTTACGGGTTTTGAGGCAGGAGGCAGGAGACAGAAACTTTTAATGTCTAAATGAATCTTGCACTTTGTACTTCATTGACTTCAAAACTGCTGTATTTGTCGTTTTAACTAATTATTATCCTTTAGCGAAAATAGCTCTTATTGTTCTAACATTTGGAAAAATCGGGTAAAGTAATCTGGAAAAGTCTTGGCTGTACAACCAGGATCTTTAATTACAATCCCTGGAACCTTCAAACCAGTGACAGCAAAAGCCATCGCCATTCGATGATCGTGATAAGTTTCAATTGCCGCCGGAGTAATGGGGCCAGGTTCAATTTTCAGTCTATCTGCAAATTCTTCAACCTCAACACCTAGCCGACGCAACTCTGTGACAACAGCTTTAATTCGGTCAGTTTCTTTATATCGAATATGTTCCACGTTACGAATGGTAATTGGGGAACTAGCAAAGGGGGCGATCGCTCCTAATGTTTGCACTAAATCTGATATATCATTCATATCAATGTCGATGCCTTGCAATTGCTTTGGCCCCGTCACTTCGGTGTAATCATCCGAATCCTTAATTTGGCAACCCATTTGTTCTAAAACATTTAGCCAGAGAATATCACCTTGACAGGATTGTTTGGTCAAATGTTTTACCCGCACCCGTCCACCCGTGACGGCGGCGGCGGCAAAAAAGTAAGAAGCATTTGACGCATCGGGTTCTACTGTGTAATGTCGAGCTTGGTAACATTGACCTGCTTTAATCTGAAATTGATTATCGCTGATTTGAATCACCTCCACGCCAAAGTCTGCCATCAGACGACAGGTCATTTTGATGTAAGACTGAGAAACCAATGTACCCTCAACCTCAAAAATCGTATCCTGTTGAGCGTAAGGCGCAATCATCAGCAATGCCGAAAGTTGCTGACTTGTTTGGTTGGCTTTCAAGCGAAAATTTCCGCCAGCGAATCCCTGGCTATAGAGGGTGTAGGGCATAAACCCAGAGTTTCCCTCAAAATTAACAGTTGCTCCACCCGTTTGCAGCACCGTTAGCATGTCACCCATCGGTCGTTCTCGCATCCGAGGAACGCCATCTAGCCGATATTCGCCATTACCCAGTGCCACCAGCGCCGAAATAAACCGTGCTGTAGTACCTGATAAACCCACAAATAAATCTGCCTGTTTAGCTGGGATGTCGCCTCCTCTTCCTGCAACCTGAATCTGAGCCAGATTAGGATTCAGAGTTATGGGAATACTCAATTGCTCTAAACATTTGGCAAAATACTCGCTGTCTTCACTAAATAAGGCATTTTCTAAAATGGAGTCACCTTGCGCCAAAGCAGCGACAAGCAACGCCCGATTGGTAAGACTTTTAGAACCAGGAATTTCTACCGTGGCATCCACTGGCCGATTCAGAGCAGGAATTGCAATGGTATCCACTTTAAACCTCTACGTAGACGGTTAGCTACAACTTTCTTTATATATTCCCATATCTTGAGCAAAAGGGGCAGGGGAGTAAAGAGTGTGAGTTACAAGTAAATAGTGAGGAATAAGATTTTAAAACTTATAATTTATAACTCGCCTATAACTCAGCACTGGCTCAACGCCAGCTATCCGCTAACAGGACTCTAGAAAGATGCAATTTATCGATCAAGCAAAAATTGAAGTTGAAGCTGGTAAGGGTGGCGATGGTATTGTCGCTTTCCGGCGAGAGAAATACGTGCCGACTGGCGGCCCCTCTGGTGGTAATGGGGGACGAGGTGGTTCGGTATTTTTCGTTGCCGAAGAAAATCTACAAACTTTGTTGGACTTCAGATACAACCACCGCTTTCAGGCAGAAAAGGGTACTCGTGGCGGGCCAAGTAACTGCACTGGGGCAGCAGGAAAGGATTTAATTATCGAAGTTCCCTGCGGTACAACCATTTATGATGCTGAAACTGGCGAACTGCTAGGGGATTTAATTGAACCTAAGCAGACTTTGCTGATTGCCCAAGGTGGTAAAGGCGGACTGGGAAATCAGCATTTCTTGAGTAACCGTAACCGCGCCCCAGAATATGCCCTCCCAGGATTACCAGGGGAAATAAAGCAGCTGCGCCTAGAGTTAAAACTTTTGGCAGAAGTGGGGATTATTGGCTTACCAAATGCTGGTAAATCCACTTTAATTTCATCTTTATCAGCTGCACGTCCAAAAATCGCAGATTACCCTTTTACTACCCTCATCCCAAATTTGGGTGTAGTGCGGAAACCTACTGGCGATGGTACTGTTTTCGCCGACATTCCCGGACTAATTGAGGGAGCAGCTCACGGGGCAGGGCTGGGACATGATTTCTTGCGCCATATTGAGCGCACGCGGGTGCTACTTCACTTAATTGATGCTACTAGTGATGATGTGGTTAAAGACTACTACACAATTAAGGAAGAATTACAAGCTTATGGACGGGGTTTAGCAGAACGTCCGCAAATTTTGGCGCTGAATAAAATTGATGCAGTTGATCGGGAAACTGTCGATTTGGAGACGTTAGCAACCCAACTTAATCATCTCTCCTACGCCCCGGTTTTTGTGATTTCAGCAGTAACTCGTACCGGGTTGGAGCCGATGTTACAGGAAATTTGGGGAATTCTCGACCAAATGAAGGTTCCTGAAGAAGTGGAGGTATTTAGCTGACGAAATAATCACGAATTATGTTGATGTATCCTGGTTCAGGGGAATCTTAATCACAAACTCAGCGCCTTGTCCTGGCTGCGAAATACATTCTAAAAAACCGCCATGTCTTTCTGTAATGATTTGGTAGCTAATGGCAAGACCCATCCCCGTACCTTGACCGATGGGTTTGGTGGTAAAGAAGGGGTCAAATAGTTGTTTTTTAACATCTTCTGGTATTCCCAATCCATTGTCGGTAATCCTAATTATTACCTGATTTGGCTTCTGTAGTTGGGTGCGAATCTGAATTGTCGGAGAAGTCATTAGTCCTTTATCATTTGTCCTTTGTTTAGAGTTGTTTCCTAATGACATAGGCGCTTCGCCTTCCCGCAGGGTATGACTAATGACAAATGACTCTTCAAGTGCATCGATCGCATTTGACACAATATTCATGAATACTTGGTTTAGCTGCCCTGCGTAACATTCAACTAGCGGTAGATTACCGTATTCTTTGATTATTTCAATTGTCGGGTGCTGGTCATTAGACTTGAGGCGGTTTTGCAAAATCATCAAAGTACTGTCGATTCCTTCATGGATATCAACAGCTTTCATTTCGGCTTCATCCAAGCGCGAAAACGTTCGCAGAGAAAGTACAATCTCGCGAATGCGGTCTGCCCCAACTTTCATTGAATTGATTATTTGTGGCAAATCTGATTTCAAAAAGTCTAGTTCGATTTGTTCTGCAAAATCCTGAATTTCTAGCATAGGTTCAGGATAATGACTTTGGTAGAGTTGCAAAAGTGAAAGTAAATCTTGGGTGTATTCCTTGGCAGGAGTGAGGTTGCCATAGATAAAATTCACTGGGTTGTTGATTTCGTGTGCCACTCCAGCGACTAATTGACCCAAACTGGACATTTTTTCAGTTTGAATTAAGTGAGTTTGGGTGTGTTGAAGTTCATGGAGTGCAACTTTAAGTTCTTCGGCTTGTTGTCTGAGTTGCGCTTCCGACTTTAGCAAGGCTTCCTTGGCTTGTTTACGTTCTGTGATGTCCCTAACAATAGCTACCCGACAGAAAGGCTCTCCTGTTTCAGGATGTTTAACCATAAATAGGCTGCAATCAGTAGGAATTTCTATGCCCGTTTGAAAATGCCTATAGCGAAACTCGCCTTGCCAGAAACCATGTTGAAATATCAAAGGATTAATTTGTTGCTGAAACTCTGCAAAAGCTTCTGGGGAATAAAAATCAACCAAGGATTTGGTTTTAGCTACTTCCAGGCTACTAAGTCCCACCATCTTGAGTCCGGCAGGGTTCACATAGAGAATTTGCCCTTGCATTGAAGCAATGCCAATAAAGTCGCTGCTGTTTTCAATCAAGGCGACAAATTTTTGCTGTTCCTCTTCAGCTCGTTTGCGTTCTGTGATATCTAACACCATTGAGGCAACGCCAATCACCTGGCCATCAGGAGCTACTAACGGGTTGTTATACCACTCACAGACCATCGTCCTACCATCTTTAGTGACGTTCTCGTTGACGCTAAAACTTCCTCCTCGTTGTGTTAACAAGGCAGTGATAATCTCATTTACGTGCTTTCTGGCGTTTTTAGGTACTATGATCTCAAAATGATTTCCCAGCATTTCCTCTGTGGTGTATCCAAAGATTCTTTCTGCTGCCCGATTGCATGTCTGAACCTCAAAGTTGGTATTCCATTCAATAATGGCTAAAGGTGTTTGTTCAATCAGCAACGCCAGCTTTTGCTTTGAAGCCCTGAGTTGTGCCTCTGCTTGCTTGTATTCGGTAATGTCGCGATAATACCAAATCCTACCGTAGTAGTCTCCTAAAGGTGATGTCTCACCACAAGCCCCTTGCTGTTTACGCACGGGTGCAGAATAGCGCTCAAAAATCTTTCCAGACTTGAGGAAAATTTCATCACGGCTGCTTTCCTCTGGATGCTGGTAAAGATACTCCACCTTAGCCAGAAATTCGTCTGGATTTACTAGTTTGTCTAGTACCCATCCGAGAAGTTGGCGATTGTCACATGTTTCGAGGATTGCAGCAGGAATTTGCCATAACTGGGAGAATTTCTGATTAAATGATGTAACTGTAAGATTTTCATCAATAATCAGAATTCCGTCGATGGAAGCTTCTTGTTGAGCTTGGAGTACAGCATTCATGCGGTGTAGGTCTTTCTCTGCTTGCTGGCGCTCGCGCAGTGCAGCTTGCTGTTCGCTGATATCGCCAAGCAACCAACGCCAGCCTACCTGCTGACCCTGTGAATTATACATAGCAACCATTTTGATCCGAGCCGGAAAGGCTGTACCTCTTCGTGGCTGTAGATAGACTTCCCAATCCTGCACCTGCTGCAAATTTGCCAGTTGATTCATGAAGGTTTGGCGGTCTGATTCAGCGATAAACAAGATTAGTGGTTTACCTACCAGATACTTTTGTCTCACAGATAATAAGGCTGCGGCTACATAGTTAGCCTCTTTGATGATGCCGACTAGATCAATCACCAAGTAAGCATCTGGAGCGAGATTAAACAAATCCTGGTAACGCCGATGTTCTAATTCAGCCGTTTCACGAGCGATAGCTAATTCTTCGTTTTGTTGGCGCAGTTCTTCTTCAACTACCCGGAGTTCTTCTAAGGTTTCCTGAAGTGCCTCACAGGTTTCCATCAGATTGGTAATATCAGTACCTCTGCCAGTCACAACCGCAATCTCGGCTTCATTGTGTAAAATGATGTCACGAATACTACCCACCAGAAATTTATTACCAGTCTCATCCTCAAAGCAAGACCTTTTTGTAGAGATAAGATGGGTTATACCCTGAGCATCAGTAAAAATATCCTGGTTCTCATTAGTAATATTTGTGGTGAAAACCAGTTCATCTTTTTCCCGAAACACATCAGCTTCTGCTTGCAAAAAAAAATCATAGTCTGACTTGCCAATTAATTCTTCTCGGCTATGACCGACGAAATCACAGTAGGTATCGTTAAGTAATATCCAGCGATATTGACGGTCTTTGACAAAAATTGGGTCAGATATGCTGTTGATCGTCTGATACAGAAATGCCAAAGAAAAGTTTTGCTGCTGCGTGTTTTGTTTTGGCGCGGGCTTATCTAAAAATCTAGGATGGTTCATACCCGAATTTATCTCTAAAATTGAGCTAAACAGCTTTTGTTTAGCTCCGTGTGTGTCAGCATTAGTATGATTTATTATTCCCAGACTAAATATTGATGCAACAGGGGATTGGGGACTGGGAAGATTTTGTTCTCTAGGGAAATAAAGAGATTAGGTTTGGTTAGGCGATTGCATTCATCAACTGTGGCGCGGCTTTTTTGAGTAGCATAATTGATACGAAACCTTAAAATGCTTACGGTATCGTCAAATTCCTAGATTAGACTAGAACCACAGGGTAACAATCAGAGGAAGATTATGATGAGCGATCGCGACTATACCTTAATCATTGACAAAAGCGGTAGTATGTCTACACCCGACCAAGTGGGTGGTAGAAGTAGATGGGAAATCGCGCAAGAGTCTACTCTCGCTTTGGCCAGAAAGGCCGAACAGTTTGACCCCGATGGCATCACCGTTTACGTGTTTTCTGGGAGATTTAAACGCTACGATGATGTCACCTCAGCCAAAGTCGCCCAGATATTTCTCGAAAATGACCCTGCTGGCACAACAAACTTAGCAAGTGTACTTCAGGATGCCCTCAATAACTACTTTCAACGCAAAGCAGCTGGTAAAACCAAGCCAAACGGAGAGACAATTTTAGTTATTACCGATGGTGAACCAGACGATCGCAAGGCTGTGTTTGAAGTGATCATTCATGCTACTCGCCAAATGGAACGTGATGAAGAATTAGCAATTTCGATTATTCAAGTAGGTTCAGATGCCCAAGCAACTAAGTTCCTCAAAGCTTTGGATGACCAGTTACAAAGTGTTGGCGCTAAATTTGATATTTGCGATACCGTCACTTTAGACGACTTAGAAGAAATGAGTCTTGTAGATGTATTGACGAATGCAATAACTGACTAATATGTTTGTCGATCGCCCATACAGTAACTGTTAATTCTTAATTGGAGAATTGAATAATGCTAGAGAATCGTGATTATACCTTGATTATTGACAAAAGCGGTAGTATGGCAACCCAAGATCAAAAGGGTGGTAGAACTAGATGGGTTGCAGCCCAAGAATCAACTTTAGCTTTAGCTAGTAAGTGTGAGCAATTTGACCCAGATGGTATTACTATCTATGTATTTTCTGGCAAATTCAAGCGATACGAAAATGTCACATCCAGCAAGGTATCACAAATTTTTCGAGAGAACGATCCCTCTGGTACAACTGACTTGGCAAGTGTGTTAAAACATGCAACTGATGATTATCTTCAACGCAAAGCAGCCGGTCAAACCAAGCCAAATGGTGAAACAATTTTAGTAGTTACTGATGGTGAGCCGGACGATCGCAAAGCAGTCATGAGGGTGATTATTGAAGCTTCTCGTCGTATCGACCGAGATGAAGAATTAGCCATTTCTTTTATTCAAGTTGGTACAGATCAGCAAGCTACCCGCTTTCTCAAAGTCTTAGATGATGAACTCCAAAGTGCTGGTGCTAAGTTTGATATCTGTGACACCATTACTATGGAAGATATGGAAGATTTGAGTCTATCGGAAGTGCTACTCAATGCCATTAATGACTAGCTATACCATTTATTAGGAATTGCCAAAATGGATTCTATTGACAAGTTATTAGCTGAACTCCAAACTGAATACAAAGAAGTACAACCACAACAGCAACAGCCAAAATCAGTTGTAGCCAAATCTTTTATTCCATCATCGCCAAAGTCGGCATCTTTGATGGATAATCTTTTGGCAGAAGTTAAGGCTAATTTTGCTGAAAAGGATGCTGCTATTGAGTTAAAAAGACAGCAAGAAGTAAAACAAGAACGAATTCGACAAGAACAACTCAAAGCCAAACAACTAGAAGCTTTGAAAGTGCAAGCGAAAGAATGGTTAGCCAAAGTAGATCCACTTTCGTCTGAAGGGCTTTGGTTTGAAAGGTTTGCTGAAAGTTACCCCTCAAAATTAGAGGCAGCGATTGAATATTTAAGAAGCAATGAATAAACTCACAATAAATACACTGCAATTTTTATTTTTCTATAAAACCATATCAATTCTGCATAAACAATCCTTAATTCAAGCGGCATGATTTTTATGCAAGAAAAAATCACGCCGTTTTATCGTCCAAACATTCTTTTTTTATCCGGTGCATCTGGAGTTGGGAAGACAACTTCCTCCAAATCGAGATTTTCTCCCTTGCGCTTGCAGCACGGTGAGTATGACCATCCTGTAATGAATGGCTATGGCACTGGAGAATCTTGCAAATTAGGTATGGGAGCAGGTTGACGAGATTTACCCTAACTTATGACAAAGCTTGGGGTTGCGGATAAGCTGAAAATCTAAAATTTCAAAACTATCTGCGATCGCAATTTCCACATCTGCCTTTTTACGCTTGGCCTTGAGACTGTCCACACTACCCAAGTAAACGCGATTTTTCTTGCGGCCTACCATCCAGCAATAGCGGTAGTACCAATATTTATTACCAGACCTCTCGACCCAGTACTTTTCTACCCAATGGGTATTGTGTTGGAGCGCAACTTTTTCCCGCAGGGTAGGGCGCATACTCCTACGGAGAAGCAAGCTATGCGCAGCGTCTCGTAAGAGTTGGAGACAAAGGAAGAAAGGAAATTTGGCACAGCCTTAATAAATGGTATTACCTGAATTCTAGATAAGACTTTTTATGACTAAATAATACAAAGCACTTGGAATTTAATTTAAAACACCTAACTATTGAAGTCTTTTTCATGCTGTGTTTATTAAAAAAACAGCTTAATTTAGATTCATGGTTAAACAACAGGTTCTGAACATGGTAAGCACAAAACTAAACAGCTAAGGCTCTATTGAAAATAATAAATAATATTTATTTTCATTAAATTCTCAGCCGCTAAATTCCAGTAAATATCGATTTCAAGCGATATTTACATCTGTGCAAACCACAACTTAATCTGAACTTGACCAGATCGCAATCAACACCTAAAGGACAAAAAATGGCACTTTTCAATCTTGGCACACTCGGTAGCACGCCTGTTGTCAGAGATAACTTCAGTTTAACTACCACAGACCCTACAGATGTCTTTAAGTTCCAAATCACCAGTGGCAAAAATATCAACTTATCTCTGACAGATATCAGCACTGGCGATGATGCGGACATCCGACTGTTTCGAGACGCTAACAATAACGGCGTATTGGACAGCTTCGACCGAAATGTTGGACTTGTTTCCAATCGCGGAAGCAACCAAGATGAGGCGATTAACTTTAAAACTAGCTCAGGTACTTTTTTTGCCGAAGTATCTCGCTTTGCTCCAGGTAGTTCAGGCAATGTCAGTTATGATTTAGCCTTGTCTGCAACTGAACCTTCTGGAACTTTTCCCCTTTCAGCCAGTTTCAGTAACCTTCTACCTAAGGAATTTGTACTTGGTAACTTGTCAACTGATGTCACTCGTACAGGTAACGTCAATAACCAGAACACTACTGATGTTTACAACTTCTCTTTGGGATTCTTTGAGGGTGTCAACATTAAATTGAACGGACTGAACGGCGATGCTGACATCCGGCTGATTCGGGACTCTAACAACAATCGCATCGTTGATGCTGGCGAAGAAGTTGCACGCTCTATTAGTGGAGGTACTACGTCAGAGCTTATTTCCAACATTAACTTATCTGGTGACTACTTCTTGCAAGTCACTCAATTCTCTACCTCTGACTACACTGTGACTTTCGACCACTTCACTACCGGCCAAGCTTTAGTTTAGGCATCGGCAATGGTGAGTAGTACTTGAAAGTTTTGTACGGCAATGCTTTCAAGGGTATGCAAATGATATAAGCGGCAAAGAATCGTACCTGAACTTTGCCGCTTTTATTCCAGACTTTAGACAAAAAAGTGACATCAGACTTAACTAAAGCGGACTGAGCAACGATGCTGATATCCAACTAATTTGAGACTTTAATCGCAATGGCAGAGTAGAGACAGGAGAGGAAATTGCCCGTTCTATTAAAAGCGGTATTACCTCAAATATTATTTCCAATATTAGTGATGCTGGTAAATACTTTCTACAAGTCGAGCAATTCAAAGATAGCACTAACTACACTTTAGACTTTTAACTAGTTCACCACCCCCTTTGCTTAAGTTTAGGCATCGGGAGTGGTGAGTAGTAATTGAAAGTATTGTACGGCAATGCTTTCAAGGGTATGCAAATGATGCAAGTGGCAGAAAGTTATACCTGAACTTTACCGCTTCATTGCATAAATTATAGCTGCATCGATCAAATATTTCAACAAAATTGATGTTAAAGATTTTTTAAGCTTCCTTCGGGGAAGGGATTTAGGCACAGATGTACGTTTGTGGGGTTCTATCGCCGATTCATTTCACTTTGCCCGATGGGGCTGGTGAAGTGAAGTGTAACAAGTGAGGAGTGAAAACTCATAAATTAGCGATCGTTTAAAGACTACCAGAAACATTTAGTTAATCATAAGAAGCCTTTGAGTTATCAGAGGCTTTTTTGTATCAATGATAACAAGGCTTGTGGTATTACTAGCGCCTGATAATTAGGTAAAGATAATTAAATATAAATTGAAACACGCAAGATAGTGCAGCGGTAGCGAGTCTACGAGCGTCGGGCAGTTTTCCTCCTGCCTCCTGCCTTTATCGATAAACTCTTAGTTTGTAGTGAGCGATTTATCGCTCAGATCAAGGATTATCAGGACTAAAGTCCTTACTACAAACTTTAATTTATTTATGCCTAGTACAACACGGCGGAAATAAACATACCCCTTCGGGTTCGGCAGTTCCTCATGGGGGGAACCCCCTCTGAGCGACTGCCTCACCATTTCAAATGGCGCAAGAGCTTGGAATACAATTATGCGTAGACTTTTGACTTTTGACTTCCGCCTTGCGGTACTAGATACTTATAAGCTTTCGCCTACTTCTTCACACATCTCTTATTTCATCAAACTCATTCTCGATTACGCCAATGGTGAGTCATAAGACTTTTTATGACTAAACAATACAAAGCACTTGGAATTTACTTTAACAAACACCTAACTATAGAAGTCTTTTTCATGCTGTGCTTATTGAAAAAACAGTTTAATTTAGATTCATGGTTAAACAACAAGTTCTGAACACGGCAAGCACACAACCAAACAGCTAAGGCTCTATTGAAAATAATAAATAATATTTATTTTCATCGAATTCTCAGCCACTAAATTCCAGTAAATATCGATTTCAAGCGATATTTACATTTGTGCAAACCACAACTTAATCTGAACTTTACCAGATTGCAATCAACATCTAAAGGACAAAAAAATGGCACTTTTCAATCTTGGTACACTTGGTAGCACTCCTGTTGTTAAAAATAACTTTGATTTAACTACATCCGATCCCACAGATGTCTTTCAGTTCCAAATCAGCAGTGGCAAAAATATCAACTTATCTCTGACAAATATCAGCACTGGTGATGATGCCGACATTCGACTGTTTCGAGATGCTAACAATAACGGTGTATTAGACAGCTTCGATCGAAATGTTGGACTTGTTTCCAATCGCGGAAGCAACCAAGATGAGGCGATTAACTTTAAAACTAGCTCCGGTACTTTTTTTGCCGAAGTATCTCGCTTTGCTCCAGGTAGTTCAGGCGATGTCAGTTACAATTTAGCCTTGTCTGCAACTGAACCTTCTGGAACTTTTCCGATTTCAGCTAGTTCCAGCAACCTTCTACCCAAGGAATTTGTACTCGGTCACTTGTCAGGTAATACCACTCGTACAGGTAACGTCAATAACCAGAACACTACTGATGTTTACAGCTTCTCTTTGGGATTCCGTGAGGGTGCCGACATTAGATTGGACGGATTAAGCAGCGATGCTGATATCCGGTTGATTCGAGACACTAACAACAATCGCATCGTCGATGCAGGTGAGGTAATTGCCAGCTCTAATAATGCAGGTATTACTTCAGAACTGATTTCCAACATTACTGTACGTGGTGACTACTTCTTGCAGGTAACTGAATTCACTGGTGACACTAACTACAATGTGACTTTTAATCAGTTCTCCGTTCCTGCTTAAGTTTAGGCATTAGCAGTGATGAGTAGTACTTGAAAGTTTTGTACGGCAATGCTTTCAAGAGTATGCAAATGATGCAAGCGGTACAAATCCATACCTGAATACCGCTTGCATTTCTCAATTTATCTCTGCACGGCTCAAATATTTGCACAAATATGAATAAAACATTACAACTAGGCGATGTCTACGATGGGCGTAGCAGCAGCGCCATCTTGCCCCCAGAAATTATCCCCTTTTTAGCAAGTTACAATCTAATCCCGCAATTGTTATCTCAGAGCATTATTGAATTAGCGATCGCACCAATCACCTGCACACATGCCGAAACAACTCAGGCTCTAGAGCAATTTTATCAGCATTGGGATTTAAACAGCGCAGAAAAAATCCAAGATTGGTGTTTACGTTACGGTTTGACTCAAGAACAATTAGAACTTTTCGCCACCCGCAAGCTCAGAGTCGAAAAATTCAAGCAAATAACTTGGGGACATCAGCTAGAATCTTACTTCCTCAAATACAAAAGACATTTTGATAAAGTTATTTATTCTTTAATTCGGACTGAAAATAGAGGAGCTGCTAACGAGCTATTCTTCCGAATTCAAGAAGGAGAACAATCATTTTCTGAATTGGCGCGTGAATATTCTCAAGGACCAGAAGCTGATACAAATGGCATCATCGGCCCAGTAGAACTTGGTACTATCACCCCTAATTTTGCTCAGTTACTTTGTACAAGTCAAGTAGGTATAGTTCAACCACCCGTACCCTTTGGAGACTCATGGATAATTGTACGTGTGGAAAAGTTTATAACTGCCCAATTGGACGATTTTATGCGACAACGATTGCTGCAAGAGAATTTTGAAACTTGGTTTCAACAGCAACTAAGTCAACTATCACCAGAAGAAAAAACCTGGATGGGAATCAACAGTAAATCAGCACAGGTTCAAGAAGCGATCGCAGCGTAGAACGGCAGAGGGGCAGGGAGCAGGGGAGGCAGGGGGAGAAAAGAGGCTTAACCCAAGTGTATTGACTTAGAAATTATTAAAATCGGATGCAAGATGATGACAAATACAACCGTTGATATTCAAGAATATATTGCCGATTTATTTCCTTTCAATTATCTGTCAGCAAATGTTTTAGAAAATTTGCTCAACAAAGTGCAATTTTGTCGTTATCGCATCGGGCAGGTAATAGTAACCAGGGAAGCTATGCCCAATTGGATTAGCATTATCTACCAAGGACAAGCACGTTTATTAACCTACAATTCCCAAGGACAAAATCCGGCGACACTGAAGTTACTCTCACTAGGAGAGGTTTTAGGTTGGGTAAGTTATATGCGGGGTATTGCATGTGAAACTGCGATCGCTTCTACTGAAGTTATCGCTATTAATCTACCTATTGCTGTTTTCTAACCTTACTCAAGCAGGAACAGCCTTTTGTGCAAGCGTTGCAAAATGAGATTACTCTTTTAGAAGTGCATGAACTGCTTACCGAAGAACTCAGCCGTCGCGCAGATGGTAGCAGGAATTTAGTTAAGCTTGCCCAGACTGCAACCGAAGTTGCTATCATCCAAACAATCCCTGCACGAAAAGTCTTCCGCCAGCAGTTAGATTCAGAATTTTTGTGGTTAGTCAGCAGTAATTTTGATCCTGAGTTCCCTGTGGGGAGTCGCTTGGAGTTGGATGAACTTAACCCCAAGCTGAAATTTAATACAAATATGCGTCTGGTAGGATTGCCCAAATCAATATTTGGAGAAAATCTCGCCCCTCCTATACCAAAAACACTCTTACCCGCAGAGATTCCCTACGCCTCAGAAATTACTGTTACGGAAGAACCAGCAACTAAGGGTAAACAAAAGAAGTTTCCTTATATCAAAGGTAGAGGGCCGCTGGATGCTTCCCTAGCTTGCTTCCAGATGTTGAGCCAATACTTTAACATCTCCTGGCGCAGAGATACGTTACAACGGGTGTTGACAAAGCAGCACGAACAGAAAGGTATTATATCTCTGCAATTTTGCGCCGCCGCCGCCGAGTTGATGGGGTTGACAACACAAATGGTGAAAGTTCCCGCCGCCGCAGTCGGACGCTTGCAATTACCAGTAATGATTTCTTGGCAAGATAGTTTTGCAATTATTTACAAAAATAGCAATCAAGAGTTACTCATTGCCGTTCCAGAGATGGGACTACTACGCTACAAATTACGAGACTTTGCGGAAAACTGGGGGGCTGAAGGAGAGGTTCTGCTGCTACAAACTACCAAAAATACTCCCAAGGCGCGGTTTAGTTTGAGTTGGTTTGTACCCTCACTGCGGCGCTATCGCAAGGTATTAATTGAAGTACTAGTTGCTTCCATTGTTATTCAACTGTTTGGGCTGGTAAATCCCCTCGCCACACAGGTGATTATTGACAAAGTACTGGTTGGTAACAGTCCTGATACCCTGGAAGTTTTTGGCATCTTTTTGCTGGTAGTAGCAGTCATCGAAGCAATACTCACCAGTGTCCGCACTCACTTATTTACAGATACCACTAACCGAATTGACCTCACCCTTGGTTCTGAGGTGATTAATCATCTGTTGCGTCTGCCATTATCTTACTTTGAACGCCGTCCTGTGGGAGAATTGGCAACACGAATTCACGAGTTGGAAAACATTCGTTCTTTCTTGACTGGTACAGCTTTAACTGTGGTGATGGATGCGGTATTTTCTGTAGTTTATATTGTGGTGATGGCGATTTACAGCCCAGTGTTAACCTTGGTAGCTTTGGCAACAGTGCCGTTGTTTGGTTTGCTCAACCTAATGGTATCACCTCTGATGCGGCGACAATTGCAAGAGAAAGCAGAATGCAATGCTGAAACGCAATCTTATCTAGTGGAAGTGATGGGGGGAATGCAGACAGTCAAGGCGCAAAATTTAGAAATGCGATCGCGTTGGCAATGGCAAGAACGCTATGCTCGTTATATTAGCGCAGGTTTCAAAACAGTCTCTACCCAAACTACCGCCAGTTCTGTTAGTAACTTTCTCAACAAGTTTTCCAGTATGTTAGTGCTGTGGGTGGGAGCTTTTCTCGTCCTCAATCAGCACCTAACCTTGGGACAACTCATCGCTTTCCGCATCCTAGCTGGTTATGTTACCAGCCCCTTGTTACGCCTAATGCAACTTTGGCAGAACTTCCAAGAAACTGCTCTATCTCTGCAACGCCTTGCTGATATTTTAGACACTCCCCAAGAAGTAGAAATCGGTAACTGTCAAAATATCCTCATGCCCAGTATTCAAGGTAGTGTCCGCTTTGAAAATCTTAGCTTCAGTTTCTCGGAACACGGCCCATTGCAACTGTGCAATATTAACTTAGATTTTCCTGCTGGCTCTTTTGTGGGAATTGTTGGTCAAAGTGGTTCCGGTAAAAGTACACTGCTAAAATTATTACCCCGACTTTATGAACCCAAGTCCGGCAAAATCTTGATTGATGGCTATGACATCAGCAAAGTAGAACTCTATTCCTTACGTCGTCAAATTGGTATGGTATTACAAGATACCCTCCTGTTTGATGGCACAGTCCGCGAAAACATTGCCTTGGGGTATCCTGATGCAAGCGATGAGGAAATTATTACTGCTGCCAAAATAGCTTATGCCCACGACTTTATTATGTCTCTGCCCAGTGGCTATAACACCCGTGTGGGCGAACGAGGTTCGGGACTGTCTGGAGGACAACGCCAACGAGTAGCGATCGCTCGTACTGTCCTGCAAAATCCGCAATTGCTTATCCTTGATGAAGCTACCAGTGCCTTAGATTACAATGCTGAAGCCCAAGTTTGCCGTAACTTAGCGACAGCTTTCCAAGATAAAACAGTGTTTTTCATTACTCACCGCCTCAGCACAATTCGCAATGCCGATATCATTTTGATGATGGATAGAGGTGCTGTGGTAGAACAAGGGACTCATAAAGAATTAATGGCGCTCAAAGGTTATTACTACTGTCTGTATCAGCAACAAGAAGCGAAAGTTTAGTGCTGAGTGCTGAGTGCTGAGTTAGGAGTCAGGAGTCAGGAGGAAGTATTATTGCTTCAAGCTCAGAACTCGGAACTTCGACTTCAGAACTCGAAAGTTGAGCTTCAGAACTCGGAAGTTGAGCCTTTTTGCTTGAACGTTGAGCCTCTGAACTTGGAAGTTGCACCTTTTTGCTTGAACGTTGAGCCTTTGAACTCGGAAGTTGCACCATTTTTGCTTGAACGTTGAGCCTTTGAACTCGAAAGTTGCACCTTTTTGCTTGAACGTTGAGCCTTTGAACTTGGAAGTTGCGCCTTTTTGCTTGAACGTTGAGCTTCTGAACTTGGAAGTTGCACCTTTTTGCTTGAACGTTGAGCTTCTGAACTTGGAACTTTAACCTTAGCACTCTTAATTCAGCACTCAACACTTCCCAATGCCCAATGTCCCATTCCCCATTCCCCATTCCCCTATGAATTTTCAATATAAATTCGATCAACCAGTACTTTTACAACAGACACCTACTTGGTCACGAGCGATCGCTTGGACTATTGTTGGAGTTAGCACCTTCACAGTAATTTGGGCCTCAGTCTTCCAAATTGATGAATCAATTCATGCTACTGGCAAGTTAGAACCACAGGGTGCAGTCAAAGAAATTCAGGCTCCGATTCATGGTGTTGTCAACGAGATTCTAGTCAAAGATGGTCAGCGAGTCAAAAAAGGTGAAACACTCGTTACCCTAGAAAAAACTACTTCTGAGGCGGAGCTAATTTCATTAAAGCAAAGTCGCGCGGCTCAGTTGCTTGCCAAACAAGCGCTAGAGCAAGAAAATGATTTCTATCGCCGTCAGCTTCAAGGGAACATATCAATACAAGAAGTGGCACAGCAAACTGCTCTATTGAAAATTAAACCAGAATTAGCCTTTTTGACCAAAAGCCGAGCCGCAATTATTGCTGAAAACCAGTTGTATCGGACACAGTTAAACGGTGCAACTGCTGGAAATAGTCTCACAAGAGAGCAACAGTTACGCTTGCGAAATCGCCAAATAGAATTAGAATCGCGTTTAGCTACAGCTAATTTAGAAACGGGACAGACGCAACAGCAATTTTTTCAGACTCAGGCGGAGTTAACAAGCGCTAAAGAGTTGCTGACAATTAATCAACAAATTCTCCGCAAGTTTGAACCTCTAGCGCAACAGGGAGCTATTTCCCAGGTGCAATACTTGAAACAGCAGCAGGATGTCAGCAGCAAACAATCTGAAGTAATTCGACTGAATCGGGAACAGCAGCGATTACAATTAGCGATCGCACAGTCAAATCAAAAATTTCGCAATACTGCGGCAGTGTCTCAAGAAGACTTACTCGCCAAAATTACAGATAATGACAAGAACATTGCCGAAATTGACAGCCAATTAACCAAGATAATTGTAGATAATCAAAAACGCATCTATGAAATTAATAGTCAGATTGGAGAGATTGATAGTAAGGGGGTTCAGGCAGAACAAACCCTGAAATATCAGAAAATTACAGCACCCGTAGATGGAACCGTCTTTGAACTCAAAGCCAAAACAGCAGGATTTGTAGTTAATTCCAGCGAACCCCTCTTAAAACTCGTTCCTAGTGATAACTTGGTTGCTAACGTATACATCACCAACCGCGACATCGGCTTTGTCCAAGAAGGGCAACAAGTAGATGTGAGAATTGATTCCTTTCCCTTCCAAGAGTATGGTGATATCAAAGGCGAACTAATTGAGATTGGCTCTGATGCCTTACCTCCAGACCAAGTTTATAATTTCTGGCGTTTTTCCGCAAAAGTCCGCCTACATGGGCAAAAGTTACTGATTAATCAGCGTCAAATTCCATTGCAATCAGGGATGTCTATTAATGCAAATGTGAAATTGCGTCAGCGCACAATTATAAGTATCTTCACCGATTTCTTAGTGCAAAAGACTGAAAGCTTAAAGTCTCTACGCTGAACAAAATCGTTTTTCACAGCAGTTTTCAAGCGTGAAACCCAGCATCCCATAAGTATGTGCGATCGCCTATTTCTGAAGGGCCTGTTGAAAAGTCTTGATCGCCTCTACGTGATTCACCATATTCATGCAACGTAACAACAAATCTAGATCGATTCCTTTCACCTCTTCACTACTAGAAACCTTTTCATAGTGAAGTGTATTCCCTTCTCCCCGCAGATGATAGACTTCTAACACACGATCTTCCCAAAACCACACTTCCTTGATCTTCAACCGCTTGTATGCATCCAGTTTGTTGATGCCGCCACTGGAAAACACCACCTCGATCGCCAGATCGGGTAGCATCCGACCAGGAGCAAGTTTATAAGATTCATCCGCCTCTCGCTTGACAGCGACTGTTTCACTTTCCAGAGTCATTGAGCCAGTTGGAGTAAAGTCGAACCCTGCCATGAGCAGGTAAAGCTCCAATAATGCAGCAATCCTCTTTTTAACGGTTTCGTGGGGTTCTCCAGGCATTCGTCGTATTTCCAGAATTCCATTCAAAAAAGAGAGCCGATATCCTGGACGGTCTAACAATTGCTCAACTGCTTTGAACTCTCTCCAGGTCATTCCTTCAAACAGAAGAGGTGATTCTTTTTTTGGTGTTGCTATCGTTGCTGGGGTCATTTGAGTCTCCAGTTTGTTTCCAGATTAGAAATAATCAGGTTTGGAGGGCGAGCGGGCGATCGTTTCATTATTCTACTTGCAGAGACTAAGTAAGACTTTCTTAATTACGAATTACGTTAGCGATAGCGCAGCGTTAGCGACGCAGGAGCGTCGGAACGAGCGGCATTACGAATTACGAATTGGTATAAAGTACTTGTTTTGTCCTCACATTTCTAGCTTCCGGCCAACCATATACCACAAACCCACGGCATAGCGGATGTAATTGAGTTCTGTAAAACCTGCTTTCGCAAACTCGTACTCGAAGTTAAAATGGATAAAGTCATCCAACCACGGTTCTTGAAAAGAAGCGCTCAGGGCGTATTCACCCCGATAGGTGTCAGCATATAGTACCCAACCTCCGGGTTTGGTAATTCGGTACATCTCCTTAAGAATCTTAGGCGTCCACTCTTTAGGTGTCTCGTGGAAGAGTAGTGACGACGTGACAAGATCAAAGGAGTTGTCAGGGTAGCCAGTGTGACGAGCGTCCACCTGCTCGAAGTCAGCTCGCTCGCTAAATCCAGCCTTGTTAAACTTGTGCTGACTAATCACCAGCATGTAAGGTGAAACATCAGTAATGCGAAAAGTGGCCTGGGGAAACCGCCGTGCTAGGGCCAGCGCTCCACCCGCCGTACCTGCACCAAGCTCTAGCACCGTCTCAATTTGAGCGTCTTGAGGAATTAGTTCAGCCATTTTCTCGCGCAACTGCTGGCAACTAACATTGTGGCTGAGGGGAATAATCGCATCCATAGCAGCATCCCAACCTAAGCACGACTGAGGGTTCGTGTAGGAATCAGTTCCCCCATGAATGGGAGCGTGGATGTAGTCAGGGTAATATTCATGCTCAGTATGGTAGCCTTTGAGTTCCTCCGCCCAATTAATTGAGGCATATTCCTGCATTACTGCGGGCATTGCTGCGGTAATGCGTTGAATTACCTCGGTTCGATACGCTTGTTTTTTCTCTGCGTTCCATCTCGGCATAAATCATCTCCTTTACATTCGTTACTGGCGTTTCTATACTCAAACTTGAGAACGAGAAATAAACTGCAAATACAATATAGTCTAGTCTCTTTTTTGTATGAGATGCATAGGATGCTTGGCAAACTGTTAGTTGTGAAGATAATGCCACGTATAAGTTGCCTGTTGTTTTGTTCAGCTTGGAAAGCCAAATCCGGAATGCCACCAATCAATGTTGTAGCCGTATACAGCTGAACTTAGTAAACCAAAAAGTATTCTACCAAGAGCGAGTATTAGGATATTTTGTATTCTCTGATACTTTTACTTGAGCAAATCTTGAACCAGGAAAATTTTTAGACAAAAAGGTTCTAAAAGTTATGGCAAATCTTCTGTTCTAATAAAGGCAAAATGAAACAACTACAAATATTGACGCAAGCACAAAAAGCAGACACAGGTGTTGTCAGCGAACCACAAAGCGAATCGGCGGATTCAGTTGGGGGCAATTGCGCTGAGGGTAATGCTGATGGGGGCGATCGCAGCCGGATTTGCAGCTTGGCAAAGTCCGAAAACAGTGATTGCTGCCAATAGCGATCAAGCGGTTGCAGAGGTTAAACCAGTGCGGCGACAGAACGAATATTTATTGAAACACTCAGCAGTTTCTGAGCGAAATGTGAGCGTCACGAGTCAGAAGCAGGTGATTAATGGAGTAAGAGAGCAAAAAAGCCGAAACGGCGCACTGATAACCACGCTAAGGGGACACAGTGCTGATGTGTGGAGTGTCAGCTTCAGCCCTGATGGACAAACAATCGCCTCTGGCAGTTACGACAAGACCATCAAGCTGTGGAAGCGAGACGGCACACTGATCAACACGCTCAAAGAAGACTCGCTTGTGCTCAGTGTCAGCTTCAGCCCAGATGGACAAACGATCACCTCTGGCAGTTGGGATGGCACCATCAAGCTGTGGAAACGAGACGGCACGCTGATCAACACGCTGAAGGGACACACTGATTTTGTGTACAGTGTCAGCTTCAGCCCAGATGGACAAACGATCGCCTCTAGCAGTGGGGATAACACCATCAAGCTGTGGAAGCGAGACGGCACACTGATCAACACGCTGAGGGGACACACTGATCTTGTGCACAGTGTCAGCTTCAGCCCGGATGGACAAACAATCGCCTCTGGCAGTGGAGATAGTACCATCAGGCTGTGGAAGCGAGACGGCACACCGATCAACACGCTGAGGGGACACAATGCTGATGTGTGGAGTGTCAGCTTCAGCCCGGATGGACAAACGATCGCCTCTGGCAGTTGGGATGGCACCATCAAGCTGTGGAAACGAGACGGCACGCTGATCAACACGCTCAAAGTAGACTCTCTTGTGTACAGTGTCAGCTTCAGCCCAGATGGGCAAACGATCGCCTCTGGCAGTGCGGATGGTACCATCAAGCTGTGGAAGCGAGACGGCACGCTGATCAACACGCTAAGTGGTCACAATGATTATGTGCTCAGCGTCAGCTTCAGTCCAGATGGACAAACGATCGTCTCTAGCAGTTTGGATCAGACCATCAAGCTGTGGAATTTGAACTAGGCTAGTTTAACCACACTCGGCTATTACTGGCTGCGAAATTAGCCAGAAGAACCTTGAGCGGGATTGAAGCAATTGAATCTGAAGGGGTGACAAGGAGGCGGAAGCATGAGAAATAGTGGAGTGTAGCGATTTTAAGGTAAAAAAAGATAGGTCAGGTATTCTCAACAAGACCTATCAGATGATAATGTTACCTAACCAATGCCGTCCTCCCTATACCCTACACCCTACCCCCTATATCCTATTAGTGACATTCCCTTATACCTGAGAATGGCATATGGAAATGAAGCTAACTGTTTAAATTTAAGTAAATAAGCAAAAAAGTATGAATAATTCCGCTAAAGTCTTATTTAAAACAAAGTTTATGCTTTTTACAAATGAATATAGAAGAGGCGCTAGTAATTTTAGATACATTTCTTGAACATGGCTTAAGTGATGTTCAGGAAATAATATTTCGTCAAGCTTGGGAAGGACAAACTTATCCAGATATCGCCGAAAGCTGTGGTTACGATGCTAATTATATAAAAGATGTTGGTTCTAAGTTATGGAAGCTACTTTCACAAGCTTTTGGGGAAGAGGTGACAAAAAGTAATTTTCGGTCAGTATTGAGAAGGCGATGCCCCCAGCGGACTTTGCCTACGCAAAATAGCGTTTTGTCAGAAAAACTACAAACTGTGCCAGCAGTCTTGAGACAGTCTCAGCCAACAAGCAGAGCCAAAGATGCGATATCAGGTTCTTCTTTAGCGATCAAAAAGCAAGACGAGAGAATAACCCCAATCCCTAATCCCGATTTCTTAGAAAATCCTGGTGGCTCAGTGCCCCTAAATTCCTTTTTTTACATAGAACGTCCGCCAATTGAAGAACGCACCTATACCGAAATCAATAAACCTGGAAGCCTAATCAGAATCAAAGCCCCCAGCAAAATGGGAAAAACCTCCCTAATGCACAGAATTCTTACTCATGCCAAACAGACTGGGGTACACATCGTACAGATTGGTTTACAGAGGGCAGATAGTCAAGTTTTCACTAGCTTGGAAAAATTCTTACGCTGGTTTTGTGCTAACGTCAGTCGGCAGTTGAACCTAGAAATCAGACTAGATGATTATTGGGATGAGGATATTGGTAGCAAAGTTAGCTGCACATTGTATTTACAGGAGTATTTGCTGGAGAAAATCGACGCTCCGGTAGTCTTAGCTTTGGATGAAGTGAATCGAGTTTTTGAGTATCCAGAAATTTCTAGGGATTTTCTGCCACTACTGCGTTCTTGGTATGAGGATGCTTCCGAATTAGAAATCTGGCAAAAACTCCGACTAGTAGTAGTTCATGCCACTGAAGCTTATATCCCGTTAGATATTAATCAATCTCCTTTCAATGTGGGGCTACCGATTAAGTTACCAGAATTTAGTTTAGAGCAGATGCAAGAATTGGCAGTGCGTCATGGACTCGATTGGGTCAAAGGTGAGAAAGGATTGGAAAAGCTGGCTCCGCTACGAGCAATGATTGGCGGTCATCCCTATCTAGCTCGTCTGGCTCTTTATAACCTGGGAAATCAAACAGTAACCCTAGAACAGCTACTAAAAGAGGCTCCCACAATTGCCGGCATCTACAGCAACTATTTACGGCATCATCTAGCAAATCTCCAAAAACATCCCGAATTAGCGATCGCACTCAAACGGGTAGTTACCTCTCCAACAAGTGTGCAATTAGAAGCGATCGCTGCCTATAAATTAGAAAGTATGGGTTTAGTAAAACTTGAAGGAAATCAGGCAATGCCTAGCTGTGAGTTATATCAGCTGTATTTCCGAGAGCAATTAACTTAAACGCTATGAATAAATACGAATATCAAATTGGCGGTAGTCTCAAAGTCGATGCTCCTAGCTATGTAGAAAGACAGGCTGACTTTGAACTTTATAATGCTTTAATTCAAGGTGAATTTTGTTATGTATTTAGTTCCCGACAGATGGGTAAATCTAGCTTGCGGTTACAAACAAGACACCGATTAGAACAAGCAGGCTACAGTTGTGCTTCTATCGACATGACTCGCATCGGCAACGGCAATATTACTCCTGCTCAGTGGTACAAAGGCATAGTAGTTGACTTATTAAGGAGCTTTAATCTCTTTAGCAAAGTTAATATAAAAGCATGGTGGTCGGAGCGTGAAGATTTACCTGCATTACAGCGATTGAGCCAGTTTGTTGAAGACATTTTATTAGTTGAACTAAAAACTGAAAAAATATTTATTTTTATTGATGAAATTGATAGTGTTTTAGGTTTAAATTTCCCTGTAGTCGATTTTTTTACCCTAATTCGCTCATGCTACAATCAACGAGCCGAAAATCCAGAATATAACCGCCTAACTTGGGCACTATTCGGAGTAGCAACGCCTTCAGATTTGATTGCCGATCGCAACTGTACCCCATTTAATATTGGTAAATCTATTGAACTGCACGGCTTTAACTTATCGGAAGTTCAGCCATTAGCGGCAGGTTTAGAGAGTAAAGTAGCTAATCCGATGGCAGTTCTCAAAGAAATTTTGGCTTGGACAAATGGTCAGCCGTTTCTCACTCAAAAGCTTTGTCAGATAGTAGTGCAAGAAAGAAATTCTGGAAGCAAAAATGTTGAAGAACAGAGAAGCTTAGAAGTTGATGAGCGTTATAAATTGGATAACCATTTACCGATTATTAATCAACATCTGATAAATTTTTATTATCAATTTCCCTTGTTAATTTTAGAAAAACTAGTGCAAACCCATATTATTGAGAAATGGGAAGCAAAAGACGATCCAGAGCATTTGAAAACAATCCGCGATCGCCTACTGATAAATGAGCAGCGTGCTGGAGGTTTGCTAGGACTGTATCAGCAAATTTTACAAGGGATTCAGATAGCTTGTGATGATGGAGAAGAACAAATAGAACTGCTGTTGTCGGGTTTAGTAACCAAGCAGCAAGGGCAACTAATAGTAAAGAACCGGATTTATGAAGAGGTTTTTAACCAAACTTGGGTAGAAAAACAACTAGCAAAATTACGACCATACTCCCAAGCATTCAACGCTTGGGTAGCCTCAGATCGCTGTGATAATTCCCGACTATTACGCGGGACAGCTTTACATGAAGCTCTAGCTTGGTCGCAAGGCAAAAGCTTGAGCGATCTGGATTATCAGTTTTTAGCAGCTAGCCAAGAATGCGATCGGCGAGAAGTTGAGACATGGTTAGAAGCAGAACGAACTAAAGAAGTTAAAGCTAGACTAGTTCAAGAGCAAAAAGCAGCTAGATTTCAAAGATTATTTTTTCTAGGTGCGTTCGGTTGGGCATTAATAGTTGTTTTAGGATTGGCGATAGTGACTTTCGAGTATAAAAAGCACTGTTCAGTAACCTCAAAGCAATTATTACATTACCCATGAGTGCTGGAGTTTAGACTAGTCAGGAGTGCGAAACTGCTGAACAAATCAGATATAAAAATTTGTTAATAATCACTAGTTGGTACATATAACTAGTGATTATTAACCAAGCCAGTTTTAACTATATTATCCAGCTAAATTTGATAGGATAATTAAAAATAATCCTCAAATTTAATTGATAGTAATAATTTTAACTAAAACCGTGATGACTTATTTTATTTTTGAGAGTCTCTCGGCTAATAATAGTTAAATTATGAGCGATAATTTCCCAGCCAACCCAACGATAAAATCTCAACTCTCCCTTATTTAAACAACGTTGTATTTCTGTAAATTAATTATTATTTAAATTGAGAGTCAACCAATCGAAAAATCGATCAGATATAGCCGTTATAAACATCTCTAAAGCTTCAGTAAAAGTGTTCAGAGGCTTGTTAGCCCACCTTAGCCTTAAGGGAGCATCCCAGCAAAAATAAAGGAAGAAACTCGCGAATAATCTGGGTTTTTTCCCCTCTTTTTGCTTGCATTGGGATGCTCCCTTAAGGCGATATTTTTTGTCATGTTACTATTAAGTCTGAACCTTATATGTTTACCCATAGCTAAGACCGCGAAAAAAGAGATGAAAGTGATAATGTTTGCTATCATAGTATCAGTAGTAATCTCAGCAATCATAGGATTGCTCTGGGCAATAATTTATCTACTGTATAGCCAAAATATTCAAGTAACTCTCAAGTTATTTTTCTACTCATTTTTGGGAGGATTGCTTGGTGGAATAGTTGGTGGTTTTATTGGTCATTTAGTTGGTTCGAGGGTAGCTGAAGGATTTTCAGCTGATTTCTTTATTAGTTCTGAAGGCTTCAGCTGGCTTCTTTAGATTTCAATTTTCTGGATTATAGGCATTATTGTGGGAGCAGTTTTAGGAGAATTGATTTTCATCAGATTTTATTCATAATCCGTTCTGGATAAGTACGTATTTATAGATCCTATTCGTGCATATTTTTTGATTTTTTGTCGAATTCCGGTCTTTTATATTATGTGTTTAACTAGAAACTTTTACGCCTCATAATACTATACATATATAAATAGAAACTCAAAGTGTTATAGCAATCGTAACGATTCCAATAGTAATTTTAGGAATGCTTGGAGCGATTTGGGCAATATTTTATTTCATATTTTATTTCAGATATACCCAAAATATTCAAGCAAGTGTTGAGATGAAAGCGATAATTTTTTGTACGACAATGCAAGTAGGAATCTCAGCAATCATAGGATTGCTTTGGGCAATAATTTATCTACTGTATAGCCAAAATATTCAAATAAATCTCAAGTTATTATTATACTCATTTTTGGGAGGATTGCTTGGTGGAATAGTTGGTGGTTTTATTGGTCATTTAATTGGTTTGAGGGCATATAAAGAAGCCACAGGTGGTTTATTTATTGGCGGTGAAGGCAAGGCATAATCTGGTTATTTTGGATTTTTCTTTTCTGGATTATAGGCATTATTGAAGGAGCAGTTTTAGGAGGATTGATTTTCATCAGATTTTATTCATAATCCGTTCTGGATAAATACGTTTTTTTAGCTCTATTCGTGCGTATTTTTTGATTTTTTGTCGAATTTCAGTTGTTTCTGTTATGTGTTTAACTAGAAAACTTTACGGTTCATAATACTATACATATATAAATGGAAACTCAAAGTGTTATAGCAATCGTAACGATTCCAATAGGAATTTTAGGAATGCTTGGAGCGATTTGGGCAATATTTTATTTCAGATATACCCAAAATATTCAAGCAAGTTTGGAATTGTTTTTCTACTTTTTTTGTGCTGGTTTGATTGTTGGAATAGTTGGTCTAATTATTGGTATTTTAGTTAAGTCGATACTTTATTAAAGTATCAGGTTTGGGATGGACATTATTATAAGATTCTTTGAGAGAGAGTACGCTAGTAGTACTTATTTTTTCATGCCCAAATAGCAATAGTCAATGTTTCGCTCTCTAGTGGTCAAACTTTTAGCTATTCTCATTGCTGCACCTTTCTTATTGTATTTCTTGTGGAAATTTTAGATTACTGATACCAATTCTCTATGAACCCACATAGAGTAAAGCTTGATGAAATAGAGCTTCAAGGATGAAGTCATAACTTGTTAAAGAGGAGATTAACTCAAAAGATAATTGTGCTAGTTCATCTTGAACCCATTGACGCAATTGGTCTGTTTAGGGAATCAAAATTCATGCAAAATAGTGATGTCTATATTGGGTAAAAGTCTATATTGTATAGACTTTGCACTCACATAAACAAAAAAATTGTATGAACCCAAAATAAGGAAACTACATCAAAATCAACACCCAAAATGCGTTTTCCTAGTAATAGAAGCGCAATTGATGTGCTTTTGTGCTGTATTAAAACACTATATTGCAGTGCAGTATAGCTTTTACTTGTCCTTTCCTGTAAAGTTACTGCATCTGAAGTCCAGATGAGTGGGACAAGGATTGTATCTGCAACCAAAATAAAATTCCATTTATGATAGTTGACTCGGATTTTTAGTTATTAGAAATTATGCACTATTTACTCGTCTAGTTTAGAATAAATCCTCTATCTCAGCATATTTCCGCAAGCGTGGTAGACACTGACGTTGATAGAAACTGCTTAGTGTCGCAATTGACAGCCCAAAGTCTTTAGATAATTCTTTCCAGCTAACTTCCGGGGGTAAGCGTTTGAGAATTAATGCTTGACAATTTACGTCTGGACGCCCTTTAATGTGAGTACTACGTAGTTCCATATCCGAGTCTGTCTTCACCCATATCTCCAGGTTTTCCAAAATGGGAGGGGCTTGGGGGGTAGCTGGTATATTATCTATCGGGTCAATAGTTTCACCAATCTCACCCGACTTAGACTGACGAACCCTAAAGGAGACTGTTGTAGCTTTTTCCCGGTTTTGGTTGAGATAAAAGTCTTGTAGTCTGCGTTTTAGGTAAGCATCTAACCAATTAATTACACTACCTTGAGTGGAGTCATAAGCTTGACCTGTCAGACCATCACAAACGTTGCGGCAGAAATACAACCAAGTTTGTTGCAGTGCGTCTTGATAGTAGGGAGTATTTTCCTTCCAGAGTTTACCTTGTGTCAAACGAATGATTTGCGTGAGAAACTTCTGACGTTGAGGGCTTCCAGGTGGATGTCTACGGGCTTGGGCAACTAAGGATGTTAGCTGTTCATTTAGATCCTCCTTAACTGAGGTGCTAAACAACAGATGCCTGACTTTCTGGTTTACTGGTAGTGAATGACTCTGAATATCTAAATCAGTAGTAACATCTTCTACAGTCAAAGAGTTGTTGCTCACATCATCAGTTTTAACAGCAATGCTATCCATATTTCCTTGCTCAGATACCTGAATACAGCGATGAATTGTTTCTTCAGACGGGATAAAATCTTGGTTTATACTATTTTTTCGCATCTTATTTTCTTTCCTGAAGTTTCTTTTTTCTGTATACTTTGCAGGCTTGATGCAGTCGCCAAGCATCTTTTTGCTTGATTTTTGATGCTGTCATTATCTGTCAGATATCAGAGGTAATAACAGCATGGTTGCAATGGGCAATACACTTTTACTCACCGATTCAATTCAATCCACATAATCAACTCAGTAAGAGGACATAATAAAATGTAAAATGCAAATCAAAAGAACCTGTTACTGTTGGGGTTTTCCCTTCTGCTTCTACTTATTAGACCTTCTTGAGGTTTTGGATTGAAGTTTATGACCATACCTTTAATTTAAGTGAATCACTCACTTTTTAACAGCATGAAAAAGTCATAATTTGTCAGGACTTTTGCCGTCAAACTTTTATTAATTTATGTAAAGAATGTCGATAACGTCAGAAAAAATCTTTTTTCCCACCTGTGTTAGCAGTTTTAGATTAGAAGTCTTGATTAAAAGTATCTTCCCGCAATCTCAGACTACTTATTCATTTACAGAACTTTTGATACAAAATACTTTACGGTTTGCTGAAATGCTCTTAGTAGGAGGTGATATCGCGGACACTCGCACAATGGTATTCCTGTCCGTTTAACTCCAGATAATTGACAGTTATTTCCACGGCTATGTCCTGACCATCTTGGGTTCGTTGAGTAGACTCAAAAGTGAGAGAGCCTTTTTGTCTAACTTCTTGCCAGTGCGATCGCCAAGCAACCGTCGAAAAATTTGGATCTATATCATAAACAGTCATGGTCAGCAATTGTGTGCGAGAGTAGCCAAGATGACGACAGGCCGCTTCATTCACGTAAACTAGCTGGGCATCCGAATTTACAAAAAAGATAAAATCCTTAAATTTATCTAAATAAAACTGACTAAGGCGCAGTGCTGACTCGGCTTTTTGGCGATCGCTAATTTCCTGTTGTAAAAGTATATTTTGCTCGGTCAGTTGTTTTTGCAACCTTCGGATAGTCAAGTTATTTTCTACACGGGCAAAAACCTCTTCTTCACTAAAAGGTTTGGTAATATAATCCACTCCCCCGACAGCAAAAGCTTTAACTTTGTCAAAAACTTCATCCAAGGCGCTAATAAAAATCACCGGAATGTCGCGGGTTTTCTCCGAGGCTTTCAAGTGTTGACAAACTTCATAGCCATTCATTTCTGGCATCATGATGTCAAGCAATATCAAATCGGGCGGTGCAGCTTCTGCTGTTTTCAAAGCTGTTTGCCCGTTAATGACTCTGCGAATTTCATAGCCAACCTGAGTTAGCATAGCGGATAAAAGTCGCAGATTGTCGGGTGTATCATCAACAACAAGAATATTTGCTTTTGGTAGCTGAACTTGATGGTTATCCATATTTATTAGAACTAATTTTTTAGAAAAGAATTCAGGAGTCAGGAGTTAGAATTCAGAATTGAATTGGAGCCAGACTGGTAAATCAATCGAATCTTCTAGTGCATTCGCTACACGAAGATTTAGTGGTCTTTAATTAGTCGCAGGTTTTAATTCCCCACTTTCTTGTTCTGACTCCTGAATTCTGACTTCTGAATTCTGATTCAAAAATCATTTCTTACAGTTGTGTTAAATCAATAACTTTATCAATCCGAAAGTTATTAACCCAATCAGACAGAGTGTTTGTCAAAAGAGCAGATTCTTCAGGAATTTGCTCAAGCAAGCTAAAAATCAGCTTTTCATCAGTACACAGTGCCGCTTGGTGTAGCTGTGCTACCCAGTCAGTGGGCATCTGAGCCAGCATCTCTTCTAATGATAAAAGTTTCAGGTCGGAATTTTCTGTAAGTTCGTCTTTTTGAAGGGGTTTCTCTGCATATACATAACGCACCCCTAAATATTTAGACATCATATTCAAGATTACTTCCTCTCGGAACGGCTTACGCACAAAATCGTTGCAGCCAGCCGATAAAACCACAAAGCGCTCCTCATCAAAAGCACTAGCAGTTAGGGCAATAATCACAGTAGCTTGACCCTTTAAAGTAGCTCTGATTTGTTTAGTGGCTTCATACCCATCCATTACAGGCATCCGCATATCCATCCAAATCAGTTGCGGTTCCCAACTTTCCCAAAGAGTCACCCCCTCTTGACCATTTTCAGCATGACGAACCTCGAAGCCAAGGGATACTAGCATCTTGACTAGGAGTTCGCGATTTTCCCATTTATCTTCAACTACTAAAATTCGGTATTTTGGTTGGTTAGGCTCTAAACCAATTACTCGTCGTTTTAGCTGTCGAATTGGAGCTTCAGCTACTTCTGCTAGACTAATTTGGAGATCAAAAGAAAAAATCGTTCCTTGGCCCAAAGTACTGCTAACAGTAATACTTCCCCCCATTAGATGCACAAATTGTTGGCTAATAGTTAAACCCAAACCTGTTCCTTGCTGAGATTTTCGACCTGCTTCTGTTTGAACAAAGGGCTTAAATAACTTTTCAATTTCAGCAGGTGCAATCCCTGCTCCAGTGTCTTCGACTTCAAAATAAAGCCAGAAGGATGAGGGATGAGAGTTTTTTCTTGCTTGTGCCCCTTCTTGTTGCTGTAGCTTCCTTTCTTCCTCGCTCCTAACTCGCAAACTAACGCCACCTTCTTGAGTAAATTTGATAGCATTACCAAGGAGATTAATCAAGACTTGACGCAATTTACTTTCATCTGTATGCACATATCTAGGAACTTCAAGTCTACGTTCAAACATCAACTGTAAACCTTTGGATTCCGCTTTAATTTGAAACATCTCTTCCAGTGAATCAAGTAGAGTGTACAAGTCAAAGCTATTGTTATTCAGTGTCGTTAAACCCGCCTCAATTTTGGACATTGACAACACATCATTAATCAAGGTAAGTAAATGTTCTCCACTGCGACTGATAATTTCTAAATGTTCCAACTGAGAAGCATTGATAGAAGAATCGCGGGTCAGTAGCTGAGTAAAGCCAAGGATACTGTTAAGAGGAGTACGAAGTTCGTGACTCATGTTTGCGAGAAATTCGCTTTTGGCACGGTTGGCAGTTTCAGCTTCTTTGGCTTTTATTTCTAATCTATGGCTGTAATTCTCTAACTGTTCGCCAGAGATTTTTAACTGTCGTGTTAGCCAAGACACTCCAATCAATAGAAATCCCATTGATAAGAATCCCACTAGCATCATCGTCCCTGCTAATCGCCGAGCTGGCGCAAAGGCTTCTTCCTGGTTCATCTCTACCATTAAGGCTAGGTCTTGGTCATTGAGCCAGTGATATACCCCAATTACTAACACTCCGGCATAGTTTGGATAAAGTCCTTGACCGCTAATCCCACTCATTGCTGCATCAATACCTTGGCTGCTAACTCCTTGAGAAAAATCTGGTGTTTTATCTTTATCTTTAGAAATAAAAGCGTTTTTAGTTACTAAAGAACCAACCAAATAAGTTTCGCCACTCTTACCCAAGCCTGTACGTTCCCGGACAATCTGATCTATTCTGTCTAAATTCAAATCAGATAAAAGAACACCTTGACGTACCTTGGCTGCATCACGTAGAGGGGTTGCAAAAGTAACTGAAGGCTTACCAGTAATAGGTGAGGCATAGAAGATGGGGGCAAAAGAGTCTCTTGGCTGAATCTGCTCAATATAGGTGATGTTAGCTGAAATTTCATATTGACCTTCACGCTGCTTGTTAGTAGATAAAATAATCCGATTGCTCCGGTCAAGAATGGAAATTTCTCCAAGACTTGGCTTAATTTTAGCCATATTTGTGAGATAATCTGAGAGAACTTTGTAAGCTTGACGATAATTTGCGTCGGCGGCTTGGGAATTTAAAAGTATTTGAAAATTATTTTGTACGTCTGGAAACTGAGTTACTAGGAGAAAGTCTCGTTCTTGGTCTTCAAACCAACGGGTAATTTCTTCCTCTTTCAGGCTGGCAGCAGCACTGAGTCGTTCAAAAGCAGCTTGCTTCAGAGCTTCCTTCGCATTGAGAAAAGCAAATCCTCCTACTACACCTACAGTCACCAAGGATAGGAATAAGAAGGAACTGGCAACTTTAATAGTTAGGTGCTGATTCCAGAACTTCATATATTTACAAGTTGTTTCTTATTCTAAAGATATTTATCTTTTTTCTTATTCATGCAGATAGGCTATTCCTTTAGTTAATATAGATAATTATTGATTACCATTGAGCAAAAATTTGTTTAATTTGCTTAATTGCTTCATCAGTTGCTTGCTCTGAAGAAATTTTATCTACAATTATTCGCTTAAGAGCTTTTCCCCAGATATTCTCCTCTAACACTAGGCTGTATGCTGGGTTTTGGACATAATAAAACAACCGCGTTGAACCTTCCGTCACCGTCTTGACCGCAGTTGAAATGTGTGGGTCAGCGGGGTTTTTCCAAAATGGATCTTGCCAAAGTGTCTTGATGACAGGTAAATTACAGCCTCCAGCAGCTTTCAGATACTTACCTATCACTTGTGATTGGGTGAGATATGCAAGAAAATCCAAAGCTTTTTTCTGTTGCTGGGAATCGGCGAACAAAATTGCTTGCCGAAGTGTGAGTAGATAACGCATTGGCTTGCCGTTGGGTTTGTTGGGAAATTTTAAGATGCCGAGCTTATTGCGATAGGTGTCGGGATCTTGGCGCACAGAGCAAGGAATTGAGAGGGTGTTGTTAGGAGTCATCATCACCACACGGTTGAGCAAGCTGCGATTATTATCTGGATTTAACCAATTGAGTGCATCTGGTGGTACATAACCTTGTTGGTAAAATTTGGTATACCAATCTAATACCTGGACAATTTTTTGTCTCACCTTTGGGTCATCGATCGCGAGTTTACCTTCTGAGTCGAGAATTTGCACATCGTATGCTTCTAAAATATGCTCAAAAAAGATGTAGGTATCTGAAGCTCCAGTAGAGAAAGGAAAACCTAGCCCATAAATATCCTGTTTTTGCTGTTTTGCCCGCACATGGTTTTGTACTTTTTTCCAAAATTCCCAAAAACCATCCCAATCTTTGGGGATATCCCTTTCACTGCGACCTATTTGCTCTAGCAAGTCTCGCCAGTAGAAAATATGAACCGTTGCCTGATTAATTGGTACTGCATAGTAGCTTCGTTTTTTTGCAGCATTATTATAATAATTAACAGCTTGCAGGGCATATTCAGGATAAAGATTTTTGACTGGCTCAATTACATCAGTTACATCCGCCAGCTTACCTTCCCAAGCCAAATGCGGATTCAATGCTCTCTCAGCGCCGTAACTCATCATGATATCGGGTGGATTACCCGCGTGAATGGCCCTACGCGCTTTCTGCGGTAACTCATCGCCGATATAGAAGGAAAGCTTGACTTGATTACCAGTTTGTTTTTCCCAGTTGCTCACCAACTGCTGGATTGCTTCATCCTCATCGACAGTAAAACCTTTATCCCACCAAATCTTTAAAACTGTGTTGTCAGTAGGCGAATGGGTGACTGAAGATTGTTTTAATTGAGAGGTGTTAGTACAAGCAATAATTATCAAGCTGAGTGTGAATACGATGAACACATATCTGCGATAATGGTGATATTGTGCCCGATTTTGAGAGCCTTTAGCAATTTGACTAGCTTTTCTTTTAAATGTCATCTTTGTAAAAGCTTACTGCCATTGGTCAAAAATTTGCTTAATCCGAGCGATCGCTTCATCAGCTGCTTGCTCTGAAGAAATTTTATCTACAACAATTCGATTGATCGCCTTACCCCAAACATTATCTTTCAAAACCAAGCTATAAGCTGGGTTTTGGACAAAATAAAATGGGCGAGTTTCTCTGTTGAGAAATATATTAATGGCTGTCGAGAGATACGGATCTTTTGAATCTTTCCAAAAAGGATCTTGCCACGCCGATGTTAAAACTGGTAAATGACGACCTCCAGAAGCTTTGAGATAATTTCCCATCACTTCTGGTTGTATTAAGTATGCAAGAAACTCCTTAGCTAGTTTCTGTTTCTTAGACTCGGCAAATAAAAACGCTTCCTTAACCGTAATTAAGTAGCGCATTGGCAAGCCATTGGGTTTATTTGGAAACTCTAAGATACCAAGCTTTTGATAATATGTATCAGGGTTTTGTCGCACAGCAGCAGGAATTGAAAGCGAGTTGTTAGGAGTCATAACCACGCTTTGATTAAGTAGGCTACGATTATTGTCTGGATTCAACCAATTTACAGCATCTGGTGGTACGTAGCCTTGCTGATAAAAATTTGTGTACCATTTTAAGCTGTTAATAATACCTTGACGCACTTTCGGCTCGTCAAGGAGGAGTTTATCCATAGAATCTAAAATTTGCACATCGTATGCTTCTAAAATCTGCTCAAACAAGTAGTATGTATCAGCAGAACTAATACCGAAAGTAAACCCTAATCCATAAATATTCTGTTTTTTATCTGGTATTTGTTTTGTCCGCAAGTCATCCTGTATTTGTTTCCAAAACTCCCAAAAAACATCCCAATCCTTTGGTATATCACTTTCTTTACGACCTATTTGCTTTAGCATATCTCGCCAGTAGAAAATGTGAATAGTTGCTTGGCTCATTGGCAATGCATAGTAGCTTCGCTTTTGAGTAACATTGTTATAAAACTGAACAGTTTTGAGGATTTTTTCGGGGTAAAAATTTTTAAGTGGCTCAATTACATCTGATACATCTGCTAGTTTGCCTTCCCAACTTAAACGGGGAATAATTTCTCGATCGGCAGTATAACTGGTAACAATATCAGGCAAGTTGCCAGCCTGAATTTCTCTTTGAATCTTCCGTGTTAGCTCATCTGTGGAATATAAAGAAAGCTTAATTTTGTTACCAGTTTGTTTTTCCCACTGGCTAACTAGTTGCTTGAGGGCTTCATCCTCTTCCTGAGTAAAACCTTTATCCCACCAAATCCTTAAATCAGTACTTTCACTGGATAACTTCTTAAGTGGGGAAGGGGAGGATTGATATGTGTTAGTGCAAGCAACAATTATCAAGCAGAGGATCAATGCTATGAGTGCGTAGCGACGGTTGATTAGTCTTGGTACTACGCTAAAAGCTTCCTTAGCTCTCTGCTGATTCTTCAGGACTTGAGCAATCTGACTGGCTTTTTTTCTGGATACCACACTTCTAGAGCTTATATTTAAACTGAACAGATATACTCAATTTAAGGCTTTTTGTTGGTCTCTCAATAATTTATAGCTGCTTGCAGTTGAGTCCAATACAGACCTAACCCCCAACCCCTTCCCTACTAGCGTTGGGGAGTAATATTCAAAGCCTCTCTCCTATAAGGCTACAGTGTACACACAAGTATGACCAACATAGGTTTCAATTCTAGTAGTTTCGTAGTAGCGCGTATTGGCTAAAATAGTGCATTAGGTGTAGGTTGGGTTTTCTTACGTCAACCCAACCTACAATTTTTTTGCAACATTTGAGTAATGACACGCCAGTAGGGTGCGTTATGTCCACGCCGAAATAACAAATGAGTTCGCCGAAATAACAAATGAGTTCGCCGAAATAACAAATGAGTTCGCCGAAATACCAAATGAGTTCGCCGAAATACCAAATGAGTTCGCCGAAATAACAAATGAGTTCGCCAAAATAACAAATGAGTTCGCCAAAATAACAAATGAGTTCGCCAAAATAACAAATGA
>NZ_JABXKF010000042.1 GCF_017115165.1 Nostoc sp. LPT | reverse complement strand
CTCCTTGCACTTAGTTGTGGTTTTGACATTCATATTTCCAGGTGCAAGATGTGAGGTGATAGCTTTTATCTTAAACACGAGAGCGGAAAATACCTTGTTAATGCCGATCGCGGACGACGCAACTGGCCGCAGTTGAGCACAACGGGAAAAGTAGGGCTTCAACTAGTAGGCGGTCAAGGAGAAGTAACTTCTACCAATTACATTAAAATCAGAACGACAGAAGAGGTAACAGGCAACAATAATATTTTGGGGGCTTTTGCTGATAGCCATGATTGTTACTATTGGCAAGATGGCTATGATGACGGGAAACAGAGTTGGAAGATTACTAAAGCTGATGGCAAGGCAGGGTCAATTTTCTATGGCGATCGCGTTTGCATCACCAACATATCCTACAGCAATCAAAGACTAGCTCCCGATACAAAGAATCAGGGTTATATAACCACTGTGAAAAATGCTAGTGATTCGTGGATCTTAGAGCCTGTTTTTGTGCGCTCTGTTGCACAGCCGACTTCAGTTGCTCAAGAACCTGTAGCTCAAGAACCTGTTTTTGTACAATCTGATGCTCAGCAAACCCCAGTAGCTCACGAGCCTGTCTCTCTGCGCTCTGTTGCCTTGCCGACTCCAGATCAAGTAAAAAATCAGTATCAAGTGCAAATTCAGACAGATGGATCGTGGCATGATGATGGCATCTGGGTGATCGGTCTCTATGACTTTAATAGGACAAATAAGACAGGCATCATCAATAGCATCAACATTAAGTCTAACGATGACGGAAAAACCCTGGTTGGAAACTACTGGGATGGTATTTCTGATGAGCTTATTGCCAGTACGGGTTCTTGTCAAGCTACCCGCTCCACCAGTCGTAATTCTTACACCGTGGTCGAAACCGCAGGGAATTCCCCTCGGGAGTTTACATGGGTGCTTGGTTCCCGTACTAACAAGGACATCGTTGAGATCAATGTTGAGTCTAAAGATGGCGGACAAACCCTGAATGGAACCATCACTTACAAAGATGAGAAACCGATTAGTTTCAAAGGTGTGGTGGCTTCCATCGCTACGACTGCATCGATAGAAACGGCGAAAATTGGTAATCCGAGTTCCAAACCTATGTCGTCTGCGCCTTTCCCTTGGTGGTCAGAAACGGCTAAATAATCAATAGAGGGACTTCCAAGAAATAAAATTGTACAGTGCCTAATTAAATGGGTAGTTTTGCAGATATAGGGTTTTCGGCATTTCCCTTATAATTTTCCACAATCACCTTTATTTCTCTCACCATCAGGTTGTACTTGGGTAGTATTTGCCACTAATTCTAGCTGTCCTCGTTGATTAATCATCCATCCAGTAGCTTCTAGTAGTGGTGGTTGCGCTTTTATATCTGGTACTTTTCTATTGCTAATTTGCCCTGAAAGTTTATTTAAGGAACTTTCTGCACCAACTCGCATATCTTGTAAAACTACCTGACCACGCAACACTTGGCGGGGGTCTTCTGGTAAACCTCCCCGTCCGCTAATCACAAAATTTGCTTCTTCGTTGCTAGGGCAACCTGCCACAATTTGATTTGCAGGATCGGTAGGCACAGAAGGTAATTGAGTTAATCCTCTAGTAGGGTCAACATCTGGAGCATTAATATCAACGATGCCATTGATGCCTAATTGAGAACTGGCGGTGATATCACTATTTGGGGTGAGTTTGTCATTAACTTGTAAGCCAAAAATACCTTGAGTCGTAATGTTGATATCCCCACCATTTCCTGCAAAAGCATTGGCGGTGATGTCACTGTTTTCTTGAGGGACAGCAATAATAAATTCACTATTAATATTGATATTGCCACCATTACCACCGCCACTGTTTTCAGTTCCCGCACGGGTGGAAATTTGACTGTTATTTCGTAAAAGTAGGTTATTGGCTACCTTAAGGTTGATGTTACCTCCTTGTCCAGAAACGCTGGTAGCAGTGATGGAACCTTGATTAATAGAGATTGCACGGGCATCAATATTGACATCTCCAGCATTGCCTGTTCCTAAAGCGCTGACAGATACGGTGGCGCGATCGCGGATATTTAAGTCACCATTGGGAATGTTGATATTAATGTCTCCCCCGTTTCCGGCAGCAGTTTGAGCCGAAGAAGCAAATAAGCCTGAGCCGAAACCCTGCTGGGAGGGGTCAATTAAATCAATGGACTCGAAAGCATTAACTGTTAAATCCCCGGCTTTTCCAGAACCAAAGGTAGTAGTAAATACCTGTGCGCCTCCTTTGGCTGTAAGTTGACGCGCTGTTAGGTTAACATTGCCAGATTCGGCATTGGTTAATGTTCCTGTACCGATAAAAGAGTTATCTAACTCGAAGGTATTACTGCTATCAAGGGTAATATTCCCTCCTTGTCCTTGACGCAAAGCAGTAGTAGCAATTAATCCACTATTGCGGCTAAGAAAATTCGGAGTTTGAATCACAACATTTCCGGCTTTACCTTGGCCTGCGCTGACAGCAACAATTCCCTGGTCAAAGTTATCAAGGTTGAGAGTACCCGCATAAGCTGGATTGATAATTTTTTGTTGCAAGTCTGCAAATCCATTTCCAGCAACTTCTACAGAGTCGCTGGCGTTGATAGTAATATCACCGCCGTCACCAGCACCAGCTGTGGAAGCGTTAATCCTACCGTTATTTAATTGCAGCGTGCGGGTATTAATTGTAATGGGTGCGCCATTTCCTTGACCAACGGTAGCGGTAGAAATCTCTCCTCCTTGGCGGACAATTAACTGCCCAGTCGTAATATTCAAAGGCCCAGCATTACCACCAATTGGACTCAAGGAACTCGTTCCGATGCTACTGGGAAAACCGCCATTGTCTGCGAAAGTCCCCACCACTTCTACTTTGTCGGTAGCGTTGAGATTTAATGTTGCTGCATTCCCCTCTCCTGTAGTTGCTGAGGAGACAATAGAATCATCACGGACATTTAGTTGTTTAACTGATAAAGTTAAGTTACCAGCATTGCCCGTACCAGCTAACGCCGTTGCATTGATTATCGACCTATTGGTGAGCGTTACATTATCAGCGTTAATTGTCAAATTCCCGGCTTGCCCGGAACCAGCAGTTGCCGTTTGAATCCCGGCAAAATTCTGCAACAATATTTCTGTAGCATTAATTGTTAAATCTCCGCCATTACCTGACACTGGAAACGTGGTAATTCCACCTGCATCTCGAAGCACTAAGCGCCCAGTGTTAACCGTCAGTTTGCCAGCGTTACCACTCCCGAAAGCATTTGTGCTTATACCTACTCCCGTTCCTTGTAGAAGTTGGCTCACTAATTGGCTAGGGGTAAGTATCGGGGTTGTGGGTTGACGACCGATAACTTCTATGGATTCTGAAGCATTAATTGTTAAATTCCCGGCATTACCCGTTGTGTTTGCGTCAGTTCCAGTACTTATGGTAGTTGCTCTAAAAGGGAAAAAAGCTGTTGGATCTTTGCTAACGCTCAACCGACGAGCATTGAGAGTAAAATCCCCAGCATCGCCGCTAGCACCAGTAGGAAGATTTACAGCCAACGCCGCATCAGAATTTGTACCAATATCGCTTGTCCGCATCACTACATCATCTGTAGCATTGAGAATCATATTTCCCCCTTTACCTTTACCCCTGGCTAAGGCGAAAATAGATGTAGTGTCCAGAAAGATTGAGCGGGCGGTGAGGGTAATGTCATTGCCTTTATCAGCACCTAAGTTTGCATTGACAATACGAATATTTTTACCAGAAAGGATATTACCACTAGTAAATGTAATTTTTCCTGGTGTGTCTCCAATAGAAGCGATATTACCCGAACGAGGAAAGTCGCCTGCGGCATTGAGGCTAAGATTAGCTGCGGCTAGTAGTGAAATATCTCCTGCTTGCTGTTGAGCATTAGCTAACAGATAGTTAGTAGTGGTAATTCCGCCTGCGCTGCTATTGATAGTAATGTCACCGCTATTTATGGAGTCGGTGATATTGGGTATATTGAAAAACCCACTAATTAAATTACCAGTTGTAATATCATTGATGGCGTTTAGGGCAATGTCGCCACCATTACCGCCACTTTTTGCAGAAATGATGGATGCATCGGTAGTATTAATTTGACTATTTTGCCCAAACTTTCCTGATGTAATAGTTGCATTCCCGCCATTGGTAAGGATTTGGGAACCTGGGTTCATGAGAAACTGCGCTACTCCAGCATCTCTAACGGTTGCGATCGCATTTTCATCGTTAATTTTGGCGCTAAAATTACCACCATTGAGAATGATACTGCGGTTGGGATTAATGGTGAGCGAGCGCCCCGCTTCTAAGCTGAGACTGTTTGTTGCGATACCAGTAATATCATCATCAACAGTGATATCGTTACTCGCCTGCAAACTTACATTATTTAGCGCTAACGCTTGGCTCACACTTTGACCGCTAAGAGTTCCCCCAGGTTGAATCAAAATATCTTTAGGGTCAAGCAGTAATCTACCAAATGAGCCATTTGACGCACTAGTATCCACAGTACCAGCAAATTCAACTCTGCCACCTGATACTTCTACAAAACCACCGTTCCCAGAATTTTCACCGCCACGGGCACTAATATTACCCTCAAAACGGGTTAGATCATTTGCTTTAATAATTACAGTGCCACCATTGCCATTATTAAGAGCATCAGTGTTAATAGTGGCATTATTTAATAAGCTCACCTGATTTCCTAAAATCTGCACCGTTCCCCCTGGTACAGTCAAAGAACCTGTGTTAGTAACAATCTCTCCTTGTAACGTAAGAGTTTGTCTACTACCTATTGTTAAATTTCCTTCTACACTAATCTTTGCTTGTTGTTGGTGCAAGGCATTAGCAAATAAAACTGTTGGCTGAATTGTGAGTAAATTACTATTTTGTGGTTCTGTTGCACTAAATAACCCATTTTCTCCTAATTTAATTGCATTTGCAGTACTAGCTACAAGAGAACCTGCGATATCTAATCGAGCATTTTTACCAAAAACAATCCCATTAGGATTAATCAAAAATAAATTCGCGGTACCATCTATACCTAATGTGCCGAAAATCTTAGATATATGATTTCCGGTAACGCGAGTGAGGATGTTATTAATGCCTACTGGATTAGTAAAATAAACCTGCTGCCCTTGATTAACATTAAATTCTTGAAAACTATGGAAAAGATTACCACCGCGAATTGCGCCTCCACCAACTAATTCATGAAGATTTTGAGGGGTAATAGTAGATTTTTCAGTTCCTAAAGTGTTATCGGGTATTATTTGAGCGTTAGCTGGGTAATAACAAATAAGAAAATAAGTAAATATATTACTAAAAAATAAGATTATATATAATATTTTCAAATACCAAGAGTACTGTCTAGGAATGTTTACTACTTTCAACATGAGTCAATTTGTTTTTTATTCAAAGTTACAGATTCCCGACTTCTTAAATAAGTCGGGAATTTTGTGATCTTGTTTATTACGAATTATTTAAAATTGCTGTTTCATTAATAAAGTAATCACTAAAATACTTTCTATATAACCCACAACTAACTGTTGCAGTTTTATTTTCTAGATATATCAGCCCTAAACTTTTTAACTTAAATGCTACTTCTTGCTCTAAGCTAATCGGTACAGTTGACCTAATAACTTGTTGAAAAGCATCAACCAAATCAGGACTTTGCAGAATAGAGTATAACTGATTGTGCAAATGCTCACTAAAAATTCCAGTATCATTCGTGGTATCTTGTAGTATATCGTCCACAGGAATTTGATGTTGAACGCTATGATAAAATGCCAGTCGCACCAAGTAAGGAAATCCTCCTGTCAGTGCCATTAATTGTTCAAATTGGAAAGCTGTAAGTTGGAGTCTGTGACGTTGGGCTAAATCCTCTAACTGCAATCTTGTAAAAACAGGTAAATCAATTGCTAACCCTATATTAAAAGGAGATTTGTTAATCTCTAAATTAATATATATATCGGTAGATTTAACAATTAACACTCGTAATTTTTGCCAAATTGATATATCTCTAGTTTCTTCATACCATGAGCGCAATAGGCCCAAGAAATCACGAGTCAATTGAGGATATTCAAACAACTTATTCACTTCATCTAACGCTAAGATTAAGGGAGTATTGATTTCCTGTAAAACATACCCTTGAAAATAGATAGTACAGTTCATCAAATCACCCATATCCTCGTCCCAATATTCCTCTAGCTTTGACTTTATTCCTAACTGATGAGTAACATTTGCACAGAACCAACGTAAAAATTTTTCTAATGAGCTAAAAACTTCTGTTTCAGCACGATGTAAACTTAACCTTACAGTATGATAACCATGCGAACTACCATAAGCAAGAATTCTAGTCATTAAAGAAGTTTTCCCCATCTTTCGCGGTGCTTTGATGTGGATAAACGCACGAGGTTGAAGAATTGCTTGATAACAGACTTGTTCTAAACCCCGCTCAATATACAAGGTAGAAGAAAGCGGAACTTGCCCATCTGGAGGTTCTAAATTTATCTTTTGCCACATATGTGTAGGCTGAGATATTGTTTGCAAAAATGAATTATCTAGTCGTTGCTCTAGCACAGCACGACAATTAGTGCGATTAACTTTCTCGCCAAGACTATTAGAAAGTAGTTGCCACAATTTAGGAGCAACCAATTGCCTAATATAGTTCTCTGAGTAGTTGTTTTCTATAGCGATTTGTGCATAATTTTTTTTTGTTTCCAATAGAGATGCTGACAAGACAGCTTTTTGAATAAATGAGAGCGATTTTCCTGTCTTATCATTAATTAATGTTTCAGTGCATTCGATAATTTGTTCTATGCTCCTCATCTCTGTTCAAAACTAAAGGTATTTAAAGCTCCATTTCCTAATACAGCAATTCTAAATTGTTTGTGAACACTAAATATTTCTCTTGTTTCTCTTCTTTGCGCCTCTCTTGACGCATACGTGAAATTCTTTCTACAAATCAGAAATATTTAATGCTCCATTTTTCCTCAACCATTGCTTTTGTTGAGGGGTTAACCCAATAGCATCAGTAAATAGCGCTCCCTTAACGCGAGAACCGGAAAAATTTACCTCATCTAATTGGGTATTTGTGAAATTTGCATGTCTTAAATCACTATCACTCAAATTTGCCCCATTTAGAACCGCCTCCTCTAAGTTGGCGTTAAATAAAGAAGCTAACTTTAAATTAGCACGACTCAAGTCTGCATTAAATAAACAGGCTAACTCCAAGGCAGCTTGACGTAAAATTGCATCACTCAAATCTGCACTACTCAAGTCCGCTTTAATTAAATCTGATTCTGTTAAGTCGGCTCCCTTTAAAATAGTATCCTGTAATTGCGCTCGTTCCAAATCAACTCGTTGTAAAGAAGCAGCACATAAAATCGCCCCTTCCCAGTTGGATTGGCGAAGATTAGCATCATCAAACTTAGCGCCAGTGCAATCTGTGGCTTTGAGACTTGCTTTAAACAAATTTGCCCCAGTTAAGTCTGCTTGAGTCAAACAAGCATTTTCTAAATCAGTATCTGTTAAATTTGCCTCTCGTAAGCAGACAGAATCAAGCTTGGCATAATTTAAGTGAGCATTGGTTAAGTTTACTCTAGTTAGATTAGCGTAACTTAAGTTTGCCCACAGTAGACTCACATTTAACAAGTTTGCGTTTTGCAAATTGGCTTTTTGGAAGTCTGCTCGATTTAAATCTGTCCAAACCAGGGTGGCATAACTTAAGTTAGCCTCACTGAGATTGGCACTACTGAGGTTAGCATAGCTAAAATCAACACCACTAAAATCAACACCCTGCAAATAAATCTGGCTTAAATTCAGGTGTTGAAAATCTCTTTCCTTAGCTGCATAGCGTTTGATAATTTCTTGGGCAATCATTGTTTTGAGCTAGTTTAAATAACAATAAACTACCGCCTACAATGAATTGTCTCTCAATATAGCAATATTTAATTAATAATTTATATTTGATTTTCTGTTATCAAAGTTAATACATTTTAAATAAAGATATGAATTTTATATATTGACAAATTATTCATATATATGTATAAGAATAATATTTATGACATTGTATGTTCAAAGTTGTGATACTTATATATTGACAAAAAATTAATCTGTGAGGCAGTAACTAAAAATATCTTGCAGCAAAGATAAATATATGACATTTATGTACTTGTTTGATTTCAAATGAAAATGCTTTAATAAACTCCTAGAGCAAGGGTATTTGCAAAAGTTATCCAAAAAATTCATATTTACTATTTTGGTTTTTATTCGTTTACATGAGAATTTCTAAGCCTCTGTAAGTATGAATTTTAGTAACGGATTCTATTGCTGACAACCTGAAAAATATGCCCAATATTAGCTTGAAAAAGATTGATACAATCTTCCTGGCGAAAAGGGAGTTTTTAACCTTTAACATCTATATTATATTTATGATCGCGTCAACATCCAGCATTATCAGCACGATTACCAGTATCATCAACATGGTTTCTGACGAAAAGTTGCAACAGGCTTTGAGTCAGAGTTTTTTGGAAGCTAGTGAGCCACTTCAACATTGTGAAAACTTTTTTGAGCTGTTACCTACTCATTGCTGGTCAAGCAAAATGCTAGCTACATTCTTTTATTCCTGGAAAGCTACACACTTGAAAATGTTAGCTATATATGGCCTATGTTGCCGTTTACAACGTCTTGCTTTAAGCAGAGATACTCAAGAACGGGAACAATTAATGTTAGCTAGTGCCTTCAATGCTGAAACTAGTCACGAAGATTTGGGATTAGACTACGAAGGTGTAACTCACGCTGCACTCTATGAAGATTTTGCTAACAGCTTTTTAGGCAATTATCCTTGGCAATTAGAAGAATATTGTTTACCCCAAGCGCGTGATTTTCAGAAATGGATATATCACAACATGGTGGTAGATGATATTTCCAAAGGTTTACTCACAAATATGTTCTCAGAAATTTACAACCACGGTGAGTATACGCGAGCCTTATTTGCTGTTTCAGAATTAATTGACAAATATTACCACTTCTCCCCTGAAGAAAAAGAAAAAGCTCTGTTCTATATCGGTGTTCATGTTGCAGATGAAACGGAAGTGGCTCACTTTCAAGTGGTCGTCAAAGCCTTGAATGAGTACAGCGAAGCTACTAATACTCCAATTGACTATACACAAGCAAAACTTTTGTTTAAGGAGTACCTGACTCGGTTAGGTACTGTAATGGAAGCACTAACTATAGAGATGAGACAAGAAATAAATGCAGCAAAACATCTGCTATCCGTGCCTTAAACCTCAAGCGCAACATTTTTTTAACGATGCTCAACAAGCTATTGCTGCAACTTTAGATTTTCGACAACATCTGTGTGCGATCGCTCAAAACAAAAAGCTACGTTCAGAAGCTGTTGAGGATCAAAGTTACCCCAATGAAGTGATTGTACTGAAACCAAAACAGACTCAAGCGCCTCCTTTACTACTATTGGGTGGAATGGGGCCTCTAGCTGGTTTGGGAGCTTTTGAGATAGCCTGTCAGATGTTCCACAATAGTAGAGAAATTGTTCTGTTTCAAGCTTGTTCGCTGCCTAATCGGACTACAGCCATTCAACAAAAGATTCAAATTGGTGCATCTCAAGAGCCGGATTTGGTGGTAATGCTGGCGATCGCTATCCGAGAAGCGATGCAGTACATTTGCTCTAGTGTTGAACCTGTTGAGTTGATCGTTCTGTGCAATGGCGCTCATTATTTCTTACCTGAAGTGATGCAGCAACTCCTGCTTGATTATTCAAAGATTTTTTTCAGACTGCAATGGATCTCTTTGATTGACACTACAATACAGTACTTGCAACAACGAAACTTTTGTCAGCCTTTAATTCTCTGTACTACAGCAACGCGGTTAGGGTGTGTTTACTCTCGACCTCTTCAAGAAGTGAGTATTGTTTGCTTAGAACCTAATGATCAGTTGCAATCAATATTAATGCAATCTATTTATCAAGGAGTAAAAACATCTGACTACAATTTTGCTTGTCAAGTCGGTGAACATTTTTTCGTTGAGCTACTCAAGCTCCAGCCTACTGTTGACTGCATTATCGCTGGATGTAGCGAAATTCCCTACTTGCTGGAATGGTTGAAAACTAGCACTTTTAAGCAAGTGAAGGGGTTCTTATCAGAATTGGAAATTATTGATCCTGTGCAACTAACTTTGAACAGTAGACTTAAATCCTTGCAGAATTTGAGGACAGTGAGTCATTAACACTAAGAAAAATTAAATAGCTCTAATCATGAAAATCAACGATGAATAACCCGTTGCAACAGTTAATTCAGAGACATCATGTCCACCCAAATAACCCCTTTGTAAAGTTCGACAAGAAAGATGTTGAACTATCGGTTCCTGAGCGCTTTCAAAAACAAGTACATCTGCATCCTGAACAGATTGCTGTTAAGACTAGGGAGTATGTGTTCACATATAATGCCCTGAATCAGTTCGCCAATCGGATAGCCAGGGCTATCTTAATCAAGCGCGTTCAGCTTCGCTGCGCCGAAGGCGATCGCCAAGCAGAACCGATTGCAATATTATTTGAAAGTGGTGCTTCGATAATTGCTGCAATTCTGGGTGTATTGAAAGTTGGTAAGTTTTATGTACCACTAGATACCTCGCTGCCACAAGCAAGAATTAACTATATTCTCAAAGATTCACAAGCAGGTTTATTGCTAACAGATAGCAAAAATATCTCATTTGCCAAAAAATTGCAAATCAGCGGCTTAGAAATACTCAATATTGATGAGATAGATTCCAGCATTTCTTGTGAAAATCTAGATTTACCTCTGCAACCAGATAATTTTGCCTACATCATTTATACCTCTGGATCAACAGGGCAGCCCAAAGGCGTAATCCAAAACCATCGTTATGTTCTGCATTTGACGATGAACTATACCAACAGTGGTCATATTTGTGCCAATGACAGGCTAGCGCTTTTATACTCCCCAAATTTTGCTGGTGCTGTCAGGGATATCTTCTGCTCCTTGCTCAATGGTGCAACTCTTCTGCCGTATGACGTTAAACAAGAAGGGTTAATAGGTTTAAGTAACTGGCTGAACCAGCAAGAAATAACCATCTTTTTTGCCGTGGCGACTATGTTTCGCCATTTTGTCAACACCTTAACTCAACAGGAGAAGTTCCCCAAACTGCGCCTGATTCAGGTAGGAAGTGAGACAGTCTACAAAAAAGATGTAGAACTTTTCAAGCAGCATTTCTCTAATGACTGTATTTTTGTTGCCAATTTGGGAGGTTCAGAAATTAGCCCAATTCGGCAGTACTTTGTTGATCAGGAAACGGAAATTCTTGGCAGTACTGTACCAGCTGGCTACGCAGTTGAGGATCATGAGGTTTTGTTAGTTGATGAACAGGATCAACCAGTTGAGTTTAATCAGATTGGTGAAATCGTAGTTAGAAGTCGTTATCTGTTTTGTGGTTATTGGCAAAAACCAGACTTGACCGAAGCAGTACTCTTAAAAGATGTACAACAAGAAAATAAACTACTGTATAAAACGGGCGACTTAGGCTGTATGTTGCCAGATGGCTGCCTTTTGCACTTAGGCAGAAAAGACTTCCAGGTGAAAGTCAGGGGCTACCGCATCGACATTTCGGAAGTCGAAATGGCATTGATTAATACCAACCTTATCCGAGAGGCTGCTGTCGTAGAATCACCCGATCATCTGGGTGAGCAACATCTAAGAGCGTATATTGTGCCGGCTCCTCAACAAGCACTCTCACTCCGAGAACTACGAAGTCTGCTCTTAGAAAGCCTACCAGACTACATGGTTCCCTCAACTTTTATGACTTTAGAAGCGCTTCCCCTAACGCCCAATGGCAAAGTTGATCGTTTGGGTTTACCCGCTTTCAGTCAGGCGCAAAGAGCGCCGTCAGAAAATTTAGTTTTGCCTCGCACTTCTACTGAGCAAATACTGGTTGACATCTGGACTCAAATTCTTGGAATAGAAGAAATTGGGATTCATGATAACTTTTTTGAATTAGGGGGTCATTCCCTACTTGTTAATCAACTGATTGCCCAATTATTTAACACTTTCTCAATAAATATTCCTTTAATTACTGTATTTGAATTACCAACGATCGCTCAACTAGCCAAACGTATTGAAAACACTTGTCGGATATTAGTACAAAAGGAAGTGCCTGATAGCACAGATGATTATGATGAAGGGATGCTATGAAAACGCTTGATGAACTGTTGTTAGAACTTGGTCGCCTCAATATCAAAATCTGGGCTGATGGCAACAATCTCCGCTATCAAGCACCTAAAGGTATTCTAACTTCAGATATACTGGCTCAAATAAAAACACACAAAACAGAAATTTTAGCATTCCTAAATCAATCAGTACTTGAGTCACAATCAACCATTAAACCTGTTGATGCAACTATAAAAAATGATCTGCCTTTGTCCTTGACTCAACAACAGTTTTGGCTACTTCATCACCTAGAAGAGTCAAATTATATCTACAACATGGTGAGGGCGTTTCGCTTGGAAGGGGATCTGGATATTCCCAGCTTCGAGCGAGCAATCCAATGTCTAATTGAGCGTCATTCCATTCTAAGGACTGGGTTTAAGGTGGTGGATGGTTCGCCAGGACAGGTGATTACACCTCACCTGAACTTTGAGATTCCTGTAATTGACTTGCAGAACTTATCAGAAACTGAGCGCATTTCTCAAGCACAACAACTTCTTTTGCAAGAGCGTACCCGTGCTTTTGATTTGAATCAGTCTCCTGTGTGGCGAGTGACTTTAATCCGTCTTCTTCCTCACATTCACTTGTTGATGTTCAATCTGCACCACATTATTTGTGATGATTGGTCAATTCAGGTATTTTTGCGGGAATTATCAGCTCTGTATCAAGAAGTTTCAACAGGAAAAATAGCTTCTTTACCAGAACTCCCGATTCAATATGCTGATTTTGCTCATTGGCAAAATCAACAGATCGCTCTGGAGAAATTTCACCAACAATTAAACTACTGGCAGCAAAAGTTGGCAGACGTTGTGCCTATTTTGGAACTACCCTACTTAAGCGGCGAGCGCAATCATAATACAAAGCAAGCGTTTCAATCTGGTATAGTTCCGTTGTCTGTGAGTACTGAGGTGACTTACAAGTTAAAGCAGTTAAGTCAACAGTCTGGGACAACGTTTTTTACCACCCTCTTGACTGCTTTCGCCATCTTACTTTCCCGCTACACTCATCAGGAGGATTTAATTGTCGGAACTGTGATTGCTAATCGCACCTCAGTGCAGACAAATCCACTTATTGGTGCTTTTGTCAATACACTGGGTTTACGTATTCAGATTCCTGATAATCCTACCTTTCGAGAACTGTTAACTGAAGTACAAAAGGTTGTTTTAGAAGCGTATGCTCATAGTGAGGTTCCCTTTGTTAAAGTTATTGAAGCTCTGAAAATAGATCGCAAATCAGGTAATAATTCCCTTTTGCAAGTGATGTTCACTCTAGAAACTATCACTCAGGAGGAATTGCAACTCGCAGGAGTTATGACAACAGTACTGGAGTTGAATAAACCAACAGCCGGAGCAACCTTTGATTTAACCTTAAATTTGTGGGAAACAAACTCACAACTGCAAGGGAAACTAGAGTACAACGCCTATCTGTTTAATGAAGAAATAATCCAGCGCAGCAGTGGACATTTTCAGACTTTGCTAGCAAGAATTGTTGAATCTCCAGATCAGTGTATCGGCAATTTGTCAATACTCAGCGTTACAGAAAGGGAGCAGTTGCTAGGGAAAGAAATACAGGAGATTGAGTCTGAGTTTCTGTGTTTGCATGAGTTGTTTGAAGCACAGGTGGAGAAGACACCCGAAGCTGTAGCACTTAAGTTTGCAGGGCAACAGCTGACTTATCGGGAATTGAATCAGCAGGCTAACAAAATAGCGTATCACTTGCAAACTCTGGGTGTAAAACCAGAAACATTAGTAGGCATTTGTGTAGAACGTTCACTAGAAATGATCGTGGGCATATTGGGAATACTCAAAGCCGGAGGGGCATATATACCACTAGACCCCAGTAATCCGCAAGAACGGTTGAACCACATACTAGAAGATGCACAAGTGCAAGTGTTGGTAACGAATTCGCAATTACGCAACACTTTAGATCAGAGCAATTTTGTTGTCTGTTTAGATGAAGAGGCAGACAAAATTGCTCAGTACCCCGGAAATAACCTAGTCAGTGGTGTGCAGAGTGATAACCTAGCGTACATGATTTATACATCCGGCTCTACAGGAAAGCCCAAAGGGGTATTAATCACTCATCAGAATGTCGTTCGGTTATTTAAAGCTACGGAAAGTTGCTATCAGTTCAATGAAACGGATGTATGGACGCTATTCCATTCGTTTGCATTTGACTTTTCGGTTTGGGAACTGTGGGGAGGGTTGCTGTATGGCGGGTGTGTTGTGGTTGTGCCTTACGAGGTGAGCCGAGACTCGCAAGCATTCTACAACTTACTGATTGCTGAACAAGTGACTGTTCTCAACCAAACTCCATCCGCTTTTTACCAACTAATTCAAGTTGATGAACACTCCAAGACAACAGAAAAATTGAGTTTACGGGTAGTGATATTTGGCGGAGAAGCACTCTCGTTACCTTTGTTGCAGCCTTGGTTTGAGCGGCATGGGGATCAACTGCCCCAGTTAGTAAATATGTACGGCATTACAGAAACAACGGTTCATGTGACAATCCGTCGTTTAACTTTAGCTGATGTCAAAGCCACTAGTAGCTTAATTGGGCAGCCAATTTCCGACTTACAGATTTACCTGCTGGACAAATACCAACAACCTGTACCCATTGGGGTGGTAGGAGAACTTTATGTTGGCGGTGGTGGTGTAGCGAGGGGATATTGGCGGCGCAGTGAACTGACCCAGGAGCGGTTTGTACCCAATCCCTTTAGCAATCAGCAGCAAGGGCGTTTATACAAAACGGGAGATTTAGCGCGATATTTGCCTACAGGTGAGCTTGAGTATAAAGGACGCATCGATCATCAAGTCAAAATTCGGGGCTTTCGGATTGAGTTAGGAGAAATTAAAGCACTACTTTCTGGGCATCAAGGTGTGCAAGAATGTGTTGTACTTGCCAGAGAGGATGAACCTAATAATAAGCGATTGGTAGCCTATATTGTTCCTGACCATATCCAAGCTTCAACCATTCTCAATTTGGTGAGTTTAAAAGAGCAGGGTATACTGAGCGATCGCTCTCTCTATGAGTTACCCAATGGGATGATGATCGCTCATCTCAATAAAACGGAAACAGAATTTCTTTATCAAGAAATATTTACCGAGCAATCCTATTTACAACATGGAATTACCCTTGATGAAGGGGACTGCATTTTTGATGTCGGGGCGAATATCGGTTTGTTTAGTTTATTTGCTGCTCAAGCTTGCCCAAAGGTAAAAATCTATGCTTTTGAACCTATTCCCCCTGTCTTTGAATTGTTACGCTTGAATGCAGAACTTTACAATCTCGATGCCAAAGTCTTTAACATTGGTCTTTCTGGGTAAACTAAATCTGCTGAATTTACTTATTATCCCAATGTTTCCGTCATTTCTGGACGCTTTGCTGACGCATTTGAGGAAAAAGAAGTCGTCAAATCCTTCTTGCTCAAGCAACAAGCAGTAACAGGCAATGGGACAACTGTATCACAGGAAGTACTGGATGAATTATTAGTTGAACGTTTGCAAAGTGAGCAATTTACCTGTCAGGTAAAAACCATTTCTTATATCATTGAAGAAAATAAAATTGAGCGGATTGATTTACTCAAAATTGATGTGGAAAAAAGTGAACGGGATGTATTAGCAGGAATTAAAGAAAGAGATTGGTTAAAAATCTAGCAAATTATTGTTGAGGTTCATGATATTAATGGCAGACTGACTGAAATTACGGAGTTACTTAAATCTCATGGATATGATTTGACCATTGTTCAGGACAAATTACTAGAAGCAACCCCCCTCTATAATATTTACGCGAGACGGACAACAATAAAGCAGCGTTTTCCTCAAGAAACGGGATCGAATAGTTTAGGCAATCGCCAATCGACTTGGAGCAGTTTAGAGACATATATTCAAGACCTTCGCTACTATCTCCAGAAAAAACTGCCTGAGTACATGATTCCATCTGCCTTTGTTGTCCTAGAAAAGTTTCCCTTAACGTCCAATGGAAAAGTTGATAGTCGCGCTCTACCCATACCGGAATTCAAGATTGGACTAGAATCTAGCTTCGTAGCACCTAGCACCCCCACCCAAGAAATTTTAGCTAACCTTTGGGCTGCGATTCTCAGGATTGAGAAAGTCGGGATTTATGATAACTTTTTTGATTTGGGCGGACATTCTCTGCTGGCAACCTCACTTCTGTTCCAAATTCGCCAAGCCTTTGCGATTGATTTTCCCCTGCGGTGTCTGTTTGAAAACCCGACGATCGCCGCCCTCAGCAAGTTAATTGAATCGTTCAAAGCCCATCCAACACTCAGTTCAAATAAAGCCATGTCTCCCTTGGAGAGAAGCCCATTTACACCCGTGCCTCTCTCGCTATCACAGCAGGCGTTATGGTTACTAAATCAATCAGATACTAAGGTCGCAACTCTCAATAGTTCGACTCTGATGCGAGTCAGGCGTCCTCTCTCACCAGAGGTAGTCGAGCAAAGTTTGAATGAAATCGTCCGCCGTCATGAGAATCTCCGCACGGTCTTCACCGTCATCAACGATCAGCCGATGCAGATCGTTTTACCTCACCTGCACCTGCCATTAATCTATGAAAATCTCCAGTACCTACCCCCAGAGGCGCGGGAGTCGGAAGCTGTTCGTTTGGGAATTAAAGTACGTCAGCAGCCCTTCAACTTGGCTGTTGCTCCCCTGATCAGAACTGCCTTATTTCAACTGAATTCAGAAGAGTATTGGCTGGTGATTACCATGCACCATCTGATCGCAGATGGTTGGTCATTTGGTGTGCTTCTGCAAGAATTAGAGGCACTGATACAGGCTTTCGCCAATGGGCAACCTTCGCCCCTGCCAGCCCTATCATGCCAATATACAGATTTTTGCTTGTGGCAGCAGCAAGTATATAATGAGTCCGCGATCGCACAGCAACTCAGTTATTGGCAACGCAAACTCGTTGATGACGAGTTACACCCTTCTCCAAGTCTGATGCTGTCTAGTAAACAGGCAGGACACAGTTTTGTAAACTTACCTGAGTCTGTGGTTAGTTCGATTGAAAAGCTGGGTCGTTCACAGAGGGTGACGAGTTTTGTCATCTTGTTGAGCGCTTTCAAACTTGTTTTAGCGAAGTGGAGTCAACAAAATGAGATTTTGATCCTGGCGACGCTCGGCAACCGCACTGGGCCAGACACAGAGCGGATGATTGGCTGCTTTATCAATGACGTGATTCTGCGATCGCTAATTTTGCCGGAACAGACTGGCTCAACCGTCATTAAACAACTTCAAGAGACTGTCAATGAAGCGATCGAACATAAAGAGGTGTCGCTGCATCGGGTGATCGAGCAGATCCAACATTTACGTCCCCTGAATCTGCTGGCAAGCATTACCATGACCCCCTCGGTTCAAGATCAAATCCCAGACTGGGAAGCGATCGCACCGTCACAATGGGGTGATATGCCAATGGAACTTTATGGCAAAACACCCCCATTAGAGCTTTACGTTGAACTATCAAAAACAATCCGGATCAGGGCTAAATACGGCACTGAGAAATTCTCAGCAGAGACAATCGATCGCCTATTAAATAACTATCAGGAAATTCTGACGAAGCTTGTTAGCCATTCAGAAATGACTGTTTCAAACCTCTTTAAGACAATACATTCAGATTCTAATTGAATCTTCAGTTGTTAAACAGATTGGATATTCAAGAGACAAGGCACTAAAGACGAAGTAAAATGAATTCTCTCAATATACTTCATATTAATAACTGGTTTGGCTTAGGTGGTGCATTTATTGCTGCCCACAATATTCATAAAGGTTTATCCAGAGCCGGGATTCAATCTTTCTTTGCCTATAAAGATGAGATTAATGGAGTGTTTCAGGAAAAAGCTAATGATTTTAAAAATACAGTACAGATTGTCCAAAGAAAAAATCAGTTTGTTGATTTAGCGAACTCAATTACAAGACGAATGGGTTTGAATTACGTTGCCAATCCCTCAATTGCTGATCTTAAACATCAAGCCTGTTATCAGAATGCTGCTTTACTCAACTTTCACCTGCTTCATGATGATTATTTTTCCTATCTCATGCTTCCCTCCTTAACGAGAGATAAACCTGCGGTCTACACGCTACATGATATGTGGAGTTTCACGGGACACTGTGCCTACAGTTATGACTGTTCAAAATGGCAAACTGGTTGTGGAAAATGTCCTTATCCTAATGCGTTACCTCCGATTCAACGAGATGCCACATCTCTAGAGTGGAAGTTAAAGAATTGGGCATATCAACACTCCAACTTAACGATTGTGGCTCCTAGTCGCTGGTTGGCTGAATGCGCTAAAAAGAGTATGCTCAACTGTTTCCCCATTCATCACATTTCCTACGGAATTGATACAGTAGCCTATCAACCACTCGATCAACAGCAGTGTCAATCTGACTTGGGAATTCCCCAGCATAAAAAAGTTCTCATATTTGGAGCACAAGACATGACCAATCGGCGTAAAGGTGGCGATTTATTGCTCAAAGCCCTTTCTCGCATACCTAAATCGCTCAAAGCTGAAACCGTGTTGCTGACTTTTGGGGATGAAGCGAAGGCAATCTCAAATGCCGCAGAAATAGAAGTACTGCACCTTGGCTATATCAGCAGCGATCGCTTAAAAGCCATTGCCTATTCTGCCGCCGATTTATTTCTGTTTCCAACCCGTGCTGATGTTTGCGGATTAGTCGGTCTGGAGGCAGCAGCTTGTGGTACGCCGACAGTTGCCTTCAATGTTGGTGGCGTTCCAGATTATGTCCGTCCTGGTATCACTGGCTATTTAGCAAAACCTGAAGATGCTGATGATTTCTGTAATGGGATTGTCCAACTATTAGAAGACGTTAATTTAGGCGATCGTATGAGTCAAAATTGCCGCAAGGTTGCGGTTGAAGAGTACTCGTTAGAAGTACAAGCCCAACGATACATTCAGTTGTACCAGCAAATTCTTAGAGTATCGGTTTAGTGGGCAGTGCGCCGAAGATACAGAAAACGCTGTACAATGCAGGTTCTATAGAGGACGAGTTGTTACAAACTACTGCTTTGATTGATCTTAGAGATCGGACATCTCTATTAGAATTAGCAGGCGCATTTCTTCAAACCAAAGCCTTCATCTCAGTGGATGCAGGACTATTGCACGCAGTTATTCCTTTCTAATTGGCCGTGATAGAAAATCATAGAGGAGCAAGATCTTGACTAAAAATCAAATGCGCTTAGGGATTGTCTGTGATTACCTAGAAGAAAACTGGCATAGCATGAATTTATGCGCTCAGATGCTACTCAAGCACTTGCAAGCTGAACATCTTACATCTATTCAAGCCATAGAGGTACGTCCAACATTTCAATGGCGTTGTCAAAAAATTCCCTGGTTTGGGAAAAAGCGCTTTACCTACAATACTGACCGCTTACTCAATCGATTTTGGGACTATCCTCGTTACCTCAGCCAACGGGTAGCAGATTTTGATTTATATCATGTTACTGACCACTCCTACGCCCATCTAGCCCATGTCTTACCCCCAAAACGTACAGGGGTATACTGTCACGATATTGATGCTTTTTACTCTTTGGTAGAGCCAGTAAAAGACCCTCGACCTGCTTGGTATCAAGCCATGTCTCGGAGAATTTTGCATGGTTTACAATCATGTGCTGTTGTATTTTATTCAACCGCAGAAGTCAGGAAACAAATTGAGCATTATCAACTGGTGGAACCATCGCGCTTAGTTTATGCTCCCTATGGTTTCGCCCCAGAATTTTGTATTACTCCTGAAAACGCCAATATTGCCGATCAACAAATACGAGAACAAATAGGTAAAGCACCTTTTCTACTCCATGTTGGTAGTTGCATTCAGCGCAAGCGCATCGATACTCTTTTACAAGTGTTTGCTCAGTTACAAGCTATTTACCCAGAGTTACGACTTGTGAAAGTCAGCGGCGAGTGGACACCAACCCAACAGCAACAAATTGCTCATTTGAATATTAAAAAGTCAATAATTCACCTACAAAATTTACAGCGTACAACCATAGCAGCACTTTATCGACAAGCATCAGCAGTATTATTAACAAGTATAGCAGAAGGCTTTGGATTACCAGTTATTGAAGCCTTAGCCTGTGGAGCGATCACAGTTGTCAGCGATATTCCTGTATTGCGTGAGGTAGGACAAGAAGCAGTGGTTTACTGTCCAACTGCGGATGTTTCAGCCTGGGTAAAGACAGTAGAACAGCTATTGCTAAACCCCACTAGCGCCCCAGATATCAATCTTCGCTTGAGTCAGGCTCACAAATATTCTTGGTCTACTCACACCCAGATTATTGCTCAATCATATTTAGAATTAATCGGTAATTAAAACTGTATGAAAATAGTATTTGTAAATCCGGTAAGAGTAATTGGTGGTGCAGAGAGAGTCTTGCTGACTATATTGACTGCTTTAAAACACAGCCAAATATACAACTTCACTTAATTGTAGGTACAGATCCCTAGCTGTCTAAATGGTATACAAAGCAAGTAAGCTGATATTGCACCTACCAGCAGTAAAAATTAGTGATAGTCAAATTGCTTCGCCATTGCCAGGGCGAACGCACGGAATTTCTGAAACCCTTGCTGGATAAAGATGTTGACGGAAAAATAGGCTCAATTAAAAAACGCCAAAACCCCTATTATTAAAGAATTCTTATACTTTAGATGCGTTTGCCCTGGTGTTTTGGTGGATTGGTAGCTTTTAAGATGGCTCAATTGTTGCGATCGTAAAATCGAAAAACTGCCTTTTTACTAAAAATTGAAGACACTAAATATGGAAAAACCAAATATGTTTAATAACAGCATTACAGATCAATCTATCTTCTATCCACGATTTCGAGATTCAGAACCATTAGCAGCATCGAAATATTATACTGAAAAGTATGACTGTGACTTGGCAATACCTAGTTATCTTGGAATAGGAAGCTGTGTATGTTATACACCATTAGTTGAAGCATTATCTTTAAATAAAGGGCGACTTATAAAAGTATTGACTGCTCCTTTAAACTATTATAAAAAAGCTCAAGAAAACGGGTATGCAATCTGGGATAACAATCCATATATTGAGACAATTATCAATGCCGATGACATAGACCCGAACATTATGCTAGAAGTGTCCGTTGAGTCAGATAATTTTTGTCAAAGCCGTCATATCATAGAAAATATCTGTTTTGCTCATGGACTGCGCCCTCGTCAATTAAGGGGTTCTTTATTTTTATCTCACGCAGAAATGCAGTGGGGATTAAAGACTCTTGCTCACCTCAAACGTCCCGTTGTTTGTATCTGTCCCTATGGGACTTCATCGAGTACTAAAGACTCACCTTGGCACTTAGATAACTCGCTAGAATTAGTCGATTACTTGAAAAATAAAGTAAGTTTTTTACATATTGGCAATAATGACTTTGAGCAAAAGACGTTTTCTATCTTTACACCAAAAACAACTATTAGACAAGCAATGGCTCTGATTTGGGCAAGCGATTTATATGTAGGATTTGATACTGGCCCTTCTCATATTGCTACTGCATTTGCGAAACCAACACTGGTTTTATGGGATGCTGTGAGAAAAGCTTCTTTAGAAGAAGAGAAACAAGAAGGATTTAGTATTGCTCATCTGCGTCGATGGTCTTATCCTCAAAATCAGAATTTAGTTATTCTTGGTGAGAAAAAGAAGGAAGTCCTTGAAGACTGCTTGGAATTCATTCTTGAACAACTCAACTCCTTTAATCGACTTAGTAAACTAATCACGAATTGATAAAACTAAGTACAACATTTTATTAATTCGTAGGCAATTCTCTGCGCCCCTTTGCGTTTACCTTTGCGAACCTTTGCGTTTAAATTTCAACCCTCAATTCGCCACGATTTTACGCAAAGCTGTACTAAGAGAATATTTGGAAAGTCGTTGTCAGACATCATCTAAAAATAACTTAAAAAATTTGTAAAAAATTCGTGATATGCAAGTCTTTGTCGATCAATCCTTACGCCCACATCCCCATCTTGCCGTATTTGGCTCCAGCAAAGTTGGCAATTATGTAGTAATTACCCCCTTGCTGCGAGGCCTGAAAGAAAAATATCCAGATTGCACGTTGGATTTTTTTGGCAGTGACGTAACCCAAGATTTTGAACTTTATTGTCCCTACATTGATTGGCGCTTTTCTCTGTATAGCGATCGCGATGATATCTTAGCGCAGTTAGCGCAAGTAGTGCATCAACGGCAACAAGTTGCAGGCTCTTACGATTTAGCGATTAATTGTGATGAATTCAGCCCCATCAACCTAGTGATGACAACTGCCCTACGTCCCCTGTATGTCACAGGAGCGGCTTTGACACAAGACTTTCAGAAAAAGCTAGATGGAGGTGAAAATGCGAATTCAATTCAAAGCCTGCTCCAGGATCGAGATTGGAATAGTTCTAAATTGGTCGAAAGGCATCAAGGCGTGATTCAGAGCAACTACATTGGGGAAATCTTCTGTCGTTTAGCCTATGTTGAAACCGACTTTTTCAAGTTAGAACTGCCCAGTCAAGAACCTAATTTTCCTGTACCCGATGTGCTAATTCATGTGACAGCCACCCGACCTGCCAAGCTCTGGCCGATTCACGCTTGGCAGCAAGCGATTCATTGGTGTATGGCACAAGGACTGAGTGTCGGTTTAGTGGGCAGTGCGCCGAAGATACAGAAAACGCTGTACAATGCAGGTTCTATAGAAGACGAGTTATTACAAACTACTGCTTTGATTGATCTCAGAGGTCAGACATCTCTGTTAGAATTGGCAGGCGCATTTCTTCAAACCAAAGCTTTCATTTCAGTAGATGCAGGGCCATTACATATTGCAGCTGCGATGGGATGCCAGACAATTGCTATCTTCGGCAATGATGTTGATGGCGATGGAGCCAGTCCAATACACTTGTGGAAACCAAGACAATCTCACGTACATATAGCGTTTTCAACTTTCAAATGTACCTTGTGTCAAGAGCATAGTTTTAGCAATAAGTCGTGTCTCGTGCTAGACCATCCTTGCATGAGCCATCTGTCTTCTCAGCAGATTATCGATTATCTCCGAAGCCTGCTAAAAAAAGTTTGTCAAAAAATGGTGTGAAATTGCTCACCATTCGCGTAATAGGTATTGAATCCGATGACCATATACTCATCACAATCACCATACAGATCGCCAAGTGTGATGTCAGTTTCTGCTTGCGTATCTCTCTACTAAGTAAGTCGGCACAATAAAACCAAACTGTGTGAAGAAAAGTAAACAAGACTCAAACCCTCTCTTTTCTTGCTCCCAGCCCCCAGCAAGAACTGCGTTATCCCAACGATAATTATTTACGCCGACCTACTTATCTGTTTGCCCTAATAACTTGCTCAACTGTTTCTGTTGGTATCGGTGTTTCTATCGCTTTTAGCACTTTCCCCGATTCCATTAAAAGTGATACCAGGGAAAATTCTTTGAGTTGTATTAGCCGCGCGTGTTTTTAAGTATAACTCTCAATTTACCGTAAATCAAAGGGTTTAAGACCCCAACCATTACATGTAGCGCAAAGTCAAAGCCACTCTGCCTCCAAATCATTTTCAGTCGGGGTTTAAATGGAACGTAGTTGCCACAACGCTCTTAACCCGCGCATCGCCCTTGGGAGAAGGCACTTCTCAACTCTTAGAGACGCACTCGCGTTCGTCTGAAAATGTCTAAAATGTTTGAATGCGTGAATGCGTGAATTGTTAACTGTTTTTGGTCTTAACCGAAAAGTATTGATATCTAAATAGCTATTTAACTATCAAAAATAAGTATTGCAAAAATTTTACAAATAAGTGAGCCAATACTTTTAGATAAAGTCAAAAATTACGAAGAAATATTTCGTTTTTTATATCGATTTGTGTCAGATACACGATAAAATGCCCACTGGGTAAGCGTTTTCTGATAAAAAACACATATTGCCTAAAGATCAGAAGTTAACTGTGGCTGCCGATGCCGCTAATAACTTCTAGTAGAGAACACGCATCAAAGGAGCCGAAGAAGCATGTTCACACACGTCAAGTCCACCATTAGACACATTGCGCCTGATAACTTACGCGGACGTAGTTTAATCAAGGTGGTCTATGTCGTGCTTGAGTCCCAGTACCAGAGTGCTTTGTCGCAAGCAGTTCGCACGATTAACGCGAACAATCCCAACTTGGCGATTGAAATCAGCGGGTACTTGATTGAGGAACTCCGCGACCCAGAGAATTACGAAGAGTTCAAACGAGAAATTGAAAGTGCGAATATCTTCATCGCTTCCCTCATTTTCATTGAAGACTTAGCACAGAAAGTAGTAGCAGCAGTAGAACCACATCGCGATCGCCTGGACGTTTCCGTTGTCTTTCCCTCGATGCCAGAAGTAATGCGCCTGAGTAAAATGGGCAGCTTTTCCCTGGCACAGTTGGGACAGTCAAAAAGTGCGATCGCGCAATTCATGCGGAAACGCAAAGAAAAATCCGGTGCGGGATTCCAAGATGGAATGCTGAAGCTTTTGCGAACGCTGCCGCAAGTGCTGAAATTTTTACCGATGGACAAGGCACAGGATGCCCGAAATTTCATGCTCAGTTTTCAGTATTGGCTAGGTGGTTCTCCAGAAAATCTGGAAAACTTCTTGCTGATGCTAGCTGATAAATATGTATTTAAAGGTTTAGAAAAACAGAATTTTGCACCTTCTACATACGAACAGCCGGTGGTTTATCCCGATTTAGGGATTTGGCACCCTTTGGCTCCCAGTATGTTTGAAGATGTCAGAGAGTACCTGAATTGGTATACAGCTCGTAAGGATATTTCTAGCGATCTAAAAGATCCTTTAGCTCCTTGTGTCGGGTTAGTATTGCAACGCACTCACCTAGTTACAGGGGATGATGCCCATTATGTAGCGATGGTGCAGGAGTTGGAAGCATTAGGCGCACGGGTACTACCTGTGTTTGCTGGTGGTTTGGACTTCTCCAAGCCGGTGGATGCATACTTTTATGAACCGACTACTAATATACAGTTGGTAGATGCAGTGATATCGCTGACTGGTTTTGCTTTAGTGGGTGGCCCAGCCAGACAAGATCATCCCAAAGCAATTGAGTCACTCAAACGCTTAAACCGTCCTTACATGGTGGCATTACCCTTAGTATTCCAAACCACAGAAGAGTGGATGGATAGCGATTTAGGGTTACATCCCATTCAAGTAGCTTTGCAAATTGCAATTCCTGAATTGGATGGGGCAATTGAGCCGATAATTTTATCCGGTAGGGATGGGACTACAGGCAAAGCGATCGCCCTGCGCGATCGGGTTGAAGCTGTCGCCGAACGCGCCTTAAAATGGGCAAATCTGCGCCGCAAGCCAAAGCTGGATAAAAAAGTTGCCATCACCGTTTTCAGCTTTCCACCAGATAAAGGCAACGTCGGAACCGCCGCTTACTTGGATGTATTCGGCTCAATCTATGAAGTGATGAAAGCCCTCAAAAATAACGGCTACGACTTACCAGAATTGCCAGAATCAGCGGAAGCGTTGATGCAAGAAGTCATCCATGACGCCCAGGCGCAGTACAATAGCCCAGAACTGAACATTGCTTACAAAATGTCGGTTCCTGAGTATGAGGCGCTGACCCCATACTCTCAACGCCTAGAAGAAAACTGGGGTCCACCTCCGGGACATCTCAATAGTGATGGGCAAAACCTGCTGATTTATGGTAAGCAATTCGGTAACGTCTTCATCGGTGTCCAACCTACATTTGGTTATGAAGGCGATCCGATGCGGCTGTTGTTCTCCCGTTCAGCTAGTCCTCACCACGGTTTTGCTGCTTACTACACGTACCTAGAGCAAGTTTGGAAAGCTGATGCTGTACTGCACTTTGGTACACACGGTTCCTTGGAATTCATGCCAGGTAAACAGATGGGGATGTCTGGTGACTGTTATCCAGATAACTTGATTGGCTCAATTCCCAATCTGTATTACTACGCAGCTAATAATCCGAGTGAAGCAACAATTGCCAAACGTCGGAGTTATGCCGAAACAATTTCTTACTTGACACCGCCGGCAGAAAATGCTGGTTTGTATAAAGGTTTAAAGGAACTTAGCGAATTAATTGCTTCCTATCAAACCTTGAAAGATAGTGGACGCGGTGTTTCAATTGTCAACAGCATCATGGATAAATGCCGGATCGTGAATCTGGATAAGGATATTAACCTGCCAGAAACCGATGCCAGAGACATGAGTGCCGACGATCGCGATAATATTGTTGGCAACGTCTACCGCAAGTTGATGGAAATCGAGTCTCGGTTGTTGCCTTGTGGGTTGCACGTGATTGGTAAACCGCCAAGTGCAGAAGAAGCGATCGCAACTCTCGTCAACATTGCCAGTCTAGATCGTCAGGAAGAAGAACTTCAAGGCTTACCGGGAATTATCGCTAACAGCATTGGGCGTAACATTGATGATATTTACCAAAATAGCGATCAAGGCATTTTAGAAGATGTCCAGTTATTGCAAGATATCACCTTGGCAACCCGTGCAGCAGTTACTGCCCTTGTACAAGAGCAAATCGACGCCGAAGGACGAGTTTCTCTGGTTTCCCGTTTGAATTTCTTCAACATGGGCAAAAAAGAACCTTGGGTAGAAGCATTGCATAAAGCAGGTTATCCCAAAGTTGATGGCGCAGCCCTAAAACCCCTATTTGAGTATTTGGAATTCTGCCTGCAACAAGTTTGTGCCGATAACGAACTGGGAGCATTACTCAAAGGCTTAGAAGGTGAGTACGTTCTACCTGGCCCAGGTGGCGATCCCATCCGCAACCCAGATGTATTGCCCACGGGTAAGAATATCCATGCACTCGATCCGCAATCCATCCCCACAACAGCAGCAGTCCAATCAGCCAAAATCGTCGTAGATAGGCTTTTGGCGCGTAACAAGGCTGAAAACGATGGAAAATGGCCAGAAACCATCGCCTGCGTTCTTTGGGGAACCGATAACATCAAAACTTACGGCGAATCCCTAGCACAAATTATGTGGATGGTGGGCGTGCGTCCAGTTCCCGATGCCTTGGGACGGGTGAACAAGTTGGAGTTGATATCTCTAGAAGAGTTAGGACGCCCCAGAATTGATGTAGTAATCAACTGTTCTGGTGTATTCCGCGACTTGTTCATCAACCAAATGAACTTACTAGACCAAGGCGTGAAGATGGCAGCCGAGGCAGATGAACCCTTAGAAATGAACTTTGTTCGCAAACACGCTTTGCAACAAGCCGAAGATATGGGGATTAATCTGCGTCAAGCAGCGACGCGCGTTTTCTCCAACGCTTCTGGTTCCTATTCGTCAAATATTAACTTGGCAGTAGAAAACAGCACTTGGGACAGCGAAGCCGAGTTGCAGGAAATGTATCTCAACCGCAAATCCTTCTCCTTCAATTCCGATAACCCCGGAATCATGGACGAATCCCGGCAGATTTTTGAAAGTACATTGAAAACTGCTGATGCAACTTTCCAAAATCTCGATTCTTCTGAGATTAGCTTAACGGATGTTTCTCATTACTTTGATTCAGATCCTACTAAGTTAGTTACAAGTCTGCGAGGTGATGGTAAAAAACCAGCATCTTATATTGCAGATACAACCACAGCTAACGCTCAAGTGCGGACATTATCAGAAACTGTGCGTTTGGATGCGCGTACCAAATTGTTAAATCCCAAATGGTATGAGGGGATGCTGAATCACGGTTATGAAGGTGTACGCGAACTCTCCAAGCGATTAGTAAACACAATGGGTTGGAGTGCAACAGCCGGCGCTGTAGATAACTGGATTTACGAGGATACTAACGAAACCTTCATCAAAGATGAAGAAATGCAGAAACGGTTGATGAACCTTAATCCCCATTCTTTCCGCAAGGTTGTATCAACTTTGTTGGAAGTGAATGGACGCGGTTATTGGGAGACTAGCGAGGAGAATTTAGACCGCCTACGTGAGTTGTACCAAGAAGTTGAAGACCGGATTGAAGGGATTGAATAATCCCTAATCATAAATGTAGGGACGTTTTATGAACGTCTCTACATAAAAAACCGTTTTGACCAAGCCCCGTTGGGGTGGGGTTGCTCCCTTCTAGAGAGCCCCAACAACCATCAATTTCACAAGCCCTGTCAATTCACTGGCGTAGCAAAAGGTCTATGTCACAAGCCTCGACCAATGCCGTCTTCCCTATACCCTACACCCTACCCCCTATACCCTATTAGTGACAAATTGTATGGAATCTGGCTAAATGAAAATCAAATATAGCAGCTGAGTCAATAGAACCAGATTTAGTATCACTAGAGCGCGATCGCCAGCACCTCATTGTTGTAGACGATGCTCACCGCTTTAACCTTTTATCTCAGTTGCGTGAACTTCTCGTCAACCCTGAACTTGCAAATAAAGTTACCTTAATTTTATCTACACGTAGCGTTTTTAAAGACTCAATCCTTTATCAGTTAGGGACATTACTAGATAATCAATTTGCCACTATTGAAGTCAAAACTCTAACAAACCAGGATATTAACCAAATTCTAGAATTTTCTCTTTACAACATTACTGAAGAAGATGTTCGTTATGCCATAGTTAAAACTGCTGAAGGTAATCCACTATTTGCTGGCATAGCAGCTCGCCTATTTCAGCAAGGAAAAACACTAGTAAACCTCTCTCGTGAAAAGATATTAACGAATTACCTAGATGAAATTATTAAAGATTTAGCTGAAGCAGATAACAGCGATCGCCTCAATGATTATCATTCTTAGCAACTGTATATTTTATTTTCTGGAAATCCCTTAGTAAAGTGTAGTCGCACCATAGTGATTGTCAATCATCTTCGCCGGAGTTCCAGTCCATCTATCGATAGCTGTGCTGTTAATATGTGATTCCACGCACAACCTGATAAAGGTATGTCGTGTCTGGTAGCTTTTGCGGTAAGGAACGCTGCATTTGGCTAAAATAGACTTCCATGCACGATTATAAAAGTTGTGATGGTCGATAAATTTTCCTTTTGGACTTGTAAAAATTAATGCTTCAGGATTAAGTTCCTTTGGTCGAATCTCATTTAACATCGCTTGTAATTCTGAATTAATTGGGAAATCCCGTTTTCTTTGTGTTTTTAACCCTTCCTTAAGGATTAAGCCATCTTCAGAAACGACAACAGATTCTCGAAATTGAACTGCACTATTTGTAATGTTTTTCCACTTTAAAGCAATTGCCTCAGATGGTCTGCATCCAGTAAGGAAAAGGAAGCGCACATAGTGAGTGTAGTGGTTATAGTGGCGATCGCTAGCAAAAGTACGAATAATTAAATCTCTTTCTTCTTTACCGAAGGGATTAATATCTTGTTCTTCAGTAGCACCCTTGGGTGTTTTGATTTTCATGGCAGCAAAAGGGTTAGTCGTCTATTAACCCTTCTTCCATTGCCCAATTACAGCAAGCTTTGAACTGAGTTAGACAACGTTTGGCAGCATTTGGAGTTAAATTTGCTAGAAGATAATCTCGAATAGCGGATGCTTCATCTAGCGATCGCGTTGGTAATTTAGCGATGTGATTCCGATGCTTAGTAAAGTCTTTGGCATAGGTACTAGGGCTAATTTGCGGTTTTTTAAACTCGCTATACCTGTCCCAAAGTTGGTCTAACATGAGGTTGAGGCTTCTTCTTTATGGGTGTAATGGGTGTAATCGTACTTAGCGCAGATTGAAGTTGGTACTTCTCTAGAGTTAAGTCCAATCGCTCACAGAGTATATCTTTCTCAATCTCAGATGCCTTAAGTTGAGCCAATTTCCGATTATTTAGGGTATCTGCTAAACCAGTAGAGATGTAATAACGCTTGCCCCTATATCTAAACCGCAACTGCAATCGATCATTAGAGTTAATGATCGAGACAGAACCCTTAGATGCCCGCCCTGTAGGAGTTTTGGAGAACATAATTTTATAAGGTGTAATTAGTCCTCTACTCTATCGCTTTTACACCCAATTTACACCCATTTTTTGTCTAAAGGTATCCAAAAATGTCTAAAACTCCTTTCAAAATTAGAACATTTGTTCTACAAAATTGGGATTGATAAAGTAAAAACCCCTTGAAAATTAATAGTTTTTAAGGGGTTTAATCGATGCCAGGAACCGGACTTGAACCGGTGACACGAGGATTTTCAGTCCTCTGCTCTACCAACTGAGCTATCCCGGCTAGGGCTTTTGTTAGCCACGATTAATCAATGTAGCAAAGATAAAAGAATATAGCAAGTCTTTGGAGAAAAATAGTTATGCAACTTTCAAAGTCAACTTAAACCAGATGAAAACGGCTACAAATAGTAGAAATTGGACAAGAACAATACTTGGCCCAGAAGCCAGGTTGAAAATACCTGAGACAATGATGCCAGCAATGCTGCTGATGGAACCAACTATCACCGACATGATTAGAAAACGGCTAAAGTGGTGACTCATCAGTTTGGCGGTGGAGGCGGGAATGACCAAAAAGGCATTCACTAGTAAAACACCGACGGCTTTAATCGCAACAGCAACGGCGAGTGAAAGCAAGACCACAAAAGCGTAGCGGTACAATTGAACGGGAACGCCTTGAACTTGGGCTACATCGGGGTTAAGGGTCAATAAAATTTGCTGTCGCAGAGTTGATAGTAAAAATATGCTACCTCCCACAAGAACTAGCAGGGTCAAAATCAAATCTGTGGTGTTGATCGCTAGAATATCCCCGAACAGTACAGCCATCAAGTTGCCACGATATCCTTTAATTAAGCTCGTGAGAATTAAACCGATCGCTAATGCCCCAGATAGCACTATGCTAAGTATGCTATCGCTAGCTAAGTCGGTTTTATCGATAAAGTAAAGGACAATAACCCCAAAAACTAAGGTAAAAGGTAACAGCATCCAAGTAGGATTTATTTGTAGCAGTACACCTAATGCCACACCTACCAATGCCGCATGACCAACCGCGTGGCTGAAAAATGACAACTGGCGCAAGGTAACAAAACTACCCAACATCCCGCCAAGTATTCCCATTAAGGCAGCACCGACGATCGCACGCTGTATCGAAGCAAGTTGTAACAACTCTAGCAAGTCATTACTACTAGCGATCGCAAGCCAAGTTATCTGACAATCATTCAAGAAATTCATACTTATGGGTATTAATGTTGGTGCTGGTAGCGACTGAAACCTGGGCCGTAGGTTGCTAACAGGTTTTGCGGTGAAAGGGCAATTTCTGGCTTACCAGTACAAACAATGCTTTGGTTCAGGCAAAGCACGCGATCGCAATGCCGATTTACCATATCAATATCGTGAGAAACTTGTAATACTGTCCAACCTTCCTCGCGCTTTAATTCATTTAACAAAGCGTAAAAATCTGCTGCACCCTGCACATCAACACCAGCAAAGGCTTCATCTAGTACCAAGAGTTTCCGAGGCATTACCAAACAATAAGCCAATAAAACCCGCTTGAGCTGACCGCCACTAAGAGTACCAATAGCTTGATGCTGTAAATGATAAGCATCAGTTCGCCGTAAAGCTTCTGTTACTGCTGCCGATTTTTCTCGGTCTTGTCTCCCCAGCTTGGAAAAAAATGAACTCTTTTTTTTCCGTTCCTTAGTCCATCCCAGTCCGACTAATTCGCTGACAGAAATCGGAAAGCTCCGGTCAAAAATAAAGTTTTGTGGCATATAGCCCAACGTGTGGCGTAAATGCCCCAATCTGGAAATTGGACGACCCAAGATTTCAATCGTCCCAGCACTTCGAGGTATCAAATCTAAAACCGCTTTTACCAGGGTACTTTTACCAGCACCATTGGGGCCAACAATGGCTGTATCTGTTCCTGGCAATAATTCAAAGGAAACATCTCGAACAGCTAGATAGCTGCCTTGATAGACAGTTAATCCTTCTACTTTCAAAATAGGAATGTCATTGGTCATTGGTCATTGGTCATTGGTCATTGGTCATTGGTCATTGGTCATT
>NZ_JABXKF010000161.1:84012-109892 GCF_017115165.1 Nostoc sp. LPT | reverse complement strand
GTGTTGAGGTACTCCGAAGTCGTGTTGAGGTACTCCGAAGTCGTGTTGAGGTACTCCGAAGTCGTGTTGAGGTACTTGAAAGTCGTGTTGAGGTACTTGAAAGTCGTGTTGAGGTACTTGAAAATCGTGTTGAGGTACTCCGAAGTCGTATTGGAGTACTTCAAACTTTGTCGCACCGCGATCAAGTACACAGGTGCGTAGGCGTAGCCCGCCGTAGGCATCGCTTGACTTTTAAGACAGTCGCTACATTGATAGATTTTATTACAAGTAATCACCCGAACTTGATATAATTAGCTGCACACGATCTGAGATGCTAAATCTCTAACGCAGTGGAATAATTTTCTCTACCTGGACTAATTTCCAGCATTACATCAAGCTCAAACTACTCTTTATACGACTCCAAAATTCCACTGCGAATCATTAGTTGTGGCCAAAACAACACAAAAAATGCCATCCACGTTCCTATAGGGATGGAAACGAGAACTGTTAGCCAGATAGTTTTAAATAGTAACCAGCTACCACCAATCAGTGTTACACCTGTGAGAACTATAGACCAGGGTTGACACCACCAAGGTTTGTAGTTCCAAGGACTTATAGGCTTTTGTTCAGACATTAGTTTTATTTAGTCAAACTCCAAATATTCTTTTAACAATTATGAATTGTTTTGACAGATTAAGTTTTATCGTACTCTATTTTTCCATAGTCAAGTTTGATAATTCGGTCTGCTAAATGAAAATAGCGATCGTCATGGCTAATTACCAGCAGTGTTTTACCCCGCGATCGCAGTTCTGGGAGAAGTTGAGTGTAAAATATTTTCTTGAATACTGGATCTTGATCGGCTGCCCACTCATCAAATAGATAAATTGGTCGATCTTCCAAGTAAGCTGTGAGTAAAGCTAGCCGTTTTCGTTGTCCTTGAGAAAGAGCAGTTGTAGAAATTTGTCCATTTTCAACTTTCACTTTATGGTCTAATTGCAGTTGTTGTAAATATTTTGTCGCTTGAGCATCCAAGTGAAAATTTTTTAATCCCAAAAGTTCTTCAAATAAGTAAAAGTCGGAAAATACCACAGAAAAATGCTGGCGATACCATTCTCGATTCTCTTCGCTAATTAACTGATCATCAAACCATATTTCGCCGTTTTCTGGGACATAAAGCCCAGTAATTAGTTTAGCTAATGTAGATTTACCGCTACCATTACCGCCGACAATGAAAACCAATTCTTGAGGATGCAGTGTCAAGTCGATGGGGCCAAAAATAAAGCTATTGTCTTCTTGTTCTGTGTAGTAAGTGTGGGTAACACTTTTAAATTTTAAGCTGTGCCAGTTAGAATTCAGGGCAGGTGGAACAGTTGATATTTCAGTTCGACTAGCTAGAGATAAACCCAGTGACTCAATTTTTTGTAAAGCAATGCTGGCTTTGCTTAATAGAGGAAGTTTACTGATGATGTTATCCATTGGTAACACCAAGTAAGTGAAAGTCAAAATGTAGCCAGAGAGAGTTTCGGGATTGATGGTAAGCAGATTAGGCAGTACAAATAGAACAAAACCGAGGGCAAAAAAGAATATGAGTTGACCCCAACTTGAAGTTATAGCAAAAAGGCTTAGACCATTAACGTTGTGATCACGGAACTCGTTAGCAGTTGATTGTAGTTTCTCTTCTACAAAGTCTTCACGCCGCTTGTAGTTTAGTTTGAGTTCCTTGACTCCTTCGGTAATGGTGCGAAAATGTTTAAACAGTTGATCTTCATCTTCACGAGCTAGAGTTAGCAATTGCCCGCCTCTGTTAAGTAGCCACTGACAACTAGCGATCGCAACTACTGAAATCCCACAAACCATCAGCAGTACTAACCAAGAAAGCCAGGTTATATACGTTACACAACCCAGGACGATCGCTAAATTAATAAAGATGAAAGGCATCTGATAAACAGCATTAGCAACCGCCTGAATATCTTCTGTTAAAGTTGCCAATAATCGAGGATTCCCTAAGCGTTCCAGATGACTCAACTCGGAAGCAAGAATCTGGCGACTCAAACGCATCCGTAATTGCAAAACAGCATTTTGAGAAAGGCGGATCAGCATCACTTGAGAAATGATACTGGTAATCAGTGCAACTATAGCCAGTCCCGCAAAACCCCAAATTATTGATGTGAGGCGGGAAGCACTACCGCTACTAGCAGCACGGCTAATTAGGGCAATCAAGCCAGCACTACTACCGCCACTCAAGAATCCAGTAGCGATCGCGATCGCTACCATTCCCCATGAAGAACGCAAAAGAAAGTAAATCAAATTCATGACAAATGCCTATACCCAGTTGGATACAACAAAAAATGAAAATCTCTCTTTTTATGTCCCATGCACGATTTCCATAATAGTTGTTTGCCAACCAATTAAATTTGCATTGCTAGGGTAGATTTTATATTTTACCAGTTAAACACCCCTTCAAATATGACGATGAACAAGGCACAAGGTCAGTAAATCGCAAAGTTTTTCTCAAGGGCTACGCCTACGCCAATTCAATTCCCCGTACATATTAGTTCTAAATAATACCTAAATTTTTAATAAAACTTATATTATTGAAAAGAGTTTCAAAAAATGAAATTATAAGGAATCTACGCCCATCCTAATAATTACCATTGACTTCACCAAAACAACTAGCACTAACCAATTCAGAAACCCTCGCAAACAAAACGAAATATTTATGAAAGTTATAGTAACAGGTTCGTTAGGAAACATCAGCAAGCCACTGGCAAAGGAGTTAGTGCAAAAAGGTCATGCGGTTACGGTTATCAGCAGCAAGCCGGAAAAGCAAAAAGACATTGAAGCTCTGGGCACCACCGCTGCTATCGGCTCACTGTCAGATGTTGATTTCCTGGTGTCCACCTTTACTGGTGCCGATGCCGTGTATGCTATGGTGCCGCCAAACTATACCGTGCCAGATCCAAGAGAGTATTACCAAAGAACTGGCAGCAACTATGCACAAGCCATTCAACGGTCGGGCGTAAAGCGTGTGGTTCATCTTAGCAGTATGGGCGCGCATTTAGATAAGGGCACCGGATTCATCCTCGGTTCTCACGATGTAGAAGGCATTTTGAATGAGCTGTCAGACGTAGCCATTACGCATCTGCGCCCTGGTTACTTCTACTACAATCTTTACAACTTTGTAGATATGATAAAAGGGCTGGGCTTTATTGGCGCAAACTATGGTGGCGACGACAAGCTTGTAATGGTTGCCCCAAGAGATATTGCCGCCGCCGCTGCAAAAGAGATAGAAACACCTGCTACCAGCAAGCAAGTGCGCTATGTGGCAAGTGACGAGCATACGGCCAACGAAACCGCTCACATCTTAGGCGCCGCCATTGGCAAGCCGGATTTAAAATGGGTAACCTTTACTGATGAGCAAACACAAAGCGGTTTGGAAGAGAGTGGAATGCCGGCACATATTGCGGTCAACTTTGTTGAAATGGGCACCAGCATTCACAGCGGCGCATCGCGGCAGGATTATGAACTGCATAAGCCAATTGCTATGGGCAAAGTAAAGTTGGAAGATTTTGCTCTTGAATTTGCTGCTGCTTTTTAAAAAGGTTGATTGTCTTTGTCCAAAGTTTAATCAAAAGGGGCAGCCTATGACTGTGAATTTAAAGTCTTTAGAGAACCAAATTAATGTAGCGGACAATTCTAAAACCGCTTCTGTCACTCAAGGAACCCGCTACGTTCCTTCGCACCATCGACGCATTCTGTGTATTTTTCCCAAGTACAGCCGCTCCTTTGGTACTTTTCATCACGCTTACCCACTTATGGGTAATGTCCGGGCTTTTATGCCACCCCAAGGTATTTTAATTGTGGCTGCCTACTTACCTAAAGAATGGGAAGTCCGGTTTATTGATGAGAATATCAAATCAGCAACCAGAGCTGATTATCAATGGGCTGATGTGGTGATTGTGAGTGGAATGCATATCCAAAAACCACAGATTAATCAAATTAACGAACTTGCCCATCGAGCGGGCAAAATTACAGTCGTAGGTGGGCCCTCGGTATCTGGGTGTCCAGAATATTATCCTGAGTTTGACATTTTAAATTTGGGTGAATTGGGAGATGGAAGCGATCGCATGATCGAATATCTAGACCAAAACTCTCAACGTCCCCAAGGGCAAATTCGCTTTGAAACCAAGGAACGTCTCCCTTTAACAGAGTTTCCCACCCCAGCTTATCATTTGCTGAATATCAATGATTATTTCTTGGCAAATGTACAGTTTTCTAGTGGTTGCCCTTATCGCTGCGAGTTTTGTGATATACCTGAACTCTATGGCAATAGTCCCCGGATGAAAACACCAGAGCAAGTAGTCGCGGAGTTAGACGCAATGCGACAATCTGGCAATTTAGGAGCAGTTTATTTTGTCGATGATAACTTTGTTGGCGATCGCCGCGCCGCCATGAAGTTGCTTCCTCACCTGATTGACTGGCAAAAACGCAATGGCTACCCCATTCAGTTTGCCTGTGAAGCAACGCTGAATCTAGCTCAAAGTCCAAAGCTGTTGGAAATGATGCGCGAAGCTTATTTCTGCACAATCTTTTGCGGGATCGAAACACCAGAACCAAATGCTCTCCATGCGATTTCCAAAGACCAAAATCTGAGTATGCCAATCTTAAAAGCGATTCAGGTTTTAAATAGCTATGGCATGGAAGTAGTATCAGGAATCATCATCGGCTTAGATACAGATACACCAGAAACAGCAGACCGAATTATCGAATTTATTCGGGCATCGCAAATTCCCATGTTGACAATTAACCTACTTCATGCATTACCGAGAACTCCATTATGGCGGAGATTAGAAGCAGAAGGGCGACTTGTCTTTGATGAAAGCCGCGAATCAAATGTTGAGTTTTTGATGCCCTACAAGCAAGTTGTTGAGATGTGGCGGCGCTGCATCACAACTGCTTATGAGCCGGAATTTTTATATCAGCGGTTTGCCTACAACATGGAACACACCTATCCAAACCGCATCGAAGTACCTAACAGCTCATCTCGCACTTCTGGGGCTAATATTCGCAAAGGTTTAACTTATCTAACCAATATTTTGCTGCGGATAGGTATATTTAGTAACTATCGTCAAACTTTTTGGAAAATGGCCAAGCCAGCATTAAAAGCAGGTGATATTGAGAACTTGATTCACGTTGGACTTGTCGGACATCATTTAATTAAGTTTGCCCAAGATTGTGCCAAAAATGAAGAATCAGCTTCATTTTATTCCCAAAAAATCCTTACCAAAGTTCGTAGCTAACTGTTGCTTTATTGCAATTTTTTTAGGGTGGGGACTGTTACAACAAGATTCTGCAACTCATGTTAGAGCCTTAGTGTAACAGTCAAGATCATAATGGGAGCAAACTAAGCGATCGCTTCGCTGCTTCGACTAAAAATAAAGTCGCCATTCTGCAAGATACTAAAGATACTTGTGGTTGAGCAGTCAAAGGCTATGGAGACAATTACATCAGCACAATACCATCAACAGCATCTTGAAAACCGCAAGGGTTATGAAGTTACCTACAATACTGAAGGTTATGATCGCATTGTTAGATATAGCGATCGCTATGTTACAGGCAGTTATCGAGAAGGTGAACTGAGACACGGAGTGCGTCTGCTGCTGTATGATGGCACATGGCTCAAAGACTTAAGTGTAGAAACCTTGTTTGACAGTCATCAATGGATTGTAGCCCGGTTTCACCTAGCTGGAAGTAGTAGGATAGTGATTTCTGGAAATCAAGATAAATCCTTCAAAGCTGATTATATACACCAACCAGGTAAAAACTATTTATTTTATTTGTCAGATATTAAACAAATTGACGAAGTGGCAGTAGGTACAGAACTGACAATTTTAATTCTTTTTAACTTCGATTTCTTCAGGTCATTTTCTACAGGTTCAGAAATTCTACCTGAAACATTACAAGTACTGCTAGAGTCTGAGACTTTGCCTCTATTTCATCGTCAAGTTGGTCACATCACCCACCAAATGAATCTTGCTTTGCAGCAAATTTTGCATTCTCCTCATCAGGGGATGATGAAGCGGATGTATTTAGAAAGCAAAGTCATTGAACTTCTATCGTGGCAATTGACTCAGTTTGTCGAAACTCAACAGGGACAGTATCCATTTACTAGTCTCAAGCCTGTTGATGTGGAAAGGGTTTACCAGGCTAAAGAAATTTTAATTCAAAATCACATCCAGCCACCTTCACTGATTGATTTAGCACAGCAAGTCGGGCTGCATCATATGAAGCTAAAACTTGGCTTTCGTGAGATTTTTGGAACAACTGCATTTGGTTGTTTGCGCTCTTACCGTTTGGAGGAAGCAAAGCAGTTTTTACAAGAGGGCACAATGACTGTGGAAGAAGTGGCAAATATGGTTGGTTACTCACATCTAAGTCATTTTAGAAACGCTTTTAAGCGCAAGTTTGGTATTACCCCTGGTGCTTGTCGAGCCGGGAAAAAGATTGTTATGGAATGATGATTTTTTATTCTATGGAATAATAAGGATTGGGATTGGGAATAAGTTTTGTAGTGTGTGTTATGCCGCTCTCTTACGCACCCTACCAGATTAGATATGGGAATAATATCGTGTCCGGTTAAAGACTTATCATTTAGACCGCAGTTCTTGCAGTTCTTGCAGGGAGCAGGGAGAAAAAGGCTTTTGCACTTTTTGCATAGATGCGGGAATTATAACTAATTAGGCGGACATGATATAAGAGAGTAAAAGTTAATACTACACCATCACCGCGACCAGTTAAAACTCGTCCTTTATGGCCTAATTTTTGTCCTTCATGGCCTAGATTTGTTGTCCTGTAAATACGTAAGCTCCTTAAAATAGTTGCAAATATTTTTTAATAAAAATTTGGACTAAATTTCTGTGAGGAGCAACATCTTGCAACAACCTTGGCGATTTTTTATTTTTAATCTAGGGATTGGGATTTTCGCCCCCCTATTACTTACTCAAGCAGCCTTGGCTAAATCAAAAGGGAGTCAAGTCATCACTGAAATACCTACATTCATTGATTCACAACCTCTCTCAACCACTGCCAAAGACTTGTTATCTCAAAATACAGACAATGATTTAGTGGTGAAAATCACTCAAGTTAAGGTAAACACCACAAATAAAGGAATTGACGTAATTTTAGAAACAACTGCATCGGAAAAATTGCAAATAGATGTCAAGAGTCAAGGTAATAACTTCATTGTTGATATTAAAAATGCTCAATTGTTTCTGCCATCAGGTAACAAATTTAGCCAAGAGCAACCAGCACAGGGAATTACTACTGTAACTGCCACTAATTTTGATGCCAATACTATCCGGCTGACAGTAACGGGTGAAGCGGGTTTGCCAGTTGTGGAGTTGTATGATAGTCCGAGGGAGGGTTTGGTTTTTGCTGTTGCCAGTGCGGCTGCTTCTGGGCAACAAACACAAACACCACAGCCGGAAACTGAACAGCCAGCAAGCGAAACTCAGCCAGAACAACCATCGGCAGAGAGTGATGAGCCGATTGAGTTGGTAGTAACGGGAGAGCAAGATGGGTATCGTGTACCAAATGCCTCAGTCGGAACCAAAATTGATACACCCTTGCGCGATATTCCCCAGGCGATTCAGGTAATTCCCCAGCAAGTACTGAAGGATCAGCAGGTAACGAACCTGGGCGAAGCAGTAAGAAACGTATCCGGTGTGAGACAAGTAGGTAATTCTTCATCCCGTGGAAATAATGCACTACCTAATATTCGAGGTTTTCTCTCGCAAGGTAATATCATTACAAATGGGTTGAGCGGCGACAATATAGATAGTGGTTTTAATTTTGCTAATGTTGAGCGGATTGAGGTTCTTAAAGGGCCTGCCTCTGTTCTCTATGGTCAAGGTTCGCCGGGTGGTGTTGTCAATCTTGTGACCAAAAAACCTCTGGCAGAACCTTACTATTTCATTGAAGCTTCTGCTGGGAGTTACAATTCTTATCGCAGTGCAATAGACCTTTCAGGCCCCCTCAATGATAGTAAAACTGTACTGTACCGTCTCAACGTTGCTGCTCTGACTACAGAGAGTTTTGTTGATTTCTACGACGAGCAACAATACGTTGTCGCCCCTACTTTTAGCTGGCAAATCAGCGATCGCACCAAATTCACTATAGCAGGCGAATATAAAGAGCGAAGCAAAGATAATGGTAATTTTGGTATCCCATTTGAAGGTAGTTTATTACCAAATCCTAATGGCAGAATCCCTCGCAATCGTAATCCTGTCTGGCCAGATCCTAAAAGAACAGAAATAAGTAAATATCAAGCTAGCTACGACCTTGAGCATCGCTTTAGCGAAAACTGGCAGCTACGCAGTGCTTTCCTATTTTCTCGGGTTGTAAATGATAGAAGTTTACTAGATGCTGGATTAACCGAAAATTTACGTACTCTAGATAGAGACTATTCATATAATAGAGCCACTAGTGAGAACTATAATTTTGACACTTATACAGTTGGCAAATTTCAGACAGGCAGCATTGGGCATCAACTAGTAATCGGCTTTAATTACAAATGGGGGGAAAGCTCAGACGTTGGTGGTGGTGGAGCTGCTAACCAGCTTGATTTGTTCAACCCCGTATATGGTCAACGAATCAGGCTCGGCCTAAATGATGAATTTGCATATGCCGATAGAAGTCAAGCAGACTCATATGGTTTTTATATCCAAGATCAAGTGACCCTGGCGGAAAATTTCAAACTGCTTTTGGGGGGACGCTACGATATTGCAAATTCAAGAGCAGGGGCTATTGGTGAGGAATTGACCGAGTCCCCACAAGAGCAAGCCTTTAGCCCAAGAGTTGGGATTGTCTATCAACCAATAGAGCCAATTTCGCTCTACGCTAGCTACAGTCGCTCGTTTAACCCAGTGGGTGGAAGAGATTTTGATGGTAACTTGTTTGAACCAGAAGACGGCACACAGTATGAAGTGGGTGTGAAAGTAGATTTGAATGACAAGCTTTCTGCAACCCTGGCTTTGTATGATTTGACCAAATCCAATGTCCTTACTGAGGATCTCGATCCAGCCCGTCGAGAATTAGGATTTTTTGTTCAAATCGGTGAACAGCGTAGCCGGGGTATTGAATTTGATGTGTCTGGTGAAATTTTGCCGGGATGGAACATTATTGCTAACTATGCCTTTACGGATGCAATAGTCACAAAAGACAACACCCTTCCAGTTGGTGACGAGTTTGATAACGTACCAAAACATTCTGCTAGCCTATGGACAACATACGAAATTCAATCTGGTAGTTTGCAAGGATTAAGCTTTGGAGTCGGAGTATTTTATGTTGGTGAAAGACAAGCACTTCTGCCAAATGATTCGCAATATATATTACCCAGCTATGTCAGCACTGATGCCGCCATTTTTTACAGGCGAGACAGGTTCCGTGCTGCGCTAAATTTCAAAAACCTATTTGACTTGTACTATTTTGAGTCTGCGGGTCTACTAGGCGATCCGTTTACTGTGCAAGGTACAGTTTCGTGGGAGTTTTAAGGGAAGTGAGGGGAATAGAAGGCGATCGCCGCAGCAGGTTTAATAAAAGACGATCGCGAATTACTGGGAATGAAACACACCCTCATCTAGCGATCGCTCAATTGCTTGAATAAGTTGTTCTTTTGATGTCATTGTAAAAATGCCTTATGGCTGGAATATTTTTATTTTATCCCAGTGTTTCAATCATGCCTGCGTTCTTGTCCTCAGTTCCTCACGCAATGCGATCACCGCATCAAATTGTTTCTCTAGTTGTAGAGCATCTACTATGCAAGTCAAATCCTTTCGTCATCTAGTTTTTACCCTACACCGCTACATTGGTTTAGCGGTGGGACTGATTGCAATTATCGTCGGCTTGACAGGTAGTTTATTAGTCTTCCACTCAGAAATTAGCAGCTTCGATCAGCAGCGCCAAATTGGCACAATCACCCCTCAAGGTGAAGCACTGCCCATTGAGGTTGTCTTGAACATGGTGAAAAAGACATATAGCAATCAACCAGATGCAACTCTCCAGGCGATTTACCTGCCCTCGAAGCCAAATGAGCCGATGAATGTTTTCCTGAAAACTAAGGAAAAGGACTGGAACGAAAACTACGTTAACCCTTACACAGGAGCAATTCTCGGCAATAACTTAAAGCCAACTTTTGTGAATAAGTTTTTTGAAATTGTCTACCCACTCCACTACGCTCTTTTAGGCGGTGACATTGGCTATAAGTTTGTGGGCATTATTGGTTTACTGATGTCTTTCATGAGTATTACAGGTATTATCCTTTGGCCTGGTTGGCGCAGGTTGATTTCTGGCTTCAAAATCAAGTGGAATGCTCATCCCAAGCGGCTTAACTTTGATGTTCACAAAGTTGCTGGCGTGATTACAGCAGTGTTTCTAATATGCACATTTTTCACCGGATTTTGCTGGAGCTTTGGTGAGTTCATCAACCCGATGATCTATGCTGTCACCTTCTCTAAACAGCAACCGACTCCGGTATCTGTTCCCATTGCTGGTAAGTCTGCGCTAGGACTCAAAGAACAATTAAAAACCGCTCAAGCTGCTTTACCAGATGCAGCGCTCAGGAGTATTTCTTTTCCAAGTAAACCAGAAGAAGTCTTAACGGTTAGCTTTAAGCTTCCCCAAGAAACTGAGGACTATGCTCAAAGCAATGTTTATCTCGACCAATATAATGGTAAGGTTTTGCGAGTGGATAGTTCTTTGAAGGTGTCATTGGGCGATCGCATTATCAATTCCTTTGTCCCTCTGCACTATGGTACTTTCTGGGGAATTCCATCCCGAATTTTTTACGTCTTTGTCGGACTTGCACCATTAGTTTTATTTATCACTGGCTTTGTGATGTGGCAGTATCGTTATCGCGCAAAAACTAGTAATAGCGATGCCGAAGGCAACCCGAAGCGGGAACGCCTAATAGAAATGTCACAGTCACGCCATAATTAACTGACAAATATTATTGCGTACACCAAAGGGGTTGTCAAAGGCATCGCCCAATAGAAATCTCACAGTCACACCCGACTCCTTTTATGCCGTTGATACAAGCATCAGCATGGCAACCTACGGAACTCTAGAAAAGTAACCTTGAAGGCACACTCGCGATACTTCCTTGGAAAGACGCAATCGCACTCCTACCTGCCTAACATTGTAATAGTTGAAAGCTCACAGTCCACGCAGAAGTATTTGGTAGCTAAAAAAGCAAGCCATCGCCAAGGAGTGGGGAGCGGTTACATAGGAGTTTTGGATGGTTATGAACAGTTCGTTGACTCGACCCTTGGCTGTTGTGACAGGTGCCTCCAACGGCATCGGTTACGAACTCGCCAAACAGTTTGCTCAAAACGGCTTTGATCTTCTAGTCACAGCCACCGGATCGAGCATTAACGAAGCGGCTATTGCCTTCGAAGGGCTGGGTGCTAAAGTTGAGACGGTACAGGCCGATCTCGCTAGTTATGACGGAGTTGAGATGCTCTACAACCAGATTAAGGCAACTGGGCGACCAGTGGATGCGATCGCCATCAACGCAGGTGTTGGTGTTGGCGGTGAGTTTGCCCGTGAAACCGACTTGAAAGACGAACTTAATCTGATTAACCTAAATGTCGTATCCTCTGTACATCTTGCCAAACGAGTAGTAAAGGACATGGTTGGACGTGGCAAGGGTCGAATCCTTTTCACATCGTCGATCGCCGCTTTGATGCCCGGCCCGTTCGAGACAGTCTACGCCGCCTCCAAGGCTTTTGTCCACTCCTTTTCAGAGGGGCTACGCAACGAGTTGAAGGACACGGGCGTTACCGTCACCGCGCTGATGCCGGGGCCCACCGATACCAACTTCTTCCACCGCGCGGGTATGGACGACACGAAGGTGGGCGCGGATCAAAAGGACGATCCGGCTGAGGTCGCCAAGCAGGGTTTTGAAGCCTTGATGGCAGGTAAGGATCACATCATCGCCGGTTCGCTCAAAACGAAGCTTCAGGGCAATGTAAGTAAGGTATTACCTGATACCGTCAATGCTGAACAGCACCGCAAACTCAGTGAGCCTGGGTCAGCCAATAAGTAATTTCACCTAATCAAGCGAATATGCTCAGTTGGCACTTTTTTTAAATAAGGTGCGATCGCCTGGGCTAAGGGCAGTAAAGAAGCTAATCGCGCAGTCGGTAATCTCACACATTTAGGATGGTCTGAAAGTCAGAGTCGTAACGGAGGATTCATGCAAATTCATCATCTCAATTGCGGCTGCATGTGCCCGATTGGCGGGGCCCTCTTCGATGGCTTCAGTCGCGGCCCGACGGCTCACCTCGTCTGTCACTGTCTGCTTGTGGAGACAGAGCAGGGACTTGTTCTGATTGATACTGGCTTCGGACTGCGCGATATCAAGTCGCCTTACTCCCGCCTCAGCCCGTTCTTCATTCATTTCAATGGCATCCAGTTTGATAAAAAATACACGGCACTCGATCAAGTTGAGCGGCTGGGATTTTCTGCGCGAGATGTGCGTCATATTGTGCTTACCCACCTCGATTTCGATCATGCCGGTGGTCTGGAAGATTTCCCGGAAGCAACCGTGCACGTAATGCAGGCTGAGATTGAAACCGCCCAGGATCGGCACGGCTTCATTGCCAGACGCCGCTATCGTCCAGAACAGTGGGACGAGGTTAAGCACTGGAAGTATTATTCGGCGGGAGGCGAACCTTGGTTCGGCTTTGAAGCAGTACGTGACCTCGACGGACTACCGCCAGAGATTCTTTTTATCCCGCTTGTAGGTCACACACGGGGTCATGCTGGTATCGCCATTGATACACCAGAGGGTTGGCTCCTACATGCAGGTGACGCCTACTTTTATCGGCACGAAATGGACTCAGCCAAAAGACGCTGCACGCCAGGTTTGCGTGCTTACCAATGGATGATGGAGGTGGATCGCCAGGCTCGGTTGCTCAATCAAGATCGGCTACACGCGTTATCGAGCGATCACAATCAGGACGTGCGTCTCTTCTGTAGTCACGATGCTGTCGAGTTCAAAGCGTTCGCTGACCAATCTAGCGGCTCTCAAAACTAGAAATTTCATCATTTACCAAGCCGTGCCACTAAGACCGATATACAAACCAGAACTGATTCATACTGCTGACTTTTTAAGCAAATCCTAGCTCGATTTAGGAGATATTATTCATGGTTATTCAGTTACAGAAATTGCCTACGGATGAGTCGCTAGGTACCCTGGAGCCAGTTACTCACTTTGATGGTGCAATGCCAACCGGTGTAACGGTATCCCATCAAGGGCGCATCTTCGTCAATTTTCCCAAATGGGGCGATGAAGTGGCGTTCACGGTGGCTGAGATCCGGGAAGGTCGCCCTGTGGCTTATCCAGATGAGGCGATCAATCGCACCAACCAAAACGATCTCGCTTCGACGCTTGTATCTGTACAGAGTGTCGTTGTCGATCCCGTTGATCGCTTGTGGATTCTCGACACTGGCAGTCCAATGTTCCAGCCAACGCAGTATGGCGGCCCAAAACTGGTTTGTGTGGATTTGGCAAGCGATCGCGTCATCAAGACAATTCTCTTCCCCCAGGATGTTGCTCTGCCAACGACTTATCTAAACGATATCCGCTTTGACTTGCGGCGTGGTGTTGAGGGCGTAGCATTCATCACGGATTCGTCTGACCAAGGGGCGAACGGAATTATTGTAGTGGATTTAGCATCGGGCGAGAGCTGGCGCAAGCTGCACGATCACCCATCAACCAAGGCGGAGGAACCGACAAGCTTTCTGCCAATTGTCGAGGGTCGTCCGTTTATGGAGCGTCAGCCGGATGGCAAAACCAAGCCACTGAAAATGGGGGCAGATGGAATTGCGATTAGCGCTGATGGGTCAAGCTTGTACTACTGTCCACTCGCCAGCCGACGGCTCTACAGTGTTGCCACTGACGCACTAGTGGATCGCTCAATAGACGATAACGCCGTTGCTGCAACGGTAACTGACGAGGGAGACAAGGGGGGTGGTGCCGATGGACTCGAATCAGATGCAGCAGGATATATTTACGCAACAAATTACGAACACCAGGCAATCCTTCGCCGCCGTTCCGGTGGAGAGTGGGAAACGGTAGTGCACGATCCGCATCTTATGTGGACAGATACGCTCTCGGTTGCCGCAGATGGGTATCTTTACGTTACGGCAAACCAGTTGCATCGTCAGGCGAAATACCAAAAAGGAAAAGACCTGCGGCAGAAGCCTTATACGCTATTCCGCATCCGCATTGACGCTCAACCTGTTCTGCTGCGGTGAATCCGGTTTGACGAAAGGTAATTGACAAAATTCCTGGTAGATGCATTCCACTATTAACAAATAACTTAACTTAAGGAAATTTCAACGTATGAAAGCAGTTTGCTGGCAAGGTACTAACAATGTCCAAGTCGATACAGTACCCGATCCCAAAATTATTAATCCGCGTGATGCTATTGTTAAAATCACGTCAACAGCGATTTGTGGTTCTGATTTACATCTTTATAATGGCTACAACCCGACGATGCAAAAGGGCGACATCCTGGGTCATGAATTCATGGGAGAAGTCGTTGAGTTGGGGAGGGCTGTCAAGAATGTAAATATAGGCGATCGCGTTGTCGTCCCCTTTACCATTTCCTGCGGCTCGTGTTTCTTCTGCAATCGGGATTTATGGTCGCTGTGCGATAACTCCAATCCCAACGCTTGGATGGTAGAAAAAATAATGGGTCATTCCCCATCGGGTCTTTTCGGCTACTCTCATTTAACAGGGGGTTACGCAGGAGGTCAAGCCGAATATGCCCGCGTTCCCTTTGCTGATGTTGGTTTGTTCAAAATTCCAGATGGGCTGACAGACGAACAGGTTTTGTTTCTGACTGATATCTACCCCACCGGATACATGGCTGCGGAAAACTGTGACATCCAGCCTGAAGATACGGTGGCGATCTGGGGCTGTGGCCCTGTAGGGCAATTTGCGATTAGAAGCGCCTTTCTTCTAGGTGCTGCACGGGTGATTGCAATTGATCGCGTTCCCGAACGCCTCCAGATGGCAAAAGCCGGTGGGGCAGAAATCCTCAACTATGAAGAAGTCGAGGTGGGTGAAGCCCTAAAAGAAATGACGGGTGGACGCGGCCCCGACTCGGTAATGGATGCGGTGGGCATGGAAGCTCACGGTTTGGGTTTGGAAGGCTTCTATGACAAGGCCAAGCAAGCAGTGCGTCTAGAGACCGATCGCCCCAATGTGCTACGTCAAGCGATCGTTGCCTGTCGCAAAGGCGGCACTGTGTCCGTTCCCGGTGTTTACACTGGTTTTGTAGACAAGATTCCTATGGGGGCTTTCATGAATAAAGGCTTGACCATGAAAACGGGACAAACACACGTTCATCGGTACTTGCGTCCGTTGCTCGAGCACGTTCAAAATGGCGATATCGATCCATCATTCGTGATTACCCATCGTCTACCGCTAGATCAAGCACCGCACGGCTACCAAATTTTTAAGGACAAGCAGGACAACTGTATCAAGATCGTACTTAAGCCAGGTCAGTCTACTTGAAACCTTTTGATGCGCCCACGGCTTCCTTAAAGCCGTGGGATTCATGATTAGAACAACCCCTATCTACTCGACTCAGGTCTTGTGCTTACTTTTAATTGCTGTAATCCTAGTATCAAGCTACAGCATTGGTATCCAAATATTGACATCTTAAAACCCAATACGCTTGGGTTAGCGCCAAAAGCCTTAAAGTGTGTAGGTTGGGGAGCCATTGCGTTGTCCGGGAACACCTGAAAAGTTCGCGCAGCGTCTCCCCTTCTCCCAAAGGGAGAGGCTAGCGCCAAGGGAGAAGCAAGTGGCGTTTGAGGAACGAAACTCAATATTTCCGGGGCTTTGTTGGGTTGCGCTTTGCTTAACCCAACAAAGCAATTTTTCACAAAGCCAAGCGTATTGTCTTAAAACCGCCAGTTATTAAATAAAAATCTATATCTATAAGTAGATGTGGTAATTTACAGTGTTATGGACATTAAAAGACCATATCAAATTCAAGTTCATCTATGACCACAAAGCCTTGGGATGCTCAACTTGCTCATTGGCTAGTTAGACCTCTAAAAGACAGTTGGGTAAGCCCCAATCATCTCACCACAGTGAGACTTGTAACTGGTTTGGCGGCTGCCATAGCGATTGCAGTTGGCGATACTATTTGGGTTAAGGTTGGGGCATGGCTATTTGCTTTATCTAACTTTCTAGATCATACAGACGGTGAATTAGCACGTTTGAGTGGGAAAAGTAGCAAATGGGGACATCAGTACGACCTTGCTAGTGACGCTATCATCCACATTCTATTGTTTGTGTGTATTGGATATGGTCTTAGGGAGGGAAAATTTGGTTGGTGGGCGTTGGTGATGGGGATAGTATCTGGCGTGTCTGTTGCTTGCATCTTTCATTTGCGAAACCAAATGGAACAGCGTTTAGGTAAAGACGCCAGCCGTCAACCAAATTTCGCCGGTTTTGACATTGAAGACGTGCTGTATTTGTTTCCCATAGTTACCTTACTAAATGGACTAGAGCCGTTATTAATGGCAGCGACAATTGGTGCGCCAACCTTTGCAGTATGGGTAATTTGGCAATTTTGGACACTCCCGCAGCCTGAATCAAACTAATATAACGGGGCATTGGGTAGAAAGCTGATAAAACAGGCTTTTTAGCTTTATTGAATGCATAATCAAATTTTGCGATCGCCTGCGGCGGATGAGTACGCCATCGTACTTTCTAAACTTGGTAACAAATATCTTTTTACCGACAGTCTACCGTTATTGGGGTAAAGCGAGAAACCCTAATCATTAAGCTACTTGACATCGACTTAGCAAATTGCTAAGTTAGTAGTAGGTTAAACAAGTTGCAATCTATGAATCAACTTAGCAATCCGCCAAGTTGATGCATAGATGTTGTAAAACCTAAATTTAGAGAGATGCAAAGAGTATACAAGGAGCCACCCATGATCTTTACCCTAAGAAAATTCATTTATTATGCACATTATTTCTACCACAACACTGAAACTTTTTTATCAAAAGTATCCTGATGCTGAGTCTAGTTTACGTGGTTGGAACAAAGTTGCAAAATCAGCCAAGTGGCAGAATATAGTTGAAGTTCGCCAAGCCTTTAACTCTGCCGATCCAGTAGGTGAACTTACAGTTTTTAATATTCAAGGAAACAAGTATCGCCTTATTACTTATATTGACTATCAAAGCCAAAAAATATTTATTCGTAACATAATAACCCATACAGAGTACGATACCGACAAATGGAAAAATGACCCTTGGTTTAAATAAACGCCCTACCTACATTGAGCTACTGCAAGCATTTCCTCCTCGTCCTATTAAGACTGAGGAGGAGTTATTTGCCACCCAAAAAATTATTGATTCTCTGATAGACAGCGCCCCGCTAACATCAGATGAAAAAGATTATCTTAATATTTTAGGCACTCTAGTTTATGAGTATGAACAAATGCAGCAGCCCGTGCCTGATATTTATGGAGTAGATTTACTTCAGGTTTTGATAGAAGAAAATGGGCTACTTCAAAAAGATTTAGTACCTATTTTCAAAACAGAATCTATTATATCGGCCATCTTAAAAAAGCGGCGTAAACTAACAACTAGACACATTGAAGAACTGGCAAAATTTTTTCATATTTCACCTGCTGCTTTCTTCCCAAATAGTCTTGAATAAATCGTTATTGGTTGAGTGTAGAAGTGCGATCAATCATTTAAATAATTTTATGACTTCATTAGTTTTTGAGTTACAAAAAGATGCTTGTGAATCATCAGTTTCCGTTTTAAATCTGCTTCGTAAAGCTTTAGTTGTTGCGAATTATACAATAGAAAACTATATTAGTATGTCGCAAACATATAATTCAATGTCTGATAATCACTCAACTAATATTCAAGCTGGTCGTGACGCTAGTGGTAATTTACTTGGTTCAGAAGTAACTGGAATTGTAGCAGGTGGTAATATTAGCGATACTGTTAATAATGCCATTAATCAACTGCAAGCCTCCAACACTTCAGAAGTATTACAGTTGGCAGAATTACTGGTTTAGACAGCCTTGCTCCGATTTTTGGAGAATTTTATCAACTCAATGCCTTTTTCGAGTTCCTTAACAAAATTACGGCAGAAAAACTCCTTCCTTGTCCTGATGCTGATCCCCATACTTACGCGCTGTACTATTACACTGAGCCTGGAGATCATATCCAGTATCACTACGATACCTCTTACTATCGTGGGATAACGCTATACAGTGTTGCTTGGTTTAGTTGATAATTCATTCAGCAAGTTGGAATATCAACTCTACAAGGATATTCCTGAACGGGAGACGGAAATGCGATCGCTCTCCATAACCCCTGGTACTCTAGTCTTATTCAATGGTGACAAACTTTACCACAGAGTTACTCCTTTGGGTAACAATGAACAGCGCATTGTCTTGACTTTGGAGTACGTCACTGACACGCGCATGGGTATGCTAAAACGTTTTGTCTCGAATATGCTCGAATATGAAAGATGCGTAGGCGTAGCCCGTTGTAGACATCGCCTATTTTGGTTTTCGCCAAGTGTTTCGCTCTTAGCACCACCAGATTGCATCCCTCCTGCCTCCTCCATGTTAAGAATTAATTAACAAATATTGTCTGGATCAAAAAACAGTCATTATAAAATACTGGGAAAATTTCCAGATTTCCTGGTGTCTAAGCTAATGTTGGTGACTTGACGATGAAGGCAATTATCTTAGCTGCTGGCGTTGGACGACGCTTAGGTAAAGACGGGCAAATCCAACCCAAATGCTTACTGAAATTTAACGGTAAATCTCTATTAGAGCGCCATTTTAACTATCTCCGTCATTACCAAATTGATGAAGTAGTGATTGCTGTGGGTTATCAAGCACAAAGAATTCAGGATGAAATCAAAGCATTAGGAGCCGAAAATTGGGTCAGTACAATTTATAATCCTGACTACACTAAAGGCAGTACGATCAGCCTTTGGACTGTAGGTCAGCATTTAGTTGCTGGCGATGACATATTATTAATGGATGCAGACGTGTTGTACGATCGCCGCATCATCGAACGACTGGTGAACACAAATATCGCCAACTGCTTCTTACTAGATCGTGATTTTGAACCTGGGGATGAACCAGTGAAGCTTTGTGTCAGAGATAATTATCTAGTAGAGTTTCGCAAACAAGTAACTCCTGGTTTAGCTTACGATTTTGTCGGTGAGTCGGTGGGATTCTTTCGCTTTGGAAGTCCTGTTGCTCACCGTCTTGCTACTCGCACAGAACAGTATGTTGCAGACGGACGCAATAATGAACCTTATGAAGAAGTAATTCGGGATCTGCTCTTAGAAACTCCAGAAACATTTGGCTACGAAGACATCACTGGATTACGTTGGCTCGAAATCGATTTTCCCCAGGATATTCAACGCGCCCAAAACGAGATTTTACCTCAGATAGAAATCGTAGAAAATGTTTGAAAATATTTTCATTGATAGCGGTTTTGGTTTGGATGCATTACAGTTTGATTTCTTTCCAAATCTGTCTTTTAAAAGGAGAGAGGCTTTGAATTTTACTCTCTTTACCTTGTAGGGAAGAAACTGTTCTTATTAGGTCTGTGAGAACCGCTATATTATATAGGTTGAAAAAAGTAGAATAAATGCATCAAATATTTGCACCCATTAACACCTCTGCAAAATTAAATAAAAGTGCCCAATTACGGTTATTACTAGAATCGCCTCAACTCGACTTCATCATGGAAGCTCACAATGGGATTAGCGCCCGAATTGTGGAAGAGGCTGGATTTAAAGGAATTTGGGCGAGTGGATTAGCCCTTTCGGCTCAATATGGCGTTCGAGATAATAATGAAGCCAGTTGGACTCAAGTTGTGGAAATGCTGGAGTTCATGTCTGATGTCACCAGCATCCCCATTTTGTTAGATGGAGATACTGGTTATGGCAATTTTAATAATATGCGTCGCTTGGTTAAGAAGTTAGAACAGCGAGGTATTGCTGGAGTTTGTATTGAAGATAAGCTTTTTCCCAAAACCAATAGCTTTATTAACGGTAGTCGCCAAGCCTTGGCTGATATTGATGAATTCTGCGGCAAAATTAAGGCAGGTAAAGATAGTCAGACAGACCCAGATTTTTGCATCGTCGCTCGACTCGAAGCTTTGATCGCTGGGTGGGATCTCTCTGAAGCAATGCGCCGAGCTGAAGCTTACCACGCCGCCGGAGCAAACGCCATTCTGGTTCACAGTAAATCATCGCGTCCTGACCAAGTGCTAGCCTTTGCTAAAGAATGGGCGGGTCGTTCTCCGTTAGTGATTATACCGACTAAATATTACAGCACGCCTACTGATGTTTTTCGCAAAGCTGAAGTTAATTTGGTCATCTGGGCAAACCATTTGATTCGATCTGCTGTTGCTAGTATGCAAGCGATCGCGCGTGAAGTGAAAGCCAGCGAAACTTTAATCAACATTGAAGATGATATTGCTTCGGTAAAAGAAATTTTCCGGCTACAGGGGGCGGATGAACTCCAAGAAGCTGAAAAACGCTACTTTAACAACGGACGACAAAATACCCAAGCGATCGTTCTGGCTGCTAGCAGAGGACAAGAGTTAGCAGGGTTGACGCAAGATAAACCAAAAGTAATGTTACCCCTTGGAGGTAAACCTCTACTTAGGCTTTTGGTAGACAAATTCAAGAAACTTGCCATCAACGATATTACCGTTGTCGCCGGTTACAAAGCAGAAACTATTAATGTTCCGGGGACTAAAGTCATCCGTAACCCAGATTATGAAACAACGGGAGAATTAGCATCCTTAGCCTGCGCTCAAGCTAGTTTTGGCGAAGAGATGCTGGTGCTTTACGGCGATTTACTATTTAGAAGCTACATCCTACGAGATTTATTAGAATGTCCGGGAGAAATTGTGGCTGTGGTTGATTCTGTGGCCAACAGCAAGTCTGTTAGCGGTTCACCTGACTACGCTTATTGCTCAATTCCAGACGATCTTTCTCTGTTTGGACAGGATGTCAACCTATTGAACATTTCTAAAACCACACAAACACAATTAGGAAAATCTAGCGGCCGCTGGATTGGGATGTTGCGCTTGCGGAGTCAAGGTAGACAATGGGTTAGTGAAGCACTCAATGAGTTGCAAAAACGACCGGAATTTAACAGTCTGGGTTTGCCAGAATTATGCAATTATTTAATCGAGCAAGGCAAACCGATCAAGGTACTTTATATTCGCGGTAACTGGTTAGATGTTAATTCTTTGGACGATCTTGACCTTGCTTTTCAATTAAAACAATAGGAGTGGGGCATTAGGTATTGGGCATGGGGAATTGTGAGATTGAAGTTTTGGGTTCTGAGGCTGAAGTTTTGAGTTCAGAAGTTGAATTTCCGAGTTCAGCAGTTGAATTTCCGAGTTCAGAAGTCGAAGGTTTGAGTTCAGAAGTCGAAGGTTTGAGTTCAGAAGTCGAAGGTTTGAGTTCAGAAGTCGAAGGTTTGAGTTCAGAAGTCGAAGTTTTGAGTTCAGAAGTCGAAGTTCCGAGTTCAGAAGTCGAAGTTTTGAGTTCAGAGGTCGAAGTTTTGAGTTCAGAAATCGAAGTTCCGAGTTCAGAGGTCGAAGTTCCGAGTTCAGAGGTCGAAGTTCCGAGTTCAGAGGTCAAAGTAATAATCTTTCCTCCCCAATCCCCAGTCCCCAATCCCCAGTCCCCAATCCCCAATCCCCAATCCCCACTCCCCATCTCTTAATATGATCCAGGCAGAAGAATTTGTAGAAGCTGCGCGTAATCTTGGTTTTGGGTGGTACACTGGCGTACCCTGTTCTTTTCTCACGCCTTTTATTAACTACGTCATCAATGACGTTCAACTTAGATATATCTCCGCAGCCAATGAGGGAGATGCTGTAGCGATCGCAGCCGGAGCAGCAATTGCTGGTAAACCTGCTGTGGTGATGATGCAAAACTCTGGTTTGGGAAATGCAGTTAACCCGCTAACTTCCCTTACTTATATATTTCGGATTCCACTGCTGCTGATTTGTACTCTAAGAGGCGATCGCTTGTTGCAAGATGAACCGCAACATCAATTAATGGGGCAAATTACAGAGAAATTGCTGCAAACAATGACTATACCTTGGGAATTTTTTCCCACAAATGCAGCAGAAATAGAACCAGTTCTGCAAAGAGCCACAGCCTATATGCAACAAGAACGCTGTCCTTATGCTTTAATTATGCGTAAAGGAGCGATCGCCCCCCATGCACTCACTCGTTCTTCTATCCCCGAACGAGAAAATAGTAATAGCGCTCATATTCAGCAAAGCTTTTTTCGGGATCACAAAGAACAACGCATTTCTCGCAGCGAAGCATTGGCTCGGATTGTGGAACTTACCGATCCAGAAAACACTGTAGTAATTGCCACCACCGGATACACAGGACGCGAACTCTTCGCTAGTAAAGACAGCGCCAATCATCTTTACATGGTTGGGTCGATGGGCTGTGCCTCCTCAATGGGATTGGGATTATCCTTAGCACGGAAAGACCTGAAGGTAGTAGTAATTGATGGGGATGGAGCAGCTTTGATGCGAATGGGTAATTTTGCTACCATCGGCACTTATGGCGGTGCTAACTTAACCCATATTCTTTTAGATAATGAAGTTCACGATTCCACAGGCGCACAAGCCACCGTCTCTGCGGGTATCTCCTTTGCCAAAATTGCCGAAGCGTGTGGTTACGGCGTTACATTAGCCGGAGATGACCCAGCGATTTTAGATGCCTTATTTACCGCAGATAGCAACACTAGACCTAAATTCGCTCATCTGAAAATCCGTCCCGGAACTTTAGAAAAGCTACCCAGACCCAACCTCACCCCGGAAGAAGTTTTACAACGCTTCATGAAACATATTGGTTCTGACCTTATAATTCCTAATTTGTAATTAATAAATTCAAAGTCCAAACTCTTAATTTATTAATGACAAATGACAAATGACAAATGACAAAATGATTTTACTAAATCCCGGCCCTGTCAATTTGAGTGATCGCGTCAGAAATGCCCTGTTGCGTCCCGATTTGTGTCACCGTGAAGTAGAATTTTCCCAACTTCAAAGCAGAATCCGCGAACAGCTACTTCAAGTTTATGGTCTTAGAAGCGATCGCTGGGCAGCAGTTCTCCTCACTGGTTCTGGAACCGCAGCGATGGAAGCGATGATTAGCAGTTTAGTACCCACAGACGGTAAATTACTAGTCATTGAAAACGGTGTATATGGCGAACGACTATCTAAAATCGCCAAAATCCACGGCATTGATTACATTACACTTTCCCATCCTTGGAATGCCGAAATCGATATCAACGGTCTAATCAAACTCCTGGATGAAAACACCGATATCACCCACCTTGCTGTCGTCCATCACGAAACTACTACCGGTCGCTTAAATAATTTGGCGGAACTTGCGCCAATTTGCCAAGAACGCGGTATCAAACTATTAGTAGATGCAGTCAGCAGCTTTGGTGCTGAGGAACTAAATTTTGCAGATTGGGGAATCACCGCTTGCGCTGCGACAGCGAATAAATGTCTGCATGGCGTCCCCGGAACATCTTTTGTCATCCTGCAACGGGATGCACTGCCCTCAGTAGACACCATCCCCCGCACCTTATATTTAGATTTAGCAACCTATTGCCAGCAACAAGACCGAGGCGGCACACCTTTTACGCAATCAGTACAGACATTTTATGCCTTAACAGAAGCTTTGCAAGAAATGGCAGAAGCAGGAGGGTGGCGTGCTAGACACAGCCATTACAACCAACTTGCCAGCTTAGTCAGAGACGGGTTAGCCTCAATCGGAATTAAACCCCTACTTCCTCTTGGCAGTTCATCCGTTGTCTTGAATGCCTACTACTTGCCAAACGGTTTCAGCTATGAAGAATTTCACGACCAACTGAAAGCACAGGACTATATAATTTATTCTGGACAGGGGAATTTAGCTCAATCTATTTTCCGAGTCTCGACAATGGGAGCTATTACCTACGCTGACATGGAACGCTTTGTTGCTGTTGTTAAGGAAATTATTCGGTAAACTGACTTTTCACTTCAGAAACCTCCCGAAATTACTACTTTGATTCGTGGGCTTGAGCAGTTTGAATCCACCTTTTTAGGCTGGGAACTCGCTCTGGGCAAACTTGTGTGTACACCGTAGCCTAAAAGGAGAGAGGTTTTCCAGATATTGTGAAAAGTCAGGTTGACGTTGAGATGTGCGATCGCATTTACCAGTGGGAATCATAACAAACAGATTCATTACGGTAAATATCCAATGGCTTACCAAAATATTACAGGCTCCCTTTCCCCAGCAGATATCCAAGAAATTAAAGCAGCGTTTGCGACTATCCAAGCAAAGATGCCTTTTCTCGTTACCCTGAGTGTGGAAGAACGACGCAAGTTATTTAAGATGGGCGATAAAAGCCTAGCTTTCGTCAATACCAGCCTGACTGCGGCCCAGTCTAACCGAGAAATTCTCCCAGCCAGCTTTGATGTAGATGAATTTGTGCGGGATTATCAATTAGCAATCACACTTACTGAGCTTTTGATTGGATTGCGACAACTGACAGAACAAGTAGATGATACCTTAATGGCAGTCGGCAGCGAAGCAATGGGCAGCAGTTTGACAGTTTATGATTACGTGAAGACTGCTGCTAAGAAAACTCCAGGGTTAAAAACTATTGCTGAACAGTTAGGCGATCGTTTTAAAGCTATTAAAAATAAACCTACTAAAACTAACTCTGGTTCATAGGCTGAAAATCTTGCCAAAGATACCGGAAGAGTCAAAGGGGAAAAGTTAAAGCGAGATTTAATTCCTTTTCTTTTTTCCTTTTTATTTTGTCAACTGGTAAATGAGTCTTTGATACTCGTAGACGAGTCTTTTATACTCGCGCGAGAGTCTTTTATACTCGTGCGAGAGTCTTTGATACTCGTAGACGAGTCTTTTATACTCGTGCGAGAGTCTTTTATACTCGTGAATGAGTCTTTGATACTCGTGAGCGAGTCTTTTATACTCGTGGACGAGTCTTTGATACTCGCGCGAGAGTCTTTGATACTCGTGAGCGAGTCTTTAATACTCGTGGACGAGTCTTTTATACTTGTGAATGTAGATCGCCTACTACTTGTTGATACCAAGTTGCATTCTCAATCAGGAATTACGGATTGCAAGGTTGTTATTATACTCGTAACAGCTTGTAATCTGCCACCTTGCTTCAAACATGGTCACAACTCCCCGCCACCGCAGCAAGCCTTCTCGTTTTATCCTTTATGCTTTAGCCTTTATCCTTTCTTTCCTTTTTTGTCTACCTTGGGTAAGCGCCAAAGAAAAACCTAAACCCAAACCCCAAGATTGGCAGATTAACGGTATATTAGCCGCCCTTGATGATGGACTTGACCAAGTTAAGGGATATGCTCTCAAGCAATTAGTTGAATATAATCTCAAAGATTTAAAATCCCTGGTGAAGAAACCAGAGGATATTGCCGAGAAAGCTGCCGAAATCCTCAAGGATGAAAAGGTGGACGCCTCCGTTCGTTATAATGCGGCATCGGCATTGGGCAACTTCGGAGACGCCGCAGCCAAGTATGTCCCTGACATCCTCAATATCCTCAAGGATGAAAAGGTTCCCGCCTACGTTCGTTATAATGCGGCATCGGCATTGGGCAACTTCGGAGACGCCGCAGCCAAGTATGTCCCTGACATCCTCAATATCCTCAAGGATGAAAAGGTTCCCGCCTACGTTCGTTATAATGCGGCATCGGCATTGGGCAACTTCGGAGACGCCGCAGCCAAGTATGTCCCTGAC
>NZ_JABXKF010000161.1:0-84002 GCF_017115165.1 Nostoc sp. LPT | reverse complement strand
TGCGGCATCGGCATTGGGCAACTTCGGAGACGCCGCAGCCAAGTATGTCCCTGACATCCTCAATATCCTCAAGGATGAAAAGGTTCCCGCCAACGTTCGTTCAGGTGCGGCATCGGCATTAGGGAAGATAAAACAACTGAAGTTGGAAGAGGTTGTTATAGTTTTGAATTATGCCTATGAGCCAAACCAGGGAATATTTGGGAGAGAGACAGGAAACTTTGAATTTTGGCGGTTTTGGTCTTACTTCCTGAGTGGTGGGAATAGATGAGGTAAAAAGACTGCTCATCTGGCTGGCCAGACCTAAGAGAAAAGCAATTCTTGAGCAACTTACTCACGATGAAGGCAAGAAAACGCTGGAGGTTTTTCTCAAAGCCTGGGAACCTAGTAAGGGGCTGGATAGATTAAGAGAAGATTTAGCAGAACAGATTTCAATAGTTGCCGAGAACAAAAAAGTTCATTGGAAATGGCAAGATATTGGTTTACTACAGCACCACTACAACAACCTCAAAACTCCCTACTCTACTAAAGCTTTTGCAGTGCAGTCACAGATAACTAACCTTGAAGGTTGGGGGTGGTTTTTTAAAGCCAGAAACATTATCATCATTCACATTGCCTTTTGGCTTGCCCTCATCTTTGCCTACCCGAAATTTCCCCAAGTCCAAGCCATCTTCTTCTGGAACCCTTGGGTACGCCGGATTCTCGGCGTCGGCTATGTCGGCTTTCTCCTCACCTGGTTTCCCCCCTTCCGGCGCAAATTATTTGAACCATTCAAACCTTCCCTATTAGCCGATGCCGGCTTAGATAATTTTTATGACCAATCATACTTCCCAGAATCTAAAGTCAAAGTTCCCGTCTCAGGAGACATCTTGCCAATTACCCCAGCCTTACCCAGTATTCAAAGACAAATTATCTTAGAAGGAGATTCCGGCTTAGGCAAGTCGATGTTTCTCCGCCATCTGTTGAAAAACTCCCAGCGCATAGTCGTTTATCTCCCCGCCCAAAAGTGTCATAAAGGCGTAATTGAAGCCATCCAAGACAAGCTACACGGCCAAGCCCAAGATGCTGGCTTCCTGAAAAACCTGATTTACAGTGGTGCGATAGATATCTGCATCGACGGACTCAACGAAGTCACCGCCGAAACACGGGCTAAAATCTGCCAGTTTGTCGAAAGCTATTTCCGGGGCAACATTATAATGACTACCCAGCCCCTAGAGTGGACACCACCCTCAACAGCCAAAACATACTACTTGCAACCCCTTGAACAACAACAAATTCAAGAGTTTTTGATTTCCCGTCAGCCGCGACTCCCCCAAGATGCCAAAATTCAAGGTGCTGATTACGCCAAAGCCTGCACCGATTATTTAATAGAAGTCTTCCAACAACAAGCCAAAGAAGAGTTAGATGCTGTCCGCCGAATTCTTTCCAATCCAATGGATCTAACAGTGGTAGCGCTGATGTTATCACAAGGCAAACACCCTAACTTGTTTCACCTGCAACAACAGCAATACAATTTAATGGCGGCAGAATACCTCAAAGAATGGAATCAAGAATTTCCCTTAAAGAAATTCTCAGCCGCCGTCTACGAAATGCGACTCCAAGACAAACAAGCTTTACCCGCAGATGAATTTTACCAAGTCGCCATGTCTTTGTCAGACGAGAAATACAAAATGGTAGTCAGCCGTCAGTGGCAAGATAAAAAAGGCGAAGCCCAGAAAGAATGGTGCTTCCGCCACGATAAAATCATGGATTTCTTCTTAGTGCAAAACTTTCTCGGCGAAACTGATGCCGCCGAAGGACTATTAGTTGATAGAATGGGCGACCCCCGATTTCGTGGTGTTTATTTCTTGCTAGCAACCTTACTTGAGATAGATGCAGCCAAAAAACTGCGAGAAGAATTGATTCAATACGCCGCCGATACTAAAGATAATACGGTGAGTAATACTTTCGTGCAGTTATTAAGGACTAGATAGTGCAATACGCTTGGCTTTGTGGAAATTTATAGCGCTTCTGGGTTGAGTGCAATACAGACCTAATACCAATTCGCAATTCGCAATTCGCAATTCGCAATTGAGAAATTTAGATGCAGCAAGGCAATACCTGCTTACATCTGTTGCCTGATTTTAGAGAATTGGTATAACAAGAACAGCCCCTTCCCTACTAGCGCGTTGAGAAATAAAATTCAAAGCCTTTCTCCTTTAAAGAGAGAGGAATGGAAGTGAGGTCAAAGTGTATTGCTTCCATTCGAGAACCGCTATATCTGTTAAGGCAGGCTGTTCTTGAGCAGGGGAGGCAGGATAGAAGCGCAATGTGAGATTTCACTTATTAATAAAGATATAGCTACGGCAAAACTTGTGTGTACACCGTAGCTTTGTAGGAGAGAGAAATAGAAGTGAGGTTTCAAATACTTTAACAGGGCATCAAAGCATCAAATCTCCCTAGTACTGTCATATCTTCTTCATCTAACTCTGTCGGAATCCCACTGCGAATTAGTTCCGAAAAGTCTTCATTGGGAACCATAACAGTCAACGTGTACAAGCGGGTAGAACCAGTATTTTTAATCAAATGAGTACCAGTGGGAGGCACCAATAAACTATCTCCAGCTTTGATCGTGGTAGTCTTGCCATCACACATAGCGATCGCTTCTCCTTTGAGGACAAAAAACATTTCCACCGCCCACTGATGGCGATTTGGCGGTGTTTGTCCACCAACATCAAAAATTTCTACGCAGCAAGTCAAGGAAGTATTAGCATTTGTCGAATCGAAGATAATTGCTAATCGATTAGAGTCGTTAGGACTGATGCGATATACTTGGTAATCTTTGGGAGATTTGATAACCGGAATTACACAACGAGTAGCGTTCATTTATTTATCCCTTCTGAAGTTATCGATGGATATGAAAATTCCTGAAATCTGAGTCCTGAATATTGAGTTGTTAGTTGTATCTCTAAATCACAAAATCACTAATTATTTTTAACTCCTCACTCCTCACCATTTTGCAGCGCTGTTAAAATTCCTTGCGAGTCAGTGACAAAACCGAAGCATTGTTTGACATTATACAATGTCGCCAGCCAACAATATTCAGGAGAAGTGGTAGCGGTGCAATCTTTAACCAACACGCAGTCATATCCTAAGAAATTGGCATCACATAAGGTAGTTAGCACACATTGATCGGCATTAACACCAGCAAAAAATAATGTTGTCCTTCCCAAATTCCGCAAGATACTATCTAAGGGTGTATCCCAAAACCCACTCATGCGGTATTTGTCTACACAAATATCTTCGGGAATTTGTTCTAGCTCGTCTATTACTGCCGCGGCCCAACTACCTGCCATGAGTACTCTAGCACCATTGCTTGGCAGTGGATCGCCCAATCCTACACCTCCCCCTGTGGGGTTATAGACATGACGCGAACCAGCACTAATATTGAGCAAGTCGGGACGATTCCCCCAATTTACCCAAATGACTGGAACACCAACCTCACGCAATTCTGGAAGTAAGTTGTTCAAAGGTTCAATAGGCTGACGCGTTGGAGTTACGTCTACACCGATATGCGCTAACCAGCCATCAGGGTGACAGAAGTCGTTTTGCATATCAATGACGAGGATAGCAGCTTTTGCCAAGTCTAGGTGCAGGGTTTTAGTTTCTGTTGATAAAATAACGGGTTGTGGAGTCTTTTGAAGACGAGTGATATCTGCGATCGCATCATTCACTGTCCACGCATTTGGTGCAACTCCCAATGTCCGTAATGGTAAATTCATAAAATTGCAATACCCAACACCATTTTCTATTTTGTAACTTGAAATTCAGTTCAAAATACAATTACTTAATCAAGGTTAAATATGCTAGATTTTACCATCCAGAATGTTTTGATTGCCGTCAGTGATGATTATGCAACGGTAGATGTACAGATTGTAGATAATGCGATCGCAGCCATTTCCCCCAATCTACAAGTAGTCGGCACTGCCATAGATGGCAAAAATAAGCTATTGCTACCTGGCTTTTTCAACGCCCACACCCACTCATCAGAGATGTGGCAACGGGGGATGATGTCAGTTTTACCTTTAGAATTATGGTTGGCAGAATTGTTTGATTTTGCTCCCCTCGATCCCGAACAGATTTATCTAAGCGCCTTGGGTACTGCGGTGGAAACCTTACTTTCCGGCGGGACGAGTGTAGTAGATCATCTGGTGTTAATTCCCGGACTTGAGTTAGAAACCATCGCCATTGCAACTCGTGCTTACAGAGAAGTTGGGATTCGCGCCTTTATCGCCCCTCTAATTCAAGATGAATCCCTCTCCGCAGGTATCCCATCTGGGGAATCAGCCCAAACTCATGAACCTTATTTTCGCTCAACTGCGGCAACATTGGAAATTATCGAAGAAGCGGTAAGGCAATTTCATCGCCCAGATGAGGGTGTAAATATTTTAGTTGCACCAACGGGGATACAATTGTGTACTGATGCTTTATTTGCAGGGTGTATTGAATTAAGCGATCGCTACAATCTTTGTCGTCACTCCCATTTACTCGAAACCAGGGCACAGGAAAAACTCGCTCAACAAAAGTACGGTTGTACTGCTGTGGAACATTTGAAAAGGATTGGGTATTTGAGCGATCGGACAACTTTAGCCCATTGCGTTTGGTTAAATGATGCTGATATCGCCATCCTCACCAAAACTCAATCTACAGTTGTTCATAATCCCTTAAGTAATCTGCGTTTAGGCAGTGGCATCGCCCCTATTTTAAAATATCGTCAAGCTGGAGTAAATGTAACTTTTGGTTGCGATGGTGCTTCTAGTAATGACTCTCAAGATTTGTTAGAAGCTATCAAAATTGGTTCTATCTTACATAATGTTACAGACTCAGATTATCAACACTGGATTACACCCCGGCAAGCAGTGGAAATGGCATCCTTGGGAGGTGCAAAGGGACTAAATTTGGTAGACAAACTCGGTTCTTTAACTGTCGGTAAACAAGCAGATTTAGTACTTTATGACCTCACCAATTTATCATTACTTCCTCGTACAGACCCCATTGGTTTGTTAGTTTTAGGGCGTCCTAGTAATGTTGTTAATAGTGCTTGGGTAAATGGTAAGCAAATTGTTGCTGATGGTAAAGTGACAACAATTAATGTTGATGGATTGCGGCAAGAATTATTTAATCGCAGTCAATGGGAGACAAAACGCAAGTCTGAAACTGTGGCACAAATTGAAGCACATTATCGTACAGTTATGGGGTTATGAAACACAATTATACACAATAGACACTATAAATGTTAGGCTTAAGACATCATGTGGAGTGAGCATGAGATTATCACTTAGCGATTTATGTGCAACATTTAAAGAATGTACACTTTGGACAAACAACATTATTAAAGATAGTCTGTCATCTCGTTTAGGCATCCTTGAAGAAAGTATCACTGATATAAACTTGGTAACAATTGCGCGAAAGCACAGCGATTTTATCCTGACTAAGAAATTCAGTCGTAGAGAAGAAGGATCACAAAGCGGTGCTGACTGGTTATGGTGCATAGGTGAGCCTGGTGCTTGGTTATCCTTATTAGTGCAAGCAAAAGTTGTTAATCCAATTACTTCGACTTGTCGTTTTCTTAACTATCGTTCAGGTGAGCAACGTCGCCTGCTGCTAAATTTTGCACGTCATTACCGCTTGTTTCCTCTTTATTGTCTTTACTCCCAAATTACAGATGAATTTTATCCCTCCAGTAAATTACTACCGTCTTTATCAAATTTTGATTCTTCAGAATGGGCTTGTTCTTTAGTCATTCCTAAATTTATAAGAAAACTTGTTGAGCAGAAGCATAAGAAGCAGATCGACTTACTAAAATATGGAATTCCTTGGACATATCCCTTTTATATGGCTGCGACAAATAGTGACCAAAAACTAGCTCATAGTTTAGCTGAAGCAATGAAAAAGATACGTACTGAATTTGAATCTGTTGATTCATCGGGCATGTACGTTCAGTTGTTGGATAACTCCTCAAGTAAAGCGAAGAAGCAAGGTACTACGCGAATCAGATGGGAAAATCCAGATCCGTTGCTACTTGTTACACCAAATCTACCTAGTGTTGCATTACGACTTTTAAAAGGAAAGATCAGTGCTGTGAAATCACCTGTTGCTGGGCTAAGTATTATATCCACTGTGCCTATTGATGCAGTGCTACAAACATACAAAGCCCTGCCCACTTCAGATAGAGAGAGCTTTCACCCAAGCAAAATCGCTAGAGATGATAGCCAGGTTCAGCTAGATATGCGAGTTTCCGACACTTAACACAATGTTGGAGCAGACGAACACAAGCTCTGCTCTCTGTATCAAGGTTGCTTGCGTCCGCTTAACTTCACGCTAGCCTACTAAGTTATTGATTAGGAGAGTATTTTGATCTTGTCTGCCGAGCAAACATCCAATCCATCTTTTCTATAGTCATTATTTCTCTGCTCAAAAGGGAAAGGCAAAATGAAGCGCTATGTCCCAAATAATACAATTTGGTTGTATGAGAGTTTCTTCAAGAATACTGTGAAAGCAAGCTTTTAGGGGCTAAAAAGTAAATTAATATTTCTTCTTATTCTGTATGAGAAGTTTTATATCTTTGAAAGTCTTGATTCACCGCACCACACTTGCTCATTGCGTTTAGGTTAGAGTCAATGATGTCGTCAGGCATGAGAGCTTGATAAATAAAGAGAGGTAATTGGTGTTAGCTTTAAGAGCAAAGCGTTGTATGAGAGCAATTCACCATGTCGTCAGCAGCAATTACCACCGTGATCAAAATGATGGAGTCTTTACCCATTGAGGTACAAGATCAGATTGCAGAGCATCTGCGGGAATACATTAATGATCTGCAAGATGAAATCAGATGGAATGAATCGTTCCAGAAAACACAATCAAAACTTATTGCTGCTGCCAAACAAGCCAAACAAGAAATTGCAGAGGGACAAGCAAGCCACTGCAATGAACTATGACCAGCTATGAAGTCAGCAGTACTTCCTTCCTTTTGGTCTGAGTATCGACAGTTGAGCAGCGAAATTAGGCAAAGTGCCAGGAAAACATATTGGCTGTGGGCAGAGAATCCATTTCACCCGTCTTTACATTTCAAGTGTATCAACAGTCAGGAGGGGATTTGGTCAGTGAGGGTAACGCGAGGCTATCGGGCACTTGGAGTTTTGGAAGGAGACACAGTGACATGGTTTTGGATCGGTAGTCATGACAATTATGAGCGTTTCTTTGGGTGAGTCTGTATATTTAGATAGCTGCTGATTGCTGTGTTTGCTAGAATATCGCGCAGAGGCTGAATTGCCAAAGGAAGTAGCTCTATGCCAATTGTCATTACCCTTAGCCCAGAATTAGAAGCATTACTACGCGACAAAGCTGCTCGGCAAGATCAAGATGTTAGTCTTGTAGCGTCTGAGTTGATTACCAGTATCCTAGAGTGGGAGGTGCAAGAATCAGAGGAGGCTATAAAGGGGATTGAACAAGGATTAGATGATTTTGAGGCAGGACGGTTCCGGTCTTTTCATAAGTTTGCCCAACAACAGCGTCGCAAGTATAATCTGCCAGCTGATTCATGAAATATCGCATCGAAATTTCCAGTGTGGCGGCTTTCGTATGAGTACATTTCAAGATTGGTTTTGGGAAATCAAAGAGTGCGGACAAGGGCCTCATTACTACTTCAGTGCCACTTTTGCTCCGTCTGATGCTGAACGCCTTGCTGCTTTGGTACGCCAGCATCCACTGTCTGGCTTTAAACATTGCCACTTTGTTGGCAAATTAATCAATGCGCCATGTGGAGACTCCAATACTCCAGGTTCTTACGATTTGTATGTTGACCAGAGCAACTATGCTGAAGTAGTGTCGGGTATACAAAGAAATGAACCTATAGTTACTGTTGCACACTATACCTGGCAAATCATTGGTGTTTGCGATCGCGAATTTGGCATTGAGTCTGGTTATGGTGGGATAACTGGCACAGATAACCAAACTGACACCTCACTGATTGTGGCACTGGCGCAGTCACCAGAACTCACCTTAGTTGATTGGAGAGTCGTTTCTGGAGGAGACGGTTACGCATCGGTGTTTTTTAGAACTGGCACATCAGCAGCAGAATTGCTTGCTTATTTGCAGATGCAGCCAGAAAAGCCTGACTTCATGCAAATCGAAAGGGAGTTACGTATAGCTTTATCAGATCCAGCTTTGTCTAAAATTTATCGCTTGGGCGAGTGCAAAATCAATGGTTGGAGGCTAGAAGCGATCGTTTTGCATAATATTGAAAAAATCACAAGCTATGGTGGCGAAGGATGGGACATGACACCACACACCAGTCAGCTTTACAAAGTCGCCCAAACTGTTAGCGATAAGTGCAAGGTTCCGGGTTGTGCAGGGGGTGCTGCACATGCGCCAAATGACTTCTACACACTCATTGGCAGCCATCTTAGCTTTGGCTACCCACGCCAAGAGGGGTAATTTTAAATTGGAATTTGAATCACAAATTCTGTACCCTCTCCCTGTACAGAATTAACTTCCAGAGTGCCGCCATGTTTTTCGACAATAATTTGTCGGGCGATCGCTAATCCTAATCCTGTACCTTTACCTACAGATTTAGTTGTAAATAAATGGTCAAAAATCTTTTGTTTGACTTCATCAGACATTCCCATACCATTATCTTGAATATAAATTAAAACATGATCTTTGTCTTCACTCAAACAAGTTTTAATCTCAATTTTATTATTAATCTCGTGATAATTATGTCCAATATTAGACTCCTCTAAAGCATCAATAGCATTTGCCAATAAATTCATAAATACTTGATTTAGTTGCCCAGGAAAACATTTGAGTAAAGATATATCCCCATATTTTTTCACAACTTTAATCTCTGGACGTAGTTCCGATGCTTTTAAGCGATGCTTCAGAATCAAAATTGCACTGTCGATACCGTCGTGAATATTAAAAGCAACTTTGTTTTCTGTATCTGCCCTGGAAAAGGTTCGCAAACTGTTGCTAATACTCCGAATCCTATCAATACCTAATTTCATCGAAGAAATCATTTTTGGCAAATCTTCTCGGATATATTCTAGGTCAATTTCGGCAATTTCTTCTTCAATTTCTACACCCGGATTCGGAAACTTTTCCTGATAAAGCTCGATCAGGTGAAACAAATCTTCAACCAAATCAACAGCAGGTTGAATATTACCTGCAATAAAGCCTACAGGATTGTTGATTTCGTGGGCTACACCTGCAACTAAATTACCTAATGCTGACATTTTCTCATTTTGCACCAGTTGTAGTTGCATCTGCTTTAAATCTGTAAGTGAGTGTTCTAATTGTTGGGCATTCTCTTGCGATCGCTGATAAAGAGAAGCATTTTCTAAAGATATGGCAGCTTGTGAACACAATAGGTTTATCACTTGGAGTCTATCATGGGTAAATACTCCAGCAATAAGATCATTTTCTAAGTAAAGGATGCCGATTAACTTTCCTTGATGGAGAATTGGGGTACACAGTAAACTTTTGGGTTTTTGTTGGATAATGTATGAGTCGGAGGTGAAGGAATTTTTCACAGTTGCATCATCAACTACCAGTGTTTCTAAAGTGCGTTTGACATAGTTAATTGGAGTTAGAGGGATATCTTGGCTAAACTCAATGGGAATAGATTGCAGAATAGTTGGCACTTTCTGGAATGTTGCGATTGCTTCGATCGTCCAAATATTATCCTTGAGTAAAATTAAAGCAGATTTTTTGGCTCCGGTATTCTCCATCACCACTTGCATTAATGTCGAGAGCAACTTTTCTAAATGAATTTCGCTAGATAGTGCTTGAGAGGCTTTGAGAACACTTGCTAAATCTAAAGCTTCAGAAATGCTGGTGCTACTGGATGAAATTGTCATGCTAGCAGTAAAAGTTGACAGGGATATATTATTGAAACTGGATGCTATTTCCGTGGGATTGACGCGAATTGTTTCCGATTGGAGAATCGGGGCAAGTAATTGAGGATAACGTTTTTCTAAATCATACACTTTGGCTTTAGCGCCCCAACGAACATAGCAGTAATAAGCGTTTGTCAAATAGGTTTGGGCAATTTGCTCTTTACCCCATTTTAGGTAAAAATTGGCGGCGAGTTCGTGAGCAAGAGCTTCTTCTTGAATATATTCATTTTCTTTGGCTCCTTGAATAGCGCGATCGTACATTTCCATTGCTTGAATATATTCACCGAGAATGCGATCGCGTTCAGCCTCCACCAAATAAAACTTATGTAAATGATTCATCGGTGCATGATGCGCCCAGTTCTGCATTTTTTCCTGGTTGGCTATAACCCTTTTCAAAATGAATGCTTGCTCGTCTTCAGCAGCATCATAATATACGGCTAATTGGCTCAGAGAATCATAAAAATGAAATAGAGGAACAATAATACTTCCAATCAGACTATCTAAATAATTCAGTGCTATTTCAGCACTTTTAATCGCATGAGTATACTCACCAAATAAATAACAGAGAACCAATTTATTAAAATGCAATGAACAAATCATGCTTTGATCGTGACTTTGGTAATGAAGCGGTAACATAGTTTCTTCATTGTAAGCATCACCGATTAAACGGCAAGGATTTTCATTTTTTGAAAGTAAGTTAAGGACTACTTGTCGATACAGTTCATTTCTAAGTAGCGAGGGTTTTTGACGAAGCTGCGTGAGTCCTTGACTATAATTTGCTATTATCTGTACTACAGAAGATAATTCTTTACCAGCTAAATATGAATTCAAGGAATAAATAAATGCACAGTAACCAGCAAATTCTAAATCTCCTGTTTCTAGCCCGCTAGAGTAGCCTAATTGAATAGGATGCAAAAGTTCTCTAACGTGATTCTTCCAAGAATTCAAAGAGCCATAAACAACCGAATATGTCTTAGCTATGAGCTCTTTAGCATTCAATTTATCTAATAACCTGAGAGTCAGTTGACCGAATTGATAACCAGATTCAACATCTCCAATAAAAGTATACAAAATCAATCCATAACATGAATAACCATAGAGAGAATTAGCAGTATTTCCATACTTAAGGGATAAAACAACTTGTTTAAATAATATTAAAGGATAGAGTTCTGGGATAACTAAATAAGCAGCAGCAGCTATATTTGTCAAGATATTCATAGCTGCTAACTTATCTGGCTCAGTCATTACTTTCAACTCTAGTAAGTCTTCAATGGATTTACCCTCTAAAGCTAATTGTGTCTCCTGTAGTCCACGGGAAATATCTTCTGGTCTTGGCTGTTCGGGTAGTTCTATCTCCAATAATTTGAGAACTTTGAGTCCCGTTTTTATCGCCTCCCACATTCTGTTTTGTGCTACCTGAGATAAGATTTTGACTTCGTAGGCTTTGACTCGATCGAGCAGTGTTTTGCCATTTTCTAATATTACTTGTATTGTTTGCTCTATCTGTTCAAAAGCACCGTTAAGATGAGCTAGCTCGGCAGATGTTGAGTACAGTGCCAAAGCCAACTCATACTGACATTGCCAACAATCTTCTGTGAGTAATTGAATTCCAAAATTTGTGTACTCTATAGCAACTTCATAAGCAGTCGAAATCTTCGCTTTATGACTTGCAGCTAGGTTTAATTTTGCCAGTTCTTCTCGTTCCTCTGGCTGAGTAACTAGTTCAACTCCCAAATTTAAGTGATTGACTAATTTAAAGAGATGTTCTTCACGCTGTTCAAGGGAAATATTCCTCAAAATTAATCGCCCAATTTTGAGGTGTACTGTCTGTTTTAGTCCTTTAGGAATTAGAGAATAAGCTGCTTGTTGAACGCGATCGTGCAAAAACTTGTAGGAACAGGAGCCAGAATAGAGCATCCAAGAATCAGAAGCAATTAGAGATTCTCCTGACTCCTGTTGATAAAATTTGTAAACTTCAGTTGTAGGTATGATCAAACCTTCTTGCAAAGCTTTCCATAAGTCTGCTGCTGTCTCCGCTAGAGATTTTTCATGGACAATTGCAAGAGTTGCTAAGTCAAATTGATTATCAATAGAAGCTGCAAGCTGCAAAACTTTTTGAGTTGCTTCTGGTAACTTCTGCAACTGAAGTACCATAAACTCTACTAAATCATCAGTAAATGCTAATGCTTTAATCTGAGCAATATCACATTGCCAATGACCCATATCAAAGTTATAGTTAATTAACTTATTTTCGTGCAGTGATTTAAGGAATTGATTGGCGAATAAGGGATTTCCTTGAGTTTTATGATAAATTAAATCTGTGAGATTTTGGACAATTGGTAAGTTACGTTTAAGAGTATCAGCAATTAGATGATTTAAGTCTGCATGATTGAGATTAGCTAAAGTAATGGTATTAATAAATGCTTGATGTTTAGAAACTTCTTCTAATGTCAATATTAACGGATGTCCAGGATAAACTTCATTATCGCGATAAGTACCAATAACCAACATATAGTGAATTTCAGCTTCATTCATCAGCAATTGCATCAACTTCAAAGATGCTGAATCTGCCCATTGTAAATCATCGAGAAACATCACTAAAGGATGCTCTTTGGTTGTGAAAACTTGGATAAATTTCTGAAACAGTAAATTGAAACGATTTTGTCCAGCAGTCCCTAAAAGTTCAGATACTGGCGGTTGTTGCCCAATAATTTTTTCTAGTTCGGGAATAACTTCGATAATTACTTGAGCTTTCTCACCCAAAGCTGTGAGAATTGCGGCTTTCCATTGTTCGAGTTGAGTATCGGTTTCACTAAGTAATTGCCCCATTAAATCTCGAAATGCTTGTACAAAAGCTCCCAAGGGAATGTTGCGTTGGAATTGGTCATATTTGCCTTTGATAAAATAACCCCGTTGTCGCACAATGGGTTTATGGACTTCATTAACAACAGCAGTTTTACCAATACCAGAGAAACCTGCTACTAAAATCATTTCTACCCCCCTTAGTCCCCCCTTACTAAGGGGGGATTCAGGGGGGTTAGCTACTCTATCAAATGCTGCGAGTAAGCTTTCTACTTCTGCTTGCCGACCATAGAGCTTTTCTGGGATGATGAAGCGATCGCAAATATCCCGCACTCCTAACTCAAAGACATCAATGCTGCCAGTTTCTCGCCACTGACGCCAGCAAATTTCTAAGTCATACTTCAACCCCAATGCACTCTGATACCTATCTTCAGCGTTTTTTGCCATCAGTTTGCTGATAATTTCAGACAGAATTGGGGGAATGTTAGGATTGAGACTATGTACCTGTGGAGGAAGCTTTGCCAAATGACAATACACCAACTCCATCGGTTCATCAGATTTGAAAGGTAACTCTCCGGTGAGGAGTTCAAAAAAAGTGACACCCAAGGAATAAAAGTCGCTGCGGTAGTCAATTCCCCGGTTCATTCGTCCGGTTTGTTCAGGAGAAAGGTATGCCAATGTCCCTTCCAGAATATTTGGATTAGTCAGAGTTTGCGTTTCTCTTGAAAGTAAAGAGGCAATACTAAAATCAATCAGTCTTATATCTTTGGTGGTGGGGTTAATCAAAATATTAGCAGGTTTGATATCTTTGTGAATCACCCGATTGTGATATAGTCCATCAAGAACTGAGACAATTTGCAAAGCAATGTCAAAAAATATCTGCAACCCATCAGCAGTTCTCCCCATCCCCTTATCTCCCCACCTGACCATCTCTTCTTGGAGAGAAATGCCACCCAAGTCTTCCATAACTAAGGCATAGCTGTTTTGATAGTTCTCCAGGCTATAAGTTCTGATAATTCCATCAATATCTAGATTTTTCGCAATGGTGTACTGATTGCGGAACCGCACGAGTTCATAAAATGTAGGATACTCACGCCGCAACAGTTTAATTACTACCGGCTTTTTATCTGATTCTCTAATAGCGCGATGCACTAGGGTTTTAGATCCCGAATAAATTAGCTCATGTATTTGATAACCGGTCAGTGCCACCATAGTTCTCTTTTCCTTACAAGGTTAATTTTTTCTTGTTTACATTGATTGTTCCCATTAATATAAACGTGCTTAAGATTTGGGAAGACAATTTTGTAACAAGATATGAATGTGCGATCGCTAAATTCTTATTTACAGCATCAAAACTCTAGCTAATTGACTAAAAAGCCACAAAAAAGGCGAATTTTTGTGTATGCTCTGTGACTAAGTGCTTTAGCAATACCTTTCCGGGAGTAAACATGGAACGCGCCATCTCTGCGTTGGGAATTTTAATTTTTATTGGTATATCCTACGCCTTCTCTGTTAATCGTCGTGCGGTACGTTGGCGAATAGTGGCGTGGGGTTTGGGATTGGAATTTGTGTTTGCGCTCGTGATTCTTAAAACTCCTTGGGGTTTAACTGTGTTTAAATCTCTGGGAGATATTGTCAGCCAATTTTTAGCATTTTCTGATGTTGGTGCAAAATTTGTCTTTGGAGAAAATTTTAAGGATCATTTCTTTGCTTTCCAAGTGCTGCCGACAATTATCTTTTTCTCTGCCTTCATCAGCGTCTTGTATTACTACGGCATTTTACAGCGAGTCGTAAACGTGATGGCGTGGGTAATGATGAAAACGATGAAAACATCGGGTTCTGAATCTTTATCCTGTGCAGGTAACATCTTTTTGGGGCCAACAGAGTCGGCGCTGATGGTTAAACCTTATATAGCGAATATGACGCAATCGGAACTCCATGCCGTGATGACGGGTGGTTTTGCCACAATTGCCGGTGGAGTACTAGGAGCATATCTTTCCTTTGGGCTACCAACAGAACACCTAATTGCTGCTTTCTTTATGACTGCTCCCACATCGTTGGTGGTATCAAAATTACTTTACCCTGAAACAGAAGTATCAGAGACGGCTGGTAAAGCAAAAGCGGATGTAGAAACCAATTACGTAAATGTAATTGATGCTGCTACTACCGGATCGATTGACGGCGTGAAGCTAGCAGTTAATGTTGGGGTGATGATTATCGCCTTTTTAGGATTATTAGCTGCCCTGAATGCACTTTTAGGATGGTTGGGGTCATTTGTAGGCTTACAGCAACTCTCATTACAGTGGATTTTGTCTTTTCTCATGGCTCCCGTAGCGTGGCTAATGGGCGTACCTTGGGCTGATTGTCGGCAAGTTGGGGCTTTATTGGGTACAAAGACAATTCTTAATGAGTTTATTGCTTTTTTGGATTTAAAGGCACTAATTGAAAGTGGAAAAATCTCTCAACGCGCAGTAATTATTGCGACTTACGCATTATGTAATTTTGCAAATATAGGTTCAATTGGCATTACCATTGGCGGCATTGCGGGGATAGCACCTAATCGCCAGCATGACTTAGCTCGTATGGGTGTAAGGTCAATGATTGGCGGATTGTTAGCAGGTTTTATCACCGCTTGTATTGCTGGGGTGTTGATTTGAAAAAGAATTTTCTAAATATAGATTTTATAAAATGAGCAAACCGACAGTTTGACAATCCCCTACTCATCTGTAGAGTAGAACTGTTGGGCGTAAAAACGGGCATACCGTCCTTCCTGAGCCAAGAGGGAGGTGTGAGTACCAGCTTCAACCACCTGTCCTTGTTCGATTACGAGAATGCAGTCAGCCCGACGAACGCTACTCAAGCGATGGGCGATAATAAACACGGTACGGTTTTGCATCACTCGCTCCAGTGCTTCTTGAACTAGTGCTTCTGATTCAGAATCTAGGGCAGAGGTGGCCTCATCCAGGATGAGAATTCGAGGATCGTTGGCAACTGCTCTAGCGATGGCTAATCTTTGGCGTTGTCCTCCCGATAGGTTAACTCCACGCTCTCCCACCCAGGTATGATAACCCTGAGAAAACTGGGTGATAAAGGAGTGAGCGTTGGCAATCTTTGCTGCTTCTTGAATCGCTGCTAAATCTAATTTTTCCTGACCGTAACCGATATTTTCAGCGATCGTTCCCGAAAAAAGAGTAACATCTTGGGGAACAATCCCAATTTGATGGCGCAGGCTGGTAAGTGTGACATCACGAATATCAATATCATCAACCAGAATTTGACCCATCTGAGGGTCATAAAAGCGAAGTAAAAGATTAATTAACGTCGATTTGCCTGCTCCAGAAGAACCAACCAAGGCAATGACATCACCAGGAGAAGCGTCTAAGCAGAGATCCTTAAGCACTGGCTGATCGGGATTATAGGCGAAATCGACATGACGATACTCTACCTTGCCCATAACTCGTGGCATTGCCTGAGCATTCGATTTTTCGCTGATACTAGGCTCCTTCGCCATCAGTTCAAAAATGCGTTCAACAGAAGCTTCGGTCTGTTTGTACTCGTTGTAATTGCTAATCATCATGTCGATTGGCTGAATCAGTATAGCCACAGCAGCTAAGAAACTGATAAACCCTTGAGCTGTCAGCTGATTCTGAGAAATCTGCCATCCTCCTAATAAAAACAGCAGTATAATACTAACTGCTTCCAAAAAACCGACAACCGGAAACTGAATGGATTTGAGTTGTAAAGCGCGATACTTAGCTTGGCGATTGATTTCTGCTTCTCGATTGAATCGCTTCACTTCATATTCTTGGGCTGCAAAAGCCTGAACGACACGAATCCCGCTAAATACTTCAGTTAGCATCGCCGACAAATTGGAAACCTGATTTTGGCTCTGGCGAGATAGCATGAGTAATCGCTGACCAAATTGCCCGATTAACCAAGCCATTAAAGGAGCCAAAATCAAACCCGCAAGAGTGAGCGGCCAATTCAGGTAGAGCATGTAAATGGGAATCGCAATTAACTGCAACAAATTGGAAAGAAACTGATGGGATAACTTGTCCACAATCTCGCCGACGCGATCAATATCTTCAGTCAGGCGATAAGTCAGGTCTCCCGTCTGTGTGGTTTCAAAGTAATCTAATCCGAGTTTGTGCAGGTGAGCATAAACGCGCTTACGCAAGTTTAAAACCATGTTCAGAGTAGCAGCGATCATAAAGACATTCTGCCCGTATTGACAAAGCCCTCGAACCAAAAATACTAAAGTGGCTAGTCCGAGCCAGTAGGCAATCTGGTTAATATTTCCCTGACCAAGATAAAAAGAGACCTGACCTGCTAAATAGGGCACTGCTAGGGTGAATAACACAAATCCTAAGATACAAGCTAATCCCCGAATTAACAGCGGCCATTGGGGCCACAGATAAGGCAACAGTTGCCAGTAACTAGAGCGGACTTTCATAGTTCAATTCTGTAGTGTTATCAAGTCAGGCAGAGGGCAGGAGGCAGGAGGAAGTTGGGTTAAAAAGAATAGCTTTGTTGGGTTGAGCGTAAGCATTACCCAACAAAGCTTTGATAATGTTGGTGTTGGGTTTCGTTCCTCAACCCAACCTACACCTACACCAGTTTTAGTTTTTAGCCTTAACCCAAGCGTATTGGCAGTTAAGTAAGAATTCAGGGGTCAGAATTGAGAATTTAGAATTAAAGTGGATTACGGCGTTAGCCTACCACACCATGTTACCCAACCGTGCAGACTCCTGAATTCTGATGCAATTTCTACTCAGTTTCTCCTAGAGAGTTTAGTAGAAAGCGGGCAATTCTCTCAGATGCGCCGCGTGGGCCAAATCGCTCAGGTCCATTTTCTTTGCACTTAACGAGGTAGTCTGAATCTTGTAAAGTTTCAACTACTCGTTTAGCTGCTTGCTTGAAAATCTCAGGGGTTGCTGGCTTAGTACCGATAGTTTGGGCATTTCTGCCCAACAGCCGCGTTTGCGCTTCTGCAAATTGATAGGTAAATTGAGGGCCCTCTCCGGGAATCTGGATGATAGGTTTCCCGATCGCTACAGCTTGCTCCACTGCCAACCCTGCCATACCAATGACGAGAGTAGAATAACATAGGATGTCACTGAAGGCATCTGAATAACATCTCACTTCTACAAGCGGTGATTCCTCAGCAGAACTTCCTGGAGGAGAATAGGTGAGTATGCCTTGATTCAGTTGCCAACCTTGACTTTTAGCAATGTCGTCTAATTGCGCCATCAAATCCGGTATCAAGGCTGCACGAAATTGCAATCCTGACTCAGGCATCACCTTGGCAATTTCTACCACTAATTGCAACTGCAAACAGAAATTTCGCGCGGCTTCCGGCATCCGCGATCCTGGTAGGAGAGCGATCGCTCTCTCGTCCGGTTTCAGGTGCAAGTCTTTGCCAGTAGGGACGAGCCAATCTAAAGCCGGAATGCCAGCCAACTGAGCTTTAGTTAAACCTTGCCGTTGGAGGTCATAAGCCGTATGGGAATCCTTGGTGAAAACTGCCAGACATCTGGAAGAATTAAGGTCGTGCCACAGTAGCGGATTGAGTCGTAACCGCCCTTCATAAAGGGCAGAAAGACAAGAAATAAACGAGACGAAGGGGCGCTTTGTTAGGTAAGCAAATGTCTGGGAGACAAAATCCCCAGTAGACATAATTAAATCGCAGTCGGGAGCATACTGCAACACCGCTTGTAATTGTCGCCACGTTAACCCAATCAATCCCGATTGAAAATCTTTGAGCAAATAGAGGCGTTTCATGTAAAAGAATCCCCCGGAGGGCATTGTTTGTGTGGGCCCAATAATGGGAATATCCAAGCTACGGTAAGCCTTTCCTTCTCCCACAATCGGCATTGCCGCCATCTCAAGAGAAGGACACAATTGGCGCAGGGTCTGAATAACATGAGAGGTGTGGTTGTCCTCTCCGTGGCCGTTACTGATAAACAAGATTCGCTTAGAAGGCATCTTGGGTTTGGATAGGTCTAAAATGCTTATTTGGTGATATTTTTAACCTACATTGGGTGAGTAGGCTAAGAGATTGATAGTATTTTTACTCTTGAGAGTTTGTAATTTTATAGACAAATCTACAAAGTTACTTTTTCAGGTGTAAATCGGAATGGAATTACTGCTAATCCCTGTTTCCGCAGACGCTAATTTATCAGAGAATACAGTATTAGGAGTGCAAGCGCTATGGTACATTGATCTGAGTTCATAAATTGAACGAGCTATTTGAAGTATTGATCGCAATAAGACAAGAAAACAGAGGAAATGATTTCTTGAAAGTCTGTCCCCTTGTAACCAAATCCTCTTGTCCTCTTCAATGACGGCGAAGTTATAAAAAAGTTGTATCGCAATCAGAAATGTTGAATGTCGATACAAAACTTTACATACTTAGTTAAACTAACTCTAAAAAGCCTACAATAGTCAACATAACATCATCTCTTCAAGCCAATGAACATAACTGATTTTTTGACATATACAGGATTGTAAATAACGAAATTTATCTAATAGTGTATGTCCCCCTTGTTTGGGAATAGATACAACTTGTAAAATTAAATAGGCTATTAAACTAATGTAAATTTGTATAGTGATACCATTGACGTTTTTGGTAATTAATTTGTCAAGTTCGCCCAAAAATTAACATATTTTTGGCTATTTTTATCAAGTTTTTCTTAATATTCAACATTTCTGTTTCTGTTTAAAATCAGATTCGTTGAGTATTCTTTTCTTAATTATCCTGATTTTTTGCGTTTTGATTAGCTGTAATTTATTTATACTTAAAATTGAAGTGCGGAATGTGGGATTTAAAAGCATCATTCATTCTTGCCTCAAAATCTAGTACAAAGATTAATTGAATACTCACTATTTCACCAAACTTCCAGCATTATTACTAATTGACAAAAAGGATTTTATCTTAACCTCTCACGAATGGTTGAGGCTTGTTTTTCCTTTGGTGGAAGCTAAACATTCTAAGTCTTCTTGTATAAAAATTAGTAAAATTTTATACTTAAAATGTATTTTAACTGATATTTCGTCAACAGTCGCCATGAACTGTATACAGCAGCACGCATAAAACCCACATTCCGCACCCAGAACTGTCACAAAAGAAATGGTAAGGAATTTGGAATAAAAAGACCTTTTCCTGATTTACAAGTCAGTATTTACACTATATCTGTAGTATGATTTTTAAAAAAAAATATCATTAATTTTTCAGTATTGAGTAGTCGCTGGTCATGACAATTACCCTTACGCAAAGAGAGTATAATGAACTGTGGGCGGAAAGTTGCCAAAACAGCCCACAAAAACTGCGAACAGAGCTTTTTTGTGAAATGCCTAAGCAATTTGGCACAGGGTATGCACAAGATATTGAAGTGCATCCCCATCTCTGGCTGACAATTTTCAACTGTGAATATCACAATGATGTGTTGTTGAAAATCCCAGATTGGGATCACCCACTGGAATTTTCCGTCTGGCTTTCAGGCAGAGTTATAGAAGGAGGAATGCAGATAGGGGACGGATATATGCATATCGCTGGTAGCGGTGTTCAACGAAAAGTGATGGTAGAGTATCCCAAATCCCGAAATATAGGCATTGACATTAATACGTCCCCTGATTTGCTAGCAAATTTTTTCTCTGGTGAAGAAAGAGAAATTCCCAAGGAGTTGCGTTTTTTGGCAAAGGGTAACGATTGGCAGACATTACTTTACCCGGAAATCACGACAGATGTTCAAGGTGTAGCACAGCAAATCATCAACTGTCCCTACCAGGCGATAACAAAGCAGAATGTATTTGCAAACCAAGGTTTTGGAACTGATTAGGTTGCAATTATTCCCCATTTTAGCGGAGCGGGATCAACTGCAACGATCGCCACGACTGAAAGCAGAAACCATCGCCCGAATTGATTATGCAAGGGAACTTTTACTCTCCCGTCTGGAGAATCCGCCATCATTGTTGGAGTTGGCGCAGATGGTAGGGGTGAGCGATCGCACTCTCCGACGCGGATTTAAAGAACTCTTTGGCACTACAGTACTTAACTACTTAATTGAAAAACGTATGCAACACGCCCAGGAACTCTTGCGGGAAGGCGATCTCAGCGTTGCTGAAGTTGCTAACCTCGTTGGTTATTCCCATCTGAGTCAATTTGCCGGAGTTTTTAGACGCAAATTTGGTATCACACCTAGTCAATGTTTCTTGGGTAAAAAGTCCGTATCGTGATAGTGATGCCGCATTTAGATAGACGAAACTAGTAACTCTCTTTTAAACTCAGGTTTATTGATATTAATAACTGTTTGCAATAACAGTTCTTGTGCTTCCTCTTCTCACTCATGGCTACTTCTTTTTCAAGGAGTAGTCAAGTGAATCCTGTTTTGGGGATTGGAAGTATCTAAATAGAGAACTGCTATCAAAGGTAATTAAAGAAATTGGGGTAAGAGGAGTTGTGATGAAGCCTTGGCAATTGTGGGTGTTGATGAGTCTTTTGGGATGTTTGAGTGTTGTAGCTAATCAACCAGTAGGAGCGCAGGAAGACAGAAGAGATTATAGAGAACGAAGAAAGGTAAATCTTTCATCAATTAACGAAGGGGAAAAAACATCTTCGTGGAATATTGCAAAAATTCCTCAACTCAGTCAGATAGAGCGTCCTAGCACTAGCGCCCAAATGCTAGTGCAGTCTCCAAGTCCAACGGGGCTTGGTAAATCGCTTGCCGTTTTTCACTTGCCAAGCTTTACAGTAAACAGTTAGTTCCTGGGTTCTGTTTTGAACCAAAGAACTACTCAGGTAAGCGCGGTCGATGTGTAACTCAACCAGGTTCACTTTCTGGCATTTTAAGTCGATGGCAATTGCGTCGGTAACAGATGCTTCAGGAATATTCGCTCTTGTGACTCCAACAGCGCGAACCAGCCCATTGTCTAAATCTCGTAAGACATGACGTTTATAACCGCATGAATACAGGCGCAGTCCGCAATGGCTTTGACGCTGAATCCTGAATTCTATTTATTAAAATTCAAATTTTTTGTAGATATTCAGGTGGCACGCGATCGACTAACCAAACACCATTAGCAGAACAATAGAAGATGTAACCTGCTTGATGCATTGCCGCAGTATTTACAGCAAAAACCACTGGTTTTCCATGCCTGGCACCAACAGTTTGTGCTGTTTCTATATCCTTTGATAAATGGACATGATGTCGCGACATTTTGTAAAGTCCTGTTTGCAAAATTAACTCTACAGATTTGCGTCCTGTGCCGTGATAAAGCTCATCTGGAGGAACAAAAGCTTCTAATTGTAAATCGACTTTTACACTATGTCCTTGGTTTGCACGAATAAAATTACCTGTAGAATCAAAAGAAAAGCGCTGTTTCTCGTTGAATTCAACTACCACTTGTAATTCCTGGCGGGTAATCGGAAACTTGTTTTGAGTACAAGCCCTAAGTAAGTCCTCAACAGCAACCCAACCACTAGGAGCAAGTTTAATTCCAATGGCATCCGGTGTATGTCGCAGATATTTGCTGAGATATTTGCTGATTTTGACGAGGCGAGAATCACTCATTTGATGAAGTAGTCATTGGTCATTTGTCATTGGTCATTTGTTATTTTTCATTGGTACACATCCCGCTTTTAAAGTGGGTGAATAAACTTTCTTATCTTACTAAGGGCTAATTCAAACCATGTTAAAGAGTGGGGTGGTCTCTCAATAACTAATGACTCTCGCGTTGCGGTTTGATTGTAGTTGGCATGTTTATACTACAAATACATTATTTTATAATACATCCAAACTTTTATAGTTGGCTTGACTTTGTCTAAATTGACAGAATTTGTCTTCCCATAATGGCTAATGCCACTCCAACGATCGCAATGAGTGTCACCTTTTTGCCAGGAACAAGTGTTTGATATGTGCTATCTGAGTTTTCTTGTTCTTGACGTTGCTTCCAACTCATTAATGCCGGAATAATTCCACCTAGAACTGAAATACTAAATGTTCCAGTGTAATCTAGGGCAGTAAAAAAGATGCTGGGGTTGAGCGTTCCGAGAGTCATGGGAGGGAAAAGAACCAGCGAATAGAGAGGTAAGCGGCTAGAAAGTCGCCACTGTGTAGGCAGGAAAATATCTTTAAACAAATCCAGCAACCCGTACACAAACCCAATGAATGATGTGACGATCGCAAACTCTGAAAAAATGGATACTAAAACTCCTAACCATTGCCCCGCACCACCTCCTCGGAGAATTTGTAGTGGATCGAAAACACTTGTACCATCAGAAGTGCTATGTAGCATATCGGGACTGACACTTCCTAAAATTACGGCATTCCACGCCAAGAACATAATTAGAGGAATCACAGAACCAATAAAGATGGACTGACGAATTTTGCGGGTATCCCCTTCGAGTTGTGTCACAATTAGCGGCACAACGTTTTGGAAAAACAGCGCTACAGACATCACTGAAATGGCACTGCCGAGTGCACTCCAGTTTTGAAATAATAGTTGGGTACTCTGAATATGCCTTCCTCCCAGAAATAATAGTCCTAAAAAGGAAACAATTACAATTCCGACAAAGGCGCTGTTTAATTTCTCAATAAATTTTTCTCGCCCAAGATACATAATCCCACCAAATAAAAGCGTGAAAGCCATTGTACCCACCCATGTAGGCAATATCTGCATACCCCAGACTTTTGCCGCCGCCGCTCTTAGAATCTCTCCGCCTTCGGTGATGTATGCCACCAACAGAGCATAGTGCATGAATAAATATACACCACCAGCAATTCGCGCTCCCAGCTTACCAAGGATTTTCTCAACAACTCCCAAAAAACCTATACTCGGATGCCCTTGGGTTCGCATCGTGTTTAAAGTAACTTCTGCAACCAATAACCCTGACACCAAAGCGTAGAGCCAAACAGCAATTAGTCCAGATGTGGATGGCACAATACCAGATGGCAGGGTAACGGCTGGTAGAGCGAGAATCCCAGCCCCAACAGTGGTTCCTGCAATCAATGCAGTACTTCCCAATACACTACCTGGTTGATGATTGAGTTTTTTTCCATCAAATTCGAGATGAGAAAACAACCGAGTGACTTGCTCTGAATCTTTGAGAACAGTCTTTATGGGAACCATAGTGAATATCCGCACTTAAACTAAAAAGTTAATATTAACACATGTCAATAATATGTAAATATTCTTTACGAAAACCCTGATCGGTATCTCGTTTTAAAACCCTCGCTCGTTGATGGCGGCAATGACTGTGAGCCGTTCATGCAGTGGGTGATAGAATGAGTGCCGTTGGATTGTACAGTGGTTCTGCGACCAGAGCAAACCAAGGTATTTGTGTTGCTCAAAAAAAAACTCCCTTGTAGTCGAGCACACTTATGAGAAAGCTGATGGAGTGTCGTCGATTCGTCAGAGACTATAAGTTATTGCCCGAAACATCAGAAACCTTTATCTGCCTTCCCATGATTCGTCTTATAGTGAGGTGACTGGCATAAAAGTTGACTCCTCAAAACTTTTCAAACACCCTCTTATCACCATTTATCTAATATTTTATGCAACTAAATATAAAAATAATTCATTCAAGATCAACAAATAAATCATTGAAGTCGTAAATAAATAAATTTATACTTCTTTTTAAGAGTTATTAACAAAGTGTATTAACTAACATTGTATAAAATTTGTTTAATCAATATTAAAGGCTATTTATCAAGTAAATCTATACTTTGTAACTTGCTCGTAGGGTGGCAATACCCACCATCTCAAGGTTTTCAGGGTATTACCCACCATAAAATACTTATATTTTTTTAAAAGTTAAACCTAATTTTTACATTAGCTAACTTTGTTATTTTAGTCAAAAAAGGACAACTATGTTTGGTTCACGTATAGGTTGGCTGATTACTGCGACCTTAACTATAGTCAGTTTAGGCTCAAATATGCAAAGTGCAAAAGCACAAGATAATTATAATAATTATACGTTTAGTGTTGACTACAATACATTTGTCACTTTTGACCCAACCTTCAGACCAGACTTAGGAATTATTAGAGCAACTATCAAAGGTGAAAGTACCAAACCTGCTCCTTATGGGTTGGATTTCTTTCTTAGTGATGACTATGGCAAACTTGAGCCTATTGAAAATCCATCAATTAATAAATATACCTTTAACTCCAACCCAAGCGTGTTTGGTTTAGAGGACGAACTTGCATTTTCTGACAGGTATTATGGTGGTGCTAATGAATTATTTGGCAAAGCAAGTGACAGTGCTGAAGTTAATTTTGCCGAAGGCTTTATCAAAGGTGGTGGTACTATTACCATCTTTGGGGGAACAGGTTTATTCCAAAATGCTACAGGCACAATCACTTTTACTGAACAAGACCAACTTAATACCTCTGGAACCCCTTCTCAAGGTTTAGCTAAACTGAATTTCACCTTGCAAACTCCTCAAAAGGTTCCAGAACCAACGGCGACTACAAGTTTAATTGGTATCGGTTTAATTGGAGCAAGTTTAGTAATTAGCCGACGCTATAAAAAAAGTTCTTTATCCAGGATAATCAATTAAATATGGGACTATTTAGAAGCCCCGCCTATCAAATTCACGACAGAACTATACATAATGAACCTGGAAACAATGTTTTTAATTACAATCCTACAGAGAAAATAATTTACCAACTTGCGCCAAATCTACATTTCCACCACTAATGATGATACCAATTCTTGCCTCTGGTGCTGTCACCACACCTTCGAGTAAAGCAGCAGCAGCTAATACCCCAGTGGGTTCAACGACAATTTTCAGACGTTCCCACAAGAAAAACATGGTGCGAAGAATCGCTTCTTCCGATACTGTCACCATATCATCAACGTAATCCAGCACTAAAGGGAAAGTAATTTTACCAAGGCTAGGAGTCCGCGCACCATCGGCGATGGTATGAGGATTTTTAACAGTTTGTAGGGTTTTGGTGTGAAAGGAGCGGGTAGCATCGTCGGCAAGGGCTGGTTCTACCCCGATTACTTTACAATTGGGTAAAAGTGCTTTGGCTGCGATCGCACACCCTGAAAGTAATCCGCCACCGCCACAACAAACTAATAATTTGTCCAATTCACCAACTTCTTGGATCAGTTCTAAAGCAGTTGTTCCCTGTCCGGCGATTACATGGGGATGATCGTAAGGGGGAATGAGTGTCAAAGAGCGATTATATGCTAAATTTTGAGCTAATTCTTCCCGGTTTGTTTCTTGGCGATTGTACAAAATTATCTCTGCGCCATAACCACGAGTAGCAGTTTGTTTGACAACAGGTGCATCATCAGGCATGACAATAGTGGTAGGAATATTTAGTAATTGTCCAGCTAAAGCGATCGCTTGGGCATGATTACCCGATGAATAGGTGAGAACACCTGTTTGTTTTTCTGCTATCGATAGTTGGGCTAGGGCATTGTACGCGCCTCTAAATTTAAATGCCCCCGTGCGTTGAAAGTTTTCGCATTTAAAGAATACTTGGCTATGGGTGCGATCGTTAACGATTTTAGAAGTCAGCACGGGTGTGCGGTGGGCAATCCCCAAAATTCGTTCTTGTGCTGCTTGCACGTCAGTTATATTAACGGAATGATATTGTGCCATTGATGACGATATTAAATATTCTTGCTCTTGTTTATATAGATACAGTTTTTTATATTTGCGTTTACTATGCTTGATTGCAGCATACTCCTTTCAGGTGGATAGCATCATTTCTTGTCTGCATAGAAATAGCTACAGCGAACATTATATATTGCTGTAGCTAAATTTATAAAACTTAAATTAATTAATTCACGTTCGCCATTTTTTTAGCATGAATAAAACATCTGAAAGTCGGCAAAAAAAAACTGCCCTAATTACAGGAGCGGCTAGTGGGATAGGCTATCAATTAACCCAGATTTTTGCTCGTCATAGTTATAATCTTGTGTTAGTAGATAAAAATGAACAAAAACTTACTGAAATTATAGATGAATTTCCGCAAAAATTTGGCATTTCCGTCAAAATTTTTGTTAAGGATTTATCTATTGCTACATCTCCAGAAGAAATTTTTACAGAACTACAGCAAGCATCCATCAAGATTGATGTGCTAGTTAACAATGCTGGCTTTGGTACTTATGGAGTATTTAGCGAAACAGACCTCAACATTGAACTGAAAATGCTTCAGGTAAATATGGTCAGCCTGACTCATTTAACTAAATTGTTCCTCAAAGATATGGTCGAACAAAACTATGGAAAAATATTAAATGTGGCCTCAGCGGCTGCTTTTCAACCAGGGCCTTTAATGGCAGTTTATTTTGCTACTAAAGCCTATGTATTATCATTTTCAGAAGCGATCGCTAATGAATTAGAGGGTACAGGTGTTAGCGTGACTGTTCTTTGTCCAGGGCCAACAGCATCAAAATTCCAACAAAATGCTGCAATGGAAGATTCAAAGATTGCTAGCGTTAACAGAATGATGGATACAGAAACCGTCGCTAGGATTGGTTATCGGAGCTTAATGAAAAACAAAACTGTTGTTGTTCCTGGAATGAGAAATAAGATATTGACTGAAAGCGTTAGATTTACGCCCAGAAATTTAGTCACAAAGGTTGTCAGAAGTATGCACGAACTTAAAAGAAATAGGTAGTTCGAGATTTTATACTCTTTTCAAGAAAACCCGACCAACGGATTTTTCAGATGAAAGAATCTGTCGATCGGGTTTAACCATTTGCAAAAAATCGGTTTATAGTCCAATACGCTTGGGTGTAGATAATTGGTCTTTTAAGACGCGATAAATCGGGTCTCTACAATCAGGGTTTTGTTGCTCATTCTGAACTGTATTGGTTTATAGTCTATCTACTTTGAAAGTTCTGGTGTGAGGAGAATTTGGCTTTCACCAATGCGATCAAATGCAGGTGTAGGCCAACGATCGACTACTTTGCCCAGAATTGACATTTCTTGAACCAAGCGGTCAAATTTATCAGGGGTAAGAGATTGGGGACCGTCAGATAAAGCTTTTGCTGGATTGGGGTGAACTTCAATCATCAAAGAATCTGTACCAGCGGCGATCGCAGCCATTGCCATCGATGGAACATATTCAGACCTACCCGTACCATGACTGGGATCAATCATAATTGGTAAATGGGTCAGCGATCGCAATACAGGAAGCACCGATAAATCTAAAGTATTGCGGGCATATTTACCATCAAAGGTTCTGATTCCCCGCTCACAAAGAATTACATTCGGATTTCCAGATGCCAAAATATATTCTGCTGCCATCAGCCATTCGTCAATTGTGGCAGACATCCCCCGCTTCAGCAGCACTGGTTTATCTTGAGCGCCTACCTTTTTCAGCAACGAAAAGTTGTGCATATTCCTAGCTCCGATTTGGATGATGTCAGCTGTTCTCGCTACTGCTGATAAATCGGCAGCATCCATCAGTTCTGTGACGATACCCAAACCAGTAGCTTCCCGCGCTGCTGCTAACAAATCTAAAGCGCTTTCACCATAACCTTGAAACGCATAGGGTGAAGTACGAGGTTTGTAGGCTCCGCCACGCAGAAACTGCGCTCCAGCTGCCTTCACGCGCTTTGCCGTTTCGACAATCATCGCTTCATTTTCCACAGAACAAGGTCCAGCTACCACCACAATCGGATGATGTTCGCCAAAATAGACATCACCGTTAGGTGTCGGTACAACAACCTCGCTGGCTTCTCCATGTCGGAATTCTCGGCTTACCCGCTTGAAAGGTTGTTGCACTCGTAATACTTGCTCAATCCAAGGGCTGAACTCTTGAACCTGTAATTTATCGATGCTAGTGGTATCACCAATTAGCCCCAGCACAACTTTATGAGTGCCAACACTTTTTTCTACTGTCACTCCCCAAGTTTCACTCAGTTCTTGGCTGATGCGAGTAATTTCTTCAACAGGTGTACCGCTCTTAAGTATGATAATCATCTATTTTTCCTTGTGTATAAGTTTGGGTGGGCTAATCTTTACAGGTCGATGCATTAAGATTGCGGGTTGATGCATTAAGATTGCAGGTCGATGCATTTACATTGCAGGTCGATGCATTAAGATTGCGGGTTGATGCATTAAGATTGCAGGTCGATGCATTTACATTGCAGGTCGATGCATTAAGATTGCGGGTTGATGCATTAAGATTGCAGGTCGATGCATTAAGATTGCAGGTTAAGGTGTAAGGCATTAGAAGACTTGCGTGTACACCGTAGCTCCTCGTAGGAGAGGTTCGTCTAGCGCAAAAATTCTGCGAGTTGTTCTAGTTTTGTCCAAGCTGCGCCGCTTTGCAGAATTTCCTTGGCAAGGGCAATACCTTTAACACAACCTGCTAAAACATCAGTTTCTCCATGAATTGCTTCACCAACTTGCAGGGCCAAGGCTGTATTTAAAGCGACTACATCCTGCTGCGCTTGCGTGCCTTTACCTTGCAAAACTGCCTTCAAGATTTGGGCATTTTCTTGGACATCTCCACCGCACAACGCCGCAGTTGGTGCAAAACTCAAACCAAGTTCTTGAGGATTGAGGGTTAGAGAACGCACTTTTTTATCCTGGAGTACAGCCAAGTCAGTGACATCTGCCAAACCAGCTTCATCTAAACGTTCCCGTCCGTGGAGGGCGATCGCTTGCTGACATCCCAGTTGGGATAAGGCTTGAGCAATCTCTTCTAGTAAAAGCGGGTCATTCACACCAATAATTTGCCCCGTCGGTCGCATCGGATTTACTAGCGGGCCGAGCAAGTTAAAAACAGTCCGCACTTTCAAAGTTTTTCGCAAAGTAGCGATCGCTTTTAGTGCAGGATGCCAGCCAGGAGCAAACAAAAAGGTGATTCCAACTTCGCCAACTGCGGCTTGTACTTTTTCAGGAGTGGCGTTGAGGTTTATACCCAAAGCTTCCAACACATCAGCCGAACCAGTCTTGCTAGATGCCGAACGATTGCCATGTTTGGCAACCTTTACCCCTGCGGCTGCGGCAACAAAGGCGACAGCAGTAGAAATATTAAAAGTTGAAGCGCCATCTCCACCAGTTCCACAGGTGTCAATTAGGGGGACTGGGGACTGGGTACTGGGTATTGGGGATTGGGTACTGGGTACTGGGGATTGGGAAAACTCTTGCCCAGTCCCTAATCCCCAGTCCCTAGTCCCTATCCTTTGGGATTGTAAGACGGTGGCCATGCCAACTAATTCTTGTGCAGATACGCTTTTAGCTTGAATTGCAGCTAAAATCGCTCCTGATAGCGCTTGGGGAATGGCATCTGTGAGCCAACCCTGCATCAAATCCGCAGCTTGGGAAACCGTCAACGATTGCCGATTCAGCAACTGTTGCAATAAAGCTGGCCAGTTGTAGAGATCAGGAGGGGTGGAGATGTTTTCAGGTGGAGTTTGAGTTACAGCTATCATATTGGTCAGCCCCTTCGGGGAAGTCAAAAGTCAAAAGTCATTGGTCATTTGTCATTGGTTATCGGTTACTTGTACTGAGAGAACGCGAACAGCCCCTCGTACAGAAGCCGTTGGTGCAGCCTCTCCAAAAGTTGTATTGGTCATTGGTCATTTACGAAGGACAAATGACAAATGACAAAAAGAGAAAATTAAGGAAGAAGGACTTTGGCGACAGTTTGCACATCTTTGTCACCTCTGCCAGAACAATTGATGACGATGCGGAGATTGCCTGTTAACTGGGGACAAAGAGTATCTAGATAAGCGATCGCATGAGCCGTTTCTAAGGCTGGGATAATCCCTTCTAGTTGCGAAAGTCTTTGAAATGCATCTAAAGCCTGTTTATCGGTAACACTGTAATACTCAGCGCGACCAAGATCCATTAAATAACTATGCTCAGGCCCAACACCGGGATAATCCAATCCGGCACTAATTGAATGGGCTTCGATTACTTGACCGTCATCATCTTGCAGTAAATAGCTCATTGCACCGTGCAATACACCTATTTTTCCTTTTGTCAAGGTAGCAGCGTGTTTTTCTGTGTTTACACCTTCACCCGCAGCTTCCACTCCGATTAGGCGCACCGAAGGTTCATGCACAAACTCATTGAATAAGCCGATCGCGTTGGAACCTCCACCTACGCAAGCCAGTAAAATATCTGGTAGTCCTCCCCATTTTTCTTGGCATTGAGCGCGAGTTTCTACACCAATTACCGCGTGGAAGTCACGCACAATCATCGGGTAGGGATGAGGCCCAGCAACAGAACCCAGGATGTAATGAGTTGTTTCTACATTCGTCACCCAATCCCGAATTGCTTCCGAAGTCGCATCTTTGAGAGTTCCTGTACCTGCTTCCACTGGTCGAACTTCTGCACCCATTAATTTCATGCGAAACACATTCAGGGCTTGGCGTTCCATATCCTGGACGCCCATGTAAATCACACATTTCAAACCAAATCGCGCACATACAGTTGCAGTCGCTACGCCGTGTTGTCCTGCACCTGTCTCGGCAATAACGCGTTGCTTACCCATGCGTTTAGCGAGTAACACTTGAGCCAAAGCATTATTAATTTTGTGAGCGCCTGTATGATTTAAATCTTCGCGCTTTAAATAAATTTGCACTCCCGTGCCATCTGGTCTAGCGTAATTTGCTGTCAGGCGTTCAGCAAAATATAATGGGCTGGGTCGTCCTACATAATCACGCATTAAGTTTTGCAGTTCTGCTTGAAAACCCGGCTCATTGCAATATTGTTTATACGCCGCTTCCAATTCACTTAATGCAGGCATTAAGGTTTCCGGGACATATTTACCGCCGAATTTTCCAAACCTGCCCAAAGAATCTGGTTGCACAGTTGCAGTTTTGATGTTTTGTATGCTTACCACAGGTTAAAATCCTTTTATGTTCAAGTATTTTTTACTTTCGTTCTAACTTTTTAGAACTTATGCCACTGTTGAATTATCTTTGCGTTTTCCATTCCCAGGTTTGGTAGGTATAGCCCAGTTTCCGGTGATCTAAAACGTCTATAGGGCGCACCAAATCGTCAGAGTTAAAATTTGGTAATAGGGATAATAAATCTCCTAACGCCGTAGCTTTGGGGGTAGACATACCGCCGTCCCAAGGCCACATAAAGTCTTTAAGATTGTGTCCATAAGGCTGACCACCATCAGCAGGATAAAAATCGCTACCTTGATGACCGTTCTCTTGCCATTCAGCCCAGAGGCGGTCTGCGTTGGCATGATGCAACCAAAATACTGGGTCATAAGGCGAACTTGGTATATTGCTCATAGTACCCAGACCCTTAAACTTTATGGGTTTTGTGCTTGCGTCTATCTGTACCCCACCGACTAAACCATGAATGTAGTTGTGGATGAATCCTCCAGGGGTGACTTTACCCTGCTCATCTACAGAGATAAATCCTTCCAAAGCAGGGCGAAATAGAGAATAGTTATTAAGACTCAGGGCACGCTCAACATCTTTTTTGGGCACAGGATAATCACTGGCCGGAGGTAGTTTTAGAAAGCGGACAAGTGATGTGCCTAATGATGTTTGGGTATCTGGGTCAATATTTAATGCTGGATTCATAACCCAGCCATTTGCAGCAGAGAAAGCCCCAGGCACAGCGCCACCTGTAAAATTCCCCTGATTTGGAATTTTGATGGTTATTCCTTGACCGTTAGAACCAAGAAAGTCATCGTTAAAAATTACATCAAGTGCTTTGGCATCTGTCCAATCCCAGTATGGCAGAGTCACAGTTGGGTCTACTGCTTGCAAAGCTTGTTCAAATCTGCGGATATATTCTCGATGCCAAGGGAAAAATGCGGCATTTTCATGAGCAAGTTCTTGGACGGAACCATCGGAATGTCCTTTATGGTTATGAATTAACCGTGTTGCCCCTAGATGTATGGCAACGAATTGGTCGTAAATACTGAGCTTGCTACCTGCGGGTATGACAGTTTTTAAGGTTTTGATAGCCTTTACGAAGGCTGTTTTCTCTGCTGGTGTCAGGTCAGTTACGTTCTTCCTTACAGCTAAGTGAGCGTATTGTCCTGGAAAATTATGATTCCAATGGTATTTGTATTGTCTATGGTCAATGCGATCGTGAGCGAAGACTGTAAGCGCACAGGTACTAACTAGAAGTACGCTATAGATTAATATTTTGACAAATTTCAGCAGAGATTTCATTGTCTTAATCGAGGCAGAGGGCAGGGGGCAGGGGGCGGGGGAAAGAAAGAGAAATAATTGATACTGATTGCTTATTCCCTACTCCCTAAATTTGCAAGTAAATTTATCGCACCTCTTGAAGAGATGGACTTTCGCGCCGACTTTCTGTAATGGCTGTTTTAAGTTCTCGACAAAATTCTTCTACAGCTTGCAATCCTTCAGTTGGGCTACCTTCAGCTAAACGTTTGACAAAGGCGCTACCAACAATCACTGCGTCTGCTCCCCATTCCATGACTTGATGTGCTTGTTCTGGTGCGGAGATGCCAAAACCAACGCCGATGGGTTTATTGGTGACGCTTCGCAAATCTGTAATTAAATGTTCTACGCGGTTTTGGATTTGAGTGCGGATACCTGTAACGCCTGTAACACTTACCAAGTAGATAAAACCCTGAGATTGACGAGCGATCGCTTCAATTCTATCTTGAGAACTGGTAGGAGCTACGAGTAAAATTACCTCAATTCCGAAAGATGCAGCAGTTTGGATTAATTCTTCTGCTTCTTCTAAGGGTAAGTCTGGTACTACTAACCCTTGCACCCCAGCAACGGCAATTTGCGCCAAAAACGACTTAATACCCCGGTACAAAATGGGATTGTAATAAGTAAATAAAATTATCGGCGCTTTTAAGCTAGGAATCACTATGTGCAACATCTCTAGCACTTGCTCTAATTTCGTGCCTTTTTGCAAAGCGCGGGTTGCTGCTGCTTGAATCACAGGCCCATCTGCGAGAGGATCGGAGTAGGGAATGCCCAACTCGATGAAGTCAGCACCGTTGCGATCTAAGATACGTAAAGCTTCGGCGGTGGTTTCTAAGTTAGGATCGCCTGCTGTGATAAAAGGGATTAAAGCACACTGTTGGCGATCGCGTAAAGTTTGAAAGGAATCGGAGATAGAAATCATGCTGAAAAATAGTTAATGATTGGTTAATAGTTTTGGAATAATTAACACTTAGCAATTAGTGATGCCTATGCTAAATTTTTTGTTAATGAGTCTTTGATACTCGTGAATGAGGCTTTTAGCTCCATTAATGAGTCTTTGATACTTGTGAATAAGTCTTTTAGCTCCATTAATGAGTCTTTGATACTCGTGAATGAGGCTTTTAGCTCCATTAATGAGTCTTTGATACTTGTGAATAAGTCTTTTAGCTCCATTAATGAGTCTTTGATACTCGTGAATGAGGCTTTTAGCTCCATTAATGAGTCTTTGATACTCGTGAATGAGGCTTTTATCTCCATTAACGAGTCTTTGATACTCGTGAATGAGGCTTTTATCTCCATTAATGAGTCTTTGAACTCCATTAACGAGTATCAGAGCTTCATTTTTTTAGATTACAGATTTTAGTAATTAGGTAACAGATTTAAGAAAGGCTCAAAATCTCACGCACAGCTTGTTCTACATCGCTTTGTTTAACTAAAGACTCTCCAATCAAAACCGCACGCGCACCAGCCTCAGCGACAAGAGATAAATCAGCAGGTGTATATAGTCCAGACTCGCTGACGACGGTGATATCTAAACTTTGTAATTGTTGTTGACGCTCTGCCAAGAGTTGCTGTGTTGTTCCTAAATCAAGAGTAAAATCTTCTAAATTGCGATTGTTGATTCCTACTAAACTTAGGTTATCAAGCTTTAGCACTCGATCCAGTTCAGCCAAGGTATGGACTTCTACTAGTGCAATCATGCCCAAATCGTGAATTACTCGCAAAAAATCTTGGAGTTCTCGATCTGATAAAATAGCCGCAATTAACAATACCGCATCTGCGCCTGCTGTCCGTGCTAAATAAATTTGATAGCGGTCAATGATAAACTCCTTGCACAGTAAGGGTAATGCAACTTGTTGACGTACATTCCGCAGATTATCAAAACCGCCCTGAAAGAACTTTTCGTCAGTCAGCACTGATAAACAAGCTGCACCGCCTCGTTCATAAGCTTGAGCAACAGCTACTGGGTCAAAATCTGCGCGGATAATCCCCCGGCTAGGTGATGCTTTTTTTACCTCGGCAATTAAACTAGGTTGGTTGGCATTTTTCTGCAAAGCAGTCAAGAAATTTCGCACAGTTGGGGCTACATTTAACTGTTGTCGCAAGGAGGCTAAAGGCAGTTCTTGCTGCATTTTTGCAACTTCTTGCTTTTTGTGCGACACAATGTCTTCAAGAATATGGCGGGAAGTGACAACTTGATTAGTCATAAGCTGTTAGGTAGCAGGGAATAGGAGCAGGGGGAGCAGGGAGCAGGGAGCAAGGGGAGCAGGGGGAGCAGAGGAGAATAATTAATAACCAATGCCCAATGCCCAATGCCCAATGCCCAATGCTCAATGACTAATGACTAATGAATCTTCGACCTGCGTATATGCACGCACCACATTTTTAATGATTTCCAAACCGACTTCTCCACCTAAAGTCATGATTGATTCTGGATGAAACTGAACGGCGGCGATGGGAAGTGTCTGATGTTCAATGCCCATAATTACGTCGTCATCAGAAATTGCTGTTACTTTCAGTTCTTTTGGCAAACGTTGCGGTAGGGCAAACAATGAGTGATATCTACCGACTGCAAAGGATTCGGGTAAGTTTTTGAAGGTGACAGAATTGGAATCGGTGACGAAAATCCGTGAAGATTTACCATGTTGAGGATAGTTGAGAACTCCCAACTCGCCATCAAAAGCTTCAACAATGCCTTGCAATCCTAAACAAACTCCGAAAATAGGAATTTGGCGATGCAGAAGGGCGCCGACAGTCTCGGAAACCCTAAAATCACTTGGTCTACCAGGCCCAGGAGATAAAACAACTAAGTCAGGGCGTTCTGTATCGAATAGCGATTCTGAGAAACCATGACGCAGTGTGGTAACGCTTGCACCAGTTTGGCGAATGTAATTGGCTAAGGTATGAACAAATGAGTCTTCGTAGTCTATTAATAAGATGCGCTTGCCAGATTTTACACCTGGGACGTGTTTACTTAATTTCAGAGAACCGGACTCATCAATTTTCTGACTCGTTTGCTTTACACGCCGAATCGTTTCAAATAACGCAGCGCCTTTAGTAATTGTTTCTTGTTCTTCTGCTTGGGGTATGGAGTCATAAAGGACAGTAGCCCCGACTCGCACTTCGGCGATGCAATCTTTTAAGCGGATTGTCCGCAGAATTAAGCCAGTATTTAAATTACCGTTGAAATTTAAATAGCCGACTGCTCCACCATACCAACGTCGGGCGCTCTTTTCGTGCCGTTCAATAAAGTCTATTGCTGCCCTTTTGGGTGCGCCGGTGACTGTAACTGCCCATGTATGCGAAAGAAAGGCATCTAAGGCATCAAATTGCGATCGCAGAGTACCCTCAACATGATCTACTGTATGTATCAGGTGGCTGTATAATTCAATTTGGCGACGACCAATGACTCGTACTGAACCAGGTTCGCAAATTCGGGATTTGTCATTGCGATCGACATCAGTACACATGGTCAACTCAGCTTCATCTTTATGAGAGTTGAGTAACTGACGAATTTGCACCGCATCGTCAAGAGCATCTTGTCCCCGGCTAATAGTGCCACTAATGGGACAAGTTTCTACCCGCCTACCTTCAACCCGCACAAACATTTCTGGAGATGCACCAATCAGATATTCGCCACCTAAATTAAAAATAAACCCATAAGGACTAGGATTTATTTCCTTTAAAGTGTTAAATAGTTTGCTGGGTTCATCTTCATAGCCTTCAAAAAAGTTTTGACTAGGAACAACTTCAAATAAATCGCCTCTGCGGAAATAATCGAGTGCAATCTCAACTTTTTTGGCATATTCGCCTACTTTGTGGTCAGCAGTTTGATTTGGTAGAAGATGTTTACCGCGATAATCAACAGACTCACCTGTTCTAGGAAGATTCTTGGTGCTGCCGTGCGCTGTTTGAAAATCATATTGTAGACGAAATGCACGTTGCTGATAGTAGTCAACAACAATCAATTCATCTGGCAAATAAAGCACCAAATCGCGTTGATCTGTAGGACGCTCCAAGTGTTGGGCAATTGGTTCAAACTGAAAAACTAAGTCATAACCAAACGCACCATACAAGCCTAAATGCTCATCTTCTTGACTAGAGAAAGTATATAGAATTTCGCGGACAACTGTAAATGATGAAGGCTGTTTACTACGTTCTTCTTCAGGAAATAATTCTTTTGTAGCTTTAATAAAGCCGACGATATTGTTATTTTCTTGGGTGACGTTCTCGAGCTGTTCTGACTGGGATAGTCTCTCTAAAAGGAATGGCAAAAGCACTTGACCGCGTTCATTCAATGCTATCAAAGTGAAAGCATTATCCTGCGTAGTCAATTCTAGCGGTGGATTAACAAATCCGATCGCCCATCTTTTATATCTGCCTGGATATTCGTAGCTACTCCTTAGCAACCCTCCACGCTGAGAATTTAAATGGAACAGAATATCTTCGAGGGCAGTGTCCATCTTAACTTCAGTGATGGAGCGAGAAACACTTACACCGCTAAGAGTTTTGTAAGAACGGGAATCAAAAATCATGAGTAATTTCTCTGAAATAGTTATTAGTCAATCATCAATAAGCAGCAATTGATTATTAGTAGTTATTTTTAAAGTAGTAGCATTAGATAATATGCTGTCAATCTAAGTCAACTTATTTTAATTATTGTATGATTTCTAAAAAATGTAATAAAAAACTTTTTGCTTCTTATTTAAGAATACTAGATGTCAAGCAAACAATACATTGAATAATTTTTCGATTGGATGTCAATTTATTCGCTTTTTATACTGCTTTTTTAATACATTTACCAACAATCCGATTTAAAAATCTCTACCTCCCCCAAAAGTAATAAATAATCTGATAAAACCTCTGCGTTTTTTTGCGCTTCCCTCAGCGTACCTACCCTACGGGAAGGCGAAGGAAGCGCCTATGGATTTAAAAATTCCCCTTCGCCTCTTGCAACAGCGAAATTGCTTGCTTATACAAAGACAAATTCACCTCATGAACCTCAATACTTTTTCCAATCCTTTGTAAGAGTGTTAAAGTTAACTCTCCCCCCAAATGTTCGCGAAATTCAGTCAAACCCCAAAACAAACAATGAGGATCTTCCAATTGTGATAATTTCTTAGCTAGTTCTGACACATACAACGTAAAACCCAAAGCCAATAAAGTATTTAATATCCGTTGCCACTCCGAACAATCTAGCAATCCTGCTAAATAAGAGTAAGTGCTATCCAAAGCAATACCGATCGCAACTGCTTCGCCATGACGCAAGCGATAATTTGTCAAATGCTCCAGCTTATGAGCCGCCCAATGTCCAAAATCCAGGGGACGAGACGAACCCATTTCAAAAGGATCGCCGCCATTGGCAATATGTTCTAAATGCAACTGAGCGCAACGATAGATAACCTGTTGCATAGTATCCATATCTCGCCGCCTCAAAGCTGCGGTGTGAGAGTGGATAAAATCAAAAAAGCTAGCATCCTTAATCAACGCCACTTTGATTGCTTCTGCGATTCCAGAACGCCAATCGCGAGCGTCTAGAGTTGTCAAGAACGCAGAGTCATTTATAACTGCATAAGGTGGCGCAAATGTGCCGAGAAAATTCTTTTTACCAAAAGCGTTGATGCCGTTTTTGACGCCAACCCCAGAATCATTTTGCGCTAACACTGTTGTTGGCACCCGAATTAGGCGAATTCCTCGGTGAGCAGTTGCAGCTGCATATCCTACCAAATCCAACACCGCCCCGCCCCCGATCGCTAATATGTAGGAGTGACGACATAATCCGGCAGCTTCAATTAGTTGCTGGATTTGCTCTACTAAAGTGTGATCGTTTTTAGCAGCTTCTCCTCCCGAAATTATCATCGGTTGGGCTGCGATCGCTAGTACCTCTCCATAAAACTTGGTATACGCGACTAATTGCTTCACCAATTCAGGTTGATACTTTAATATTCCTGCGTCTACCACTGCAACTACTTTTTTCGGCTTAGTCTCCCCATCTGCTGCAATCACTTGCGCTAGTGTGGGATTTTTCAACTCAAATAAATTTTGGGTGAAGTAAACTTCGTAGTCGAAAGTAACCGAAACACGTTGATGAATTAATCTACTTTTTTGCTTGATGTCAACTATCATATTTTTTATTTATGTGCATCTTTGGTTGAAAATCTCGTTAAATAGCCGCTTTAGCAGTTGTGTTTAAAGGTTGTAGAAAAGTGTTGATTTTATCTTCAAAAAAGCTTTGAGCCTTTTCAAATTCTTGAATTAATGCGTCTCTATCTTTCATCGCTACCAGTCTTGCCAAACTGCTGTAAGTATCAGCTAAAAAGCTAATTGCATCACACCTTTCTTCTGTAGCTAGCATAATATCCACACATAAGTGAGGGTTTTGGTAAAACAAACGTTTAACAATATCAATTTCTTGACGATAGTTAGGAGTTGACATTGTTAAACTCTGCTCTATGTCAATTTTTGCTTCTGCTAAGAAAACGCCAAGACTAAATCTACAGAAATGTTGGGTTGCTTGAATAATCACCATCATCCGATCGTGTTCTTCAGGCGTGCAAGCAACTAACTCGGCTCCTTGGATTTTAAAAATGTCTAAAAACCATTGAAATGAATCATCGTTTCGACCTGGACACACCACTACTTTTTGTCCAAAAAACGATTTTATATTTGGCCCAAACATTGGATGTAAACCCATGACTGGCCCGGAATGGTGTTCGAGCATCGCCTGAGTTGGCTGTACTTTAATACTCGTGATGTCACACAAAGCGGTGGTTGGGGCGAGGTATTTAGCTGCACGCTTGATAACATCAACTGTATGTTCAATAGGAACACTTACTAATACTAATTCTGCCTGACTTAACAGTTGATCTGCGTATTTCCAATCTTCATGTTCTAGAACGCTAACATTGTTACCAACTAACGAAAGTTGCTCTTTAAATAATCTTCCCATCCTGCCGCATCCACCGACGATCGTAATTTTTCGGGGACTGACATGATTTGTTGCAGATTTAGGAATTAGAGTAGTATAACAACTATTTACTACACCTGTCCAAACAGACTCAGGAATACCAGCTTGGGCGAGTAGGGGAGCGACATCAGCCAATTGTTCATCTAAAGAAGGTTGTTCTGATGCTGCTAATAATGATATGCGATCGCTCAATAAGGCAATCAACCTTTCATCAGTTTTTTTCAGCCGATCTGAATAAGAGGATTTCAAAGGCATTTTTCTTCCAATTTTCAAATATCAACAATTGATTCCTGAGAACTCAATTTTGGCAACATATCCAAAGTTGTTGCTCTTTTGGCAATCATATTAGAAAATAACTCTTCATACCGATCTAGCGTTTGCTCAAAGGAATAGTTTTCTACCGCAAACTTTCTTCCTTCACGCCCTAATTTTGCTGCTAGTTCCGGCTGATTATATAAATCCAATACCGCAGTGGCTAAAGCATCTGCTGACTCTGGCTTAACGATAATACCGCCGCCACTTTCTCGAATAGCTTTGGCAGCAGTACCAGTGGCGGGAACTGAACCTACAATTGGGCGACCACTGGCTAACAACAATGGTATTTTAGAAGGCATATTGAAAGAAATCACATTGCACTTTTGCACAATCAACCCGACGTCAGCAGCTGCTAACATTTGCGGTAGTTTTTCTCGCGGTTGCAATGGTAAAAGCAATACGTTATCTGCACCACAAGCAAGACAATGTTTTTGCAACCTTTCGAGAGCTTGGGATTCGCCGGCTACGACAAAGACAATATCATTAATATGGCGCAAGCAAGCTGCTGCTTCTATTACTGTCTCCAAACCTTGCGTGAGAGCAATATTACCTGAATAAAGCACTACAAATTTACCATCGAGTTGATGGGTAGCTCTCCAATAGTTATTCTTTTTTGGTAAAGGGCGGATAAAATTTAGATTTACCCAATTTGGAATGCAGGCAATTTTATTAACAGGTACACCTTTATTTATTAAATTATCCACAAAGCCATCAGCAATCACACTAATGGTATGTGCATTTCGGTAGGCAAATTTTTCTAAAGCTTCTAAAGCGAGAATCATCAACTTATTTTTAATTAGCCCAACACGCACAGCAGCTTCTGGGAGGATATCTTGCACATTCAGGACTACTGGACAGTTGTATAGCCAACTTATTAAGGTTGCAGGTAAGCAAACGAGTAACGGTGGCACTGTTAAGAGAATTAAATCAGGTCGCTCACCCTTGAGAGCTTGTGGCAAACTTGTAAAGACAAAGCTCAACTCTAGCAGTAGCCGATCTACAAGGTTAGGTTTAGACTTAATCCGCAGGTAACTACGCTGAATTTTGACACCATTTTTCTTTTCAGTAACGTATAACTTACCCCGATAGCGATCGTAAATCTGACGCTGAGGATAGTTAGGCATACCTGTGATTACCCGCACTTGGTGCCCTCGCTTCACCAGCCCTTCTGCTAGTTCAGTCATCAAAGGTGCAATACCAATTGGTTCTGGATGATAGTTGTATGAATAAATCAGAATGTGCATTAACCGTTAATGTTTTGAAGATTTGTAGTAAGGACTTTAGTCCTTACTACGAACTTGTTTACCTATTAATTTCAACTTGACACACTACTGCACTGTTACTCAAGCATCAGAACTCAGCACTGTTTTTGCAGTTCTTTCTCTAAACTGAAGACTGGCTTTTGTTGCCCACGTTTCCGCAATCTAACGGTAGCAGCCCCAAATCCAAGCAATGCTAAACCCAATGCTGAACTAGGTTCCGGTACTTTCCTTGTGCCTTCTACGTTTAACACTTGAACGCGACCTTGGAAGAAATCGCCCACATAAAGCTTGCCATCTTTGAGGGCTGTGCCACCCGTCCAGTTAAATCTGCCTGGTGTAAGGTCGAGGGGATTGCCAAATGGGGGGTCAGTTAATCCTGGAGGCGGAACTGGGTTGCCTGATGCATCTAGGGCTGGTTGACCGTAGGAAGTCAAGAAGTTACCGTTTTTATCAAATACCTGAACGCGGCTGTTGATAGAATCAGCTACATAAACATTCTCTTGGTCGTCCACTTCGATGCCAATTGGCTGAAGAAGCTGTCCAGGCCCGCTACCTGCTGAACCAAATGCGTACAGAGGTTTACCATTTGGATCGAGTACTTGAACGCGGTTGTTATACTGGTCAGCTAGAAAGATATTTCCACTGACTGGGGAAATTCTTACACCTGCTACACCTTGAGTTTCTCCAAGTGCAGTGCCCAGAGTGCCACCAATGACACCAATTTGCTGTCCGTCAGGTGTGAATTTAAGGATTCTTTCGCCGTTAAAATCACCTACGTAAACGTTGCCAGTTTTGTCAAATGTTACACCAGATGGTCCAAAGAAAATCCTATCATTTACGCGAGGGGTAAAATCTCCGTTTGCAAAGGATCTAATAAAGTTACCCTGAGAATCGAATTGATTGATACGGTTGTTGTAAACATCACCTGCATACAAATCCCCTGTTATGGGATTAAAGTCTACAGTTGTTGGCTCGTCAAACTGTCCGGGTCCTGTGCCGCCTGAGCCAATTGCTCCAATATACTGACCGCTTGGACTAAATTTTTCAATTTTGTCACCGAGGTTGTAGTTAGGAGTACCATCCGGGTTAACACCGCGTCCGTTAGATATAAGGGTATTCCCTTGGCTATCCACCGCTATGCCTTGGGGAACAAACAGTTGCCCAGAACCGAAGCCAGGTTCGCCGATACTTCTGTCGTAAGTTAATGTTACAGCCTTGGCTTGGGCTGCTGTTGCCAACACCATGAATCCAGTACCGAGAATGCCGATTGATAAATTTTTGACTAATCCCATGAGTTTGAAGTCCTGGTTGTATGAGGTATACTCGTTCCTAGACTAATTTTGTTCCCAGTCCCAGTTCGGGAACTCTGAAATTTGGGCTGCTGCCTCTTGTTGGAAATGCAACTTTCTCTATGAGGCAGCAGCCTATTCTATAAACTTTACCTGACACCAGGTAAACAGAAATTAGACAGTCTCTGCTTTGGTTAGCAACTCTTCGCCCAACTTTTCTTGGCGTTTGCGCTTGGCGAAAGCAGTAGTTGCGCCTACACCAGCAAGTGCTAATAAGCCAACTACTGAACCAGGTTCGGGGATTTTTTCTGTAACGATACCATCCACCCGAACAACCTCTCCTAGTCCTGGGCCAACACCGCGATTTGTAATATAAATCTTGCCATCAGGACCAATATCAATTCCATCAGCCGAATCTAGCCCTTGACCTGCTGCAACGAGTGTTGTACGAGTGCCGTCAGGAGCAACTTGGATAAGAGAACCAGGTAGATTTGTGATGTCACCGCCTAATTGGGAGGTGTCGCTGAACTGTAAAACCAGCAAATCGCCTTTGTCATCAAAGGTTAGGTCGGTGATGTGCGTAAAGCCATCCAGAAAAACTTCTGGTTTGAGATCGTCACCAATGCGGAAAATCCGTGATTTACCTTCTGGATAAGGAAAACCTGTATATTCACCAACGTATAAAGCTCCATCGGGGCCAATTGCGCCACCTGTGGGTACTGATTGAATTGCTGTTTTTCCTCCTGGAAGCTGCTCTAATAGCCCAGGAGGTAATTGTAATCCTGGTGGCAAGTCGGAGTCACTAATGATGTTTTTAGGAATTGGGATCGCCTCTGACTTGCTTCCATCAAGTTTAATTTTGTAAGCAGTGTTCCCGCCCCCGTCAACGACATAAGCACTATCACCACTAACAGTCAGGTCATAGGGATTGGTAACTACATCCCCTTTGTCTGGATTTTTGGTGATTTCATTTTTGGCAAAGTCAAAAATACTGTTGAGAGATCCTGTGTTCAAGTCAACTTGGTAAAGTTGTGCTAAAAGCGGTGTATTCAAAACTTTATCGGGTGTTGATGGCGGGAAAGTCGCAAGTTGCTGTGGTGGGAGTGCGGATTGCGAACCAAGGTTAAGTGTTGCTAGATCGCGGTTTCCTGGATAACCAGCAAAGCCAGTCAGCAGATAAGCATTCCCTTTAGAGTCGAATTGTATGTCTTGAATACCAGCGCCTTGGTTGCCACTAGGTTGTTCTGCTAGAGACTGAAAGTTATTAAGTAGACGCTGTTTGGTACCGTTTGGTGAAACTTTGACCAATGAACCGCTATTACCAGCACAGATAGGCTGAAACAGCGTACTCGGAGATGGTTGGCAATTTCCGTTTCCGCCGATACCTGGCTCTGCTACGTAGAGACTGCGGTCAGGGCCAAAGCTAGCACCCCGTGCATTACTGATTCCATCGACAATAGTTGTTAATGTTGCAGCTTGTGCAGATAGTGTTCCACAAATAGCGGTAAAACAAAATGTAACAGATGTAAGAGCAAATGACTTGAGTTTCATACCTTTGGAGATTGAGAGTTAAGTAATTTGTTTGTGGAAACTTTTATGGTTTTAAAGACAAAGAATCTTAGTCCTTAAAAAACGCAGGGTAAATAATGCCTTTATTGAGAGGCACTGATATTGGTTTGAAACTCTTTATTTGAGCGCCACGACTGTATTTATGGGAGGTTTGGTAGCTAGCTCTTTCTTCTTGTGCAACCAACCAACGCCCAAGGCAGCGATCGCTAATACGCCTAAAGCAGAATCAGGTTCAGGAATAGACTTGGTATTCTCAATTTTGAGAACTTGTCCAAGTCCTGGGCGATCGCCTCGGTTGGTGACGTATACTGCACCATCAGAACCAATAGTCAGGGCGCTAGGCGACTCTAATCCATTGCCACTCAGAAGAATTGTGCGTGTGCCATTGGGAGCTATTTTGATTACAGAACCATCAAAATTACCCTTCCACGCTGACTGATTGGCGTACTGCAAAGCATATAAATTGCCCGCAGAATCAAATTGCAAGTCTGTGAGTTGGGTAAAACCATCGGCAAAGACTGTTGGTGTTCCATCAGCACCGACTCGATAGATTTTTGCCCCACCTTCAGCGAAAGGAAACCCGGTAAATTGGCTGACGTAATAAGCGCCATCAGGCCCTTTTGCCGCACTTGAGGGTACTGGTTGAGTTGCAAACTGCGATGGGCGTTCGCGGAGCGTCTCCGACAGGAGAAGCCCCGCCGTAGGCGATCGCACTACTTCATCTTGAGATGGCACTTGTGCAGGTTCATTGGATGGGGTATCAGAAGGTGGAAAGATGGGATTAGTTAATATGTCTTGGGGAAACGCAACTATCGCCTGCAAATTATTACTAACAGTATTAAAACGGAGTAAGTCGTTTGCGCCTGCATCAGCTGCAACCAATTTATTACCATCTATTACAAAACCCAAGGGATTGCTACCGACATCACCACCATCGGGATTATTGGCGAGTTCATAGTTAGCTAAATCTGCAACACTCGTCCAGGAATTGGTCTTAAAGTCGGGAGCAATGATTTTACCGAGGTCAGTGTAACCTAAATTGCGATCGCGAAAGGCTGGATTAGCCCCATACCCAATCAGAACATAAGGTTTACCTTTGGGATCAAATTGGATATCACGAGGGCCACCGGCTCCAGTACCATCTGGTAATGCTATAGAAGGAAGTCCTGTAAGTATGCGCTCGGTTTTACCATTCTCAATTTTGGTAACTGCCCCACTTGTGCCATAGCATAAAGAATCACCTTGACCGCTTGCTGGTGGAACACAAGCTCCACTTCCCCCGATTCCTGCTTCTGTAACATAGAGATCGCCATCAGGGCCAAAGCTCAGACCACCGGCATTATATAGACCGTCGGCGATTACTGAAAAGGATGCGGCTGACGCAGCTTTCATTCCCGAAAAAGCGGCAACACAAAAAGTGAGGATAGTAATAGTAAGTGACTTGAGTTTCATGTGTTGCAATACAAGTAATCAATCGTGGGGAATTGAGGGGTGAATTTTAAATGCAGAGAACGCTGAGGGAAGCGCAGAGTAACGCCGAGATTTTAGTAGTTGGTAACTAGTGATTCTGGAGTTTTTGGTAGATAGCTCATTCCTCGGTCAAATGATTTGAGGTTGCCTGCTTTGGCTTCGAGTAAACGTTTGATGTTCATGCTCTCAGCACCAAAGTCTTCAATTTGAAGTTTGCCGTGACTAACTGTTCCATCTGTTTTCCAGAATGTAATTCGATGCAGGATGAAACCTGAAGCTTCGGGATCGGCGAAAGAGTATGCAGTTGGGATAAGTAAGGCTACAGAACGCTGATAATATTCGTAGTCTGGATAAAAATGTTCTTGTTCAAGTAAGTAGTATTTACTCAGACTATGAACTCGCACAGACACTTTTACTTTTTGGTCATATTCATCTTTGAATTCACCGGAATCAGAAGTAATATCACCATTTGGTCGCAGTAAATGTGCCCACTCATCTACATTTTTTAAGTCCTTTAAGTATTCAATGCCAATTTCAATTGGGGCATCAACATAAATGGTATCTGTATCGATAAAGTGGCTTCCTTTAGCTGCTGCGGTCAGACCAGCTTTACGTTCCAAATTACCTTTGAGAGAACGACACTCGGAAGTGTGTACTGTGTGAATTCCCTGCATAATCATCTGAGTCTGCCGTTTGGGATCGACAAAGCTCAACCAGTGAAAATACACACCTTTTTCATCTGTTCCTGGCTCGATATAGTCTGTAGGAAATAGCAAGACAGGGTAAACCTGAAAATATTTCTGATACTCTAATCCACAGTGCCATTCAATGCCGTAGAAAAGTGGATTTTCTAGTTTTTTAACGTGATAATAGAGATTTTTGTGATAACCGGATGCAGTTCCAAGCCAGGTATCTTCGTCAATTTGCTCTTTCATCCGACTATAAAGCGTCCATTCATCCAAGTTTTTTAAACTACAAAGGTAGTCAAAGGCGCTCTCTGGTGAAGTTGCAATATAAGCTGATGTAGCAAAGGTATTTTTTTCCATTGTTCACTCCTTAAGATAATAACAATTAGGCTGCGATCGCTGTAGTCTTGGTTCGCTTACTATTGTTGATTCGGTCTTCTGCTAATCGTCTAGCAGCATCGTTGGTAGTTACTCCCTGCTGTTTAGCAATATCAAAAATTGCTAATAGCGTGTCATAAATGTTATGCACTTGCTTGAAAGCTTTTTCTTCGTCATAACCAATCATTTCGTTGTAAACATTAATTAGCCCTCCGGCATTAATTACATAATCAGGGCTGTAAAGAATCCCTTTTTTGGCAAGCATTTGACTATGTAATTGCTCATTGTCCAATTGATTATTAGCTGCACCAGCAATAATTTTCGCTTGGAGGAAAGGAATTGTATGACTATTAAGAATTCCTCCTAACGCGCAAGGAGAAAAGATATCTACATCAAGTGAGTAAATTTCGGTTGGTTCTACAACAGTTGCGCCAAAAAGCCGTTTTACCTCTTCCGCTTTTACTGGATCTACATCGCTAACAAAAAGCTGGACATCATGCTCATGTAAATGCCGACAGAGATTTTTACCAACATTTCCTAAGCCTTGAACTGCAACTTTCATGCCATCAAGTCTTTTGCTCTGCCAACGAGATTCTACAGCAGCTTGAATTCCGAGAAAAACTCCTAGTGATGTTATGGGAGCAGGGCCACCGGACTTTTCTGATACCCCAACAACATATTTCGTTTCTTGACTAATTGTCCGCACATCATCAGGAGTAATATTGACATCTTGTCCGGTAATAAAACGTCCATTTAGGCTATTAACAAAACGTCCGTAAGCTCTCAACAGATCGTCTGTTTTATTTTCAGGATTAGCAATAATGACTGCTTTTCCCCCACCAGCCGGAATGTTCGCACAGGCTGCTTTATATGTCATTCCCCGACTCAGACGAAGTGCATCTTTTAAAGCAGCTTCTTCGTTGACATAAGGCATAAGTCTTGTAGCTCCCATTGCTGGGCCCAAGCTCGTATCATGAATGGCGATTATTGCCTTAATTTCGGGATTTTTACCATGACAAAAGAGAACTTGTTCGTGACCCATTTCTCTAACAGTTTCAAATAGCAGCATTTTCACCTCTTGATATTGGTTGGAATTGTTTAGAGAAAGTAATGACCATTACGAAATGTAAAGATATAGACACAAAAACACTCTGGAATATTAAGATAAGATGAAGTTAGAAAAGAGTAATCTTCAAAAATAAAACATTCCAGCTTGGTGGGCGTAGTTGTTGCCTGGAATAAAATTTTTGCCGCTTCTAAATTCATCCTTTATGTTTTGCTGAATGGACTCATCCAAACTGCGTTGTAAATTCCGCTTTCTTGGAGTGTCTTAGTGTCTATAAGAATTGAATGAGATTGCAAGCTTTTTAAATCAAATCATTGGAAATGAAACTTGCTTGACTGCATTTTTCGCGGGAGTTGATTTAATTCCTTGGGCTGCCAAACTTTTATTACGTCCACCAGAAGGTGCTGGTCGATCGGCGTCAATCACTACATCGATGAGAAAGGGAACAGTTGATGCGATCGCTTGTTCTAATGCTAGTTCGATATCCGACTCTCTGACAACGACGATCGCTTCTGCTCCCATCCCACGAGCAATCATCGCAAAGTTTGTTGGTGGAATTGTTGCATCTGCGCCCTTTAATCCCAAGATTTTCATCCCTTGATGACACATGTTGTAACGCGCATCGTTGAGTACGATCCAGATTGCGGGAATTTTGTATTTCACGGCTGTGCTGATTTCGTTATTCATCAGCATTGCTCCATCACCTACAATCCCTACAGCCTTACCATTGTTTGCCAACGCTGCACCCAACACTCCAGTGACGGCGTGACCCATTGCGCCAACTCCGGTACTGACTCGGTAACGATTGGCTTCGGAAAATTGCAGTAGATGTGTTGACCAAGTAAAAGAGTTACCGCATTCTGCCATGACTACGGCATCGCTACCCTCAACAACGATCTTTTGAATTGCTGCCATCAATACTTCTGGTCGCACTGGATAGTCTACGTCTGGAGCAGGTTCAATTGCTTTGTGTTCTGGACGAGGTAGGGAGATTGTGGAACGAGGAGCATCTGGTAATTGCTGCAACAACTCTTCCACAAAAGCTTTGATGTCAGAACGAACCCCGAAAGTTTCAACGTGTGGATAGGCTACACCTGGTACTTCTGGGTCAATATCGACATGGACAAAGCCTGCTTTTGGAACTAGCGCCGAACTCCAGAAGGAAGTCGGTTCGCCAAGGCGGGTTCCTAATACGAGTGTGCGTAGTGGAGGTTGCTGTTCCATATAAGTTAAGACGGAAGCATGACCGCCTAAACCTGTGACACCCACAAACTGGGGATGATCTTCAGGGAAGATACCTTTACCACGGGGTGAACACATGACGGCTGCTCCAGTTTTCTCTGCGAGTTGGCGGATTTTGTCTGCTGCGTCACGCGCACCGAAACCAACCCAGATGGCAAAGAGGCCAGATGATAGTAACTCTACAGATTTCGCGATCGCTTCTTTTGAAGCAGTCATCGCAAACGGAGAAACATCTAGTTGGGGTAAGGCTATATTCTCAACTAAACTTGTTTGCACTGCGGTAGGAATGCTCAAATGGGCAACAAATCCGCCTGGTTGCGCCATAGCCAAAGCCAGTTTACGAAAAATCTGCGGTAGTTGAGCCGCAGATTCAATCGTGATTGCATAGTTGAATAGCGCTCCTGTGGTAAAAATCCCTCCACTTGGCAATGTATAAGTGCTGGTTTCTTGAATTGCCCAGCGTCCACGCTGCGGTGCTGAGGTGCAAGCTGACAGTAAAATTACCTTGGCACCTTCACCACGAGCCGCAAATAATCCGGTGAGGGCGTTGGTGATCCCCGGCCCTGCTGTGGTAAAAACTACAGTGGGGCGATTATTCGCAAAGTAAGCTTCGGTGGCTGCAAATGCGGCTCCGGCTTCATGGCGGAAGTTCAACACTTCTATGCTGCTATTGGATAGCGCACCCCAAAGGCTGGCCATTGCACCACCGGCGACACCAAAAGCGTAGCTTACTCCCAAATTTTCCAACATCTGAGCGATCGCATCAGCAACGGAGAGCGTTGGGGCTGTCTCGTCCTTTAAAAAAGCCTGAATTCCCCCGTTATTCTCCGATTCATCAAGCTGACCAGAAACATCAGACACAGATTCTACATATCTGTTTGCTGGAAGTTCCTTGTATGGCTCAGTGGTGATCAGAGGAGAGTTTGAACCAGTATAGTTTTGACTCATTAGTTTCACGTAATTACAGAAAGTTACACAAAGGCTTTTTAGTTTACAATCACAGCGCTAGAAATATTTAATACAAACAACTCTGTTGTTTCTTACAGCTATGACCTAGCTTGGACAATAGTAGAAATGATTAGTCACTGCTGATTGATGCTTATGAGCGCAGTACCAAAAAATTTTTACCAAAAGCATACAACAGTTGAGGCTGTGCTTCTTAATGATCACAATAAAGGAGATAAAGACCGTTGGGCAATCAAAAATCTTTTGATGGAGGTGTCAAATTTTTCGCTTCTAGTGTGATGATTGCAGTGCTTAAGTAGGTTGGCAGGAATAAACCAAATCATCTAAAGGTATGTAAACGAGCAACTAAGCTTAACTCAAACACATCTCATAATCTTTACAAAGCTTTACATAGTTACCTTTAATTGCACCCATTTACTTATTTAACCGCCTAGGGAAATTCTTAACTTAATGATAGATACTATGATAAAAACCTATTTGCAATGAAAAATATTTTGATCAGGGTGTCAATTTTTTCGCTTTTATCGTAATTGTGACATTTCTAACTTAGTCATTCTGAAAGATTGATCTTCTGCGATGTAGGGGCGGCACATTACCAAATTTACAATAGAAAATCTTTTGATCTGGTTGTCAATTCTTTTGCTTTAGAACTTACACAACTTTTTATCCGAATTTAGGCATCAGGCTATTTAGCGGTTTTTATATTGCCAGCAAAAACTCTTTGAGTCAATTATTTGTAACGATAAAGACATTATTTTTTTAACCTTTTATACTTCTTTTGAGAGATGACAAAATATTCAGTATGTAAATAAATTAAAAAAATGTGTTTTATCATGCCTAAAATATGAATATATACTTAGTATACGAATGCAGTGTTTCTTTATGATAAAACAAACGCAACACTATACCTAAAAATATACGTATTTTTTTTTGATACGAATGTACTTCTTACGACAGATGACTAAGCATATTCTTCTATAGTTAAATCGCTGAGAGAATAAGTTAAGATAAATTAAGAAAATAAGTTGATCAGTGGTTGATGAGTGGAAGTTTATTCATTTAAGTCAGGTCCAGAACTGCAAATTGATTTATGTTGAAAATCAAACGACTCTACACGAGTAGTTCGCCAAAGTCCTTGCTAGGGAAAAGGTTAAAGGATAAAAATTTTTATTTTTTAACCTTTCTCCAGTGGAAACCCAGGAATTTTAGGTTGGTGAACTCTTGTAGAGGGGTAGCACTCCTACATCTCTACAAGGGTTATTGATAACGCATAATTAATTTCACCAGATGTCTATTAGTTAGTTCTGACGCAGGGCTAGTTTAGATTTAAAATATTTTTTCTACTTATAGATTAAGAGTTTTGAACTCTTATCTAATAAGGTTGATTGGCTAATCTAGATTTGATTTGTCTAAATTTTGTGTTGCTATAAAAAGCTGTTTAAGTCAATAATAAATAATTTTTTGAAATATTTAGTTTTTTTTAAGAAAATTCGCTTTAATAATTCACATTTTCCTGGTATGATAAGTTTTGTTAAGATAATTAGTAATATTTTCTAATAACTAACTAGTTTTACTTTTTAACAGCCGAACAGTACACCAAAAATCTTAGTAAGTTATGACTATTAACTCATTAATGGCTATAGTGCTGATTGATTACCAGGAGGAAGTGGGAATATGAATTCTGGCGAATATACACTAGCTCAATCAAACAATCAATGGGCACTACAACCAGAAATAGAGATGAAGTTTGCTCACTTTCTAATAAATCATGCTGTAGATGCTGCCTTCTGTTTAGGAGCAAACGCGCAGTTTCTTTATGTTAATGATGCCACTTGCCTGATGACTGAGTATTCCCGTGAGGAATTACTATCCATGAGGCTGCATGATATAGATGTAGACTTTTCTCTACACAATTGGTCAGATATTATTTCACAGGGTTCCCTTACCTTTAAATCTCGCTACAGGACAAAAAGAGGTCGGATCTTTCTGGTTGAAATATCCATTAGCTATGTAAAAGACCAAAATATGGAATTTGGCTGTGCCTTTGCTCGTGAGAAAACTGATGAAATAGTAGAACTGAGCGTGCAAAAGTGGACTGATGAATTAAGGGATGTCAAAGACAATTTGCAACAGGAGCTTTCTCAACTCAAGGTAAAAGAATTAGAACTAGAAACATCCCTATCTTTACTTCGTTCTACTCTCGAATCTACTGCCATTGGTGTTGTTGCAGTTAACTTTGAGGGAGATATTCTGAGCTTGAATCAGAAATTTGTGGATATGTGGCAGATTCCAGAGTCCCTAATTCTATCTAAGAAATGTCCTCGATGCAAAGCCTTTTTTGAGAGCCAACTTAAAGATCCACAAGCCTTTAGTCGGCTGATTTGGGAAGTGTCTAGCCAAGCTGATTTTGAGAGCTATGATATTCTAGAGTTAAAAGATGGAAGAGTTTTTGCACACTATTCTAAACCTCAGTTGCTTGAGGGTAAAATTATTGGAAGAGTGTGGAGTATTTGGGACATTACCGAATCGAAACAGACTGAAGAAGCATTACGACTGAACGCAACTAGATTTCGGACTTTAGCAGAAACGACAGATGCCAGCACTTTTCTGATTCAAGGTACGCGGCTTTGCTATGTAAATCCAGCAGTGGAGAAACTCACTGGCTACACAAACGAAGAACTGACAATAGGCTTTGAACTGCGTCGACTGATTAAAAGCAAAAAACGTAGGCAGGTACGCAACCAGGCTGAAGCATCTAACTTTGAATACCAGGAGATAAATATTTTGACAAAAAACGGCACGGAGCGCTGGCTAGCTTGCGCGGTTGCCATGCTGGATGGAGTTTTGGATTTTGGAGGAAAGCCAGTCGAACTGATTGCAGGCATCGATATTACCGATTACAAATATGCAGAATTAGGTCTAAACCAAGCTTTAGAACAAGCAAAACAACTTAGCGAACTTAGAGCGCGTTTTCTTTCTATGGTTTGCCATCAATTTCGGACTCCGCTGAATATTGTTTCATTTTCTAATAGTTTACTAAAGGAAGAAGTAGACAAACGTACACAGAAGAAAATACAACCATTACTCGATCACATTCAAAAAGCTACCGAACAACTCAGCCAAATGTTGGATGATATTTTGTTCTTCTCTAAGACAGAATCAGCAAAAATCAACTTTGCTCCAAAACCGCTTGATTTAGTTCAGTTTGGTAATGATTTAGTAACACAAATGCAGATGAGAATTAGCCAAAATCCGATTCATTTTGTAACTGAAGATAAGTCCTTAACAGCCTGCATAGATAAAAAATTGTTAGAGCCTATTTTGAACAATTTGCTCGACAATGCAATAAAGTATTCCCCCTCCCAGATGCCAATTGATTTGAAACTATATTGCAAAAATGAAAAATTAATTTTCCAGGTTAAAGATATGGGTATCGGTATTTCAGTAGCAGATCAGCAACGAATATTTGAGCCATTTTACCGTGGTAGTAATATTGAGCATATACCTGGTACTGGACTAGGACTATCGATTCTTAAAACCCTTGTAGATTTACATCACGGTCAAGTTTCTGTAGAAAGTCAAATTTGTGTGGGCACTACATTTACTGTGATATTGCCATTAATCCAATCAGAGTTTACCAGTACCGAGTTATGAGTGTTGAAATGAAGATAGTTGTTAATTAACAAATTAACAATCATAACTATCCAAACGAAGTAATTAATCTCATGCCTATTTACATACTCACCAAAGAGTCTAGTAAGCAGCTTCTGCAAAAAGTTATGGTAATAGAAAATTATGTCTGAATCGTCAAAGAAAATTCTCGTCATTGAAGATGATAACGTTACCCGCAATCTTTATTTAAAGGGTCTTGAGGTTAAAGGTTTTGATACGATAGGTGCTGACAACGGTTTTGCTGGTATTCGGCAAGCACAAAAGCATATACCCGACTTAGTGATTTGCGATATCACAATGCCCGATATGGATGGTTATAACGTTTTAACTACGCTACGCCAAGATCCTGTTACAGCAATTATTCCTTTCATTTTTCTGACTGGCAGTAGTACCAGAGCAGATGTTCGCAAAGCTATGGAATTGGGAGCAGACGACTATCTTAGCAAACCCTCTACACTAGACGAATTGCTCAGAGCGATCGCTACTCGCTTACAAAAACAAGCTAATTTTCAGTACTGGTGTACTATTAAGTCTGAGAAAACTCCAAAATCAGTATTTACAGATGATACTCCAGTGACCACTGTAGATGTTGCCGTTGCCCTTGCCGTTGCCGAAGCCTCTGGTAGAGAAGCCATGATCACTGATTCGTCAATCTTTCCCTCCATTCCCCAATTAAAAGAAGTGTTCGACTTCATCGAAGCTCATTACGATCAAGGAATTACTTTGTGTGATGTGGCTGTTGCTGTTGGTTACTCACCTGCTTACTTAACTAACCGAGTAGCAAAGCAGACAGGAGAGACTGTAAACTGCTGGATTGTCAAACGCCGGATGGCGGGAGCTCGTTTTTTACTCCAAAATAATAATGAGACAGTCGAGAAGATAGCAAAAGCATTGGGCTATCAGGATGTGTCTCATTTCTCCCGTCAGTTTCGCCAACATCACGGTTTACCTCCCCAGGCTTGGCGCAAAGAGCATCAGCTTGTATCGCAAAAACAGGTGCAACTCTGCTAAAAGTGCTGAAAGCAGATTTGACTGTTGTGTTAGCAAAAAAGGAATCGTCGAAACAGGATTTACGATTGCATCTACCAAATATGGAAAAAGAGGAAAAAGGGCTTCAGGCAGTATATCCATCCCCATTGTCCCTTCTCCTCAGAAGACTACCGAGTTACCCAATTCAAATAAATAGTTGTGTAAACTCATATATTAAATCCACCCTACCCTTACGTAACATGGCTGGATCTAATCTTTCGGTAGTGTTGCAAGTCATCAAGACAACTAACCGTTGCTGCATTTGAATACCAGAGTCATCAATTACACTCTGATATAAAGTCCCATCCAGCAAACTCAGAATGTGTTCGGTTTTGTTATTGTATTGCGCTACCTCGGAAGCACGATTTTGCGCTAGATTATCAGCTTCGTTAATAACGATACAAATACGCTCTATGTAAGTCGGTGGGACAAAATTAGCGATCGCATCATGATCTAAAATAAAAATTACATACCCTAAAGGTACAAGAATTTCTTTTGCTACTGCCTGTGTCCAGACTGTTTTACCAGTACCTGGTTGCCCATGTACAACAACCGCTAACTGGTTTTGATTTAAAATCGCTTGCTGTACAGAGTCAGTAAAGCTTTGGATATCTGCGGGAAATGTCCGAATGGGAAACTGACTATGAACTTTGCCTACACGACTTTGATATCCACTCAGCATTACTGCTAAGTCGTAAGTCGCTTTGTTAATTAGTGGCGCGAGATTTTTCGCCATTAAACTATATTGTCGTCGCCCGCGATCGTAAGGATCAATTTGCAACCAAATGTCATACTTAGACCAGTAAGCGTAAACAGTATTAATAACGTCTAAGCGTTCCCAGCTAACAAATTTATCTATGGGAAAATAAAAATCTCTTTCTGAGTAATACTGGGTAATAATATCAGGATTACCCAATACACCTAAAACTCGCAGTACAGTAATTTCTTGCAGTCGATTAAGAACATAATCAATAGGAATACTACTACGACTGACAAATTGGACAATAGGCGTTTCCGTACTCAAAACATCTTTGTAGCGATGATCTGGTGATTGAGGATCTGGTGTAATGTAATTCCAAAATTTTTCAACTTCGTAGCGGGTATTATCAGATACAACACTTAATAAATTCGCCCACCAAGCATAATTATTTCGTCCTAAAACATCAGCAATATTACTCGCCAAATTCAAACTTTTTTGACTTAATTCGCGGGAGTCACTGTACAACAGTTGCCATAAAAATCCCCAATCTAATTCTCGGTTAAACGGTCGCCAACCGCAAGCAAGTAAGCTTTGCCGAGTATTATTTGTAGGAGTGCCTTCATTGCTTCTAAAATAGTCAAAATCCATATTTATAAGTTATGCAGCGTTAATTAAGTTATTTTGTGTTAAGTAGGAAGTTTTGAAAATTTTTTCTCGTAATATCAACTAATTGCGTGCAAATGGTAATTTTATTTTCACTGTACTGGCGAGGAAGTCTTTTTAATCTAACTCATTACTTATGTAGTACACTGTATTACTAAACAACTACTTGTGTCAACTCTTTTAACAAACCAATTGGTAAGTGAGTGTTTACTTTTAGCGATTGATTTATCTACACAACTTATCCGTCTGTAGATGAGGACTTACAGCAGATTTCAAGTTGATGAAGTATACAAGCTAGTCTGAAAGCCTTGTAAAAAGCTTGTTTTATTTCTGTTAGCGCAGCGGGGCGTAGCCCATTCTGAATTCTGACTCCTGAATTCTGCTGTATATCATGTCCGTGGAATTGCCCAGCAAAATTCCCTACATCCCAGAAATAAAATTAATTTTGCGGGGATCTGCCTTTTTTCTCTTCCTCTGCGTCCTCAGCGCCTCTGCGGTTCGATTCTCATGTTGATTGTGAAAGTGCAGTAGCCCATCATACAAAGTCTCAACTGCGGCAATATTAACCTTAGAACTATATCAACAAGTAAAACTCCATAGATGCTTGAACACTAAAGATAGCCATCTATGGTATAGAAATGTATAGAATCTTGTAAAGATATAAAATATAGTCGTTAAATGCACACATTTCTCGCTTCTTCCTCAATGCAGCTGTCTGTACCACCAAATCACTTTCAGCCTATGAAGATTGTCGCACTTGGGGACAGCTTAATTTATGGATTCGGCGACCCGGAAAAAGGAGGTTGGATTGAGCAACTACGGCGATGGTGGATGTTGCCGGATAGTGCCGGTCATGTTCTTTATAATTTAGGGGTAAGAGGCGATCGCACGCAACAAGTAGCACAAAGGCTAGAAGTTGAATTTCGCCACCGGGGTGAACTGCGAAATCGTGTTCCCGACTTGATTATTTTATCAGTAGGCGTGAATGACTCAGCCCGGTTGGCGCGTCCCGATGGCCGAAGTTACACAGATTTTACCTTATTTGAAAAGGAAATTGCTTCTCTGCTAGATTTAGCCCAGCAACTCTGTCCTGTGTTATTTGTAGGCATGGTGCCAGTAGATGAAGCCAAGATGCCATTTTTAGATTGTTTTTACTATAATCATGCCGACCAGTACCGCTACAAAGAAGCAACTCGAATTGCTTGCAGCAAACGGCAGATTCCCTATTTGGATATTTTTGAGCAATGGATGGGACGCGGTGAAAGTTGGCGACTCAAACGCTTGAGTGAAGATGGACTTCATCCCAATACACTAGGTTATCAAGCTTTGTTAGAAGATGTAATCAATTGGGATGCCATACCTTCAATGGACTTTGCCAATGCAGCTTACCATTCTAAATTTGATTATCACCTTAAACCATCCTAATAATATAGATGTGTTGGTGCTTTGGGGGTAGCCGATATTCTCGTATTTGCCATCCTCGCAAAAAGCACTACAATCTTCCTAACTTTTTAATGAAGCGAGTCAAAATATATCTATAAAAACTCTAATTTCTCTATATTATTCATAACTCCTAACTCAGCACTCAGCACGGGCTAAACGCCCCGCTTCCGCTAACAGTACTCAGCACTCCTATGACACCAACTTTATTTGGTCGCTGGCAAACTCGATTATTATTACTGGCAACTGTCGGCGTACTCGTATCTTTGCCTTTTGCAATTGGTTTGATTGGTTCTAGTGCTAACTCGGTTTATTTTTGGATACTTGGTTATGTCGCCGTCTTTGGCTTAGGTTGGGATGTACTTTATAACTATCTCCAAAAATCCCGCTGGGACAGGGATTGGCCCGCAGCCTATCAATTATTAGCTGGTATATGGGAATTAGTATTTTTGTTTTGTGGAGTCAAACTGTTTGGCTTTTTACCAATACCTTTACCGAAAGAAAAACTACCGTTAGCAGTTTTTTTGTTACACTATAGTGTCGTGTGGCTAGCAATTTTTATTAGTTCACAAAGCCTGATGCGAGTTATCTTTCCCCGTTGGCGTTTCCGGGGTGGGGAGTGGTTATGAAAAAGCAAAGAAGGAACCTCAATAAATAGATTTTAAAAAATAAAGTAGTGAGTAATACTTAAGTTAAGAAATAATAAATAAAAAGAATTACTTAAACAGCTATGGTTAGAGTCAATCGGTTGGTTCATCCGAACCCCTCAAGATTACTGAGGACGCAGAATCGCCCATTAACATGCTCATTGACGACAGAGATTGGGCTGATTAACTACAGTCAGTCGGAAGAAGCGGTTCGCCATAGACCCAATACACCAGAGGAATGTATGCCTTATCTAACGGCAGAATCGGTGAGTTGGGTCGATATACAGGGGTTGGGGCGCGAAGATATCCTACAACAATTTGGAGAAAGATTTAACCTTCATCTTTCGCTTCTCGAAGATATCATGAACGTGCCTCAGCGTCCTAGATTTGAGGATTATGATGACCAGCTATTAATAATTTGTCGCATGGTCAAAGCGGATGATCAGGGTAAGGGCTTTGACCGTCAACAGGTGAGCCTTGTCTTAGGATCAAACTATGTACTCACAATTCAGGAAGGGTTTGACCACGATAGTTGCTTTAATCCATTACGCGATCGCATCTGCCGTGACAAAGGGGCTATCCGTAAACAGGGATCAGACTACCTGCTCTATTGTCTAATTGATGTGATAATTACTGGTTTTTTCCCAGTACTGGAAGACTATGGCGAACGACTCGAAGAACTCGAACATGAGGTCGTTCGTTCTCCTAATCGCTACACCCTAGAGAGAATTTACGAGATGAAGCGCGAGTTGCTCATGCTGCGGCGATCAATTTGGCCTCAGCGCGATGCTATTGATCGGCTGATGCGAGAAGATTCAGATCTGATTGGGAATGAGGTGCGAGTCTGCTTGCGCGATTGTTATAACCACGCAGTGCAGGTGGTCGATATGGTAGAGACTTATCGGGAGCTTGCTTCTAGCTTAATGGAGGTTTATCTCTCCTCAATGAGCAACCACATGAATGAGAATATGCGCTTCCTGACTGTATTTTCAACAATCTTTTTACCCCTGACATTTATTGCTGGTGTCTATGGGATGAACTTTAAATCCATGCCTGAGTTGGAGTGGGACTGGGGATACCCTCTCCTTTGGCTGATTATGTTGAGTATTGCTGGCTGTATGCTGTTTTACTTCTACCGCAAGGGCTGGCTAAAACTTAAATGATAAATAACGATCTGCGATCGCACCCAATTAAGAATTCACAGTTACTTAGACTGTCGTATCCCACAGATAATATCATGTCCGGTGAAATACTTATGATTAAGACTGCAAGGGAGCAGGGAGCACGGGGAGAAAGAGTTTTCAGGTTTTTCCACAGATATGGGAATTATAACTAATTAAATGGGCATGATATAACTTCACGGTTTAACGGTAAGCATCACAGGCGGCAGACACCTTCAAACGAAGCTAGAGGTTGCCAATCCGTCCGGTGCAGGCGTTTAATACGTCCTGACCCTGAACCTGTATTTAACCCAATTGAGAACCGCTATATATTGTGTTTCCAAAATTGGCACTTGTACTGATGTATTAATCATCTATAAAAAAACAGGACAAGCTTTGGAGTATGGGGAGATTGTTCAATGCAAAGACGCAAATTAAGGAAGTGCAATGACGAATTTTGATCTGGTTATTCGGCTATTTTTACAACTCACAGTTATTTTAACCACTTGTCGCATTGTCACAATTTTAGGACGCCGCTATCTTGGTCAAACCGATGTTGTTTGCGAAATGATTGCAGGTGTCATGCTAGGGCCATCACTTTTAGGATTGATTGCACCAGATTTTCAGCAATGGTTGTTTCCTAAGCTTCCGATCATCACTGCTGTCGGACTCAAAATACCCAATCCCTCAATGTCGATTTTATATGCTATCAGCCAGATTGGGCTGGTAATTTATATGTTTTTGATTGGTTTAGAGTTTAATACCAAACTCTTAAAACATCATATTAAAAGTGCAAGTTTGCTATCTGCGGCTGGGATTATTACTCCCTTTATTTTAGGAGCGATCGCATCTTTTTGGTTTTATCACAATGGTGATTTCTTTCAACCAAAAGTTATGCCTTGGTCAGCCGCTTTGTATCTGGGTGCATCGATGACAATTACGGCTTTTCCAATGTTAGCTCGTATTCTTTACGAACGCGGTCTTGCACAAACCCGCTTTGGTACTTTGGCTTTAGGTGCAGCATCGGTAGATGATGGAGTTGCCTGGTGTTTGCTGGCGATTGTACTTGCTAGCGTGAAAAATTCTTTGAGTATTGCCATATTAGCAATTGGTGGTGGCATTTGCTATGTGCTATTTGCGATTTTTCTCGGACAACCTCTACTCAAAGCATTCACACGCATGACAAAACGCGAAGGTGTGAACAGACAAACCCTGACTTTAATGTTGATAATTTTGATGTTTTGTGCATGGTTTACCGATGTTACAGGTATCTATGCAATATTCGGTGCTTTTGTGCTGGGGGCAGTGACACCACGGGGAGAATTTGCCCAACAAATTCGCCAATATACGGAGTTTTTAACTACTTCTTTTTTGTTACCAATATTTTTTGTCTTCTCTGGACTAAACACTCAAATTGCATTGGTAAACACACCTACTTTATGGGGAGTAACGCTGTTAATTATTGCGATCGCAATTCTCGGTAAAGGTGTTGCTTGTATGTTAGCTGCAAAATTAGCTGGGGAAAATTGGCGCGAATCTGCAACTATCGGCGCTTTAATGAATGCTCGTGGTTTGATGGAGTTAATCATCCTCAACATTGGTCTAGAACAAGGTATAATTACCCCAACTTTATTCACTATCATGGTTATTATGGCAGTTATTACTACCCTAATGGCATCACCACTGATTGCCTTTTTATTACACAATACAAGCTATGAAAAATCTTCTACTTAAATAAATTTAAATATAAAATTAATTACTTAGTAATTGGGTAAAATTTTCTGCTTTAACATCTGGTTATAGCAATCCTAAATAATTTATGAATAAAAATATCCCTGACTTCTTTAAAAAGTCGGGGATCTGAGCCACTTGGTGGAAAGTAAATCAAATAGGATTGCTATATAAACGTTAATTTGTTTGTAGTCGTGTTTAAGTACTACTACAAACTAACTACCTACCTATTAACTAGTTTTTTTGCTATTGTTAATTCGGAAGTTATTCGAGATGTAGCTCCTAAAATCATCAGAATTCATGTTTCACGGCTGCAACTGCATCGTAACAATAATTCATATAACAACGAAGCACAAATTACTCTTGGTTGTATAGCAAAGTGCTGAGTACTGAGTGCTGAGTGCTGAGTAGAAACCCAGTTAAATCAAGGCTTTTGGCAATCAACATTGTCCTAACCTATGTGGCTACGGCTATATCTAACAAGCTTGACATTTCCCAGTCTTTTAAAGAATTATCTTAGGGAAACCAGATAGTTAATTTTGAGGAAACCATGCACATAGTTATTCTCGTTCTGGTTGAGGTGCTGATTGTTATTGGGCTTTCACGGCTAGTAGGGCTAGCATTCCGTTCCATTAAGCAACCTCTGGTAATTGGTGAGATTGTCGCCGGGATTATGCTCGGCCCATCTTTATTTGGTTTAATTGCTCCCCATCTAGCAGTTACCTTGTTTCCACCAGAAACTTTTCCTTTTCTAAATGTTTTGTCTCAGGTGGGACTAATATTTTTCATGTTTCTGATTGGGCTAGAACTAAATCCTAAATACCTCGGCGGTCAATTAGAAGTAGCAGTTTTAACTTCTCATGTCAGCATTTTGGTGCCGTTTTCTCTAGGAACATTGCTAGCGGTGATACTTTATCCCCTAGTTTCCAATGCAAGTGTATCATTCACCGCCTTTGCTTTATTTTTAGGGGCGGCGATGTCGATTACTGCCTTTCCAGTGTTGGCGCGAATCATTACTGAAAACAATTTACAAGGAACGCGTTTAGGAACTTTGGCGTTAACTTGTGCAGCAGTGGATGATGTCACAGCTTGGTGTCTCTTGGCAGTAGCGATCGCAGTTGCTCGGACTGGTGATTTTGCTGGTGCTGTACCTACAATTATTGCCAGTATAGTTTACATCGGCTTGATGTTGACAGCAGGTCGTTGGTTCCTGCAACGCCTTGCCAAACACTACCTCCGTGCAGGACGACTCAGCCAGGTGCTGCTAGCTGGGATTTATATGGCAGTGGTTGCGTCGGCACTAATCACCGAACTAATTGGGATTCACTTAATTTTTGGGGCATTTTTGCTGGGAGCAGCCATGCCTAAAAATGAAGATTTAGTGCGGGAATTGGCAGTAAAAACCGAAGATTTTGTCCTGATATTCTTGCTGCCCATATTTTTTGCCTACAGTGGTTTAAAAACGCAGATAGGTTTGCTCAACCGTCCCGAATTGTGGCTTTTGTGTGCGTTGGTTTTAGGAGTGGCGATCGCAGGCAAATATGTTGGTACTTATGTAGCTGCGCGTGTCAGTGGCATTCGTAAACGGGAAGCCTCGGCACTCGGTTGGTTAATGAATACTCGCGGTTTAACCGAACTGATAGTACTAAACATTGGTCTAGAGTTAAAGGTAATTTCCCCCTTAATATTTACCATGCTGGTAATTATGGCATTGGTAACTACCTTCATGACCTCGCCACTTCTGGAATGGACATATCCGAAGAAGCTGATTAGGTTAGATGTGGTGGAACCGGAGTTAGAAGCAGAAACGGCTACCAGCGCTACTGATGCCGAAACTTACATTCGTCCCTACCGAATTTTGGTGCCCGTGGCGAATCCAAGTACCCAAAAAGGCTTGTTACAGTTGGCAGCAAGCATCGCTCTCAACTCCCGACATCCCGCCGTTGTTAACCCTCTGAGCTTGATTGAATTTGAAGAAGATTATGCCTTTGAAAGTACGCCAGTTGAAGCAGACCGATTAATTGCCCAGCGTCGGCAGCAGCTAGAAGAATTGATTAATACTCTTGAACCAGTAGAAATACGCTCTCACGTGCGTCCGATCGTTCGCATATCTAGTAATGTGGCACGGGAAACCGCACAGATTGCCGCCCTCAAACAAGCTGATTTAATTCTTGTGGGATGGCATCGCCCAGCTTTTAGTAGCAACCGTTTAGGTGGAAGAGTTGGTCAAATGCTCACTACTGCGCCAGTTGATGTTGCAGTGTTTGTGGACAAGGGAAGCGATCGCTTAGAAAGCTTGTTAGTGCCTTATTCGGCAAATATTCATGATGATTTAGCGTTAATAATAGCTTTAAGACTGCTAATTAACCGTGAGACTTGTGTGTTACAGGTTTTGCAGGTTGTACCCGAAAATCAGCTCAAGGATGAATTGAGTTACGAATTAAATACGATGATGGAGCAATTACCGAGTAGTGTACGCGATCGCATCGAAATCAAAATTGTCCAAGCTCCAGATCCAATCCAAGCTGTAGTCGAAGCCTCAAAAAATGTAGACCTAACAATTGCAGGCACTAGCCGCACTTGGGGTATCGAGCGTCAAACCTTGGGAAGATATACAGATCAACTAGCCATTCAATGTTCCTCTTCCCTGCTGATTACCCGCCGTTACAGTCAAGTCACTGCTCATCTGGCTTCCATGCTTCCTGATGTTAGTAGTCAAGAGCCAACATTGAGGAACTGAGAACATGAATCATTTCAACTTCAAATCTTTAGCTTTTTACGGAGTAGCAATAATTTCAGTGCTACTGTTGTTTAAAACTGTCAGTGTTTACGGAGAAAACAAACTCAAGGCTCCTCCTCCAGTTAATGGTCGGTATCGTCTAACCCTAGCGGAGAATTTGCCTAACTGTGAAAAATCGGATACTCTGACGTTAAACATTGAGCAGTCAGGTATTTACTTAAATGCCTCTGTATTACCGACAAACGCTAACGCCGACACTGACGAAAAGCACTCTCTGGCAGGCATCTTCAAAAATCAACAATTAAATTTATCTGGAAAAGTTGGTAAATCAATCCTTTGTAATATTCCTCGCCCCCAAAACGATCCTCTAACCTCAGTCACAATTCAAATGCAACTTGTGGATAAAGATAAGATGACAGGTCAATTAACCGTAAATAGTATTCCACAAACTCTGAAATTTACTGCTGTGCCTCAAAAAGCTAATTGAATTGGGGAGTAGGTAGAGACGCGATGAATCGCGTCTACGGGATTGTCAGCGCGAAGTAAACAGCAATGTGAGCGCATTGTATGGGTTTTATGGAGCAAATAAACAGAATGGATCGAGGACTAAAGACTAAGCCATTTTATCAATGGGGCAAGCAGCTATTTAGCATCAGTATATTAGGCTTTTATGCAGCGATCGCCCTCGAAACTTGCACTACTGCTGCTACACCAGGGGCAAAGCTAAATAATTGGCGTTTTTCTCCCAAGACACAGCAACTCGAAATCACCCTCTCAGCAGGCACAACCCCTCGTTATTTCTACTTGGCACAACCCTCTCGTCTAGTTGTAGATTTACCGAATACTAAGTTGGGCAAAATTACCACGCAACAAAATTATTCTGGAGCCATCAAAAGCATTCGTATTTCTCAACTGAACGCAAACGATACACGCATTGTCCTAGATTTAGCAGCAGGGACTGTTTTTAATCCCAAACAGGTACAACTGCAACCCATTTCCCGAAAAAACCCCACTCGCTGGGTATTACGTCCGGTTATTTCTGGTAAAAAAACTACTGCCGTAAAACCAGGAAAGTCTGCACCTTCAGCCAAGAAACAACCTCAAACACTCCAAAAGCCGCCTAGTAACCCACCTGTAACTACTAATCCGCAATCGCCCTCACTCACAGTTCCGACTCCATCCAATCAACTGCCCTCAACTACTACTAACTCAGGGCAGCCTTTTGTCACCGTACCTCCTTTAAATCCAAATACATCCTCTCAACAACCTGCTTCGATTCTTCCCCCTGCTTCTTTCCCAAATCAACCCGATAATTTAAATAACATTCCTCCTTTGGGAATGTCAGAATTTCCAGTTCCAACAATCCCCAATGCTCCCAATCCCCCGATCATTGAGTTTGGTCAACCTTTACCTAAAACTAAATAAAAATTGGGAATTGGGAATGGGGCATGGGGCATGGGAAATCGAACCAATGCCCCATTTGCTATGCGCTATGCCCTAATACAATGAATTATTTTTTTCCAACTAATTCCTTTACCTTGTTGATGATGCCGACTGGATCGATACCTTGATATGGGTACTGTTCCCACAAACCGCCGCAACCTTCTTTATAAGTTCCAAGATGGGCATATTTGGGAGTCAACCCCCGCTCTAGCAGCCAGGAACCAAAACGACTACCTAAGCCAGTGCGACGGTTGAAGGGTTCTACTACAAGCACGAAAGGAGCATTACCAACTTTGGTAATTATTTCTTCATCAATGGTGTTTAAAGTTGTTTTGCTAATCAAACCAACGTCTAACCCTTCTTGCTTCAGACGCTCTACAGCATCAACGGCACGATAGAGAGCATCGCCAAAACTGATAATGTAGCCTTGCGTCCCTTCTCGTATAACCTCATCTTTACCAGGAACAAATTTGTAGCCACTTCCAAAGAAGTCATTGCCGTTGCTGTCCTGAATATTGGGCACTTTGGAACGGGTGGAGAAAATAAACCGCAGTCCCGGCTCAAAGAACACAGCTTCTACACAAGCTGTCATTTGATTATTATCTGCCGGGAAGTACAACTGTGTTGGGTAGCCATCATCCAAGCCATTGTCAGCAAACATATTATTTATACCAAAGTGGCAGCTGTTATCTGCCATGTCATCTATACCCGCATGGGAAAAATGACACAGAACATTGGAATAGTTCAGCCGTGCCATCGTGATTTCTGAGATACACATTTCTAAGAAGGCGCTGAAGGTCGCAAAAATACCTTGCTTGCCCTCGTCCATCCCGAATCCGGCCATAGCAGAGAAGTTGCTCCGTTCCATAATGCCGGAGGAAATAAAAATTTCTGGGTATGTTTCATGAATTATCTTCAAACCGCAGGAGCCTTCTAAGTCGCTATCAATAACCTTGACTTTTTCTTTACGCTCCGCTTCACTCATGCGACTGAGGACACCCACCACGGCTTCACCAAACACACTACGGTTAGCGCCCCATTTGTCACCCGAACCCAGAAACGTATATGTTTGTTTGGGTTTCTCAATACTTTTAAGGTATTCGACAGCCGCAGTTTGTCCGCGAGATTCTAGATACTTAACTGCTAAATCCACAGGAATTACATCATGGCCATGAATGGAACCTTCTAAACCTTCAATACCAGGACACATCGGGCGTTTATTGATTAGAGCGATCGCTCCGGGAGTATTCACAGCTTCGCTCAGGCGACGGTATAAATCGTCTAAGTCTTCCCCGTCTCCCTGAAGTACTTTTAACCCGTGGCCTTCTAAGGTTTTGGCGACACTAAAACCAGGTAAATATTTAGAAGGATGTCCGGCGATCGTGACATCATTATCATCAATGAGCAGCTTGACGTTGAGATGTTGAGCAACAGCCAAGCGAGCAGCTTCAGCATCATTGCCTTCTTGCTGCGAACCATCAGAACCGAGACAAAAAACAGCCTTGCCTGGATTCGCCATTGCCACACCATTGATGTAAGGCCAAATATGACCCAGGCGGCCAGAACTAAATTTCACACCAGGAGTTAGTTTTAGTTCCGGGTGTCCCGGTAAATTGGAATGTGCTTGCCGATAACGTAAAAGTTGCTCGGCAGGTAAATCACCATGCAATGTTGCCATCAGATATTGAGTGGCAACTCGATGTCCTGCCTCATCAAAGAAAATCGGTACAAATTGCTCCGATGCTCCCCGGAAAAAGGCATCAAGGATCATCACCTCTGGCACTGTATCGTATGGCCCGCCAGTATGACCGCCGACTCCGCTAGCAGCGCCAGTCGCTGTAAAAAAGACGATCGCATCTCGGCAAAGTTGAATATTCGCTTTGAGAGTATCTCGTTGTTCGACGGTGAGGCTGGAATTTGCGGGATTGAGCGCTAAAGGTTTGTAGGCACCGAGATCAATTGGAAATTGGGTGTTCATAATAGTCATGGTTTCTTGATTGAATAAAAAACAATTTGAACAGACGGGAGGCGTGATCGCACTACAAAAAAAATTGTTAAAACCCCGATGGGCAACAATTATCCAAACATTTCCCAAGCTCAAGTCAACCACTTGGAACCATTATGGAACCATGTAGTTTCATCAAATGCCAAAATCAATACATTCAATTGTGCATGAATGTGCTTGAATTCAATTGAAGTTACGGATTACCGTACAAAGACTTGCATATCAATAAGTATAAACTCACAAACGTGCAATTTAAAGCCCAAAAGCGCATTTTCAGGAAAATTAATTATGCTAACTGCTGAACGACGACAATTTATCTTAGAAATTCTGCGTCGTGATAAAAAGGTACTTTCGACAGAACTTAGTGCTGTTCTCAAAGTTTCTGAGGATACGATTCGGCGAGACTTGCGAGAACTGGCAGAAACGGGACTATTGCAACGCGTTCATGGGGGAGCGCTCCTTAAATCTCCAGCCACCGCTAGTTATGCCGATCGCCAAAAGCAAGCGCCAAAAGAAAAAGAAGCGATCGCTCGCACAGCAGCAAAATTAGTTTGTACAGGACAGGTGGTAATTTTAGATGGAGGTACGACAACTCTCCAAGTAACCCGTCATTTGCCCCTAGATTTGCACGCAACAGTGATCACAAATAGTCCGCCAATTGCCGTTGCTTTAGCAGAACATCCCCATATAGAGGTTGTGATGTTAGGTGGACAACTCTACAAAAAAGCCTTGGTGAACGTGGGTACTGTCACAATTGAGACATTACGGATGATTCGTGCAGATTTGTGTATGTTGGGGGTTTGCAGTTTGCATCCAGAAGTTGGGATTAGTGTACCTAACCTAGACGAAGCCCACGTCAAACGAGCCATGATTGCGGGATCGGCTGAGGTAGTCGGATTAGTGACAGCAGAAAAATTGGATACAGCTGCTCCTTATCTAGTGGAGTCTATTCATGCCCTGACTTATCTAGTAACTGCACCGACAGTATCTAATAATATGCTGAGTGCCTATAAAGCTTTAGGTTTGACCATTATACGTGATGAGTATGAGTGAGCTGATGAAGGCAGATGCGATCGCGGGGGACTGGGGAGCAGGGGGAGATGGGGGAGATGAGGGAGCAGGGGGAGATGAGGGAGAAGAATTAATAACCAATAACCAATCCCCAGTCCCCAGTCCCCAATGCCCCAATCTAAAATCTGTCAGTTTCCTGAGGTGTTCCAACTGCTCCGGGTTGAGCCGTAAAGAAGTTTTGAGCAGCTTCATTCTGATATATACATCTAATATCAGGTTTGTCACTGTCCAAGTTACCTGTGAAACCAAAGGTGTTTAGGCGATTTTTGCAATCTCTAACCTGATCAGATGTCACCAACTTGCGGTTCTCTAAAAGCGCCCAGTTATTTTGTCGGATCACACATCCAGGACGCATACTGGGTTGGGCAACATAGACATTGAAAGGGTTGAGAGTGACGAACAATCTAGCGTCCATCACCATCGCGCTGGCTCCATACTGCACACAAATTTCCGGGTTTGGTGCTTTGGTATCAATGAATTCACGGGAAGCTACATTTGATGGAGTCAATGTGGTTGTAGAACTAAAAGCAATGCCAATCCCAATTCCCAAAATCAACACTCCTCCCATAATTGCGATGGTGGTGAAGTTAAATAGAGGGGATTGGAAAATAGAGGGTTTAGAAGTAGTAGCCGATCTACCAGTAGATTTACGTCTCATTGTTGCTTAATCACCTTCACGCCGATTTGGGAGGGAGTGGTCTAAAGTTTTCTCCTTCTTTCAGTATGCCTATTCTTGACTGTAATTGCCTATGACTTTCTCTGCGATCTTCTTGTTAAATGAGAAAAATAGGAGCTTATCTAGATATCAGGACAAAAATTTAATATGGTTACTGTGGCGAAAGTTTGCCTACCTTAGACAAGTTGCTCCAGAACTTGTATGGCTAATTAAAATAATAGCTGAATTTATGTCAAGCTATACTAATTGCTTATTTTTTTCATTTGTTAGTAAGTATATTTATTTTAAGATTAATTAATTATTAATTATAACCTTTGCATTTTTTTGTGTTGCTTGATTTTACCAATTAATTTATGAATTTAGTTTAATAATTATACCATATTTTTAATTGTTATCATATATAAATTCTTTCTTTTCTCCTTTTTCGCGTCCAACTCTTACGAGATGCTGCGCGTAGCTTGCTTCTCCGTAGGAGTATGCGCCCTTTGCGGTTCGTTAAAAAGAGTATTTTTCACAACTCAGATAGGATTGCTATAGCTGATTTAGTTTTCACAATTAGTCTAGTCAGAATGCTTAAACTATCTAATTTTTGTTGTTAATTTCCACTTTTTAGGATGAGATATTTTTGTTACCCCTAGCAATTGATGTGTAAAATAATGTAAATTAACACTTAATGAAATTTTAATAAGTAATTGAAAGCACGTGACATCTCAAAGAGCGCTACCTTCGGGCAAGAGGTTCAAAACTTCGCAACTTCAAATCTTCTTAGCTGATAGTCTGACTATTTTTTGGGGAGATTGGTTAGATTTACGCGTGAGAATCCTACCAGTTGCTGCATCAGGTTTAATATCCCCACTGATATATATTTTAGCTTTTGGCTTGGGTTTGGGTAGTTCCATCAAACCCGGTTCAGGAATTAGTGGTAACTATGACAACTATTTAGAATTTATATTACCGGGAATGGTGGCGCTGTCATCGATGACGGTTAGCTTTGCTGGAACGACATTTTCAATTTGTGGAGACAGACTATTTACCAAAACCTTTGAGGAATTATTGTTGACTCCCGTACATCCGTTAGCGTTGTATATCGGTAAAATGCTGGCGGGAGTCGTGCGGGGTTTGATGACTTCCGGTTCCGTGATTTTGGTAGCGCTGCTGTTGACAGGAAACTGGAATTTTCTCAACCCACTGTTTTTACTGTTAGTGGCGCTGAATTGTGCGGTATTTGCTGGATTAGGGGTGATTGTAGGGTTGAGTGTGCGATCGCTCGAATCAGTCGGACTCTACAACAACTTTATCATTATCCCCATGTCATTCTTAGGAGCGACCTTCTTTGACCCTGCTACATTACCAGCGGCTCTGAAAGTTTTAGTTTACCTGCTGCCACTAACCTACGCCAGTATTGGATTGCGTGCAGTTGCTCATCTACCCTTGTCTCAGTTTCCTTGGTACAGCATACCCATTTTGCTGGTAGTTGCGATCGCTCTATCTTTATGGGGTGGTTATAAATTTGCTCATCAACAAGATTAAAGCGTTGATTATAATCTATGCTTTAACTGTTGAATTTTCTGTAAAACTTTTTCCCGATGCTGTGTCAGCTTGATCCATCTGGGTAGGCGACTGGCAAGACTGCCATTATGCCAGCCTAATGAATCGTCTGGCAAGCGTTCTCGCAACCTTGATTGAACATAGCTTTCCAGGAAGTTCAAATGAGCTTCATTAAATGCCCATAGTACCTGACCGCAACAAGAAGTTTGTAGCCACAAGGGTAAGCCAAAAAAATGGTCTAATATTCCATAGCGAGAATTTCTTTTATCCCTGTAATTGTTCTGCCACAGTAATAATGCGGCTTTTCGATTGCCATCCTTTGACTGTTGTTTTGTATAGCTACAGTGCTGACAGGTAATTCTTTTGATGGAACTGAGACTTGATTGCTCAGAGTTTACAGTCAATATCTTGGCAATGCGATCACATTGGGGACAACGTACTAAAATTTCTTGCTCAAAATCAGCAAGCCGTTTGCCATAGTCTCTAAATCTTATAACCATTTCATCTCAAACCTGATATGTAGCGTACCGTTAAGACAGCAATAAACCACAGTTCATTAGGAGTCAGGATAATTATTTATGCTTCACATATTGTCTAATCTGTCAATATATAAGTTCTAATTTAGATTTTTGATAAAGATTGCGTGAAATTACTAGTTATCATGATAAAGCATTACAAGAATTGCTTTATAAATCAACCTATGAGTAAATATCAACTCAGTGAGCAAGCACACATTAACCACTATTTATCTAGCAGGTAGATAGCAGTTAAAAAGTGAGTTTTTGCTGTTTGATCTAAATCATCTGGTATAGCATTCTGCAAATCAATATCCAAAGGACACAAATATGACTAGAATTGCCACAAAAATAGCCTTGTCTGTTCTCGGAGCAGCAGGAATTAGTTTTTTGTCTTGGACACCAGCAAGAGCCGTCATTTTTGTAGAACCCATTGTGACGACTAAAAATCAAGATGTACTCGACGCAAAAAAACCAAGAACCCTTACAGAGTTTCTACCAGGGCAAGTAATAGAATATGGTGTTCCAGATGTAGCTAATAACTTTCTAAATGCTACTGGTTACGATATAAACAGTTTAGTCTTTGATTTAAAAACGCTGTCCTATAGTAATCTGAATTCTACTCCACCATTTGATAATGAACCAGTGCAGTGGGGAGATGTTAATGGAGATGGGAAGATTGGTAACTCTGCTAACCCCGATCTAAAAGATATTTTTACAGACATTACCATTGCTGGTAGTACTATCACTTTTAGTGGTGGCATAATTCCAAACGGAACCCTGTTTTACAATCCATTCGCTACCCTGCCTAATCTAGCGCCAGGTGCTGGAATCATTCCACCAATTCCAGCAGAGCAAGAAGATAAAGATGGGCCGATCAGGGTGGCTTCTTATTATACTGCTTATACTGCCGTTCCTGAATCAACTAACATTTTGGGTGTACTGGTCTTTGGCGCTTTAGGCGTAGCTTTAAAATTAAAGCGATCGCTCTGTTAAGGGGATTGGGGACTGGGGACTGGGGACTGGGGACTGGGGACTGGGGACTGGGGAAGAAGCCAGGGAGCAGAGGAGCAAGGAGTGGACAGTTAACAGTTAAGAGTTAGTTGTCCACTACTCAATGCCCAATGCCCAATGCCCCATGCCCCATGCCCAATGCCCAATGCCCAATGCCCTCATTCTGTAATTAACTCACGATACACTGTCATTGTTTGCTGATGAACGCGGGCAACACTCAGCCTCTGTAGGTTTTTCTTTGCCCGCTGTTTCCACTCTTGCAGCATCTCGGCATTACTTAGTAATTGCACTAAAACCCCAGCTAAAGCATGACTATCTTTTACTGGCACCAAAAGACCTGCTCGCCCGTTGTCTAAAGCTTCAGGAATCCCGTCTACCTGAGTGCCGATGATCGCAGTTCCAGTTTCTCTAGCTTCCGAAAGTACCAAAGGACAAGGATCGCGGTGGGAAGCTAGCACAAATATGTCACAAGATATCAGATAGCGTTGAGGTTCTGGTTGGAAGCCTTCAAAATGAATGCGTTCTTTTACAGAAGTTGCTTGTGCCTGTGCCTCAAATAGCTGTTTATCAGGGCCATTTCCTACTAAATAAAGATGGGCTTGAGGAAAATCTGAGGCGATTTGTTCAAAGGCAGCAATTAACTCAGCAATTCCTTTGCGTTGATACATTCCGGCTACAGTGGCAATCGCTGGATGCTGTAATGGTAATGGTTGATAATCTTGTATCTGTCGGGTGCGGGGACTGCCTAAAGTTCCGTTACATACTACCCGCAACTTGTTTTCTGCAATACCACGCCTAATCATAGAATCACATACAGCCTGACTGACAGCAATTACTCTGTCAGCTAAACCCATCAGCAGGCTGGCACGCTGAAATTCGTTGTGGACTGTAGAAACTAAAGCATATTTGTTTCCTTTAAAAATACGTGTTAGTATTACTCCCGTCATCATGTGGGCATGAACAATATCCGGCTGAAATTCAGCTGCGATCGCTCGGTAACGTATAGCTGCTTTAATCGTATTTATCGGTTTTCTGCTTTGGTCTAATTTGTAATGTTTGACACCACAAATATCTAGTAAAGCCTCGTATTCCCCACCAGCAGAAACAACCGCTACCTCATAACCAGATTTTGCCTGTAGACAAGCCAGATCCACAGCCACATTCACAATACCGTTACCTATTTCTTGAACATGGTTCAAAATATGTATGATTCGCATAAGCTTTGAAATGTGTATAAAAAATAAAGATAAGTAACTGAATAGAAATCAACATAATTATTGAGGTCTTCAGCGACAACTAAAAAGTAGTCAGTAGTGGGTAAAATTCACCACTTTCTACTGATTAATAGCGCTTGTAACCAGTTACTTAGCTTAAAGACTTATTCAGTAACGGCTTGATAAATCGGGGTAAAACTTCAAAATTCTGAAGACTGATGTTAAGCCAGTAATTTAATTAAGTGTGAGATGAAAAAATTAGGCGATCGCTACAACTAGCTTGATGCAAAAGCTGTGCTGCATCTACGCCCGTCGTAGACATTGCCTCATAATAAATAAAGATTAAGCAGATACTCAGAAAACTCTCAATGAGCCAAACTAGCCTTAATTTAGTTGCAATATCTATCTTTCTCATGACCCTATCGGTACTGGTGGGGCCATTCTTCAACTTATCACCGGCAGTCCCAGCACTTGCTACCTTCACCATCTTAGGCATAGCGACATTAGATAGCTTCAGCTTGCAAGGCAAGGGTGGTACTATCTTTGTAGATTGGATTGCTGGTTTTTCAAAAGAACACCGCGATCGCATCGTCCACCACGAAGCAGGACATTTCTTGGTTGCTTACCTATTGGGTATTCCCGTTACCGGCTACACACTCAGCGCTTGGGAAGCCTGGAAACAGGGGCAACCTGGGCAAGGCGGCGTTAGCTTTGATGATAGCGAATTAGCATCTCAACTAGAAGTAGGTAAAATCAGCGCCCAAATGCTAGACCGCTACTGCACTGTTTGGATGGCGGGTATTGCTGCTGAAACCCTGGTTTTTAATAATGCTGAGGGTGGAACTGATGATAAAAGCAAGCTGATAGGAGTCTTGACAATTTTAGGCTTTTCTGAATCAGTTTATCAGCAAAAACTGCGTTTTCATACCCTCCAGGCAAAAACTCTACTAGAAGAAAATTGGTCTAGCTACGAGGCTTTAGTTAGTGCCATGCGACAACGCACTTCGGTCGAAGATTGCCATGCTGAATTAGGAGTAGGGGGTGGGAAATAGGAAGTTATATCAAGCTAGTAGTGAAGAGTTTGTAGTAAGGACTTTAGTGCTTAAAAAATAAGGACTAAAGTCCTTACTACGAACACATTAATATCATCTTAAACAGAAAATTTATTCAACTCTGGCGCGGAGTGCAGGAGATGGAAAAAGATTTTCAAATCCAGCTTGTCGCTCATTTAAAGATTCTAGAGCATCGTTCCAAAGACTTTCATAATAAAAGAAGGTTACGCCTAGACCCCGTTCTTGGGCGGCCCGCACCTGAGACTTGATTTGCTGCATAGGAACTGGGTTATTTCGTAACCCTGTGATAATGCCAACTCCAGTTGGAATTTTTTGTTGTGCTTCTTGAATTTCTGCGCGGGAAATATTTGCCACAAAACTTTTTAGATCGGGACGATAAATTTGCACAATTAACTCGTCCACAATATTTTGTCGCATCCAACCTAGCCAATCTTGCAAGTGAAACTTGTAAGCAAAATCATAGTAATTAGGAGAAACAGAGAAAATCGCCTGGGGTTTTCTCTGTTTTACAGCTTGATTAAGTTTTACCATGAACGCTGTAATTTTATCTGCCCGCCACTTTACCCATGCCGCATCTTGGGGATTTTTTGGGGGAGAATTATTCGTTTCTTTGGTGTACAAAGCAACTGTATATTGGTCGTAGCCAAACTCGTGGGGCAAACTCGTATGATCGTCAAACTGAATACCATCGGCATCATATTGAGTAACAGTTTCCAGCACTAGATTGGTGATAAACTCTTGCACTTGTGGAAGGAACGGATTGAGCCACATCACCTCACCAGCCGCACTGTTTGAAGTTTGGCTACCATCCCGCTTTTGTGTGAACCAATCCGGGTAATTCATTGCTAGTTCTGAGGTTGGGGGAGCCATGAAACCAAACTCAAACCAGGGAATCACTAGCAATCCTTGGTGATGGGCTTGGGTAATCAGGTCTGCAAGAATATCATGTCCATCTGAACCTTTGTAGACAAAAGGTTGAATACCTGCACTTTGTGCTAGGGCACTAGGATACATCACATAGCCAGAATTCCACACCACAGGATAGATTGTATTGAAGTTCATCCGCCGCAGTTGACTCACTGCATCCTGTACTTTGTCTCGATTCTTAAGGGTGTCAAAATCATTAGTGGTCATCCAAACCCCGCGAATTTCCTGACGGGGTATCTGTGCGATGGCGCTGAAGCGCCCACTTTCAGTGATCGCAGGGGTGAAACTGTCCACCAACAACACAGTAACAAACGATATTAAAATAAGAATCGGAAAAAGAGATTTGAGTAGTCGCCGCCAACTTTGAACAATAAATGACGATTTCATGGATTTGAATGATGCATTAGCTACCCACACAAGCCACTGCTTGCTTTTACGATTGAATCTACTAACCATATAGTCTACAAGTATTTATGCTTAGTACAGAATTGATGAGTTGGTAGTTATTCGTTCCTTGCTTATGGAAGTTTTGCACCAAAAAAACTAAAGCAGACAAATTAAGATAGTTGACGCAGCTAGTAAGCATTTGTGCCCAATAGATATTTGGTATGGGAAATGGGGCATTGGGAAAGAGGAGGCAGAAAGCAGAAGTTCTTTAATTTTGAATTTTGAATGCGTGAATTTTGAATTGATTTCTCCCCTACTGCCCCTGCCCCCGATCTTCACATTCCCCCACACCCCACCTGTGTCACAATAAAGAACTGTAATAAGAAAAATATTGTTAAGGTAATTTAGTGAGTCCAACTGCTCAATCCACGGCAAGTGCGCGTCGCGTAGTATTTCCTTTTACGGCAATTGTGGGCCAGGAAGAAATGAAACTGGCGCTGCTATTGAACGTGATTGACCCCAAAATTGGGGGTGTAATGATTATGGGCGATCGCGGCACCGGGAAATCCACAACTATCCGGGCGCTGGCGGATCTGCTACCAGAAATTTCTGTGGTTGCTAATGACCCCTTCAGTAGCGATCCTAGCGACCCCGACTTGATGAGTGATGAAGTCCGCCAACTTTTAGAACAAGGGGCAGAAATTCCCGTAGCTCACAAAAAAGTCCAAATGGTAGACCTGCCGCTAGGAGCTACAGAAGACCGAGTTTGTGGCACAATCGACATCGAGAAAGCTTTATCTGAAGGTGTCAAAGCTTTTGAACCGGGACTGCTAGCAAAGGCTAATCGCGGTATTCTCTATGTGGATGAAGTCAACTTACTAGACGACCACCTTGTAGACGTGTTACTCGACTCCGCTGCCAGTGGATGGAACACTGTAGAACGAGAAGGTATTTCTATCCGTCATCCAGCCCGTTTCGTGCTTGTCGGTTCTGGAAATCCCGAAGAAGGCGAACTCCGCCCCCAATTACTCGATCGCTTTGGGATGCACGCAGAAATTCACACAGTCAAAGAACCAGCTTTGCGGGTGCAAATAGTGGAACAACGAGCGGATTTTGACCAAAATCCGCCAGTATTTCTCGAAAGCTACAAACCCCAGCAAGAAGCATTGCAAGAGCAAATTGTCAATGCTCAACAGCTTTTGCCAGAAGTGAAAATTGACTACGATTTGCGGGTGAAAATTTCTGAAGTCTGTTCAGAATTGGATGTGGATGGTTTGCGGGGTGACATTGTTAGTAACCGCGCCGCCAAAGCCTTAACAGCTTATGAAGGACGCACTGAAGTTACAGTTGATGATATCCATCGCGTAATTACGCTATGCTTGCGTCACAGACTGCGGAAAGACCCTTTAGAATCGATTGATTCTGGCTACAAAGTCGCCAAAGTTTTTAGCCGCGTCTTTGGCGTCGAACTACCAGAAAGTGATACTGCACAAAAAAACGGCACAGGTCAAAAGTTAGGGGCCAGGGCTTAAAAGTTAGGAGTGAGGAGTTTTGAATGGAAAACTGCTTCATAACTCAAAACTTTAATTCCTCACTCAAGACTGAGTATATAACTCACAACTCCTAACTCTTAACTCTTAACTCAGCACGGGCTAAACGCCCCGCTTCCGCTAACAGCACTCAGCACTCAGCACTAAAATATGAGAATCTGGTCTTTTTGGTTCAACAGCTTTGTTCTATCTAGCCAATACAACCCGCCCAGGTTTGTAGAATTATTGATGCTCTTATTAGCGATCGCTATGCTGGCAATAGCCAGTATTTTACCCGACATACCCTATTTAATCTTAGGCTTGAGCTTAGTAGTTGGGGCATCTATTTCTATCTTAGTGCGGGAAGCGATCGCCCCCTCACCCCAAACACGAATTACCCAACTAACAGCATCCCTATTACTGATCATCAGCCTCTATGGCTTTGCTGACTTAATGTACACTCTTTAAAATTTGTCATTTGTCATTTGTCATTTGTCATTTGTTTTTTGTTAGTTGTAAGCACCAATGACTAATGACTCCATTTTTGCATTTCCACCAATTCCATACACAACTCATTAATTTGTTCTAAATCAGGTTTATGAGGTAGGGCAGATTGTTCGCAAACAATTTCCATTTCAGCTACTAAATCTTCTGCCATTTTCATCACCTGTTCATAAGAATACTCACCTTTTAAAATAGCTTTTAAATCTTCAACATCACCAGCTGTTCTTCTATCTACAATCACTTCACCTTGCCGTAATATTTCTACTCCACTGCGTAACAATCTAATGCAGTGCATTCCATGTTTAAGGTCAAAACCCGACTTTCTTTCCATTTCTGCTCTAGCCGGATTTCTATTCTCCTGCCAAGATAAGTAAGCCTTCCATTCTCTTAAAGCTATTTGATAGCTTTGACTTTTCTGAAGTAGCCGGATAAAATCTTTACGGCTATTGGTTAACTTTTGGGTATATTCCAAAGTTTCATCAGGTAAAGTATATTGTTTTAAAACTCCTTTAAAATCAATATCTGCTGTCAGCAATTGATATAATTGTTCTGCTTCTTCCAAAAATTCAATCCGTCCTCTAATTAAGTTATAAAGATACTCCAGAAAAGCATTTAACTCATCTTTGCTCAGAGGTGTTTCGTCTTCTATAGCGAAGTCAGATGGTATTGGTTTTTTTTGTGGTGGCTTTAACAACCACTTACGATGAGTTTCCATCTTTTTGATTTGGGCAAAGGCATAACCAGTGTAAGTATGTTTTACCTTCTTGCTCAAAAATAATTGTTTACGATCGATTAAACGCTGTCCGACTGCGCTTAAAAAAGGATAGTTATTCAACCAAAGCAATTCTAAAACATTGGGATTCGCACCAGCTAATAACTGGAGGATTTTTCTTAATTCATATATAACTGTATCTTTGTTACCATCAACGAATGGAAATATTCCTGGTTCATCCCAACCACTATCTTTTTGTTCTATCCGATCAAATCCCAAATAGTACCTTTTAGGTGCAATAAATACTCCCCGATAATCAAAGTCGGAATCAGGACGATTTAAACCATAGCCGTGGCTACCAGCCAAACCAATTAAAATAGTTCTTTGCTCAACTTCTATTCTTTTCATATCACCTGATAAAAATATAGTCATCCTAACTCATCAGTTAAGCAGGTGGCGAGACGGAGAGTAGAGAAAGGAATCATTTGCGAACAATAAAATCCCCGACTTCTCTAAGAAATCAGGGATCTGAGCCTTGGTATAACAGGAATGCCCTTAAAGGAGATGATACAACAGTATCCACTTGAGGAGCAAAACTTGTTAATTCAGTTGTTCCTATACTTTCGATTTCCTATGAACAGGAATTATCTCGGATAAATGTGGCGTCTATTCCCCCATCCTGGATTGACAATGGCAGCTAAATCTTCTTCAGATAATTTGCTGATTTCACTGTCGAGTTCTTCGGCGTTGAAATCATAGCCACGCTCTTGAGCAATTTTGATGAAGGCTTCTGGATCGGCTGTTGCTTTGAGTCTTTGCTGTAACGCTTGATCTTCTTTTACCGCTTGAAAAAGTCGGGCAGCATTTTGCTGTGTCATGACAATCAATCTCCTGTTTGAAATATCAGGTTTGAACGTAATAGTTTAACTTTTGAGGATTCACGAACTTTTGTAAAGAATTTCTAGATGAGACACCTTATACTTTGATATTAAAACAAAGAAGAAAAATGTGTTGATTTTGATAAAAAAGTATAACTTTTCAGCTAATACGAACTAATGTTAATATTTGGTAGATTCAGCCCTAAGATAGTAGCAATTTTTATCTAAAAAGTATTTATTCTGACTTCTTGTAAATACAATTTATATTCGTGCCAGTGGGCGATGTCTACGACGGGCTACGCCTATACTGATATCATGTCCGGTTAATTAGTTATAATTCCCGTAATCTATGCAGAAACCGGAAAACCCTCTTTCCCCCAGCTAAGAGCCCCCAGCAAGAACTGCGGTCTTAATGATAAGTCTTTCACCGGACACGATATGAATGGCACTAAGTTAAGCTGAAGGAATGATAACTTTTATCTTAAACACGAGAGCAGTAAATACTTGATTGTGGTCGATCAAGGACGCTACAACTGGCCGCGGTTGGGCAATACAGGAAAAGTAAAACTTGAACTTGTGGGCGGCAATGGCGAGGTTCAATCCAACAGCCACATCAAAATCAGAACGACAGAATCAGCGACAGGCAACAATAATATTTTGGGGCTTTTTCGGATAGCCATGATTGTTACTATTGGCAAGATGGCTATGATGAGGATAAACAGAGCTGGCGGATTACTAAAGCTTCTGGCGATGCAGGTCCAATTCGCTATGGCGATCGCGTTTGCATCACCAACATCTCCTACAGTAATCAAAGCCTAGCTCCCGATACAAAGTACAATGAAACGACAATCAATATTTCGCAAATTAAGTCGAAGAATATAATAAATTAGCTAGTTTTTTCATCTTTAAATCCGCCAGACGCAATACTAATGACCGATACAGTGTTAATTGCATTTTCAGTATTTTTCACTCCAACTCCGTCATTCCTAGTCTATCAACGCTCAATAGCATTGAAATTGGTATCAGATCAAAGCCTAATACCAATTTTTTTGCAAGTTCCTAAAGCTTGCCGATACAAGTTTAAGGATCTGGGATTTTGATTATAGTTAGTGTAGATTGCTCCAATGTTTTTCAGGGTTATGCATTCACTCTTAACAGAGCCGGTTTGTTGGTAAATGACTAAAGCTTGCCCAAAAAACTCTAAGGCTTTTTTGTACTGACGCTGTTTATAGTAAACTGCCCCAATACTGTTGAGAGTTATACCTTCTTTTGACTTGTTGCCAATTTCTTTATTAATTGCTAAGGCTTGGCCAAAAAACTCTAAAGCTTTGGGATACTGACTCTGGCTGTAGTAAAATGCCCCTATATTATTGAGGGTTGTACCTTCCCCTGCTTTGCTACCAATTTGTTTGTGAATTGCTAACGCTTGCTCAATAACCTCTAAGGCTTTAGGGTACTGCTTCTGTCCATAATAAACTGACCCGATACCGTTGAGAGCAGAGGCTTCCTCAGCTTTACTGCCGATTTGTTGGTAAATAGCTAAGGCTTGCTGGTAAAACTCTAAAGCTTTGGGATACTGACTCTGGCTGTGGTAAAATCCCCCCATGCTTGCCAGATTTGTACCTGACCCCTGTTTGTCGCCAATTTGTTTGGTAATCTCTAAAGCTTGCTGGTAAAACTCTAAGGCTTTGGGGTATTGACCTTGAATGGAGTAAGCATCCGCAATATTATTGAAGGTTGTACCTTCTCCGGCTTTGCTGCCGATTTGTTGGTAAATGGCATTTGCTTGTTGGTAGAACTCTAAGGCTTTTTTGTACTGACGCTGGCTAGAGTAAACTGACGCAATACCTCTGAGGTTTGCACCTTCTCCCTCTTTGTCGCCGATTTGTTTGGCAATGGTATTTGCTTGCTCAAAATACTCTAAGGCTATGCCATACTGACTGAGGTCGTCATAAACTGCCCCAATACTATTGAGGGACTCAACTTCCCCTTTCTTGTTGCCGATTTGTTTGGCAATGCCATTTGCTTGCTGGTAAAACTCTAATGCTTTGGCGTACTGACTCTGGCTAGAGTAAAACTTTCCAATACTATTGAGGGCCTGACTTTCCTCTTTTTTGTCGCCGCTTTGTTTGGCAATGGATAAGGCTTGTTGATAGAACTCTAAAGCTTTGGCATACTGACTCTGCCTAGAGTAAACTTCTCCAATACTATTAAGGGTTTGAATTTCCCCTTTGTTGTCACCGCTTTGTTTGGCAATGGGTAAGGCTTGTTGATAGAACTCTAAAGCTTTGGGGTACTGACTTTGTTTATAGTAAAGTTCCCCAATACCATTGAGTGTCTTACTTTCCTCTTTGTTGTTGCCGATTTGTTTGGCAATGGGTAAGGCTTGTTGGTAGAACTCTAAAGCTTTGGGGTACTGATCGATGTTGTTGTAAACTGACCCAATACCTCTAAGTGTTGCACCTGACCCCTGTGTATCACCGATTTGTTTAGTAATGGCATTTGCTTGTTGGTAGAACTCTAAAGCTTTGGGGTACTGACCGATATCGTTATAAACTTCCCCAATGTTATTAAGGGTCTTCGCTTGGTGAGAGCGATCGCCAATTTCTTGATAAATAACTAAAACCCGTTGAAATGTCTTTAGGGCTTGGCTCAACTGACCTTGATTATACTGCTGTTCGCCTAGTTGGTAGAGACGTAAAGCCTCTTCTGTGCGCTTCTGGACTGTTTGTGTCTGTGCCGATGCACTTAATATTCTTGAATTGGTTACAAACAATGGTGAGATCAAAGTTAGAGAAACTAACACACTCGCACTCAGTAAGCTCTGGCGATGAAGTCTATTTTGCAACCAAGTGCTAAAAACATAATGCATAGAAATACTCCTTGCTCATTTAAAGCAGAGATATTCTGCTTTAGTTTTATATCACTCTTTTTTTGAGAAAATTACGCAGATATTGTAATATCAATAAGTATTATGTATTGGTTAAAAATATAATACAGATTCTGAACACAAGAATTACCTTGACTTACAATTACGGGAGTAACTACAGCATGGAAATATTGGGTTGTCCCGTTTTTGAACATTCTACAAGAGATGGTATGGACAGTGAATTTGCTGACGGGGTTGTCATAAAATAAGCAGAGCCAACCTTTGCTAACAAGATACAAAAGCCATACCTTTATCTGAAAATTTTACATAGTCTACACTTAAATTAATAATTATTCTCATAAGGATAATTACCAAAAAATCCTCGTATAGCTTGACTTGATACCTGTTAATAAAATAGTATGTTAGATTGTCTGTCTAATTCCTGCTCGGATCAGGTAGACATATTACAAAGGCTGGCAAAAGCATCTCTATAGGAGATAAAAACCAGCTACCTGTACGGCAACCTCAAGGACAATTCCATGACCTACGCGATTATTGAAACTGGCGGCAAACAAATACGAGTAGAGCCAGGGCGGTTTTACGACATTGAACTGCTTGCGATCGAACCAGATGAAAAAGTTACAATAGATTCCGTATTACTCGTGCAGCACGATGGCGAAGTCACCATTGGACAGCCATTAGTAACAGGTGCGACTGTAGAAGGGACTGTACTGCGACATTACAGAGGTCGTAAAGTTCTGGTATACAAAATGAAGCCGAAAAAGAAAACCCGCAAAAAGCGGGGGCATCGTCAGGAAATTACCAGACTTATGATTGACTCCATCACCCTTAACGGTGCAGTGTTTGCTGCCCAAGGAGAAGCGGAGAAGGAAACTCCCGTTGTAAATGAGACTGCTGCCGAAGAAGTTGAAACCGCTGCTGAATAATAAAAGAAGTAGATACACAAGAGGAAATCATGGCTCATAAGAAAGGAACAGGTAGTACACGCAACGGTCGTGATTCTAATGCCCAACGTCTGGGTGTCAAGCGTTATGGCGGTCAAGTTGTACGTGCAGGAAACATTCTTGTGCGTCAGCGTGGTACTAAATTCCACCCTGGTAACAATGTTGGTATTGGTAGCGATGACACTTTGTTTGCCTTAATCGACGGTGTTGTGACGTTTGAGAGAAAGGGCAAAACCCGTAAAAAAGTTAGTGTTTATTCACCCACAACTGCTGCTGAGGCAGCCCCTGCTGAGGCAGTAGCAAGTTAAAGTGTTAGGGTGGGTAACAGTGCCCACCCTAATCGTTAGTTAGCGCTGATGTGATAATCAGATTTGCACAAATATTCCAGTAGTTACTTAACTTTTAACCGCTTCTAAAAAATAAGTTTTTAACTCTTTTATTCTCTCTACCCAACCTTTCATCTCATCAGCGACTTTATACTTCCATTGAAGTTGAAGTACTTCTCTAGTATGAGAATCATCAAATATAACTTTGTCTTTGTTTTCAAAGACTGGCGCCAGAAATTCTACTTGAGCAGCCTGATTAACTCCAGTTCGTCGTCTCGGTTGCTGTTAGTGTTGGTCATGATGTACCTTTGGCTGTGAGGATGCGATCGCGTCTGGGGATTTTTGGCAAGCCGCTTACTCTTGGGCTAGTCTTCTGGTATGCTTGCTATAAGCTTTCCAGGTTTAGCAACCAAAATTTTTCCTTTGTTAAAACCTAGTGTGGTAAAACTTACTAGAGAAGACGACTCTCTAAATTAGCCAAGTAAC
>NZ_JABXKF010000121.1 GCF_017115165.1 Nostoc sp. LPT | reverse complement strand
AGGGGTTGCATGGTGGTAGGGGGGGAAGAACTAGCCCCAACCACCCGCATGAGTCAAAAGCCCAGCAATAAGAAGGGCAACCGTGAAGTCCTTTGGTTTCAATCCAAAGGACTTCACCTTACACCCTTAAACCCTTAAACCCTTACACCTTTAATGAATACTCTGGTAAAAAATGCTGAAACTATTAAGATTAGAAGCATCTGCCTACTGAATACTTACTAATCTTTCCCAGCCATGCCTCTGTCACGCATAGTAACGTTGATTGTTGGTTTGATCGTCATTTTGGGGCTAGCCCTATGGCTAATTGATTCCCTATCACGCCTCTATTGGCAATTGTCCTATTCGCCGTTGCTAGGCAATTTGTTGCTGTTATTGCTGATTGTGCTGATTGCAGCCTTGGTTGCCGCTTTCGTTTATTATGTATTGGTGATTCGGACTGGGGAAAAGCGATCGCGCCGCAACCCGAAGCGAGTAACTGCGGCGCAAATTCCGGCTGCTAAATCTGATGCTGCTTCTACAACTCTCCAGGCTGTACGGCAACAGGTAGCCCAAATTCAAGATGAAGTCACACGCCAAGCTTTATTAAGTCGATCGCGAGAGATTGAAGCCAACCTCGCACGGGGCGAAATTCAAGTAGTGGTATTTGGTACGGGGAGTGCTGGCAAAACTTCCCTAGTAAATGCGATTATGGGACGTATGGTCGGTCAGGTGGATGCACCGATGGGTACAACTCAGGTTGGAGAAACCTATTGTCTGCGGTTGAAGGGATTAGAACGCAAGATTTTAATTACGGATACGCCGGGGATTTTAGAAGCAGGGGTGGCGGGAACGGAACGCGAACAGATGGCGCGAGAACTGGCAACAGAAGCAGATTTACTGTTGTTTGTAGTAGATAATGATTTACGCCGCTCAGAATATGAGCCGTTGCGGGGGTTGGCAGAAATTGGCAAGCGATCGCTCCTAGTTCTCAACAAAACTGATTTATATACAGATGAAGATAAAGAATCCATCCTTGCTAGGTTGCGTCAACGGGTACGGGGATTTATTGCAACTAATGATGTGGTAGCGATCGCTGCTAATCCGCAACCTGCACAACTAGAAACTGGCGAAACCTTCCAACCAGAACCGGATATTGTTCCTTTGCTGCGGCGCACGGCTGCTGTTTTACGTGCTGAAGGTGAAGATTTGGTGGCGGATAATATTCTTTTGCAATCTCTGCGATTGGGAGACGAAGCGCGAAAACTCATTGATGGCCAGCGTCGCCGTCAAGCTGACAAAATCGTAGAACGGTTTCAATGGATTGGTGCTGGTGTGGTATCAGTCACGCCGATACCAGTTGTAGATTTATTGGCGACAGCCGCAGTCAACGCTCAAATGGTTGTGGAAATTGGCAGAGTATATGGCTGTGAATTGAATATGGAACGGGGAAGAGAATTAGCCCTTTCTTTAGCGAAAACCATCGCTAGTTTGGGCATTGTCAAAGGAGCAATTCAATTATTATCTACAGCTTTGCAACTCAATGTTGCTACCTTTATTATTGGTAGAGCAATTCAAGGCGTGACAGCAGCTTATTTAACGCGAATTGCCGGTAAAAGTTTTATTGAATATTTTCGTCATGACCAAGATTGGGGTGATGGTGGAATGACAGAAGTTGTACAGCGACAGTTTCAAATTAATCGCAGAGATGAATTTATTAAAGCTTTTATTCAAGAAGCGATCGCGCGGGTAGTGAAGCCATTAACAGAAAAATCTGAGGTGGTTGAGGAAGATACGGAAGCTGAGGGTTAGGAGATTCTGAGAAGAGGAGGGCAATATTTATTTTTGGTAAATTACAGTTGATTTGTAACCGTTTACAGGGTTAACGAGTGAATAAGGGTTACAGGCCAATGGCACTAAGAAAAGCCCAAGGCAGACAGTTTCAATGCTTTCACAATGACATCTTCAGCATTTTCATATCTACCTATAGCAATTCGGGTTTGTATAAATTGCTCGTATTCCGCTTGAAGTTGGATGTTCATAGTTTTTACCTCTAGTTAATTAAGAGCGTTACCTAGCCACATTTTCTGTAGCCTGTAAAACTCAGTTGCGGATTATTGTCCTAATCTAATTTTTAAACCATTGTTCACCTCTGGCCACTCAAAAGCGCAAACTAAGAAATTATAGTAATTAATTTCTTCCCAAGGATGGTCAAAGCCTCATATATCAAGGGTATTTAAGAGGCACTACGGCATAGCTTTATTACCCGGTCGGGGCTGATTGCTTACTTTGATAGACAGCAATCTGCGCTACACCAAGATTGTTATACTGTGTGCATAATCGTTTTAACATAACTAAGCTGGTTCCTCAGTAACGATATATGTTTTGTCTCCTATGAATAGGTTTTCACCATTCTCAATAATAGGTGCCCAAGCAATTTTCATACCTTCTCGCTTAAATTTTTGAGCAACAAATTCTATATATTCCATATCAGGCTGAACTGATATAAGTTTCAATAGTTCTGTACCTGCTTTTGTTAACACTCCAACTTGATTTCCGATTTCAGGCGTATCTTTCTCTCTTTCAAAGAAGAGAATTAAAGAGGAGTAAAGTAAATTAGAGGTACTGCCGGAGGTCCTAGCTTCAAAGGAAAAACTTATAAAATCACTATCATTTATAAGACCAGCCTCTTTTAGATCAAGAATTTCAGAAAAGCCAATAGTATTATCTTTCTTAAAAATATATTCTTTTGGGTCAAGGTAAAAAGCTATGTTCTTATTACTTAAGACATATTTCCCTAATTCAACAAAGTTTTCTGCTTCTTGTCGTGAAAGATTTTTCAATTTATCAAGAGTACGTAGCGAGAAAGAACCAGGTTTTGTAATCTCCCCAGCCAGGATTTTCCCCCACCAGTATTGGAGATCTTCTGTTGAAATTTTCTCTGCTATATCAAAGAAATGATTAATCCATTCTGGTTCTGGCTTCTGTTCTGGGATCTCACTTTTATTTGCTAGTTCCTCAGCAGCGTTTGCACATACGGATTCTATATTCTGTTGCTTTCGTAACTCCTGGTATTCACTACGGTTTGCCACACGCTCAGGAAGTGAGAGGATTGGGCTAGGTGTCTCAGAAGATCCCATCATCTTAACTTTACCGTCTTCATAATCTGCACCACCAAGCAACTTACGGCTCTCAGCCATAGCTTCGGAAATAACTCGTATTTCGTAAGCTTTAGCCTCAGCATTTTTCTTGATAAGGTATGGGCGTGAAACTGCACCACACCCTTCAGCCATTACTTCAATAAGCCTCTTCACTGGTTCACTAATGCCAGCTAAATCTTTGATTTCCATTTACAGCTACGTATTTTTTATTTCCTAAAAATCGGTGTTTACAATGGTATATATGTACTAAAAATAATTTAACCGTAAAAACACGTAAAATTAATTTTTTTGTGCCGGACTTGGGCAAAATATTCTGTACTCCTATCAATGCTTTTTTTCCTTAAAGTGCGATCGTCCTTGGTTATGTGGGAAACTAACTCTGGAGCGATCACCGCTGCGCTTATCGTGTTTGTGTCTTTGATCAAGCTATTGACTTTCAAGAAACACAAGGAGTAGGGAGTAGGGAAAGAAGCTGTTTATTTCAATCGTAGCGGGTGGTGCACCGCCAGTGCGCTTGATCCTAAGAAACACAAGGGTGTTGTCCAGCACTTCAATAAATCTGAACACAGTCCATCCGGTTTGGAAAAACCACATCCAGGAAGGAAACAGTAAGATGTAAGTGAAGTTATACTACGATGCGATCGCCTGCTATCAAAAAGCATTGACTATTGCTGAGAAGATATTGCAGGAAGCAACTTCCCACTTAAATAATTCCGAGGCAATTCATATTCTATGTCCTTTCATGTCAGAATCTTGCTAATTGTCACTTGGCGGTGGGACAGTTAATCGAAGCGGAAACTTACTTGCTCAAAGCCCAAAGCAGTGCATCAGATATAATGGGGGCTAGTAAGTTACCAATGGAATTTCGGACACAAGCATATTGTGCTTTCTATGCGGCATTTCAAGATTTAGTCAAGTTTTATGAAGTTCTTGGTCGGGAAGATGCGGTGTCTGAAATCATCATACAATCCAAAGAACAAGCACTTAAGTTTCTTGGGCAAGTCGAAGCAACTCTACCAAGCAACTGATTGTGTAAATAAAATAGCGGTACTGGATAGATAAACACTATTTCCCAAATGCCGCTACAATTCTGTGTTGATGTCGAGGAAAGTCGCTAAAAACTCATGAATTAAACCATCAGACTAAAGTCGGTGCTTTTTCCATCTCTGCATTGTACTGACCCAGGCTGGCTGCTCCGTTTAACTTCGCTCGATGATAGAGTAATTTTTGTGCCTCAGATGTCTTGTCATCATTACCCCGCCAGTATTCTAAAGCTGTTTGCTGAATAGCGCGGGCATAGGAAAAGGTAACAGACCAAGGACATTGGAAAGCAAATTTAGCATTCATCACATTCAGATGTTCCGTTGAGCGTTCGTTACTCTGTCCACCGGAAAGGAAAGCAATTCCGGCAACAGTAACAGGTACGTTCTTGAGTAAGCATTGAATAGTCATTTCTGCTACCTGCTCTACATTCGCCGGATTGGGACAAGTCAAGCCAGAAATCACCATACTAGGTTTAAGTATCATCTGGTCAAACTCAACTTTATGCAGACGCAGTTGATTAAATACCGCTTCTAAAGTTTTATCTGTTACTTCGTAACAATCTTCTATTGTATGGTCGCCATCAATTAATACCTCTGGCTCCACAATTGGTACAAGTCCTCCTTCCTGACACAAAGCAGCATAACGAGCTAGCGCATGAGCATTAGCTTCAATGCAAGTACCGCTGGGAATACGATTACCAATGGTAATCACAGCCCGCCATTTGGCAAAACGTGCGCCCATTTTGTAATATTCAGCAATGCGCTCCCTTAGACCATCTAATCCTTCGGTGACTTTTTCACCTGGACAACCTGCTAAGTTTTGAGCTCCGGCATCAACTTTGATACCAACGATCATACCCGCGTCTTGCATCACCTTGGTAAAAGCAACCCCAGCCTGAGAAAACTGCCTAATAGTTTCATCATAGAGAATAGCTCCACTGATGTATTCCGATAAACCTGGAGTTGTCAGAATTAACTCCCGATAAGCACGTCGTCGTTCTTCTGTCGTGGGGATACCTAACTTTTCAAATCGCTTGTTGCATGTACCGTTGCTTTCATCCATTGCCAGGATACCTTTACCAGGAGCAACCATTGCCTTGGCGGTGTTTCTCAATTCCTGCGCGTATGTACTCATGTTAATCATCCTTTGGTTGGTTTTGGCGATCGCTAGATCCATTGCAGTTATTATTGCAAATAATTTGCAGTAATTCAAATTATTTGTTAAATTATTTTTGTATAGATGCTATAACCTCCTATGTCAGCATTGCTTGTGGGAGATTTATTCTCCCGCATTTTTTCTGATTTTGCCAAAGTCTAGAGAAGCTGGATGGATCAGATCACTGTTGATTTAACTGTCAATAATCATATTATAGATATTTATCTTTATTGATATATTCTTTTAATAAATTGGCAATACTTTTTTTAGGAGACTACCGCTTAGAGGATGTTTGAAAAGTCTTAAAGTTTACTAAAAACCCCACTTCCATTCCTCTCCCCGAAAAGTCGAGAGGCTTTAAAAAATAAAACTTGCATTTAAAGTATCAAAATGGTTATTTATTTCTAAAGTATTCCGGAAACAGCAGGGAATGTCAGAAAAACTAAATAAAAGGACTTACTGAGTAACCAGGTCATGACCCACCACATAATCGGTAAATTACTACAAGGGCGTTACCAAATTGTCCAAAGCCTCGGTGCAGGGGTGTTTGGACAAACATACATTGCTGTAGACGTAGATTATCCAGAGAATCCTAGATGCGTTATTAAGCAGATTAAAGTTAGCAGTTCCGAATCCGGCTACTTGGAGATGCTGAGGTTACTTTTTCTGACTGAAGCCCAAACTTTGAAACTTCTGGGAAGTCATGACCAAATTCCTGAATTTATCGCTTGTTTTGAAGAAAACCAGCAATTTTATTTAGTGCAAGAGTGTATTGAAGGACATGCGCTGACTGCGGAATTGCCCATCGATGCACAATGGGGCTGTCTGTGGAGTGAAAGCGAAGTTGTAGAATTCCTGATCGATGTCTTAGGTATTCTAGAATTTGTTCACTCTCAAGGTGTGATCCATTGCGATATCAAACCGGAAAACTTGATTAGACGTACTGTTGATAACAAGTTAGTTATGATTGACTTTGGCTCAATCCAGTCGATCGATTTTGGCATAGGTGCAGAATTGCCCATTTATAGAATTCCCGTCACTTCATTGGGATACATACCGCCAGAACAATTTATTGGTCAAACACAGCCCAGCAGTGATATTTATGCTTTAGGTATGATTGCTATCCAGGCTTTAACAGGGCTAGAACCACTACAATTAAAAACCGATCCTTCTACTAATGAAATTTTTTGGCGTTCTCAAAACACGCCAGTTAACGATTATTTAGCTGCTGTTCTCAGCCAAATGATCGGCTATAATTACCAAGACCGCTTTCAGTCTGCGGGTGAAGTGCTGCGGGTACTCAAACAAATAATCTGGGAACCTCAGCCATCAGAAACATTAGAGAAAGATTCTCAATTTACTCTAGAAGTCGCGAAAAATCATCCCGCCTCTGGAAAATCATCCCCATTATTAACGGGAATGAAAGTAGGACTGGCAGCTAATTCTTTAGTAATGGGATTTGGTGTATATTCTTTAGTTAATACTGCACCTGCATATTCAGAAACAGATACATTATATAAAGCAACAAAAGAATATCAAGCAGGAGATTTGGAAGAAGCGATCGCACTCGCTAAATCAATTCCTTCTCACAGCAATGTTTATCCAGAAGCGCAGGCTACAATTGAAGAATGGCAAGAGCAATGGCAAGTAGCTGCACAGCAATACGAAATCGCACAAACAGCTTTTAAAGAGAGCAGATGGTCAGATGTTCTTCATGCTGCTGCTAAAGTTCCAAAAATTTTCTACTGGCAATCTAAAACAGATAAAATAGTTCAGCAAGCATCTGTAAACATTGAAATACAGACGCAAGATTTATTAGCAAAAGCTTACGAAAAAGCTGCTGAAAAAGATTTTTCTGCCGCCTTACAATATCTGCGTGAAATTCCTCAAGAAAGTCATGCGGGTGCTTTAGTTCAAGACAAGTTAGCTGAATACAATCGAAAACGGCAGATCAGAGCAGCCTACTTTTTACAGAAAGCCAATAAACAAGCATCTATTGGTGATTTTGATAGAGCTGTAAAATTTCTCAAAAATATTCCCCAAGATACTCTAGTTTATGCTCAAGCTCAAGTCAAATTGAATGAGTATACTCAAAAACAACGCGTATTGACTGACAATCAAAAGATAGCTTCTGCAAAAAAAACAAATTTATTCATCCCGAAAAACTCAGTTACTAAGGTTGAATATCTTCAAGGAGTAAATTATTTTCAAGAAGTTAATATTCGGTAAATTTAGTAATTCGTAATTCGTAATGACGCTCTTGCTAGCTTCCCCGTAGAGGTACGATGGGGGACAAGGGGAATAACCCATGCCCAGTACCCTCTAATTTTTACCAAGGAAGCACACCATTTTCATCAAAAAAACCTCCACTAGAACCATGATCAGGTAAAGTAGCTAGTCTTACTGCTGCGATCGCACCCTGCTCAACAGTGCGATACCCTTGATATTGATTAATGTCAGTTGCTGTAAAACCTGGATCGGCAGCATTGATTTTAATTGGGGTATCTTTAAGTTCAGCAGCCAACAAAACTGTGATTGCATTCACTGCTGTCTTTGATGAGTTATAAGCAAGAAGCTTATAGTCAGCGAATTCATAATTTGGATCGGAGTTTTGAGTCAGAGAACCTAAACCACTTGATAAATTCACTATTCGCCCTGCTTTTGACTTCTTTAAAAGTGGCAACAACGCTTTTATAACTGCAAACACTCCAAATACATTCGTTTCATAAGTATGTCGCAGTGTTTCAATATCAACTTGACTAGGTGGAAGGCGATCGCTATCACTTAGTATTCCAGCATTGTTCACAAGGATATCAAGTTTTCCGAATTCGCTCTCGATTTGTTTAGCCGCAGAGTCGATTGTTTTTTGGTCGCTCACATCAAGTTGAATTGTTCGGGCATCAATCTGGCTGAAACGAAGTTTATTCGCCGCTTCTTCACCACGCCCTATATCTCTTGAACCAACAAGAACAGTAGCACCTCTAGAACCTAATTGGCGGGCAATCTCATACCCAATACCTTTGTTTGCACCTGTGATCAGCGCAACTTTGCTTTTTAAATCTTCTGACATATTGCTTCTCTATTTTGATCGACACTAACAACTGTTACAATGTTTGAGCAAGTTTAGTATACAAGTAGTGTGTATCAACACAATATTCAAGATTTAGTAATTCTACACAAATAGTGATTGGCTGTCATGTTTGCGCTAGTAGTAATTCACACCTTAGATAGCTGTTGAGATAATATTTGCAGCCTAAAGTAGCAATTGACTCAAAAATTCTTGAAGAAAGTAGATATGCAAACCAAACAGCTTGGCAATTCAGAGCTTAACATTACCCCAATCGGCTTTGGAGCCTGGGCGATTGGTGGAGGTGGGTGGGCTTTTGGCTGGGGAGAGCAAAATGACCAGGAATCGATCGCTGCGATCAATCGCGCTCTCGACCTCGGCGTTAATTGGATTGACACCGCAGCTGTCTATGGTCTGGGGCATTCGGAGGAGGTTGTTGCTAAGGCGCTCAAAGGTCGATCTAGTCGCCCCTACATTTTCACTAAATGTTCACTAATCTGGGATGAAAAGGGCGAAATTGGTCACAGCCTGAAGGCGGATTCTGTGCGGCGGGAGGTTGAAGCCAGTCTGCGCCGACTCGACATTGAAACCATCGACCTCTACCAGATCCACTGGCCCAACCCTGACTCAGAAGTTGAAGAAGGCTGGACGACTCTCGCCAAGCTCAAGGATGAGGGTAAGGTTCGCAATATCGGGGTTTCAAACTTCAATGTAGAACAGTTGAAACGTATCCAAAAGATTGCACCAGTTACGTCATTGCAACCACCTTATTCATTGGTGAAGCCTGATGTCGAAAAAGAGATTCTGCCTTTTTGTAAAGAAAACAACATAGGTGTGATTGTTTATGCACCTATGCAATCTGGCTTGCTCACAGGAAAGATGACACCTGAGCGGGTTGCTAATTTCCCAGATAATGATTGGCGCAAAAACAATAGTGAATTTCAGGAGCCACGTCTATCTCGCAACCTGAAGTTAGTTGAGGTGTTGCAACACATTGGTCAACAACACGATCGCTCACCAGGTGAGGTGGCGATCACTTGGACTTTAAATAATCCGGCAGTGACTGCGGCGATCGTTGGCGGACGCAATTCCAAGCAGGTGGAAGGAATCATTGGTGCTGGAGACTTTCGCCTCAATCAGCAGGAACTAAATGATATTGACACTTTCCTACGCGAGAATCCATAAAATCTCTGGTGGAAAACCTCACAAACCCCACGGCTTTAGCTGGGGGTTTATTTAATACTTTTATTCAGCAACCGCTAAAAGTTCTTTCACTTTGTCGCTACGCCGATAATATGAAGACTAACAATTGGCAATTGTGCATCAAATCGCTCATAATGGATGCTACTAAAACCAGCTTTTCCTAATGCTATCCAAGTTTCTTTATCTGGATGACAACCATTATCTATTGCTTTCCACATCGGACTAATTGTGTTTTTTAGTTGTTGCAATAAACTTTCTTGAGGTGAGGCGACATGTTCAATAAATAAGAAGCGTCCACCTGGCTTAAGTACTCTTAAAATTGCCTGCAACGTATAATCTATATTCGGCACTGAGCACAAAACTGATGTACTAACAACAGTATCGAATTATTTCATTCAATAAAAACTATGAGCTTTAAACTTCAAGCTTTGCAACTTCCTACTCTGCAAAAAAAATCCGAAGGGCTGATTGTAACTGCTTGGCAGAAATTTCTTTTAGATTATGACTTCCCTATTGCTGCCGTTGATGGAGATTTTGGGAATATTACAGCTCAAGCAACTCGTGATTATCAGACTAGTAATGCTTTAACAGTAACGGGAATTGTCGATACTGCTACTTATAAAAAAGCGATAGAGCAAGGTTTTGCAATTTATTTTGCTATCTATACCAATGGCGGAGAAAAATTATTAACCTATCTCAATTTTGGAGAAAATGAGGTCAAAGACTTACAAAAAAGTTTAACAGCGATCGGTCGTTTGAATCCGCCGTTAGTAGCTGATGGGGACTTTGGCCCCAACAGTACAAAAGGACTAGCTGAAACTTATAAAATAAGAGACATCAATTTTCGAGCCGAATTAGCTCAACAGCTTTCTAATACAACAAAAACCAAGCTTGGCATTGATTTTGAGTTGGCTTTAGGCAACATAACTGAATACGCTAAAAAATTAAGACAACGACTGAGTGGAAAAGCCTGGGTTAATTTTTTCCCAGATAGCGACTTAATTGATGATTTAGCTTCTCCCTTCCGTCAAAAAGTACAAGCTTTTGAGCAAGCCTTAAAAAATGCCGGAGCTAATATCGATATCGCTTCAGTATTCCGCCCCTCAGAGCGGGCTTATTTAATGCACTATGCTTTCCGTATTAGTAATAATGAAATTGCTGCCAAAGATGTTCCACCTATGCCTAATGTAGATATTAATTGGCTACATTACACCAATGCTGGCTCTGTCCAAGCTGCTAAAGAAATGGTGTCTGCTTATAATATTGCTTTTCGACCTGTTCTTACCTCTCGTCATACCCAAAGATTAGCAATTGATTGGGAAATTACTTGGTCAGGAACCTTAAATATCAAAAACGCTAGTGGAACTACAGTTAGTATTAATCAGCCACGAACGAGTTATGAAAATTCTACTTTATGGCAGGTTGGCCGTTCTTACGGTGTGATTAAATTATCTAGCGATCGCCCCCACTGGTCTAATGATGGACATTAATGGATAGAGGAACCGCATAAAGGAGTGAAACGATCAAAATGTCAAGTAGTAGAGGTAGTAATAAGACTCAGTATTTTTCTCTATCCAAGAACAATTGTATATTTAGCTACAACCGTCCTCATTTGGGGAAGTGGGAAAAGTGGGAAAAGTAGGATGTTTTGCAGTAGTCCTTGATTATCCTGCTATTAAGCTCTAACTTCTTGTATATTACATATTCATTATCAAGTTATACAGGTAATTGATAAATGTCATAAATATCGCACAATCTCATACAAAATATTTAAGAAGTATGCTCATTAATTGTGAGTAAGTATAATTTAGATGCGTTTGCTCTGCGTACATCATTGCACCAAAGCACTGAGCCAACAAGGATATCACACCTTTAGGCTAAAAAATGAGGACAAACAATCACCACTCTTAATCTCTACCTAGAGTTGGCTAAATTGCAAATTGATGCAGGGCAGCTTGATGCAGCATTCCAAACACAACAAAATGCAAATTATGTGATTACATTAAAAGTTTTAGCGTTAGCTTAAACTAGTATATCAAAACTTGAACTTAATATTTTACCTAAAAGTTTCGCTATTTCTCCAGATAAGCATACTTTTATGTACCCAATTAATGAGCTTTTTTAGTATTAGTAGATATCGATTTATCTAGAGATAAGCTAATTCAGTTTCTGGAAGTAGTTTTGATTTGCTTTATTTATATGTATAGCCACTTTTAGGATTATTTATATCATTTTGAAATCTTTTTTAGTTTTTATTAGTAAATAAGATGCGTTCGCCCTGGCTCCACCAAGACTTCAGAATAAGTCTTCGTGGGGGATTTCTATTTGCATCTCCTAATCTCTGCATATTCTTTGAGTACGGTAAACCGTATTTGCTCGTTAGTTCCCAAAGATTAATTAAATTGTTAAGTTTAATTACATAAATGAAAAAAAAGGCTGCAAACATTGCTAAATCGAAGAAATTATGAGAAACGCTAGTATCCTTGACGATCGAGACAAGCTGAACAACTTTGTGTCACCCTTAGCAAGTCTTCTCCCTTGGCTCTAGAGTCATCTCCCAAAAAAGACGCTTTAGCGCATAGCGAGTTCGCGAGCGTCACAAGCGTCATCAGCGTCACAGCCCATCGTTGACATTGCTTAGATTGGGCGAATATACCAGCATTTTGACCAGTCTTTAATCAAGTTTCTCAAAGCGTTAAGGGAAATCAGGAACAGGGGAAGCAGCAAAGCAGAGGAGAAATTGCAATAAGTTTTTTCCCTCTGCCCCTCTGCCCCTTTGCACCTCTGCCTCTTGTGCTCCATACACAATTTTCAATTTAGTTTTCATTTTAAGGATTGGTAAAATCTATGGCAATTAAAGAACAGCCTAAGTCACCTCGGTTTCGGATCGTTGCTAATATATTACTGGCAGTATCAGGGCTATTCCTGCTCTTAAATTTATTTTTGCCTGGTTTATTTGCTTCTGGCCCTACTGGTGTTCCTTATAGCTTATTTATTCATCAAGTACAGGAAGGGGAAGTCAGCCGCGTTTCCGTTGGTCAAAACCAGATTCTTTACCAACTAAAAACAGAAAATGCCGAATCGCCGTCGGTATTTGCAACTACACCAATCTTTGATTTAGAGTTACCCAAACTGCTAGAAGAAAAGGGAGTTGAGTTTGCTGCTACACCGCCACCCAAGAATACTTGGTTTACAACCCTCTTAAGTTGGGTGATTCCACCACTGATTTTTATTGGTATTTGGCAGTTCTTTCTCGCCCGTGGTAGCGGTGGTGGTGGCCCCCAAGGTGTTCTCTCCATTGGTAAGAGCAAGGCTAAGGTTTACGTTGAAGGCGAATCGGCTAAAATCACCTTTACAGATGTGGCTGGAGTCGAAGAAGCGAAAACTGAGTTAGTGGAAATTGTGGATTTCCTCAAGACTCCGGCACGGTTTACGCAAATTGGCGCTAGGATTCCCAAAGGTGTGTTGTTAGTTGGCCCTCCAGGTACTGGTAAGACACTTTTAGCGAAAGCTGTAGCAGGAGAAGCAGGAGTTCCATTTTTCAGCATCTCTGGTTCTGAGTTTGTAGAATTGTTTGTTGGTGTGGGTTCTTCCAGAGTACGGGATTTGTTTGAACAAGCCAAAAAACAAGCTCCCTGTATTGTATTCATTGATGAATTAGATGCGATCGGTAAATCTCGTAGCAGTAACGGCTTCTACGGTGGTAACGATGAGCGAGAACAAACCCTCAACCAATTACTAACTGAGATGGATGGGTTTGCAGCTGGGGATGCAACGGTAATTGTGCTAGCAGCTACCAACCGCCCGGAAGTACTAGATCCTGCATTGCTGCGTCCAGGCCGCTTTGACCGCCAAGTGTTGGTAGACCGTCCCGATTTATCCGATCGTGAAGCAATTCTCAAGATTCACGCTCAAAAGGTAAAATTAGGAGATGATGTAGATTTAAGAGCGATCGCTACTCGTACCCCCGGTTTTGCTGGCGCAGATTTGGCAAACTTGGTAAACGAAGCCGCATTATTGGCAGCGCGCAATCTGCGTGAAAAGGTTGCTCAAGAAGACTTTGCCGAAGCAATTGAGCGGGTAGTTGCCGGTTTAGAGAAGAAGAGTCGCGTGATGAACGAGACTGAGAAAAAGATTGTTGCATACCATGAAGTTGGTCACGCAATGGTGGGGGCACTGACAACAGGAAACGGTCGTGTAGAAAAGATTTCGATTATTCCTCGTGGGATGGCAGCTTTGGGCTACACTCTGCAATTACCAACTGAAGACCGCTTTTTGATGAATGAAGATGAACTGCGGGGTCAGATTGCAACTCTGTTAGGTGGACGTTCCGCCGAAGAGGTTGTGTTTAATAGTATTACCACAGGTGCTTCCAACGATTTGCAACGAGCAACTGACTTGGCAGAACGGATGGTAACAGCTTATGGTATGAGTAAAGTCTTAGGGCCATTGGCTTATCAACAAGGACAACAAGCAGCATTCCTGGGTAATGGTGCTACTAATCCTCGGCGGGCGGTAAGTGAAGATACATCCAAAGCCATTGATAGCGAAGTCAAGGAAATCGTGGAAACAGCCCACGAACAAGCCGTAGAGATTCTCAGACAGAATCGAGACTTGCTAGAAACGATCGCCACTCAACTCTTAGAAACAGAGGTCATTGAAGGCGAGAAACTGCACAGTTTGTTGAGTCAAGTGAAACCTGTAACTCATTCGTAATTCGTAATTAAGAAAGTCAGATTTCATCCACAGAGGTACGCAGAGAATAACTTTGCGTACCTACCTTGTGGGAAGGCGAAACGCCTATGCGTTAAACCTCTGCGCTACTTTGCGTTTCCGAAATGCCACTCACCGCAATGCAAACACCAGCCAGGAAAAATGCTAATCCACCCCCAACAGCACCAACAAAAGGTGTTATCTGTTGCGGTTGAGGAAATATAACGCCAAACAAACTCATCCCTAAAGCAAACCCACCAAAATACATCCCAATTCCTAATCCCGCCCACCGCTGGGGTACTAACCCTAAAGCAAAAGGAATTGCCCCGTTGACAATTAAACTAAAGCTAGCAACAATTAATACAATTATCGGAATTTGTGCGCCCACAGATATCATTATCAATAACGAGGGAATGATTGCACAGATCCCACAAAGCATTGCTTGACGATTACCAATTTTGACTGCAAAAATTCCAGCGGGTATGCTGGCAATTGCGATCGCTATTCCAATCCACACCATCAGCACATCAATATTATCAGTATTCAGTTGGGTTTTCAGCACTTTACCCAAGACATCCATGAGAAATCGAATACCCCACGCGACACCGAAACCAGTTCCTAAAATCAAAGCCAATTTCTGTAAAGGTAACTTTACTGTTTCTGCTTGGTGTATATCTACTGGTGCTTCTGGAGGATTGACTAAGCGCAACACAGCCGCCGCCCCCAGCATGACAAAAGAACCAATTGCAAAGGTATAAACTGGGCCTAAACTCAGAATAAACTTGTAGCTTATCGGTCTAAAAGCCCCAATCACACCGCCTGTTAAAGTGACAAAACTGACTGCTAAAGGTAACTGGGCTGGTGTCGAATACATCCCCAATAGGCACATAACTGGAGAACGAAATATTGTCATTGCCAATGCCCAAGCTACCAATACTATAGGTAAGAGCGATGCCTGCGGCGGGCTAAGCCTACGCATCACGGTAGTAGGCGGGATCAAACTTACAACGCATGGTATGGCAATAAACAAAGCCGATGCCAGAATCATACCTACTGAGATAAAAGGAAACCGAGTTCCTACCCAGCGTCTAGCTTGGTCTGAAAGTCCACCCATCACTGGTTCCAGCACCGCACCCAAAGCATTTTCGACTAGCACCAAACCAACTGCTAATGATGCAGGAAAACCAAATTGAGTCAAAAGTTGTGGCAGATATATATTATAAATTAACCACGAGAGGGTAATTGCTCCCTGCACCACTGCCAACACCCAAACTTGCACCCATAAAATATTCAGATGAGATTTCAAGGTAGTCATAAGCAAACGGGGAATGGGAGACAAGGGAGAAGGGGGAGACAAGGGAGAAAATTTTACCTTGTCCCCCTTGTCCCCCTTGTCTTCCTCATTCCCTCATCTACTCTTTAGAGAAAGCGGTGCGCTTTTAATACTCCGGAACTGACTGATCGATTTCTTTACTCCAAGCGGTAATTCCGCCTTTGACATTCGTCCCGACAATTCCGGCTTCCTTGAGGATGGCGAGGGCTTTTGCCGATCGCCCGCCCATCTTACAATGAGCAATTAAACGATGACCGTTTAATATTTCCTTCACTTTAGCAACGCCATTGCCATTTTCAATGTCTGGTAAGGGCACCAACACTGAACCTGGAATCTTAGCAATGTCGTACTCATTGGGGTTGCGGACATCCAGCAGTACAAAATCCTTCGCACCGCTATCTAACAACTCCTTCAAATCCTTGACGGTCATTTCTTGACTTTCCATCTGCTGTTTTGCCTCCTCTGCCTTAGCTTGTGGAATCCCGCAGAATTCTTCGTAGTCTATCAGCTTTTCAATCACTGGGCGAATCGGGTTCGGACGCAGTTTCAACTCCCGAAATTTCATATCCAAGGCGTTGTATAGCAGCAATCGCCCACTGAGAGTGTTGCCTTGTCCCAAAATGATTTTAACAGTTTCAGTTGCCTGGATCAAACCAATAATTCCTGGCAAAATTCCCAATACGCCACCTTCTGCACAAGAAGGAACCATTCCTGGTGGTGGTGGTTCTGGGAAAAGGTCACGATAATTCGGGCCACCTGCGTAATTAAATACAGTAGCTTGCCCTTCAAAGCGTAAAATTGAACCGTAGACGTTGGGCTTATTCAACAACACGCAGGCATCGTTAACTAGATATCTGGTGGGGAAGTTATCAGTACCATCCACTACGATATCGTAAGGTTGAATAAGTTCCAGGGCGTTTTCGGAACTCAGACGGGTTTCGTATAAATCAACCTGACAATAGGGGTTAATCTCGTGAATGCGGTTTTTTGCTGATTCAATCTTGGGTTTACCCACCCAGGATGTACCGTGAATTACTTGGCGTTGCAAATTAGAAGTATCGACAACATCAAAATCGACAATCCCGATGCGTCCAATACCCGCCGCCGCCAAATATAAAAGTAGTGGTGAACCGAGTCCACCTGTACCGATACATATTACACTAGCGGCTTTCAGGCGCTTCTGTCCTTCTAGTCCTACTTCCGGTAAAATTAGGTGTCGGGAGTAGCGTTCGTAATCGTCTTTGGTCAACTGGATTTCGTCCAGATTGGGATTGAGCATAGCAGTTATGATGTGGGAAAGCGGAATATTAATCCTATCGAAAAACTGGATATTATATAGAAATAGGAGTCGGAAAGACGAATTTTCATCTGTGATAGCGGCGAAAACCGCGATGAGTGACTGTCTTTAAACTAAGCCAGTTATTTTATATTTTCAATTTCCTCTGCTTGAAACTGATGAGTATCATCAAGGCTCCAACTTTTGAGTTCTCCAGCTTTGCCGTTTTGGACGGAAACTATTATATACGAGTATCCCTGCCAAGCGTATAGGCGATCGCATTCTGAAGGGATAGCAGGATGATCTGGGTGGGAGTGAAAAATGCCGATAATGTTTAGTGAGCGATCGCGTGCTTCCCTTTGTGTTTTTAACATAACTTCGGGTGCGATCGTATATTGCCGTCTTTTACTTTCTGTTCTACGTCCCCCTGGAAACTCAGCCGCCGCTTCTGTATTCCAAGCATTTTCTGTTGGTATGACTTCTACCACAGTTTTGCCCTCATTAGCCAGATAGCCCAAAATTATACCACAGCACTCATCTGGGTAAGTGCTTTCGGCATGGGTGCGGATGGTTTGCAAGTGTTCTGGGCTAAGTTGGATCATGTCTGCGTTTATAATTTTAGCAACTTTTAACAATTCTTGCTGAATGCGTATGTTAGCAAAAACCGCAGGCGATCGCTTAATCTTTGATCGTAGTGCTAGGCTAAGGCGAGTGCAGTGACTCAGGTAAAATTTGCACAATTTTTGGGTGGTGTAACACTAACTGAAAAGAACTTTGTGGTTGTTTAATCTTCATTAGCGCTCTACGATCGCTCTAGGCATGGAATGGGAGGTACTTAAAACAGCACCTCCGATTCGATTGTTTAATGCAATTAGTGCTAACAGAGAGTATGTGTTGGGTTTTATTCCTCAACTTTTGGCATGGGTGCGGATGGTTTGCAGTATTCTTGGTTAAGTTGGTTTATGTCTGCGGTGATAATTTTTATAACCTATAGCGATTCTTGCACGGTTATATATTGGCAGGCGATCGCTCTTGATCGTAGTATAAGTTAACCAAGGCGTAGGCGACCATTTACCGCAGGCGTTAGCGTTCGCGCAGCGTCTCGTAGAGAAGCTTACCGTTCGCGTAGCGTCTCGTAGAGAAGGTATCGCAGCCTTTAAAGAAATAATATATGTATTTTTTATCACTTCTTAAAACATTTGCCTACTAGGTTATAAACTGATGCGCGTCTAGATTGTACATTGCAATTGTTAAGACTGTCATGCAGTCAATGGTCATCTGTCCTTTGAAATACAAATGACTAATGACAACCCTCTCCTGAAGGAGACGCTGCGCGAACATGAGTAAATATACAATTTTATTTGCGTAACAGCTTACTTTCTTATTGCCTAGACACAGAAGAATATGAAGAATATACAAAGCTCAGTACTTGTGTATATATTTTTCAGCAAGTAATGTGAAGAGTATGCAAAGATGAGTATTTAAGTATAGACATCTAAGTATGATATTGACTATGTAATTATTTTGAGGCTCTTAAGATGTTCTCTATTTTCAAGCTAGACACCCACGGATAACAGCCTATAAGGACTATAAGGAAGGCATCAAAATCTTTTTCCCGATTAAGAGTCAACTGTTGATTATTTTCTCTTCTAGTAGGACTTAGGCGCTGGCAAAAAAATAAATTAGCAATTCAAACAGTAGATGGGGGTAAGGGTGACGATTTGTTATCCGTTGATTACAGTTTTGCTTCAGCAGGTATTTCAACGACATTCAATGCCACTACAAACAAGGTAGAAATTACGGCAGGCACATATCGGGTTAGTTACAAGAATATCGAACGATTGAATATCTTAGGTACAGGCGATGATGACAATATTGTGGGAAGCAGTGCAAACGATACGCTTTCTGGGGGGTATGGTGGCAAAGATACAATCGATGGGGGAGCAGGTGACGATATGTTGTCCGTTGATTACAGCTACAGCAATCCTACAGCAGGTATCACAACAACATTCAATGCCACTACAAACAAGGGAGTAATTACGGCGGGCACAAATCAGGTTAACTATAAGTTTATCGAACGATTAAATATCTCAGGTACAGCTTACGACGACAATATTGTTGGCAATAGTGGCAACGATACACTCTCAACAGGCAATAGTGGCAAAGATACAATCGATGGGGGAGCGGGTGACGATGTATTGTCCGTCGGTTACATCGGATACAATAATGCTGGTGTAGGGATCACTTCGACATTCAATGCCGCTACTAACACTGGCTCAATTACGGCGGGTAATAATCAGGTTAGCTATCAGAATATCGAACGATTAAATGTCTTAGGTACATACTACGATGACTTGATTATAGGGAAAAATGGCAAGGATACGCTCTCTGGGAGCGTTGGCAATGATACGATTATTGGTGATGCAGGTAATGATGTTCTTGCTGGTGAGAATGATAACGACACTCTAACTGGTGGTGCTGGCAATGATAAATTTATTTACAACAACAACGGATACGAGGGCACTGATATTATCACCGATTTCACTGGTGTGGGAAAAGGCTCAAATCCTTTAGAGGCGGTGGTAGCCTCCTTAGACACCTTGCAATTTATAGGTAGTAGTTCGACTGCTCGAAATCTGCGATTAACTCAAAATGGTGATAACTTAGAAATCACCTTTGGAAATTCCGTTAGTGATAAAGTCATTCTGCAAAACTTCAAATTAGAAAACCTGGATAATCTGCCAGCAACTTCTTCACGACCAGCTATTGGCAATATCCTGTTTGATGGAGAAACCAGCATCAGCGACAGTTTTGATGTGTTTGATGCTGATTCCACTCAAACTACTGTGTTCAACAGGAACACTGTTACTTTCCTGAATGACCTGGATAACAACATTACGGGTTTCGACAACTCTAATGATGTCATCAATGGTCAGGGAGGTGACGACATCATCGATGGCTTGAGTGGTAATGACCTGCTCAGAGGTGGTGCGGGAAATAACACCCTAGAAGGAGGTATTGGTGACGATACCTTAAGTGCTAGCAGTTCAACAGGCGATAACCTGCTCTTTGGGGGCGATGGTAATGATTCTGTTGATATCTCTGGCAGCACATTCAACGACACATCCCCTGACAGATTCGGCAATTTTGACTCTCGCTCATTAGGCAATAACACTCTCAATGGAGGTGCAGATAACGATACCTTGAGTGCTAGCGGTTCAAAAGGTAATAACCTGCTCTTTGGGGGGGATGGTAATGATTCTCTTGATATCTCTGGCAGCTACAGCAACAGTTACGGCTACTCCTCTGACTCTCGCTCATTAGGCAATAATACTCTCAACGGAGGTGCAGGTAACGATGCATTGCGTGCTGGTGGTTTAAAAGGTGATAACCTGCTCGATGGGGGTGATGGCAATGATTCTCTTGACATATTTGGCAACTACAGCAACGATTATGGACAGTACTTTGACTCTCGCTCATTAGGCAATAACACTCTTAATGGAGGTGTAGGTAACGACACCTTGAGTGCTCGTGGTTCAACAGGTGATAACTTGCTCTTTGGGGGTGATGGCAATGATTCCCTTTACATTTCTGGCGACTACTTATATAATACCTCCTACGACTACTCCGACTCTCGCCCGTCTGGTAATAACACCCTAGAAGGAGGCGCTGGTGACGATAACTTGAGCTTCGGTAGTTCAACAGGTAATAACCTTCTTTCTGGGGGTGATGGCAATGATTCCTTCAATCTAGTCATTGACTCCCCGGATACTGACCTATCTAATTTAGTGACTCAAACGGTAGATGGGGGTATTGGTGACGATTCGTTGTTCACTGTTTACAACTTTGCTACTGGGGGAATTACTTCGACATTCAATGCTACTACTAATACTGGCTCAATTACAGTGGGCTTGTATCGAGTTAACTACAACAATATCGAACAATTACATATCTCAGGTACAAGCTATGATGACAATATTGTTGGCAGCAATGGCAATGATATCCTTATTGGTGCAGAAGGTAATGACAGCCTAATTGGAGGGGATGGGACTGATACCTTTGGTTTCTATAATTACAATGGGGGTGTTGATACTATTTATGACTTCAAGGGCACTAATGAATTAATTCAGGTAGATGCTAATGGTTTTGGTGGCGGGTTATCAAGAGGTTCACTTCAGACAAGTCAGTTTACCATTGGAACATCTGCAACGACAACCAATCAACGATTTATCTATGATTTTTCTACAGGTGCATTGTTCTTTGACCAGGACGGCAGTGCATCTGGGTTTACTCAGGTAAAATTTGCACAACTATCTGGTGGTGTAACACTAACTGAAAAGAACTTTGTAGTAGTTTAATCGTTAAGCGACACGGGTTGCGAGGTGCTTACAAAAGCAGCTTGCATTCGATTACTCAATGCAATGGCGATCGCTTGCAGTTCTTGGCGCTCCAAGACAATCATGGTCAGGTCGAGTTGCTTGTTTTAAAACCAATCCACTTGAATGTACATTGCTTGCTCGTTGGGATTTGGGACACAAAGACCCGTGGTTGATTCTAACTGACATAGAACTAGAGTTTTTTGATTGATGCTGAACTTACATATTTAGTGAGAAATTTAGGAGAGATAATATGGCTTTCGGTACTACAAATCCTGACACGATAAATGGGAGTTCGGGAAATGATACTATAGTTGGCTGGGCTAGTGGTGGTAATGCCAATAGTACCTCCGGTAACGATGTCTTGAATGGTTTGGCTGGTAACGATTCCCTCGCAGGGGGGACGGCGAACGACAGTCTTAGCGGTGGAGATGGCAATGATACACTTGATGGGGGCACAGGAAACGATATTTTAAAAGGTGATGCAGGCAGTGACACCTTCAAAGGCAGTCAGGGTAACGACAACATTGATGGTGGAGATGGCATTGATACCGCAGATTACAGTCAATTAGGTCAAACTATTACCTTGTCAGGTGTTGGAACCATTCAAAAAGCTGGGGGATTGGGAAAAGACCTACTCTTTAAAGTAGAAAAGGTTATTGCTAATCCTAAGGTCGCCAACAACACCATAGATGCATCCCAATCTTTGGCTGGGGTATTTATCACCGCTAACCTGCAAACCCAAAGTTTGTCTGCTAATAAGGTTCCTGGTTTGGGAACATTGTCATTTACCGCAGTCAACTTTGATAATGTCATCGGCACAAATGGAAATGACAGCATTTTTGGTGATAACCAAAATAACCGATTATCCGGTAATAATGGCAATGACACACTTGACGGCGGTTTAGGTATTGATACTTTGAATGGGGGGGCAGGTGATGATACTTACGTCGTTGACACTACTCTTGATACCATTACAGAGGCTGCGAATTCAGACATAGATTCCGTTCGGTCTTCTGTCAGCTACACACTAGGAGCCAATCTGGAGAACCTGAGGCTGAGAGAAGGTGGCAACTTTACTGGGACAGGTAACAGTCTTAACAACTTCCTTTTTGGTAATACTTCTAATAACACTCTAAATGGAAGAGTAGGTGATGATACGCTAGACGGTAGTAATGGCGATGATATCCTCAATGGTGAGGACGGTAATGATAGCCTACAAGGCGGGCCGGGTAATGAAATACTCAATGGGGGATCTGGAAACGATATCCTCATCGGTACTTTTCCTGGTAGTCCGCTTCCACCGGGATTAGGGGAAACTGATACCTTAACTGGCGGGGTTGGGGTAGATAGATTTATCCTGGGAGACGCTGTAAATATTTTCTACGACGATAACAACAGCGTAAATCCTGGTTTTGGGGACTACGCTACTATTACTGACTTCGACTCTAGCCAAGATCGAATTGAACTCAAAGGATCTTTACAGGACTACCGCCTGCAAGTTGTTGGCAGCAACACACGAATTTTCTCAGACAAACCGGGAACAGAACCAGATGAGTTCATCGGTATTGCGCTGGCGAAAAACAATCTCAAACTTGATAGTGATGACTTCCTTTTCTTTGAGGGGGAAAATGCTGGAGAAGGTACAAACAACACACTGGCTACTGCTGAAGGGTTAAGTTCCTTATCATCAGGCTCAAACATTAATCTTTCAGCCCAGATTGCCACAGTTCAACTGGGGGACAATCCCGATTTCGACTTTTTTAAATTTTCTTTAACAAATCCAGGAACTGTCACTATTAAGACAGTGACATCAGGAGATACAGTTCTGGGACTGTTTGACGATACTGGGATTGGGACTTTACTGGAAACGAACGACGATATTAGCGGTAGCAATTCGTCATTAATTACCAGTTCCCTGGGTGCAGGTACGTACTACATTTCAGTGAGTCAATATGCTTTCTTGCCTGAAGATGGCGGAACTTTCTCTGGTAGCAGTTCTAATCCTGATTTTTCTTATACATTAGGAGTCAGTTTTGCATAAAAACATTGTCAAAAGAAAGTACTAATAGATACTTTTCCTCGTGACTAGGGGAACACGGCAGCGTGTTCTCCATTATCCGACATGAGACTATTTACAAGCGAGTACTTATCTCCGGGGGCAACACATCTTTATTCTTTCTAATTGATTAGCGTTCTAAAATTATCTTGATAATTGCAATTTTGGGTAAATGATAATCAAAACTAATCACCTATAGCAGTCCTATAATCATTAGTGAAATATTTTTCTGTTGACTGTCATTAGTCATTAGTCATTTGTCCTTTGTTATTTGCAATTTACTTAGCGCAAAGTCTGAGCGGAGGTTTCCGACGCTTGATGACTCGCTCTCCGTAGCGCTATCGGTTGGCGCAACCCGTTGCAGGCATCAGAACTTTGTAAAAGAGGACAAATGACCAAGGACGACTATAACAAAAATTTTCACAATTTCATTTAGGATTGCTATAGACAAATTGAATCGTCAATAGTTGCGATAAAACTGATGAAATCCCTCAAAAGTCCCTCATCCAGCTTTTCTAATTCCCAAGCATCAGAACAAACTCCTCAATTGGCGTATAGACCATTTGGTGGCCAAACTCAAAAAGCATCTTTTACGCCTGTGACACAAACAGACGTAGAGAATAAAGCTTTTGCAGAAGAAAAGATGGAAGTAACTAGATTGGAATTAATGCGATACTGGATGCCATTGGTGCGATCGCTAGTGGTGCGATCGATTAAGCAATCAAAGGGGTTGAAAACGCCCTTGCTAAATCTTTACCTGTAGTTATCAGTTTCCTCGCAAGTCTTTTGGGTTTGGGTGGAATTGCTGGCAAGATTCAGGCAATATTCCAAAAACTGCGGAAACCGATGGAAAAAGCAGTTGATTGGGTAATTTATAAAGGTGCAAAGGCGTTTAAGAAAGTTGGGAACAAGGTTAAAAATAGCAAGTTTGGTAAGAAGGCTGGAGAACTGAAAGATTCGGCGAAGGAGAAATATAAAGCCTGGGTTACAGACTCAGTTTTGCACTTATTCAACGGGTGGTTTACGCCAATGTCACGATGATGGATGAATACCTGCCAGGGATTATGTCTGTTATTTATGGTAATGTCTCACCAGAAGAAGCGATCGCCAAAATTGAAGGTTAGTTGGATATTTCTTTTTTTGCTAGTACAACACGGCGTAAATAAACATATCATTCAAAATGACGCGAAAGCCCGGAATACAATACTTTTGACTTTTGACTTTTGACTTTTGACTTCCGCGCAGCGGTACTAGTCCCTAAGCAGAAGTCATAGTAACAATTGCCACTATGACTTCTGCTGCGGTTGAGTATTTCTGAGTCTTGATTTAAATTCCCAACTAAACCTTTGCTTCCAAAGATTTGAGTAACTCGGTATTCACGCCTGATTCACGAGTCAGGGCAATTTTGCCAGTGCGGGCGATTTCTTTCAAACCAAATTTTTGTAATACTTGCACGATCGCTACCATTTTACCTGGATCTCCCACAACTTCTAAGGTGAGAAAATCTTCCGCCACGTCCACGACTCGCGCCCGGAAAATCTGAGACAATTCGATCACTTCTGAGCGATTGCTGGTACTAGCATTCACCTTCAAAAGCATCAATTCCCTCTCTACACAAGGAGTTTCGGTAATATCCTGGACTTTTAGGACATTGACTAACTTGTACAGTTGCTTCGTGAGTTGCTCGATGACGCGATCGTCACCAGGGACAACCATTGTAATTCGGGAGACTCCTCCTTGTTCAGCAGGGCCAACAGCAAGGCTTTCAATATTAAAGCCGCGACGTGCAAATAAACTAGAAATGCGGGAAAGAACACCCGCCTCATCTTCTACGAGAACTGAAAGGGTATGTTTCATCTTCGCCAACAGAGGCTAGAGCAGGAATTGAGTAATGCAGACACTAGCAAAGGGCAACGCTAGACCTACTACCGCACTAAATTTTCAGTGCGACCTCCTATTGTAAACTTAACCGTTGCACTCATTGCATTCTCAATTGAGAAATTGTTTAGAAATCATACTGCAAGCAAAAATTTCATTGGATGTATATCTTTTTGTTGGCAGATGCAGCATTTTTATAAAGCTTTTATACTCAGATTTTATAAGCCTCTAATAGGAGAAAAGTTTTTATGGGTTGGCTACAAAGATTGTTTGGAATGGAAAAACCTCAAAATGCAGAAGTAAATCCGGCTCCACAGGCTGTACAGCAAGCTCCTAGTAGTGATGTTGCTAGTGCTACGCAATCAATACCTCCAGAACGTCTAGGGTTAAGCGGAGAATATGACCAAAGTGGTTTAGCAAAGCGGGTAGCGTTGGCATTTGATGAAGATCCCCAACTCGACGATGTTAATACCCTTTGGGTTGCTCAGACGGGTAGCACTGTGGTGTTGAAAGGTAAAGTCCCCAGTCAAGAAATTCTCAACAAAATGATTTCTGTGGCGGGTTCTGTAAATGGTGCTACAGATGTTGACACTAACCAGGCGACGATTGGCTAGTTACTGCTGATGCGATCGCTTCCATTGCATAATATTTAGGGAACAACCAATGGTTGGCGATCGCCAACCCATCTCTCAATCCAATCTAAAATCGCTTGGTTAACTTGTTCTGGACATTCATCATGGGGGCAATGCCCTACATCCTCCAGATTTAGCAGTTCCAACTTCTCGTTATATTGGGCAAATTGGCTAGCCAGGGCTGGCGGAACAAACCGATCTTTTTGTCCCCAAATTAAAAGCATGGGAATTGTTAAGGTTGGTAATATTGTCTTGACACTAGGACTAAAATTAATTCCGATCGCCGCTTTGAACAAAGCACTAAACGCCCTTGCAGAACCCCGGTCTTGGGGAGGCCCTGCTAAAATTTCGATCAGTTCATCGGTAATCGCCTCTGGGTTAGCGTAGGCGAGACTAGCCCAGCGACGCAGTACCCCAGGACGACGCACGAAGTTAAACACAGGTTTAAGTATCAACGGCGAAGCAACAACATTTTTAATTGCTGTAACAAGTGGGCGCAGCACAGGAGGAATTGCTTCTTGTTCTAATGATGGGTCGGGTAAACTCATCATCACCATACCCAGCACCATATCAGGGTGGGTGGCGGCGGCGGCCATAGAAATCAGTGAACCGTTGGAATTGCCTATTAATATTGCTGGTTGACGGATAAATGTTTTCCAAAAATCGTAAACCTGCTCAACCCACAGTTCGATGCTGTAATTAGCTGCGGCTTTTTCAGAAGCGCCAAAACCCAACATATCTATGGCGTAAACTGTGTGATGCTCACCCAACACCTCTAAATTATGTCGCCAATGACCAATGGAAGCGCCAAAGCCATGTAACAGAATTAGGGGTGTTGTCTTGTGGTGACTTTGGTTAGGGCGAATGTAAGTATAGCGGGTTTGCCAGCCACGCCAAATCCAATCTCTTTGATTACCAACCCGTTCCTGCCAGTGTACCGTAGCGATCGCACTTACCTCCAATTTATCAGCGCTGAAATACCATTATAAGAATTGGGGATTGAAAAGAGGCAGAGGGGCAGGGTGCAGGGGGCAGAGGGGAAAAACTTACTGCAATTTCTCCTCTGCTCCTCTGCTCCTCTGCTCCCCTGCTTCTTGCCCATTCCCTATTTACTTAACAAATTGAGGCATAATTTCGGCAGCAGTGAATATTCCATAAATGCCGCGTTGGTGCAATTGTCTGCCAGCTTTGAGATAGCCGAAAGCAGGGCCGCAGACATTGGCTGCCATACTGGTTTCATCTCCGAGAGTAAATGTATGGGTGGAAATCTTCCCTTCAAAGGTACGTCCTGTTACCTTCACATTCGTGCTGAGTGGCTTTTTGGGATTGCGGGTATCGACTACACCACCAACTGTAACGCGATCGCGCCCCACTATCCCAGCTATTTCTAACATCACATCGTCAGCGTGTTCCATATTTGTCAACGTAAGCACACCATTAGTTTTATCTAGTAATGCTTCTACTTCTGCGTCAGTCATCGCCCTGGCAATTTCCACGGTGTAACCAGGTATATGGCCGATGTCCTCCCGAACAGTGGCGCGGTAAGCTTCCCAGTTAGCAATTCCTACCCCAAAGGTAATTTCAACATGATGAATTTCGGCGTAGCTTTGGGCGGCTAAAGCTGCTGCTGCTGTTAACAGTCCAGGTGTAGCACCACATCCTGTCATGTAGGTAATGCCCGCGGCTTCCAGTTCCTCTTTCATCGCTAGGAGTTGTTCTACAGCAGTGGTGCGTTTAATTGCATCTACTAATACCCCACGCCAACCAGATTTGATAAATTCCTTAGCGACAGTGGGAATAAAATCATTTGGTAGATTAGGTAAAGCCAAAAAATACCCATCTACTTCAGCTATTTCGATTAAATCCTGAATACTTTGATTTGTTAATGTACCAATTGGCTCTAAATAACCCACCGAACCTTGGGACTGATAGATTGCAATGGATTCTTCAGTATTTAAACCGTCAGCAGCATAAGCGTAGCCTTTATGATCTGCTGCTGCAACTAAAATCATTTCTTGTTTGCCAGCTACTACCTTAGCGGCTGCTTGTCCCAGTCCGCCGAAACCCAGTACTCCCACACGTATCGCTGGCGAAATATTTAGAGAATTTTTGATTTTTTCAGAATTCATAGTTAATTCCTTAAGTTGAATCAAAAGCCTTGAGTATTCCGCATCTCAGCTTCCGGCTGGTAACTGGTGGCTGATGGCTGATAACTCAAAGCTATAGAGATTAATTATGATTCATTATCCTGGGTTCTTTGGCTGGATATTGCAGATATTTATCTCTGAGCGATCGCTTTTGAGTTTTTTGACTGAAAATATACCAGGTTTAAAGCAACAATCGCAACTGGCAACCGAGAGGAAGGCTTAAGAATAATGGCTAAACTTGATGATATGACAGAATAGAGTTTCTGGCACGATGATGCAAACACTCACCAAAGGCGATCGCTTAAAGTGGTATGAAGTTGTTAGCATTCTGAGTATTATGAAGCGTATTTGCACTATGTTTAATATTTTTACAATAACTTCATTATCTGCTTTTATAGTTGACTTAGAATCAAAATAACTTTCCTTCAGGAGATTGACTTTCATGACATATATCTCCCCAAAAACCCTCACATTTGAAGATTTTCTCTCCCAATACCAAGACAATCCCCGCTATGAACTAGCAGATGGAGAACTAATTGACATGGAACCCACTGGCCCGCATGAAACGGTGAGTGGCAAACTTGCAACCCAAATTGGCATCTACCTTGTTGCAGAACAACTCCCCTGGTTTATTCCTCGCACTTGTTTAATTTACCCTTTTGCTGATACAGCTACAGTTCGTCGTCCTGATATTGTGGTTCTTGATGAAACCGTTCTCGACCGCGAACCCCTTTGGCAACGAGAACCCGTAATTACTCTTGGACGCTCAATTAAACTGGTGGTGGAAGTTGTTAGCACCAACTGGGAAACCGACTATGCAAGAAAAGTTGAAGAATATGCGCTTTTAGGCATCCCTGAATATTGGATTGTGGATTATCGAGGATTAGGTGGTGTAGCATTTATTGGTAAACCCAAACAACCTACATTTACCGTTTGTCAATTGCTTGAAGACACCTATACTCAACAACAATACAGACTCAACCAATTAATTAATTCGCTACTTTTGTCCCGTCTTCAACTTCGCTTAGATGACATTCTGCCTCGTTAAGTGTAGGCATAGTTATGAATAAGGAGAGTCGCCATTCTTCTTCTTGGAGGTAACAAAGGAGGAGATGATCGCTGGTATGAGGAGAATCTTCCGAAAGCAGATACGTTGTACGACGAACATTTAGAGGAATTAAAAACGGAAGGATTTTTATGAAGACGAAGCCATTTAATGAACTTCGTAAGAAAATGACTCCTGAACAACAGGCAGAAAGTGAGATGCAAGCAAACCTTGCTTTACTCAAATTGACACTTTCTGAGCTTCGAGAGTCCCTTGGACATACACAAAGCGATATCGCAAAAAATATGGGAGTGGTACAGTCGGTACTTTCAAAAATTGAGCATCAGGACGATATTCAAATATCTACGCTCTCACGATATATTAAATCTCTTGGGGGAAGTCTAACAATCATTGCCCGTTTCCCCGATCAAGAGGTTATAATTTCTCAGTTTGATTGAAATTCGATCGGCGCAAGTATAGCCTGTTGTAGACATCGCTTGCTTTAAACATATTACTAAAAGTGCGTAGATGCTTCTTCGGCTTGTCACTAGACATCGCCTTTACAAGAGTTATGAATATAGCAATTTTGGCAGTAATAACGTTTAATTAGGATGGTGCGACGCCGAATAGCCCGTCTAGACATCGCTTCATTATTTATAGTGATGGCAACTTTGCCTGTCAACACTAATTTTAACGCTCATAAATTTCTAATGGTAAATTGTCTGGGTCTTTAAAGAAAGTATATTTCTTACCTGTAATTTCATCAACTCTGATATTTTCTACCTCTAACCCTTTTGATTTTAAATAAAAAACAGTTTCTTCTACATCATCAACTTGAAAAGCAAGATGTCTTAAACCACAAGACTCTGGTTTACTAGGTCGTTCTGGAGGATTTGGGAAAGAAAATAGTTCGATTTGAGTATTTTCGGCAACTTTTAAATCTAATTTATAAGAATTTCTGGCGATGCGAAAAGTCTCTTGAATAATCGAAAATCCTAAAGTTTCGACATAAAATGCTTTGGAGCGATCGTAATTAGAACAAATAATAGCTATATGATGAATGCCAGTGGTTTTCATGTGTACTTCTCAAGCTACCAATCATTTACCCTTAGCACTTTTAGCAGAATTTTACTAGTAAACTGTAGCGGAAGTTTACCCACCTTTAAACCAAAGCGCATCATTGAACTACCTAACTATTATGAAACTGTCAATCATCAAAAAAGCATATTGCTTTCTCATTTTGGTGTTTTCCGCAAGCAATTGGCTGATGGCTTTCTCAAGGCTAAAGGGTATTATCCCTAAAAGAAATTAAAACCTTCCCGTTCGTCCTGTCAGACTGGCAATCACCGTTGCTAACTCCGCTGGTTCTACGGGTTTCGGAAGATGCATCTGAAAGCCTGCTAACAAAGCCTGTCTGCGATCGTCGCTCCTTGCAAACGCCGTTAGTGCAACAGCTGGCATCCGACCGCCACGCTGGGCTTCAAGTTGCCGCAGTTTCCAAATCAGTGAGTAGCCATCCTCATTTGGCATTCCAATATCGCTTACTAAAACATCTAAGCTCTGACTTGTGGCGTTTTCGATGATTTCCAATGCTTCACTGACAGAGGCAACGGAAATCACTTGGGCGCCATACTCTTGCAAAATTGTACTTAGCAATTCTAGCGAATCTACCTCGTCCTCCACAACCAATATCTGTAAGCCTGACAACGTAAGCGGAGCATCAATCCTCGCATCAGCTTCAGCGATCGAGTCTAATGCCTGTGGCTCACTTGATGATTTGTGGATGATCGTAACGGGTAGCTTGACAATAAATGTTGTCCCCTGTTCGATTCCTGGACTTGCCACGCTTACTGTCCCACCATGTAATTCAATTAGTTGACGAGCAATTGCTAACCCCAAACCTAGTCCACCATAACTTCGGGTGGTGGTACTGTCGTGTTGGCGGAAGCGATCAAAGACATAGGGTAGAAAATCTGGGCTGATGCCAACTCCTGTATCGCTAACGGTAATTTCGACATGGGAATTGACCCGTTCCAAGCGGATCTGTAATCGTCCTCCTTTGGGCGTGAATTTGATGGCGTTTGAAAGCAGGTTCCAAACGACTTGCTGTAAACGGTCAGCATCACCAGATATAGGATTTTTTGAAGAATCCAAGATACTTTGAATGCGAATTAACTTTGCCTCAGCCGCCAGCTGCACAGACTCAATGGCTGCCTCAATTACTTTAACTAGGTTGACTGGACGGACTTGCAGACGTAGCTTGCCTGTGATCATGCCAGAGATATCCAGGATGTCTTCAACGATCTTTGTTTGAGACCTCGCGTTCCGCTCGATCGTCTCTAAGGCACGCATGACTCTATCCTGACTCAGATGTTGTTTCCGTAACATCTGCGACCACCCCAAGATGGCATTGAGCGGTGTTCTCAATTCATGAGAGAGAACTGAGAGAAACTCGTCTTTAGCGCGATTAGCTGCCTCAGCCTCTGCTCGGATGACTTGTTCGCGGATTAACAATTCATCTTTGGCGCGATTTGACGCTTCCAGTTCTGCTGTGCGTTCTTTGACCCGTTGCTCCAGCTCCACATTGATCGATTGGATGCGGCTTCGGCTATCTAACAGTTCCTGGTTCGTGATGGCTAGCTGGGCTGGACTTGGTGCATCGATCGCAATTGGAATTAAGGGAATCAATAAAAAGGTGAACGCATAGGATGACCATAGGGCATTGAAGGCTTTCAGCAGCCCTGTAAACCAATAAATGGGATACCAGAGCGTAACTATTCCCATTAGATGGGTGGTGCCACACAGGGCAAAAACAAAAAAGTACCCAATGAGGAGCGTCACAGTATTGCTGGGGAGATCCTTGCGCTGATTCCTAAAGTAAACAATTGCTATGGCGACTGAGTAATAAGCGATCGCAGTCAATGCATCTGAAGTTAAATGTAGCCAGACTAAACCTGGCTTCCAGAGGTAACAATGCCCGTGGGGAATGAAGGAAGTTGAAAAGAAGTTGCTAAGTAAGTCAGGCATATTGCTTCTTGTTTTCGGCTCTTGGATGTTGCTTGCACTTCTGTTCTACCTGTTGCAACTGCATCAATTCTAATTGTGCCGCTTCAACAAACAATGATGCGTCATAGCAATTGAGAACAATTCGGGAGCAAGCATACAATTGTATCTAAGTCCTTGAGCGAAAATACGCTAAGATACTTACCCTGAAAAAAGATACTACCCGGAAGACCCAAATCTACAACGCACAAAGAATAATTTCAAAACACGGCTGATAAGTAGGTAAACATAATTAATTACATAATGTCATTGCGAATGTAGCGAAGCGAAATGAAGCAATTCGCTTGCGGCTGGGATTGCTTCGCTTCTCTACGAGAGGCTGCGCGAACGCTCGCAATGACTGTAATTAATTTTGCGTAGTTACTTATGTTTTTTTTGCAGTCTCCCCTAACAGGTTTGCCAGCCAGAGCATTGAATATGGGTTTAAATCGGGTGAGATAATCCGCTTTGACTTCAGTCATGGGTCTATTCTCAATCGTAGCTCAATCAGTTTACCCGTTATACATCTTGCACCTCAGTATCTGAAACTGAGTAAAAGTGTTACAAGGTCGTGGCTTAATTTTCCCCAATTGTGATCGCTACGCCCGCCGCAGGCATCGTATATTTAACTTAAATTCATATTCAATCAGCAAAAAGGCATATTGCTTTCTCAAAACTCCATATTTAATAAGCAAAAAGGCATATTACTTTCTCAAAATGACATTTTACTTTCTCAAACCCCAGTTTGCTTTCTCATTTTGGTGTTTTCCGCAAGTCA
>NZ_JABXKF010000167.1:11132-33162 GCF_017115165.1 Nostoc sp. LPT | reverse complement strand
TCACTGGTGGATTCAATTTGGAGTTTAATCGTAACTAATTACCCGGACATGATATGATACAAAAATTTTAATTATTTTTGCCTACTATATTAGCCCTGCAATTCATTGCAAGGCTAATATGGTAGAGGTTTTAGTTATTTCACTTTTTCAAAACTACATGGAAAGAATTTAAATACCCAGTAATGGTTTTAACTAGTGTCTTCTGCTGTTTTTTTGTAGCTATTGCCATTACTTGATATAGTCTTCCTTCAGCGACATACATTCTACTTTTAGTGATTTTCCCTCCAGAATTGATGTACTCAATTTCTTTGCCAGGATGATTATTTGAACTACGAATGTTTCTTTGACTAATTAAATTACTTTTCGTAGTCTTTAAAGCCATATCCCGTGCATTATTAAGTACAGCTTGGGGATCAGCCATTTGACCGTAACTATAAGGAAAATCATTGTAAGCAACTATATATGCTACTTGCTGTTTTGGTGGTTGAGCAACAAATATTTCTAAAGTAATTTCCCCCATGTAAGTTTTTTGGTATTCGGTATTTCTGTTGGGGCTTCCCGGCATCAAAATTGTAAAACGCCCATCTGGAGCAGTATATAACTTCCATTGTGGCTGAACGGGTTGAGAAACAGTTGGTTTGACAACAGCTGCCGGATGTTTGGGTTGACGCGCTTCCACAAGAACAGAGCCACCACAGACAATGGTGGCGGCAATTAGTGGCAACAGACTTTTAACTGTCATATTTTTTGCCTTTTGAGATGCTGATCTCACTGATGATGCCAGCTGTTATAACCTAGCAGCACATAAAGCAGCACCAATTAGGCCGACTTGCGAGTTGAGGATAACATACACGGGGATCTCTTCGAGGAGGCGGCGCATCCTACCTTTTTGGGTGAAATTTAATAAGAAACCGCTATTTTGGATTAAGGGCAGGATTTTGGGCGCAATTCCCCCAGCAATGTATAAGCCACCATAAGGTAGGAGTTTCAGGGCGAGATTGCCGGCTTCTGCACCATAAGCGTCTATAAATAATTGCAAAGTTTGTTCCGAGAGGCGATCGCTACCTTGCAATGCAGCCGTACCAATGACAGCACCGGGATCGACACTTTTCTCTTCCTGTCCCGCTTCTTGTTCCCAAGTTCTAACGATTTGGGCTATATCTGGTGATTCGGTGGCAAATTTGCGATCGCGCAGAAATTGGTAAATTGCCACAATTCCCATTCCAGAAACCACGCGTTCCACGGAAAGGCGCTGGATATCATGTTTACCCAGCAGGTATTTCAACAGTTGAAACTCGATCTCGTTACGAGGGGCAAAGTCAGCGTGTCCACCTTCTGAAGAAAAAACTTGATAGTCGTTTCCCTGTCTAATTAAAAATCCTTGCCCTAAGCCAGTACCAGCACCAATAATTGCAATCGGGGCTTCGGGTTGAGATTTGCCAACTTGCAACGTCAGCAAGTCTTGTTTTTGTAAACCTAAAATGCCGTAACCAATGGCGGCGAAGTCGTTAATCAAAGAAATGTGCAAGATACCCAATTCTTCTTGTAGACGTTCGGTATCCAGGAACCAGACTAAATTGGTCAGTTTGGCAGTATTTTTGACAATGGGGCCGGCGATCGCAAAACAAGCCTTTTCTGGTGTGGGTGTATTAGCTTTGACTAAAAACTGCTGTACTATCGGTACTAAATCGGGAAAATCAGCACTGTGGTAACTTTCCTGATAAATAGTATGTAAAGCTGGTGAATCTGATGTTTCAACCAATCGCAGAATAGTTTTTGTGCCGCCGATGTCTCCTGCTAGTAACAAAGTCATAGAATTTATTCGTGAAATTAATTACTTTTTTTTGTAGGATATACCCAACGTATCAGAAGCCATGAACGCAAATCTCTATCAGAGGTTTAAGCAAATCGAATAACTTCTTCTATGTGGGTTAAATGGGAAGTATCTCCCGTTAGTTCTAATAACCATTCTGGGTCTTGACGTACCACTTTTACTAGAGAACATAAAGAAGCTTTAACTTCTGTTTTGGCAATTTCCCCCACTAGCCCCATTGCTCCCCCCAACACAGATGCACCATGCGCTACTAGCAGGATATTGTCTGGGAGGAATTCAGTAGCTAAACATCTAGCAGTTTGTCCAGAACGTTCTCGCACTTTTTCGCGAGTTTCAGGATAATTGGCAGCAATGCGCGAAGTATAGCTGCTGTCAATTCTGGGGAATAACTCTGCTAATGCTGGAGTTGAGAGTCTTTTAGGTTCTTCTGTCATCCAAACTGGATTTAGCCATTCACTCAAACCTGTTTCCAATTTGATCGGTAAGTTAAGCACTTCTGCAACTGCGTTTGCCGTTTGTACGGTTCGCAGGAAAGGAGAAGCGAAAATATGGGCAATATTTTCTCCTTTAAATCGTTTAGCTAACTGTTGTGCCTGCACCATACCATCATCAGACAAAGGTGGATCGTAGCGTCGTTCGGCGGTAAGAAACCAATCAGGGTTTACGAAGTCGAGGCGGTTAGCGTGTCTTGCGATCCAGATGATTTGACTCATGGGTTTAATTATTCTGGTGAATGAAATTCGCCGCTAAACAAATATATAGATATCTGCAAGGAGGGCTACAAATATTAATATATGACAAAAATCGTAATAATATTTAATAATACTACTAATTAGGAAAAGTTATAGATGCTGTCAATGTAGCTTTTCTTAAAGCCTTTTTAACCAAGTTTCTAAAGCAATATCGACTAAAATCTCTAGAGAGTTAGTTCCACTCAGAATAAGTTTTTCGTAATTTTGATAGCAGATGCGTGCTCGATCATTTATTAATTCACTTTCCACACATCTTTTTATTTTATCTAGGAATACTGGATATTGATACATGTTATGATTTCTATTTTTATTACTAATAAAGGCTCTAGGGTAATTAATTATTATATAAAAGCTAGTCCAATCTTTATCAATAGAAATATGCATTCTCAGGGTATTTGGCTTGAAATATGGTTCTGGTTCAGGTAATCTTAGAAATAGGTTAGGTCTACCTTGAAAACCATAAATAGTGCTACCAAAGTAAAACTCAGCACAGAGCTTACTTTTTCCTTTACCATATTCAATAGAATTAGGTTTAACAATTTCTTGGATGCGTTTGTCAAAGCCAAGAATTTTTTTACGAATTCTGAGTACAGCCTCTCGCTCATTTTCACTAGAATTGTGACATTTAGCTAGTCGGTTAATAATTGCTCTAGGAGGAGCAGGTATATCTTCATTAACATCTCTTCCTTGATAAGGAATTTCTACTTTTGACAATTTGCCATTATCTAAGTCTTTTAATTCTAAATATAAGTTTTTACTTGCTTCCAATATTTGAAAGCTGAGAAATTGAATAGACAGATGGCTGTACTTTCTATCTGTAAAATTATCTCGATGAAAATTAGGTTTAATTGCTATCAAGCTAATAGGTTGTCCATAGTCTACCTCTTCTTGGAAGGGTTTATTCTCAAGTAAAGCTTCATAATATCGAGTTAGTTGCTGAACAATATATCTGTCTTCACTGTTTTTCAATTCCAGCACTACTAACTGTTTCTTCTCATTCAAGGCTAAAATGTCGCAAATTTGACCTTTAATATAATATTGTCGCTTTAGTGGAATTAACCCGAAAAGTTCCTTTAAATTCGCCCAGACAAAATCTTCTAAATCAGCTTCAGTCGCAAATTTCCAACTATTACCCGTTTTTATTAAATTCACGAAATCCATTATCTTGCTCTGACTTCAGTAAATTACTACCTTTAGTATTCCCAAAGCTAGACAGGAATTTATACAATTGTTTATATAGCGGTTCTCAGTTGAGTAGGTAAAGAACCCTACCCCCAACCCCCTCCCCGCAAGCGAGGAGGGGGCTATGATCTATAGGAAAAGCTATAACTTCAACCATCCAAATAGTTGTCCTACAGTTAATTGAAAACCACTAACTAAATCGGGAACTGGTAATATTTCTTGTGATTCTTGTAAAAGTTCTGGTTGCTGCTTTGGTGGATACACTAAAACAGAACGCTCATCTGGATCAATCAGCCAACCGAAGCGACTACCATACTTTAGACAATGTAGAATATTTCCGGTTACTTTAGTCTGGTTTTGATCTGGCGAAAGAATCTCAATCGTCCAGTCTGGATATGTCTTGAAGACATTAGCGACATCTCCACGTTCATCTAAGGAAATCCCTTCCCAAGCAAACACAGCTACATCAGATACAATTGAGCGTCCGCCAAAAGTACACCGCAATTCTGGAAAAGCAAGGGCAACTTTTTGAGGTTTGGCTACAGAATTGATATTACTGACTAGTTCACCCTGAAGAATACTATGTTTTCCCTGTGGCATTGGCTTTTGAATAATTTGACCGTTAATGTATTCTGAGCTAGGCTTTGTTTCTGGTAGTTTTAAAAACTTTTCTAAAGTTAGGGGTTTAGTTGGTGATTTTACCATCTGCTTATACCTCCAAAATTATCATTTAATTAATTACCCCAAATAAGCTTTTTTAACTCGCTCGTCGCTAATTAATTCTGAGGCTGCACCTGTTAAGGTAATAGAACCAGCTTCTAAAACATAACCGCGATCGGCAATTTGTAGTGCCAGATTAGCGTTTTGTTCAACTAATAGAATAGTCACGCCTGTAGCACGCAAATTTTCAATAATTGAGAAGATTTCTCGGACGATCGCAGGTGCTAAACCTAAGCTAGGCTCATCTAAAAGTAAGAGTTGTGGTTTACTCATGACAGCGCGAGCGATCGCTAACATTTGTTGTTCACCACCGCTGAGGGTTCCTGCTAGTTGATTGCGTCTTTGCGACAAACGGGGAAATAGCTCAAATTGGCGCTGAATGTCTGCTTTTATCTCTGCTTGATTAGAGCGAATATAAGCACCCAAAAGCAAATTATCAAGTACTGTTTGCCGCGCTAATACTCTGCGTCCTTCAGGACAATGAGCGATACCAAGTTGTACAACTTCGTGAGTTTGGCGACGGTTAATATTATGTCCATTATAGATAATTACGCCATTTTTAGGATTAACTACTTTAGATATGGCGCGAAGTGTAGTTGTTTTTCCCGCACCATTAGCACCAATTAGAGTAACTACCTCGCCTTTTTGAATAATTAAATTAATCTTTTTCAAAGCTTGGATGCCGCCATAATTTACATCAAGTTCTTGAACTTCTAAAATTGTATAGTTTGGCTTACTATCGGCTTTCATGGGCGGTTTACATTCAGAAATGTTGATTCAAAACCTAAGATACATCAATCATACATTTCTTAAAACAGTGCCTAGACATTGCTTCAACTTAAAAACCAACGTCAGAATACTGCAATCTTTATGATGTACTATTAATTAGTGATAAAGATATCAAGCGTCCTGTGGTAAAAGCAGCAGATATTGGTAGCAAACGATTAATTAATTTAGCTCCCGATGCATGGGTACAGTGGGTGACACAGCGTCCTGAGGTTGTGGCGAAAGAAATTCTCGGCTCTGAGTTTCATTGGATTAGCCGCGAAACAGATGTGTTGGTGAAGGCATACAGTGCCACTCATGGAGATTTTCTAGTACTAAATGAACTACAACTGCGTTACACGGCACAGATGCCTCTACGGATGAGAGCATATACTGCCTTGGCACAAGAACGCTACCGATTGCCAACTTACCCAGTACTGATCAACATTTTACCGCCCCCATCCACCTTAACTATTGTCAATAGTTACGAGCAGGAATTTTTGGGATTACGTGCCATCCAAGATTATCGCGTGATTAATTTGTGGGAAATTGATGCTGAAATAGTATTTGGGCAACCACTACCATCGTTGTTACCCTTTGTGCCAATCCTGCGAGGAGGGGGAGAGGTATCAGTTGTGCAACGCGCATTACAGGCGCTACGAGCAGATGCACAGTTGAACGAGTTAGAATCATTGCTGGCATTTTTTGCTAGCTTTGTGTTAGACACGCCTTTAGTGCAACAAATCATGAGGTGGGATATGGCAGTATTGCGAGAATCGCCTTGGTATAACGAAATTGAGCAAAGAGGTATTCAGCAAGGCCTTCAGCAAGGTGTACAACGGCAGTTAATCCGAGTATTGCGACGACGTTTTGGTGAAATTCCTCATGAAGTGGAAGCAAGGCTTGAGGGCGAGAGTGTGGAAAAATTAGAAAATTTAATGGATAGCGCGATCGCTGTGAGTTCTTTAGACGAATTCGTGCAAATTTTGTTTACCTAAATTTTGTAGGTGCGATCGCCTTTAGTGCAACAAATCATGAGGTGGGATATGGCAGTATTGCGAGAATCGCTTTGGGATCACGAAATTGAGCAAAGAGGTATTCAGCAAGGTCTTCAGCAAGGTGCGCGACAGCAGTTAATCCGAGTATTGCGACGACGCTTTGGTGAAATTCCTCATGAAGTGGAAGTAAGGTTTGAGGGCGAGAGTGTGGAAAAATTAGAAAGCTTAATGGATAGCGCGATCGGTGTGAGTTCTTTAGATGAATTTGTGAAAATTTTATTTATATAAATTTATTCTTCTTTAGGTGTTGGATCATGATTAAGCGTCTTCTAATTGCAATTAAAACTCCCAGGAAATCGTTCCCTGCACAGTCAAAGGATCACCGTAGAAAACACGCACTCTGCTGATGGCAGAATCAAAGTAATCAACGTCAAACAAATTTCGGAAATTGAGTGCCACTCGAAAAGCTTCCCTTTTGTAGAAGATGGCAGCATCAGTGCGGAAATAGCTGGGCAATTCAAAGGTGTTTGCCAAGTCTCCTTGCCTATCTCCCGTAAAGAAAAATCCCAAACCCAAGCCCAATCCTTGTAAACTGCCGGACTGAATTTCGTAGGTTGTCCAGAAATTAAAGCTATGTTTAGGGACATTATTTAAGAGTTTACCTGGATAAGTAGTGTCTTCTTCAACACGAGCATCGGTATAAGCATAGCCAGCAATCATGTTCCATCCCGGCAAAATTTGACCCGATAAATCTAGCTCAATCCCCTGGCTGCGTTGCTTACCCGTTTCAATTGACAGCAACGAATTTCTTGGATCAGTTGTCAGTACATTGGTGCGGGTTAAATCATAGAATGCCAAGGTTGTAGACAGGCGATCGCTCAAATCTGCCTTGATGCCAACTTCATACTGAGTGCCGCGTTCTGGCTTAAACAGGGTGCCGTTATTGAAAATAGTACCAGGCTGAAGGAATGAGCGGCTGTAGCTAGCGTAGAGTGAAATCGGTGGGATGGGTTGATAGACAATGCCAACCCGTGGGCTAAAGGCTTCATCTTGCTCAAAGGCAGTTTTCGATTGAAGCGATACAAGCAAAGCTTCTCCTTTTTGGCTGGCAATATCAAAGCGCCCACCCAGCAGTAACTTCAGGTTTTCTGCGAGTGTGATTTGATCTTGCACGTAAATACCCAAGGTATCGGCTCTAAATTTCCGTTGAGGTGGAAGGACGTTGGTACGCAGTCCTAACGGTTGACCGTACACTGGATTAAACAGGTCAAGTGAAGTAGTTGCACTGGCGAGATCCTTACTATCGATATCCCGTCTGGATAGATTGATACCTGTGACCATCTGATGCTGAATAGTACCTGTAGCAAATTTGCCAACTGTGTAGGTATCCAGATTGTAAGCCTTGTCGTCGTAGTCTGACTGGACGTACAGTCTGCTTAAGTTGCGGTTATCCGAAAAGCCAGTACCAAGAAAATAGACTCTGTCTAAGTTGAGGAAAGATGCTTGAAAGGCAGTACGAAGAAGCCACTTGTCGCTAAAGCGATGCTCAAAGTCATAGCTGATGCGGTACGCTCGAAAGTTGTTGTCATCTGCGGTATCGCCGACGAAGCGATTGCGAGGAATCTTACCATTGGGATTAGATAGTAGCGTTCCTATGGCTGGAAGACCTGAATCATACGGTGTGATTGTATCCAGGTACTCGCCTGACAAAGTTAGCTTCGTCTGATCGCTAACAAGCCAGGTTAAAGTGGGCGCAACAGCATAACGCTGTCTGCTTTCAAAGAAATCAACAAAACTTCCTGAAGTTTGAGCCGCAGCATTTAAGCGGTATAACAGTGTTCGGTTGGTATTGAGTGGACCAGAAAGGTCAAGAGCACCCCGGTAGAAATCGAAGTTGCCAATCGAACCTTCTATCGAGTAGTAAGGGTTGCTCAACGGTTGTTTGGTGACTAAATTGATGGTGCCTCCGGGATTGCCTTGCCCATAGAGAACGGAGGAAGGTCCTTTGAGAACTTCGACACGTTCAGTGATGGCGGGGTCAAAGCCTAATGAGGCAGCGGTAGGGTCTTGCACTCCATTTCTCAGGTAATTGTTAGTGCTAAAGCCTCGGATGATAACTCCTGGCTGAAAGCTGGCGCGAGATGAGAAACTTTGCGATGTGCCAGGTACATTTCTCAACACTTCGTCGATGTTATTAGCCTGCTGATCTCGCAGCACTTGTTGCGGTACTACCTGAATCGATTGGGGAATGTCACGTAGCGGGGTGTCGGTTTTTGTAGCTGTTGATGCATCTGGTACGCGATAGCCATCTTGCTCACCTGTCACTACCAACTCAATCGGTTCATCACCCTGTGCTGATGGTTGACTTGGCTGGGTTTCACTTGTTGGCTTACTTGATTGAGGTATTTGTTGAGTTTGAGGTTGTTGCCCCTGTTGGGTAGAAGAAGCCGCACTTGCAACAGAGAAGATAAGACCCTCTTTTTGACTGTCATATAACTCAACAGTTGGTACACTTGCTTCACCTATGACTGTCACCCGAATAGTATTGGCATCAAAGTTAGTCACCGTAATCTGGGTAACACCTGCTATTGGCTTGTCAGAGCGGAATGTGAATGCTTCACCTGACGGTAAACGCAGTTGAGCATTAGGAATGTCAACGATAAAGCTATTACCTGCACTGCGATTAGTAACTTGTAACTGTTCCCCAAGAGTAGTCTGTAAAATTACCTCCACGCCTTTAGAGGTGGGATTCGCCTTGACTTCGGTCACTTGCACAATTTCTGATGCTGGTGTTGGCGACTGTACGAGTTTTTCAGCATTAGTGAGCGGCAGATCTATTTCACTCACCTGCTTAATCTCACTAATGAGAGTTTTTACTTGCAAATTCTGCTCAGTTGGTCTTAATTGATAATTTTCTGCAATTTCTTGACTATCGTTAGCCCAAACAGGCTGCATTGCGATCGCACTTATTACCCCCGCAATCAAAACTGATAATTGCTTCCCTATCCCCATAATCCTCCCACACTCAAATCATCAACTCGTCAAGCAAGTTTACCAGTTTCTCAAGAACAGTAATTAAGAAAAATTCTTAATCAACTTTCATTGCAGAGTATCAGAATCAGCAATCGCAGACTTTGGTTAAACGGACTTTTTGTTTGGTCAAACGAACTTTTTTCCTAAGCGTTGCCAAGAAAAACATAGGAGATGGTAAGAAAGCTAGCTATTGCTTCACATCAATTTTTGGTAAGCTTTAGGACTAATTCCAAACTTCTTGCGGAATGCTGTACTGAAGTCGCCTAGATTTTTATACCCAACTGCATGAGCCACAGCGGTAATTGACATTAGTTTTTCTGCTAGTAGCGATCGCGCTTGCTCCATACGGTAGTTATGCAGATAACCAAACACAGTTGTACCAAACACTTGACGAAAACCTTCTTTGAGTTTGCGCTCATTAAGCCTTACTTGCCGAGCTAGAGCCAATAATGAAGGTGGATTGTGTAAATTTTGCAGTAAAATAACCTTTGCTTGATTAATACAGTCAATATCATCGGATTTCAATTCCCGCTGTTTCTGTAGCGTTTGATTTACCATAATCATTGGCTGTAGCTGCAAAGCCACCAATTCTAGCGCCTTACTTTCCAAATACATTTGCTTAGTCAGTCCTTGGTAAGGACAATTCAGAATTTGCTGTAAAGCCAGCTGCATCGCAGAAGTTGTTTTCTGGGAAGGAAGATATGGCTGTTCGTAGTTATCTTCAACTATGAGTCTTAAGTCTTTTGGCAGTACTTCTATTTGTCCATCAAAAAATGCTTTGGCAATCGAGAAATCGATGTATATATTCACTTCCAGACATCGTTCTTTTGCTCGAAATATTGACCGACCTTGAGAATATCCTCCAGTTGCCAAGTAGTTTTCTCCTGAAACCAAATGATGTCCATCACAGCGTAGAGAGTCTCTGGAAATACTAAAGACAAATTCTGTACACCAATGTTTATAGAGTACTAACTCTAAAGCAAAGTCATTTTCACAGACATAATCGTTAATTTCTAGGATAATTCCACTGCGAAGCCTAATAAAACGTCTATATCCTTTAGCCATTTCCTGGGGATATTCTACAATTGTTTCAATAATCCCTGGTTCAGATGAATGATATATTTTTGTAAAAGATTGTTGCCACAGTTCCTGCCAACCTGACATTGAAAGAGTGATGGTCACAATTTGTTTATAGAGAATTTGTGCTAATTATTCTTAATAATGTTACCGCAATTACTTAAGAGTTATTCATGCGATCGCATCCTCAGACTTATCCGAATTGAACAAGCATGATGCGCCTTTGGGGGTATCGGCATGAGGTATTCAGCAGGGTGTGCGACAGGAGTTAATACGAGTATTACGACAACGTTTTGGTGAAATTTCTGAAGAGGTGGAAGCAAGGCTTGAGGGCGAGAGTGGGGAAAAATTAGAAAATTTAATGGATAGCGCGATCGCTGTGAGTTCTTTAGACGAATTTGTGAGTATTTTGTCTATTTGAGCAAACAGCGATCGCATTTAGTGCAACAAATCATGAGGTGAGCCTTCTTAAAACTGCACTGAAACTGTTCCCAAAACTGTAAACGGTGCGGCAGGATACACACTGTCTATACTATCGGCACTTTCAAAGTAGTAAACATCAAATAAGTTCTTGATATTCAGCCCAACTCGCCAGTTGTCGCGGCGGTAATAAATGGCTGCATCGGTTCGCACATAGCTAGGCAAAGTGAATGTATTCTCCAAGTCTCCTTGTCTGTCGCCTACAAAAAATAATCCACCGCCAAATCCCAACCCTTTGTAATTTCCTGTTTGAATTTCATAGGTTGTCCATAAACTGGCACTGTTTCGGGCAACATTACTCGGTTCATTGCCCTTGTATTCTGGTCTGGTATCTTCAGTGATTTCCGGATCAATATAGGCATAACTGGCAATGATTTTCCATCCCGGCAAGATTTCACCGGCGACATCTAGTTCAATGCCTCGACTGCGTTGTTCACCAATCTGAAGGCTAAATCCTTGATTAGCTGGATCTGGATCGTCTACGACAATATTTTGTTTGGTAATTTGGTAAGCTGCTAGCGTTGCGGACAGTCTGGCATCGAAAAATTCACTCTTGACCCCGACTTCAAATGATTCACCCTTAGTTGGCTCAAATGGAGTATTATCGGCATTTATGGCGGAAGCACTAGAGGGTTGAAATGAGCGACTATAGCTGGCGTATAAAGAGACTGGTTGAATGGGTTGGTAAACAATGCCAATACGAGGGCTGAAGGCAGTATCTTCTTGGTCGCGTGAGATCCCAGGTACTGTATCCTCGAAGGAGGCTTCTACAAAATCAAAGCGTCCACCTAGCAAAATCTTTAACTTATCTCCAATTGAGATCAAATCCTGGGCATAGACACCGATCAAATTTTGAGGAAATTCTGTGTCTGACGTTTTCGTATCAAATTGAATTGAAGGTCGGTCATAATTTGGGTTAAACAAATCGATGGCTGGGAAAGTGGGCGTTGGATCGAATGTCTGTCGGATGTAATTAGTTCTACCTAATTCCAAGCCAAATAACAAATCCTGCTTAACGATGCCAGTTTGAATCTTGCCAATAACATCCGTTTGCAGAAAGTAACTTCGTGACTTAGCCTGATCAAATCTAGCGCCACGATCCACTGTTCGATTGTCGTCTGCTCGTAGCCCTAAACTATAATCAAACGTCTCATTATAATCTTCAAGCTCTGCTGTAAACGCATTACGAATTGACCAATTGTCACTGAATTTGTGTTGTAAACGGTATCCAAGCGCCACAAAATCCCGTTCTAATTTGAAATCTGGGTCATCGATAAACCGAGAGCGAGGAACTCTGCCAAGAGGGTTTGGCAATAGTGAACCCACTGCCGGAATACCTAAGTACTCTACTTTTGAGGTATTGATATACTCACCTTCTAGGACTAGGGTGGTATTCTTCCCCAGGTCAAAACTGATAACAGGTGCTATGAATGCCTGCTCCGTTTTCACAAAGTCCACAAAGCTACCAGAGTTTTCATACGCCATATTCAAGCGATAGCGAATCGTTTTGTCGGTATTTAAGGGACCGGAAAGATCCAATGTGGGACGGTAAAAATCAAAGTTACCAATGGTTCCTTCAACAGCATAATAAGGTGTTGAAAGAGGTTGCTTAGTTACAATATTGAGAATCCCCCCCGGTTCACCCTGCCCATAAAGGACAGATGCAGGACCTTTAAGAACTTCAAGTTGTTCAATGTTCGCTACATCCAGACTGTGACTAAGGGCGTTATACCTCCTAAAACCATTGACAAAAGTACTACCACCGCTAGCAAAGCTGTCCGCAAATCCTCTGAAAATAAAATTTTCACCAAACGTAGTTTGAGAACCAGCGCTTCCAGGAGTTATTCCACTAACGTTAGAAACTGCTTCCCGAACTTGTGTAATTTGTTGATCCTTTAGCACTTGTTGCGGGATGACTTGAATCGAGGCGGGAATATCGCGGATAAGCGTATCAGTCTTAGTTGCAGTGGAAGCATCTGGTACGCGATATCCATCTTGTTCACCTGTCACCACCAACTCAATTGGCTCATCACTAGAAGCCGATGGTTGCTCTGGTGGGGTTTGGTTCGCTGGTTGTTCTTGTTCAGGTGTTTGTTGAGTTGGTGGCTGCTGTGCAGTAGATGCAGCAGTTGTCAACCCAAAAATCAAACCTTCATCGCTGTCAAATAACTCGACTGTTGGTGAGCTTCCCTCACCTATGACTGTCACCCGGATAGTATTGGCATCAAAGTTATTGACTATTATTTCAGTAATTCCCGCAAGTGGTTTTTCAGAACGGAATGTAAATGCCTCGCCCGATGGTAGGCGCAGCTGAGCATTAGGAATATCAGCAATAAAACTATTACCAGTACTGCGATTAGTAACTTGTAATTGTTCCCCTTTGCTAGTTTGTAGAATCACCTCCACACCAATGTTAGTGGGATTTGCCTTCACTGCCCTCACTTGCACAACTTCACGAATCGGTGTTGCTTGTGGGGTTGACGATTGAGAAAACAACCCACTAACATTTGTGGCTGGGCGTTCAATCTCGCTCAGTGACTTAATTTTTGTAATTACTGTTGGCGAATTTTGTTTGACTTCTGCGCGTACAGATTCTGCCATAAACATTGGCAGAAAACTCATCACCAACCACAGCCAAATAATAGACGACAACCGCTGAATTCTCATCACAATTCCCCACACTCCAGTAACCAAAACCCTCTTTGTTGAGAAGATTTCTGAATAAACTCGAAATGTAGATTACAGGAATTGGATGAGTTACGTCTACCCCAATACAGAACTAATCATCGCCAAACAGACTTTTCACCCAACAAACACTGACTCGGAGAAATACCAAACTTACGTTTAAAAGCAACACTAAAGTGTGTGGGATTGCAGTAACCAGTCATAATTGCCACTTGCAGCACTGTGCGATTTCCTTCTCTGAGCCAGCGTTTTGCTCGCTCCATGCGTTTGTCTGTCAAGTAACCAAATACGGTAGTACCAAAGAGTCGCTGAAAACCACGTTGAAGAGTGCGATCGCTTACTCCCACAAGTTGTGCTAATTCTAATAATGATGGTGGATTAGCTAGACAAGAGAGTAGAATTTCTCTTGCTTGGTATATACGCTCAACAGTTCCAGCTCTAAATCGCGGTTGTGGTTGCAATCCACCTTGATCAGCTAAGAAGGGGGCAAGTTGCAGCGACATCAACTCTAGCACCTTCGCCTGTAAATACAAACGCTTCGTCATCCCGTGGTAGGGACAGTTGACTATTTGCTGTGCCACTGTCTGTACTGCTGTTGTAGTTTTTGGGTAGAGCAATGTCTGCCACTCGTTACCTTTTGCCAAAAAACGTAGTTGCGGTAGAATTTCTCCGTCCCCTGTAGGAAAAAAGGTTGCCAACAACTCAACAGGCATACTGAAGCCAATACCCACCTGCGCTTGAGAAGCCAAAAAAGTCATATTTCGTTGAATGCCGCCACCTGAAATGAGTGTGTATCCTTCTCCTAATTGCCCTCCAAATTCATCTATAGTTGTTCCTGAAATACTAACAGCAAATTCCAAAGGGTGAACGCATTCACAGCCTGGTTCGAGTATGTCATCGTAGTATTCGTAGTTACCAATCCCCAGCCACACTTGGGGATGCACTTCTATGCTTCGGCTATATCCTTTGCCCAGTTGCCTGGGTATTTGAGAATAAGATTCATAAGGCTCTGACGAGTTTTGCTGGCTATTTTGTCTAGCTTCTGCCCAAAAGTCTCTTTCCTGTTCCAACGTTAGGGTAATGGTCATAGTTAATGATAATAATAAAATTTATCATTAATTATAGGTTAGTATGGCGTTAGCAGAGCTTACCGCAGGTATCGCCCAAATTTTTTCGTAATTCATTCTTAATAGCTGGCGATCGCAAAACCCCATCACCAGCTGTTATTAACATTGCAGACAAATAAAGCAGATAAAAGCTTACTTAATAAACATTCTTTAGATGTAATGGCACACTTCAAGTTACGATAAATCTCACTTCTTGAGAGCATCTACACCCCGATGGCAAAACCTGCCGATGTCAGCACCAAAAAATTAATCAGTCTCGCACCCGACAACTGGGTAAGATGGGTAACCCAGATTCCTAATCTTGTTGCTGGGGAAATTCTCACCAGTGAATTTCAGTGGATTAGCCGAGAAAGTGATGTATTAATCCGTGTCACAAGTCCCCAACACGGAGAATTTCTGCTTCTCAATGAGTTGCAATTACGCTATCAATCCAAAATGCCACGTCGGATGCGTGCATACGCTGCACTTGCGGAAGAAAAATATAACTTGCCAACATACCCCGTTCTCATCAACATTCTTAAAACTGGTAACAACGAAATACCCACAAGCTTTACATCAAATATTGCTGGATTACGGGCAATACAAGATTATCGGGTGATTAACTTGTGGGAAGTCGATGTCAACATTGCTTTTCAACAACCTTTACCATCATTACTGCCGTTTGTACCTATTCTTAAAGGTGGTGAAAATGAATCTACTATTAGAGAAGCATTGCAAATTCTCCGTGCTGATGAACAACTAAATCAACTGGAAACAGTCTTAGCTTTTTTTGCTACGTTTGTTTTAGAGAGTGCCCTAATTCAAGAAATCATGAGGTGGGATATGGCTGTGTTACATGAGTCGCCTTGGTATCAAGAAATTTTACGCGAAGGAGAAGCACGCGGAGAAGCACGCGGAGAAGCACGCGGAATACTTTCTAGTATTGAAATTAATTTAGAGTTGAAATTCGGTGATAATGGATTACAGTTAATGCGACAAATTACGGAAATTAATGATATAGAACGTTTGAAGACAATTTTACGGAACGTTGTAACTGCAAATAGTATTGAGGAATTGCAACAGGTTTTGTAGTTTAAGACAGTTCATCAGATATCATTCATTTCCCAAATAAGCTTCAATTACAGCCGGATTATTTCTGACAACTGATGGTTCACCCAATGCAATCAATTGCCCAAAATCTAACACAGCAATGCGATCGCACAAACCCATAACCAATGGTACATGGTGTTCTATAAGAATGATCGTCAAATTAAAGCCATCGCGCAGGCTGCGAATAAATGCACTGAGTTGCTGTTTTTCGTTGGGGTTCATTCCCGCCGCCGGTTCATCGAGAAGTAAAATTTGCGGTTCTAATGCTAAAGCACGGGCAATTTCTAGCCGACGTTGATCGCCGTAGGCAAAGTTTTTGGCTTTTTCGTCAGCGCGATCGCTTAATCCCACTAAATCCAATAAATCTAAAGCTTTTTGCTTAGTCTTCAATTCTTCATTAGGCGCTGGTGGTAATCCCAAAACTCCTGTAATCATATTACTTTTAGTGTGTAAATGTCGGGCAATTATCACATTCTCTAACGCCGATAATTCCCCAAACAAACGAATATTTTGGAAGGTACGGGCAATACCTAAAGCAGCAATTTGATGAGGACGCAGTTGGGAAATTTTTGCACCTTGATAAATTAATTGACCGCTAGAAGGTGGAATAAAGGCAGTAATCAAATTAAACAGTGTTGTTTTGCCAGCACCATTAGGGCCAATCAATCCAAAAATCTCATGTTTATTTACACTAAAAGATACATTATTTACCGCCACTAAACCACCAAAGCGGCGAGTTAATGCTCTTGCTTCTAAGACAATACTGCTGTTAGTTTCTGGAATACTATGTGACATTTTTGCATATTATTATGAATATAAGACTTATACAATAACTCTCTAAAACTTTTCTTACTTCTCTGCGAGACGCTGCGCGAACGCGCCCTACCCTGTGGGAAGCCACTTCTCTACGAGACGCTACGCGTAGCTTGCTTAAGAGTAGGGGTACGTGTCTATGCGTCCTTCGCGGTTCGTTTTTCTATGATTTTCCGCCTTTGAAAAATATCTGGAGTAATTAGCCCTTGAGGAAAAAAGATTGTACCTATTACTATTAGTAAGCCAAAAATAATTAATCTGCCATCGCGCAAAAATTGTGCTAGCCAATTAGGTAAACCACCTGTATCAGCAAGACTTCGCAGAATCTCTGGTAAGGCTGTAAACACCATACCTCCAATTACCGGTCCTAAAAAAGTTCTCGAACCACCAATCAAAACAAAAGTTAAATATATAATACTGCTATCAAAAGTCCCTTGACGAGCATTCCAGGTATTAAGGAAGTGGGCGCTAATTGCACCTACAACCCCTGCAAGTATAGCCCCTAGTGTAAATGCCAAAACTTTGTAATAAGTGGGATCAATTCCCATTGCACCCGCAGCTAATTCATCTTCGCGGATAGCGATAAAAGCCCTTCCTACACGGATGCCTTCTAAACGATAAAGCAGCACCATACTAATTAATAGTAAGGGCAGAGCAATCCATAAATATTCAATTGGTGTTTGGAAAGGTTGAGGAATTCCAAAAATTCCAACAGCACCGCCTGTAATATCTAGATTGAGGGAGACGACGCGCAGAACTTCCACAAAAGCGATAGTAGCGATCGCTAAATAAATTCCTCGCAACCGTAAAGCGGGAATCCCGACTATTACACCCAATAAACCACAAATTACACCAGCAATTAACATCTCCAATAACAACAATGGAATTGGAAATAAAGTACTGCTAGATGTTAAAATTTTTGTGGATAAAATTGCTGCAATATATCCTCCTAAAGCATAAAATCCTGGGCTAGCTAAAGACAATTGTCCTGTCATTAGCGGTAAGTAAAGCGATAACCCTACTAGCGCTCCTAATACCATAGAGACAATTAGAGAACCATAAGTAGCGAAAAAATCAGCCATTTAAAAAAATTTTGATTAAGCTTAATCAAACTATCGCTTTTCTCACCTATTAAGCTGTTAATATTTGCTCTGCTGTCAGCGCCAGTTCAGGAAAAGTTCGTGACACAATCCGTTCTGAACCTCTAAACAGTGTCCGTTGGTATTTTCCCTCAGCATCTAATAAAAAAACAAATACAGCCGGAACTTTTGGATTTCCCAAATATTCTCTTAGCCCAATTGCCAAATAATCTACAATCCAATATTCTGTAATACCTAAACGTTGATATTCATCCAATTTATCAATGTAGTCATCTTCCCAATTAGTTGATGTCACTTCTACAGCTAACTGGATGGGTTCTTCAAGTGCAGAATAAGCAGAACGATTTGAGCGCCATACATCTTTATCTATAACACTTACATCAGGCTTACGCCCTTGTTGTGTCCCATCAGCAGTTATAGTTCTAAATACTACTGTGTTTTTTACCACGTAATTCAGATTGAACCGCCTAATTTTATCATTGAAACTAAACAATATAAAATCAGCAACATCATCATGATTTTTGGTTGCACGCACCTCTATAATTTCTCCATCTACAAGTTCATATAAACCTTCTTCTGGACACTGTGACAAAAATTGATCGAAAGTTAATTTAGGTTTGGTGTATGTTTTCATAGTGCTACGTCTCTTTAAACTTTTTGAATAAACCGCCGCCCTAGCAAACCTTGGGGTCTAACTAATAACATGATAAACAAAATTCCAAAAGCTACTGCGTCTTTATATCCAGATAAAGATAATTCGGCGTCGTGTAGAAGCACCTTTAGAAGCTCCTCTACTAATCCTACAAACGCCTCTACTAATCCAATTAAGAAACCTCCTAACACTGCACCAGGAATACTACCTAAACCACCTAAGACAATTACCGCTAAACCCCGCAACCCAAAAGCAATGCCGAAACTTGGCCCAGGAATACTAACACTAGAGGCGACTAAAGTTCCTGCTAATCCTGCTAAAAAACTGCTGATAAAGAATGTTAAGATGATAAAGTGATCGCTATTAATTCCTAACAAACTAGCTGTAGTTGGATCTTCTGCGATCGCTTGCATGGCCTTACCATATTTAGTTCGATTGATAAAATAGGTAATAATTGCCACAATCACAACTGATACAGTAAAAATTACCACCTGAACGCTACGAATCGGAATTGGGTTTTTTGCAGTACCAAAGTTAATCGCAGGTGGCAAATTACCGTAAATATTTGCGGGATATGTGTAACTTTCTGCGCCTACTAAATACTGGATTAGATTTACAATTACCACTGCTACCCCTAAGCTGGAAACAACAGTTAGTAAGGGGTCAGATCCTTGACGGCGCAAAGGTTGAAAAGCAACACGTTCCATCACTACCCCTACCAATCCCGCCAAGGTACTTCCTAAAATCAAGGATATAGCAAATGGTAATTTTATCGGTAGGGCTGCATTAGCCAACAAGCCGTTAAATCCAAAGTTACCACCCATGAGTGCATAAGTGAAGTATGCACCCAAGGTAAAAATCGCGCCATGAGCTAAATTAATGATGCCCAAAATAGAATAAACTAAGGTATATCCCAAGGCAAAAATTGCATAGATACTACCAATAGATAATCCGTTCAAAACTTGCTGCAAAACTAGTTGCAAAAATAGAGTTATGTCCATGTTGCAACTATTTTATAAATACGAACTTTCCAGTATTTCCATCTTTATCCATCTTGATTTGGGCAACGTAAAATTCCTTTTGAATCACATCACCTACTGGTGTAAAAGCAATCTCACCTAAAGGAGTATCATACTTTCCAGCTAGTATTTGCTTGTTCAATTCGGTACGCAGTTTATCAAGAGGTAATGTGCTGATTTTGGTTTTTTTATCCAACTCTTTAAGCGCTTCAACATACACCTGCACCGCCGCAAAAGATTGACCTGTAAATTGGGCTGGTTCTTTCTTATATTGCTCAATATAGGTTTGGCGAAATACCTTATTAATCTCACCAGGATATTCAGGACTGTAAGCTTGAGCAATCAGCACACCATCGCAAAGTGCTTTACACACTGATAAAACATTTGGTGTATTCAGACCATTACCACCAATAATTATGCCTTTATAACCCAGTTCTCGCAGTTGTCGCACTAAGTTACCACCATCAGCCGCTAGTCCCGAAATAATTACCAAATCTGGTTTTGAATTAATTGCATTGGTAGCTTGGGCTTGAAAGTCTGTATCAGTAGTTTGGAACTTTTGAACTGTTACTAATTCTAGCCCTTGCTGTTTTACTGCTGTTTGAAAAATCTCCGTTTCTGATTTGTTAAAAGCATCATTTTGGGCGTAAAAAACTGCCACTTTTTTAATTTGAGGATTCTGCTTAAGTGCAGCTTTCAACGAATTAGGGGCAACTATAGAGACGGGGGAAGATACACGAGCTACATAATCACCGATTTCTGGAATTCCTTTTGCGGTATTTGATGCTCCAATAACTGGCACTTTAGCACGTTCGGCGATGGGGTCAGCACTAAAAGCTTGCTGTGACAAAGTAGGGCCAACAATACCGACAACTTTATCTTTATTAATTAAAGTTTGAAAAGCGTTAATTGCTCCAGCTTCATCACCGCTAGTATCTTGGTTTACCAATTTAATCGGAGTACCATTAATACCACCTTTACTATTGAAATACTTCTCAGCAATTCTGGCTCCAACAAATCCCTCTTGACCAAGTAATGCGACGTTGCTGGTTTGTGCTAAGGCAATACCGATAGGAATAGCACCTGATGTAGTTGTTGTCTGGGTGGTATTAGTTGTAGTGTTATTTGTGGTGGTACTATTTGGAGAATTTGTCACAGAGCCACCGCCACCACCACAGCCTGTTAGTAGTAAAGCGCAAGTTGATAATAATGCTGTTGTCTGAGCGATCGCGTTGTTCATCGTTAAATAATCATCTAGTTATGAGATATTCGGCAAGAGTTAATAGCAAAGTTCATAATCTGCAAACAAAATGATGCAGATTTACACTTTTGCACGAATTCTATTAAATCATTCTTATTTCATCATGCAAAGAGAAATATTCAAAGTGTTTGTCAATACAAATTATAATCAGCCATAATTTTACCATTCCCAGGTAAAACTTGGGAATCGTTAAGCGTGAGCGCTTTCAAGTGTCAGATGTTCGAGTCAAATTTAAGTGTCTCAACTCATGCAGCTGATTAACGGCGGAGTATCAGACTAAGTTGATGGATGATTTGTTCAGACTTAAATGGTATAAACAAAGTTTTACCTAAAGTTTACTTTGGTAGAGTTTAATTCGATCAGTGTTGATGTAACGGCTAATAATAGCAGTTCTATCACACGAAGATTATGAGTTTGAACTGGATCATGTAAAGGTTTGTAACTGATTTCTGTAGTTTTTAGAACTGAAACTGAATCCAAAATAGGTACGTGGTTTCATAGTACAATACCAGTCAAACTGAAAAAAAAATTCAGTAATTAAAACTTTACATCTGTCTAAATCTTTCCAACAAAACACAGAGCAGTATTAAGGAGGAAGACATTAGATTTTATGAAAAGGAAATTTACAATTTTAGCAGGCACAACATCGGTAATTTTATCTCTGGTAAGCCAACCAGTTCTTGCCGTTTGGAGTGGGCCTCAGAGTCTGGGAGGAGTATACACCTCAGATCCTAGTTGTGCTTCCTTAGGCACAAATCAGGTGATCTGTGCCGGTCTTGGAACTAATAAAGCACTTTTTGTAAATGGGTTTAATGGCAGTTCCTGGAGTGGGCCTCAGAGTCTGGGAGGAGTATACACCTCAAATCCTAGCTGTGCTTCCTTAGTCCCAAATCAGGTTATCTGTGCCGGTCTTGGAACCAATAAAGCACTTTTCGTGAATCGGTTTAATGGCATTTCCTGGAGTGGACCTCAGAGTCTGGGAGGAGTATACACCTCAAATCCTAGTTGTGCTTCCTTAGGTACAAATCAGGTGATCTGTGCCGGTCTTGGAACCAATAAAGCACTTTTTGTAAATCGGTTTAATGGCAGTTCGTGGAGTGGGCCTCAGAGTCTGGGAGGTGTATACAGTTCAAATCCTAGTTGTGCTTCCTTAGGTACAAATCAGGTGATCTGTGCTGGTCTGGGAACCGATAGTGCACTTTATGTGAATCGGTTTAATGGCAGTTCGTGGAGTGGGCCTCAGGGTCTGGGAGGTGTATACAGTTCAGATCCTAGTTGTGCTTCCTTAGGTACAAATCAGGTTATCTGTGCTGGTCTTGGAACCGATAGTGCACTTTTTGTAAATCGGTTTAATGGCAGTTCGTGGAGTGGGCCTCAAAGTCTGGGAGGAGTATACACCTCAAATCCTAGTTGTGCTTCCTTAGGTACAAATCAGGTGATCTG
>NZ_JABXKF010000167.1:0-11032 GCF_017115165.1 Nostoc sp. LPT | reverse complement strand
GAGTATACACCTCAAATCCTAGTTGTGCTTCCTTAGGTACAAATCAGGTGATCTGCGCTGGTCTTGGAACTAATAAAGCACTTTTTGCAAATCGGTTTAATGGCAGTTCTTGGAGTGGGCCTCAGAGTCTGGGAGGTGTATACAGTTCAGATCCTAGTTGTACTCGCTTAGGCACAAGTCAGGTGATCTGTGCCGGTCTTGGAACCAATAATGCACTTTTTGTTAATACTGGCCCATAGTTCAATACCTTCGTCAATTTACGAGTATTGGCATAGAGCTTGTCCTAAGATTTTACACGCTTGTTTTCTCATAAGGCAAAAAACTGAGCCAATAAAATCCTATATGGTTTTTGTGTGAGGAATTTTTACTGTCCTGTCCGTCTGGATTGGGGTTTTACGTTTTGGCTTACAAGAAACTTGACGGGAGTGTGAAAGCCCCTGAGAGGAATGGATAATAGAGAAGATTATGGCTATGGGTGGAATGAAAAAGGTCAGCGATTTCATGCACTGAAAAGTGGGAGGAGACAAAGACGAGTTAATATGATTGCTGCCTGTTGTAATGGGAAATTATTCGCTCCATTTACTGTGGAGGGTGCAAGGAAGCGAACTGTCTTTGAAACTTGGCTAGAAACTTGTTTAATACCATCGCTAAAACCTGCACAAATAGTGATTGCAGATAATGCCACATTTCATCGAGGTGGATGTATTCAAGAATTAATTGAATCGGCAGACTGTCACTTAAAATACTTGCCATCCTATTCACCCGAACTTAATAAAATTGAGCGATGTTGCTCATGGTTAAAGAGTCAAATTCGTAAACAACTAATTCAATTTGACTGTCTTCGGAATGCTATGGAAGATGTGCTTCGCACAGCGTCCTAACCGCCTTGTCCATTGCTATATAAGCGCAGATTTTAGAAGTTAGTTATAAAATAATACGCTTGGCTTTGTGAAAAACTTTAGTAGCGTGTCAAGGCGAAAATAGTGTATTAGATGTAAATGTAGGTTGGGTTAAGCAAAGCGCAACCCAACAAGCAAGGTCTGGAAATGTTGGGTTTCGTTCCTCAATCCAACCTACTAGTACCGCAAAGCGGAATTAAAAATTAAAAATGAATACAGCATAAGGGTTTCGTTGATTTGGAATGGTTGGTTTATTTCCACCGTGTTGTACTAGCGCGGCAAGCTTAATTTATTGGGTTGAGTAATTTTGTTCATGATTATATTTTGGTTTTTGTGAGTTTTTGAAACCCAACATTTTAAGCTTATCGCGCTGCTACAAATATTATTGAGTGTTTGACCAAACCTGATATTAGAGATAATTTATAAAGTTATAAATCAAATGAGCTATAGGGTGGAATAGCACTTACTTAAACTAAATTTAGATACCCGACTTATTGAATAAATCGGGTATCTGAACAACAAGTTGGGTTATTAGAAGGATGGAGCATACAACTTATCGCCGACAATCTGGCGAATTGTCTCTACTATTTGGCTGTATGCAAAGTTAGATAAAACTGGTTGTGCTGTTTGCAAGTAAATCGATCGATCTAAATCAATCCATGACTTGCAGCCAGCGTATTTGGCGTAATAGGGAATTTCTTGCTCTTGCGGTAGTTTATATGTCCGCAGAAGCAGAATATAAAGGGGTTGACGTGCTTTCCATTTGAGGCGATCGCTAATAAAATGCTCGTTCCAAATATGGAAGGGAAGTAAACTGTTGACAATAGACTCGTCACTCACTGGCAAAATATCTGTAATTTCAGCCCAACTGCCAATGCGAACTGTTTCAGGATGCCAGCCTGATGTTACTGGATAAACATTATTGGCATATTCAGCTTTCAGCATGAAAGCTTGTTGGTGCTCATAAGTGGGGTAAAGCAAAATTTGCTTGTGGGCAACTTGGAAATGTCCATGTCGTTCGTGGATACCGCCTTTGCGGAGCAACATAATTGTTTTGCCACTTTCTAAGGCATTTATGGCAACTGCCCATTCTTTGAGAGCATGAAAAGTTGTAGTCAATTCCATCGGCATCTACTGTAACTCTGATTTAATTTGAAGCTAAGACTGATAAAGTATGAACCTGTCTAAGGCAATAAATTAGGAAGTAGTTATGGAAAAGCGATCGCTAGGTACAAGTGAAGTCAAAATCACACCCATTCTGATGGGAACTTGGCAAGCTGGTAAAAGAATGTGGGTGGGAATTGAGGATGCTGACTCGATTAAAACCATTCGAGCCGCTTATGAAGCTGGCATCACAACAATTGATACTGCTGAAGCTTATGGTGAAGGACACTCTGAGCGAATTGTCGCTGAAGCTTTATCTGATGTACGAACTCACGTGGAGTATGCCACAAAAGTTTTTGCTAACCATCTCAAGTATGAACAAGTGATTGAAGCTTGCGATCGTTCCTTAACTAACCTGAAAACTGATTACATCGATCTTTACCAAATACATTGGCCCTCCGGCGCTTTCAATAGTGAAATAGTACTTATCGAAGAAACGATGAAAGCTCTTAACCTGCTCAAAGAGCAAGGTAAAATTCGAGCAATCGGTGTTTCCAATTTTTCTGGCGTCCAGTTAGCAGAAGCAGCAAGTTATGGACGTATTGATAGTTTACAACCACCCTATTCTTTATTCTGGAGACAGGTAGAACAAGATGCATTGCCCTATTGTATCGAAAACAATATTTCTATCCTTGCTTATTCGCCTTTAGCGCAGGGGTTGTTAACAGGAAGATTTGCTGTCGGTCATAAATTTGACCCAACAGATAATCGTGCTAAAAATAAACTGTTTCAAGGCGAAAACTTTGAACGTGCCCAACAAGCGCTAGAAAAACTGCGTCCTATAGCCTTTGTTCATAATTGTACCCTTGCTCAGTTAGCTTTAGCCTGGTTAATTGCTCAACCTCAAACAAATGCGATCGCTGGAGGGCGTTATCCCGAACAAGCACGAGACAATGCATTAGCCGCCCAAATCAAGCTTTCTATCGCCGAATTGGCAGAAATTGATGCCATTGGCCGTATTGTCACCGACTATCTGGATGACAATCAGATTATGTGGGATTGATGACAATGTAGTTTGCTTACTATGCTTAATCTATCTAAGATCCCTTTAACTTTCTTCAAAAGAGGGTTGGGGATCAAATTTCTAACTTTAGATTGCAGAATCTAACAAAACGTCAACTTTAGTTAACCAAGGGTTGCAACTTACAAATTAAGTGATAATTTAGATAGTAGGACACCGAACAAAATAAAACCAAACAAAAAGGGTTAATGACTTAGTGTCCCCTTGTCATCAGCCCAAGCAGATTTCAGCATATCAAATGTAATAGAAGTGGCAAAAAGCCTAATGTAGAGGGCAAAGCCAAATCCTAAAGCGGAAAAACGCAAGAATGCTGAGTTTGTTAGTTTTTCAGTCCACCCTAGTTATTAACCTTCAGTTAGTTAATTAGTTTAAAATTTGAAACCTGTAAACTCGATAAAACCTGGTCAACCTCGACCAGGTTTTTGGCATTTTATTGTAATATGATTTTCTCGGTACGGCAGGGAGTGCCAGTGGGGCTTTGTTGGGTGGGGCTTTGCTTAACCCAACCTATAATTTTTCACAAAGCCAAGCGTATTGGATGGACTCTAGCTAATTTTCCAGCAGGGAATAAAATAGGACAGCAATATATCCTGCTAGGAGAATTTGATGAAAAAGTATCGCTTTTTAAATAAGATTACTACAGCTATGATTGTAGCTGCCCTTTCTTTTTCGTGTAAGTCTTCTGTTAGTAGAAATGCAGAACAGGCAAAAGTAACTGATAAACCGAAGCCACAACCAAATCTTATCTATGGCGATTTAATTATTAAAGAAAAATCAGATTATCTGATGATTCCTGTTAGTCTTGCAGAGCAGAATGAAGATAAAGGAATTGATTTAAACCTTTCACGTTCTTATGAAAATGAAAGAAATAATCAATTGTATAATATCATCTTTTATCAAAAGCAAGGTAGTGAAGCTCATCTTTTATTAAATAAAAAAGCCATTATCACCTCCTTCGATTTATTGGAGGTAAAAGCGGCAGAGAAGCCCACCACAAGAATTTGGTTATATAAAATCATTGACTAAGATACAAATACAGATAAAAAACTTAACAGCGAAGATGTTACTATTGGCTATCTTTCTGATTTATCAGGTAAGAACCTTCAGCAAATTACCCCAAATAATACTCGAATAATCAGTTGGGTTGTTGTTCCAAGTCAAAATGCAATTTTTCTAAAAATTATTAAAGACTCGGATAATGATAAAAAATTTACAAAAGAAGATAAAAAAAATTTTGTGAGGGTTAACCTCGATAAAATCGGTATGGGGACTGAAATTATTAGTGACCAAATAGAGCAAGAACTTAAATCCTACGTTTTTAAATAAGCTTATTTGTAGTAAGCAGCTTCAGCCGCTTACTACAAATCTTTAATTATTCACACCGATTTACTTAGACAACACCCAATCCCGTAAAAGTTGATTTACTCCATCGGGTACTTCATCATGGGGACAATGACCTGCTGTTAAGAAATGCTCTGTGAGTTGAGGACAGTATTGACGAAACTTTTGAGAACGTTCTCTAGGATTCATCCACGGATCGGCTTCTCCCCATAACATCAACAGAGAACAAGTTAATTGCTTTAGTAGTACATCAACTTTTTCCCCTTGAGGACTGCTAAAAACTGAAACAAATACATCCAATGCACCCGGATCAAAAGCAGGGCGAGAAATTTCTTCTATCAATTGGTCTGTAACCGCACTTTTATCAAGGTATACCTTTTCTAAAGTTTGGCGAATTACCCAACGTTGTCGTACATATTGAAATAACACAAACTGAGCTAAAGGTTGTTGAAAAATCCATTTAACTGAGTCACCCAGAAGTTTCTCTAAAGAAGAGGGTTTTTTGGGTGGCTGAATTTCGCTTTGCAAAGCTTCCGGTTCAGATGTTGGCTGGTTTTCGCTAAAAGGCCCAGCACTATTGAGCAAGACTAATCCAGCTGCACTGTCGGGACGTTGTGCTGCAACACATAAGCAAGCATAACCACCAAGAGAATTACCGGCTAATACTGCTTTTTCACCAATCACTTCGCTGATAAAATCATGGAGTTGATCGCGCCACAAGTCGCCACTGTACTGCAATTTTGGTTTTGCCGATCGCCCAAATCCCAAAAGGTCGATCGCAAATACTTCAAAATCTTGACACAATCCTGTGATATTCTTGCGCCAGTGGTCTGTAGAAGCACCAAATCCATGTACCAAAAGCAAAGGCGGACGTTGCATTTGTTTCTCTCCCGCACGCACGTAGTAAACGTTGTGCCCGCGCCACTGCCAATATTTGCCAGGAATTGGAGTTGTAGAGGAGGCTGTAGTTGCCTGCATGATTTAAAGAAATGTTAAGGAGCTTTTAATAATTGTAGGCTAGCTGAGGAGTGAGGAGCAGGGGGATGACAAATGACAAATGACAAATGACAAATGACAAAATTAATTACAGGTAAAACTAAACTACTAGGAGTCATTGGACATCCGGTAGAGCATTCGCTGTCGCCAGTGATGCATAATGCAGCGATCGCCCAATTAGGATTAGATTACATTTATCTCCCTTTTCCGATTGAACCACAAAATTTAGAAGTGGCGATCGCAGGTTTAGCTGCTGTTGGGGTTGTCGGCTTTAATGTGACAATACCTCACAAACAGGCAATCATTCCCCTACTCTCAGAAATTACACCCCTGGCTCAAACTATTGGAGCAGTGAATACTGTTAGCCGCCAAAATAACCAATGGGTAGGCACAAATACAGATATAGAAGGATTTATCGCCCCTTTACAGACAACATATAAACAAGATTGGAGTCAAAAAGTAGCGGTAATTTTAGGCAATGGTGGTGCAGCCAGAGCAGTTGTAGCAGGTTGTACTCAGCTAGGTTTTGCCCAAATTCATGTTGTTGGGCGCAATATGCAGAAATTAGAAGAATTTCGCAATAGTTGGAGCGATTCACCCCTGGCTGAGAAATTCCAGGTTCATCAATGGGAAGAATTACCAAAGCTCATTCCCCAAGCAAATCTGCTGGTAAATACAACTCCGATTGGCATGTATCCCAAAGTCGATGAATCGCCTTTGAGTGTAGAAGAAATCGCGAATTTACCAACAGGTGCGATCGCTTACGATTTAATATATATTCCTAAACCAACGCAATTTCTAGAACAGGCACAAAAACAAGGCGCAATTGTGATCGATGGATTAGAAATGCTAGTCCAACAAGGGGTAGCAGCATTAAAAATCTGGTTACAGCAAGAAATGCCTGTAGAAGTGATGCGCCAAGCGTTACAAAATCACCTGGGTTTAGGGGAGTGATGAAACTACCGTATTTCATATCTGGCTATTACCCACCTTGCAAAGAGGGAAAACAAGAAATCTAGTTCCCTCACGCCACTTGCTTCTCCCTTGGCGCTAGCCTCTCCCTTTGGGAGAAGGGGAGACGCTGCGCGTAGCTTGCTTCTCCGTAGGAGTACAAGTCGGGCAAAGCCGCCCAACGCAGTGGCTCCCCAATACATACGGGGAGGGTTAGGGTGGGGTAAAATTTAGCGTAAACTCAGCCATTAACTAGATTTTCTATAGTATCGGCATCATTTGGCAATGCGGCTGTTAAAACTTCGCTGCCTTCTGTAGTAACTAAAACATCATCTTCAATGCGGATTCCCCGGACATCGGCAAATTCCGATAAACGCTGCCAATTCACCACATTCTGATATTTTGAACGGACATTGGCATCATTTAAAATTGCTGGTACTTGATAAAAACCAGGCTCAATTGTGACTAACATTCCTGGACGCAGGGGACGATTTAAACGGAGGTAGCTTAAGCCAAAGCGATCGCTCCTTTCACGTCTCTCTTCATACCCAGCTAAATCGCCCAAATCTTCCATGTCATGGACATCTAAACCCAGTAGATGACCGATACCATGAGGAAAAAACAGCGCGTGGGCATCCATTTCTACTAAATCTTGGGGATTTCCTTGTAAAATGCCTAACTCTACTAAACCTTCAGCGATCGCCGTAGCCGCTAGCAGGTGAATATCCCCATACTCTACACCAGGCTGGATTTTAGCAATACAAGCATCATGGGCTGCCAACACCACGTTATAAATATCTCTTTGGGTAGATGAAAATTTACCCAAAATTGGCCATGTACGAGTCACATCACCTGCCCAACCCGTCTGGGTTTCAGCGCCAACATCGGCAAGCAGTAAATCACCTGGTTGCAAACTATGGTGATACTGCTCGTTATGCAAAACTTCACCGTGAACAGTGACAATACTGTTGTAAGAGGTAGTCATATTGTGGGCAATAATTACCCCTTCCATCGCTGCCCGAACTTCAGCTTCTAGTTTGGCTTGGGGTGTTGCTGCCATTCCAGCTTTGTGAGCTTTGACAGTGACAACCGCAGCTTTTCGCAACTCGGTTAATGCAGCATTATCGTGGGTAAGGCGGAGAGAAACGATCGCCTTAGCTAATTCCAAGTCAATTCCTTGGAGAGGACTTTGTGGTAAAACCCATCTATTTAATAGCTGCGATTGCTGCGTCCAAGTAGCTGCATCTTGAACAGCAAGTGTAGCGGCATCTTCTAACCAAGACTCTAATTCTGCCATTGGTCGAGCCACATCCGCCCCAATCTTCTCGGCTATTTCTTCGCGCGTTGGCGTTTCTCCATGCCAAAGGGCGCTGCTGGGTGACGGATCGTCGATGAATAGTTCTAGCTTGCCCGCTTCTAGACGAATTGCCGCCTTTGGTAATGGCAGTCCGGCGAAATAGAGGAAATGACTGTTAGCACGAAAGGGAAAGGTATTGGCGGGAAAGTTGCGCGAATTGTTGCTACCTGACCACAGAATTGCTGGAAAATCAATCAGGTTGGCTAGTTGTTGCCGTCGGTGGCGTAAAGTATCGCCGAGGGAAGTAGAAGTTTGTTGGATAAACATAAATGTCAACTCCAAGAACAGGATAAAGGTGATAGTTTTGCCTTTATTTAGTCGTTATCGTCTTTATCGTCATCTTTTTGATCATTTTTGCGATCGCCATCTTTATCGTCGTCATCTTTGTCGTCCTGCTGAGGCTGTTGGTTAGGTTGTAGGACTGGTTTTTGTTGCTCAGTTGGTGCAGGTGGCTGCGGTACTTCAACAGCACAGCTAACTAATCCTCCAGAAATTAGCGCTGAGTTGACAGCAGCAAAGATGCTTTTGAAGATTTTTATCCTCACGTTTTCGGTTTGCTTTAACATTGACTCTAATTTTTGGAGATTGTATTCCTAATTTCTAAGGTACTGTATATAGTGGTTCTCATTAAACAAGTAGGGGCACGGCACGCCATGCCTCTACACCTTGCTACTGATAAATATATTGCTTTCTAACTTTCAAGGTGACTCTATCTAATGGGACAAATCATTACTCAAGTTGATGCTTTTACCAATACACCTTTCGCAGGTAATCCGGCTGCTGTCTGTGTTTTGCCTACTCCCCAAGATGAGCGCTGGATGCAGAAGATAGCGCAGGAGATGAATTTATCTGAAACAGCTTTTCTAGTCAGACAGGATGATGGGTTTAATCTGCGTTGGTTTACACCCACGGTGGAAGTGCCGCTTTGTGGTCACGCAACTTTAGCTAGTGCTCATGTACTTTGGTCAGAGGGACATTTATCACCTGATGAAGTTGCACGTTTTTATACCAAAAGTGGAGTGCTGATTGCTAAGTTGCAAGGTGAGTGGATTGAGTTAGATTTTCCTGTGAATCACTCACAAGCAACAGTCGCCCCTCCAGAACTCAAGCAAGCTTTGGGTGTACCCTACAAATCTGTCTTGCAGAATTCACTAGGTTATCTAGTGGAATTAGAAGCTGAAGAATTAGTACGGCAAATACAGCCCAATTTTCAACTACTTAAAACGTTACCGATTTCTGATGTCATTGTCACCAGCCTCACTGACTCTGATTCTCAATATAATTTCGTCTCTCGCTTCTTTGCACCGGGATTAGGTATTAATGAAGACCCAGTTACAGGAGCGGCTCATTGCTGTCTTGCTTGGTTCTGGCGCGATCGCTTGCACAAAAATGAATTTTTGGCTTATCAAGCATCCAGTCGCGGCGGTGTGGTGAAGGTATATTATGACGGGAGCGATCGCGTCTTTCTCGCTGGACAAGCGATAACTGTGCTACGAGGGGAGTTATTTACCGCATCAACTTAATATTACAAATCAATAATATCCGGCAAAAACTCACTATCAAGAACTTGGGCAATGGAATAAGGACATTCCACAGGAAACATATTTATTGGTAGTTCAGTTTCATTACTAGCAGCTTTCAATCCCCGATGATAGCACTGGGCTAAAACTTCTTCTGGATAAGACTTGAGGCTGGGACTCTCTTGCAGTAAATCTGCAATTTTGTGGCGCTGCTCATCAATAGTATTTCGCCAAGAGCCACTCCGCAAACTAGATTGATGTTGCCACTTGAGCAAATGCTGTAATAATACTTCCAAGCGGCTTTTCAACTCTCGTCGTTCTGACCGTCCCAAGCTTTCAATCTCCTCAATCACAGCATCCCAGTCTACTTGTCCAAATTGTCCAGCACGAATGAGTTGTACAGTTTTTTCTGTCCATGCTGCAAAGTCTGTTTCATACAACTGGGCTGCGCTTTTCGGAATCTGGGTCATGAGCTTCCTGCAATCTACCGTATACTAGCTAAATTGGAGATACTTTACGCCCATTTTAACTTCAAGAAAGCGATCGCATCTTTTTAGCCATACAAGCCGTAACGCGCTTATCTTGAACTGTTGATGCTGAGGTTGCAGGCGTAGAATTTAACTTTTCAGACATCCTTTAATAAAAAACTTGCAAGTGAGGTGAAAAAATGGCAGCCGTGTTTGATAACATAGCTCTCCAGTTTCAAAAACTTAATAAATTGCCTTATCGCTTGTATGGTGAGGCATATACATACTTAAATTTAATCGGAGATGTTGCCGGGAAATCAATCCTCGATCTAGCATGTGGAGAAGGATTTTTCACACGATTGCTCAAACAGAATGGTGCTGCACGTTTGGTTGGTGTGGATATTTCCTCAGAAATGATCAAATTGGCAAGACTTGAAGAAGCCTCTGTTCCACTTGATATTGAATATATCATCGGTGATGTCATGGAAATTGGTTCTATTGGCAGCTTCGATCTTGTGGTAGTCTCCTACTTGCTGAATTGCGCTTCAACTAAAGAGCAACTACTCAAAATGTGTCAGGCCATAGCAATTCATCTGAAACCTGGTGGTCGATTCGTCAGTTTGAACAATAATTTAGAACTGCTTCCAGAGTTTTATCATAAACATGAGAAATATGGCATTTCTAGAAGATGTGCTGAATCGCTCCAAGAAGGTACTCCCATAACCTTAACATTGAGCATTCCTGATGACGGTGAGTCTATCAGTATTGATAACTACTACCTTAGCCAAGCGACTTATGAATGGGCCTTGATGAGTGCTGGTTTTAAAGAGATCCGCTGGCACCATCCAATAGTCTGTCCCAAAGGCATACAGAAATTTGGCTCCGAGTTCTGGCAAGATTACATTGACTATCCCGATATGATAGGCATTACCTGCCTAAAATAGCTGTCAATGCAGTTGGTTATATCATGTCCGCCAAATCACCCATAATAAAAGAACCCCACCCCCAACCCCTCCCCGCAAGCCTACCGTGTATACACAAATCAAATTACCCCCCTTAATCCCCCTTTATAAAGGGGAGAAATAAGAAATCTTGTTCCCTCCCCTTTCTAAGGCTACCGTGTACACACAAGTCGAATTTCTTCTTAAATCCCAAAGATTACCTACTTAATCGCAGTGATGGTTAGGGTGGGGTAAAACTAAAGCTAAAACCTTAGTAAATCGGGTTTCAGGTGAGGTTTTGAGAATTTATGCAATAAATATATTGAATTCGGGTGGTCGTTTATTGAATTCGGGTGGTCGTTTATTGAATTCGGG
>NZ_JABXKF010000170.1 GCF_017115165.1 Nostoc sp. LPT | reverse complement strand
TTTAGATCCACTGTTGCGTGCCTGGTTGTTAGAGGATATTGGCAGGGGCGATCGCACTACAAATACGCTTTTAGTAGAAGATGTGACGCTAGGCTCTGCTAAATGGATCGCTAAAGCCTCAGGGATAATTGCTGGCTTACCAGTTGCAGCTAGGGTGTTTCAGATTTTGAATGAGAAGGTCAGCTTTGTAGCGGTTGCGGCTGAAGGTGCATGGTGTGAGCCAGGACAGGTAGTAGCTGAAATTCATGGTTCGCTGGATGCCCTGCTGATGGGGGAACGGGTTGCGCTCAACTTGGCTATGCGGTTGAGTGGGATTGGTACGCTAACTAATATATATGTAGAGAAAATTGCTGATTTACCTTCTCAGTTGGTAGATACGCGTAAAACTACACCAGGGCTGAGACTGTTGGAAAAGTACGCGACTGCATTGGGTGGGGCAATTAATCACCGTATGGGCTTGGATGATGCGGTGATGATTAAAGATAATCACATTGCGGTGGCTGGGGGAATTGGAGAAGCTGTTACCCGTATTCGTTCTCAGATTCCTTATCCTTTGACTATAGAGGTAGAGACGGAAAGTTTAGAGCAGGTGAAAGAAGCTTTGAAGCACAATGCTGACATTATTATGTTGGACAATATGCCTTTGGATATGATGCGTCAGGCGGTGCAGTTGATTCGCCAGCAGGATAGCCGGGTGAAAATTGAAGCTTCGGGGAATGTGACTTTGGAAACGATTCGTGCTGTGGCAGAAACGGGTGTTGATTATATTTCTAGCAGTGCGCCGATTACTCAATCGAAATGGTTGGATTTGAGTATGAGGATTGTAGTTTAATCGTCAAAATGTCAGTAAAAATTTATAAATTAATAGAAAAAATATACGTAAGTTTTACTATTGCTACTTAGACAAAGTGTAAAATATTATTATGTAATGTGAAAAAATTTTACCTGAAGAAAAATATAAAATGAAAAACGAATTGATTGCAGGGATGGCGGCACTTGGAGGTTCTTCATTAGGGTCAATTACTGTCGCTACAGTACCTGTAGTTGTGACTACTACTACATCTGCTGGTGGTATCGCAGGTTGGTTAGGCTTTACAACAGCTGCCACAACAATCATTGCTGCTCCAATTACTGTACCAGTGGGTGGGATTGTAGCAGCAGGAGCATTACTGACGTATGGAGGATATAAAGTATATAAACAGATCAAAAGTCGAGAATGTCAATCCTAGACTTTGAATTATTAGCATGAACACTACTCACCCTAATTTTTTTACATATTTCCTGTAAATACAGATAGGCTCAAATCCCCGACTCTTCAAAAAGTTGGGGATTTTTTTTGTTCGTAAATCATTTAAAATTGCTATAGCTTAACGAGTAATTTTGGTTATACTACGATGTGAAATAAGAAGAACGAGAAAAAAGCGATCGCTTACCCATCCTCTAAGAATTATCTGAGAATCATCGCAATGGTTACACAGCTACCATCTTCCACCCAAAAAGGCATTATTTACTCTGACAGCGATGGACAGCCAATGGCAGACAACACTAAGCAGTTTGAATTAATTGTCTGGATTAAAAATAATTTAGAACTGCTGTTTGCCAATGATCTAAATGTGTTTGTCGCTGGAGATTTGTTGTAGTATTCGGTAGAAGATAATAACAAACTTCGCCAAGCTCTCGATGTGATAGTAGTATTTGGTAGACCAAAAGGATACCGAGGTTCTTATCAACAGTGGTTTGAAGACAACATTCCCCCGCAGGTGGTATTTGAAATTTGGTCGCCTGGAAACCGGATCTCTAAAATGGCGAAAAAATTAGAGTTTTATGAGCGCTACGGTGTGGAAGAATATTATCTGTATGAACCTGATGCGGTTGACTTGACAGGCTGGCAGCGTCGGAACTCAAGATTAGAAGTGATTGACCAAATGGTTGGTTGGGTGAGTCCTAGATTAGGAGTGCGTTTCGAGTTGACCGAGGAAGAACTGCAAATTTATCGTCCTGATGGCGATCGCTTTGTGACCTTTTTGGAGCTAGATCAACAACGACAGCAAGAAAGACAACGAGCTGAACAAGCCCAAGCCCAGTTAGAAGCTCTCCGTGCTTTACTACAAGAACGGGGAATTAATCCAGAGCAATTGTGAGCGAATTTAATTCAGAAGTCTGAGAAAATAGCGATCGCTCCGCCAACGCCGAGCGCCTACCAAGGTTTACCATCCTGTGTGCTGCTAAGTCATTTACAGGTGATTTTTTGGCAGGATAAAAATAATGCGATCGCACTATTTTTGTTTATTTGTAGTAGTAGATTATGACTACACGAGAGCATCCCAATTTTGCACATTTGGAATGCTCCCATTAAACAACAGTTTTACTAATTTGCAGTCCCATGATTACTAAGTCCCGTTCAACGCTGTCAAGTTCAGCAATTTTAGGCAAATGTCCCCAGCGTTGAAAACCAAATGTTTCAAAGAGTTTTAAACTGGGCTGATTGTGGGCAAAAATAAAGCATACTAGGCTCCTTATACCCAAACTAGGACTTTCACTAATTGCTTGTGTTAAGAGTTGACGTCCCAAGCCACACCGATGAAAGCTAGGGGAGATATAAATACTAATTTCGGCAGTCTTACTATAGGCGGGTCGTCCATAAAAGGATTGGAAACTAAGCCATCCAGCAATTACTCCTTCTACTTCAATTACCCAAAGTGGGCGTTGCGAAGGCGATCGCCCCTTAAACCAAGCAAGGCGACTTTCCACGGATACTGGTTCTAAGTCAGCCGTTGCCATGCGGCTAGGAATTGCAGTATTGTAAATTGCCACAATTGCAGGTAAGTCAGTTTCAGTTGCATGGCGAATGGTCATTGCTACCGTCTCGGAAAAAATCTTCAGAAAATATTCAAAAATAATACAGTGTTAACAGTAGCAATTCTACGGCTTCTATTGTAATTGTCACAGATACTTTGCCAGGTAGGGGCTTTGTACCTTACTTACATAAGATAATGGCTAACTCTACTAGCAAGTATGCGATGCGCCACTACGAAAGACACCACGGTTGTTATAACTAGAGAAATTAACGCCCTAACTATTGTATTTTTTGTAACAGATAAACTTTATAACTCGTTAATTTTAAATTCTAAGTTGTTATTACTAACGCCTTATCCGTATGCATTCTAGATAAATAGATAATTTTATTATGTCAGGAAAAACAAACTCTTTTATTTGAATATTTAGCTCCTATTTCTGTTAATTTGAGACAATTGCAATTTTTAGTCAGTGAACATAAATCCTTTTAAAACGGTTTTTTAAATCAGACGACAAAACTTCAAATCCTTTAACAGTAAGACTTAAAACAATTTTGTTATAAGTTTATACACATATAATTGAGAATTGTATATAATAATAAATTGCATTTTGTAGCTATTTTTAGAAAAACTGGATTTAAGTTTGTATGAATAAGTACAAATTTTATTTATGGCTAAAGATAGAGGTCATCAACATACTTTCGTATTTAAACTTAATATAAGCAGAAATTTATATGGATTATTTCTAAGCCAAATATTATGTCTATTAATTGTTTTAATAATAAATTAAGTGCAAAGCAATATAGTAATATTTCAAATATTGTTGAAATAGCGCTTTTTATAGATCAAATTAAAAGTAGTATTTGGCTATTTGGTATTCCATCTTGGCTTTTCGGAATAACCGATAGAAGTATAGCTGCATTTGCCGATGGTTATTTATCTCCTATAGAAATATTTCAACTATTTACAGCCTCTTTCTTTTTTATGAGTTGGCTATATCTCAAACCGGAAGAAAGCTTCAATAGCAATGATTTAAACCCCAGCCAATATCAAGAATATCTTGCTCGTACTCAAGCTAACAAGCTTCAATTAAAAAAGCTACACATGATTAGCCAAGAGTATATTTTACCATTTCCTTATATTTGCCAAATATATCATCTATTGAATTTAAAACATTTGGAAACAGTTCATAGGTTTAGCCTTAATAATCTTAAAATTATTAGTATTAGCCAGTTTCAAACTACAAATGTCGGTGGTAGAATCACATTTCAAACAATATTAGATTCGCCAGCTAATCCTCTAAGAATTTGGCGACAACCAACTGTGGAGGTGGACTTAATATTACATACTCCCTACACTGTTGAACTGAGTATTCCAGTCTACAATAACAAAAGGATAATTGTTATCTTTCATGCTTTCCCTTTAAATGACTCAGAACATCAGTTGTTTATAGATATTTATAGTGACCTAGAGTGGCCAAAGCCATTATTACAAATAATATTGCATTTTGCTTCTTGTTTGACACTATTTGAAGATTTGCCGTATTTAAAAGCTTTAGATGATAAAAATATAGACCGTTTCTTCAACTTAAGTAGGACTTCAAATCACGAGAGTGCGTTGCTGTTTAAAAGGTTCGTTGAGCTATATGGTTCGAGTGGAGAAACAACTAAATTACTTGAGGGAAGAGAAGAGAGTTAGGAATTTTAAACTCATAACTCTTGAGCTTATTTAGTTAAGCGCGTGCTAGTAAGGGAGCAGCAGCTAGTAAGGTTTTGGTATAAGGGTGCTGAGGATTGGCAAAAATCTTTTTTGTAAGACCAAGTTCGACAATTTTACCGCTATTCATTACAGCAATCCGATCGCACAAAAATCGAGCTAACCAAAGATCGTGAGTGATGAATAGATAAGTTAATTCAAACTCTTCCTTTAATTGCAACATCAAATCCAGCACCTGCGACTGAACGCTGGCGTCTAACATACTCACTGGTTCATCGCAGATTAAGAGTTTAGGGTGAGTAATCAAAGCACGAGCGATCGCAACTCTTTGCTGTTGTCCCCCAGACAAATCCGACGGATAACGCTCATAATACACTTCTGGCGGTGTTAAGCCAACTTTATTTAGCATCCACAAAACCTGTTCTTTTGCCTTGGTAGGATTAGCTAGATTGTGAATAAATAAAGGATCTGCAATACTTTGTCCCACTGTCATGGCTGGATTGAGACAAGCATGAGGATCTTGAAAAACCATTTGTATTTGTCGCCGCGAGGAACGAATTTCTTGACGCGACAGTTTAGTTAAATCCTGCCCTAAAAACTCAACTTTGCCACTAGTGGGACGAATTAGTTGCAAAATTGTTCGTGATAGTGTACTTTTGCCACAACCTGATTCCCCGACTAAGCCAAGAATTTCTCCTGAATAAATATCCAAGTCGATCCCATCTACTGCTTTAATTGTCTGCGCTTGTGTGTTAAGCAGTCGTTCGATAAAATTAGGTTCTATAGTATAGTGTTGCTTAAGTTCTGTAACGCTCAAAATTGGAGATTGCTGATTAATAATCGGTAATTGCTTTTCTTGGTCATTGGCAATTATCAATTCTCCACTATCAGTTACTGCTTGAATGTGTAAAGCCGCTTTTAAGAGCGATCGCGTGTATTCATGTTGAGGTTGCCTAAATACGGTTTCTGTAGAACCCATTTCGACCATCTTACCGTTGTACATCACGCCAATGCGATCGCAATACTCAGCCACCATTGCTAAATCATGAGAAATCAGCAGCAATCCCATGTTTTCTTCACTGCACAGGCGAGTTAATTCTTGCAATATCTGCGCGGAGACAGTCACATCTAAACTGGTAGTGGGTTCGTCAGCAACAATAAACTTGGGATTAAGGAGTAAAGCTAAAGCGATCGCTACTCGTTGGCGCATTCCACCGCTAAACTCATGGGGATACTGATTCCAGCGACTAACGGGAATATTCACCTTTGCCAAAGTAGCAAGTGCTTTTTCTTTAGCTTCGCGCGTTGATAATTGTGGTGAGTGCGCCTGGAGGGTTTCGATACAATGCTTACCAATCGTCATCAGCGGATCGAGGCGTGTCATGGGATCTTGAAAAATTAAGGCGATCGCCTCTCCCCGAAATTTCCGCAGGTGGTTACGTGTCAAGTCAAACACTGACTGTCCTTGAAATGTCACCCGTCCCTGAATACGGCTAGAGGCTGGTAGTAAACGCATCACTGCCCGTCCGATAGTTGATTTACCACAACCTGACTCTCCCACCAATCCCATTTTTTCACCTGGTTGCAACGTGAAAGATACATCATCAACCGCCCAGCTTGCTTCTTCTCCACTCCGCCCAGGATAGGCAACTCGTAGATTTTCGACACAGAATAAGGCTTTACTCATAGTTAGTTATCAGCCCTGAGCTACCAGTTTTTATAATTTCAAATTTAGGATAGTCTATCAAATTAAGTATTAGACCTGTTTTATAAAACTTACCTAAACCTAGCCAAACTTAATTTAGTGTACCCGTAGCGATCGCGATAAATCTCCAGTCTTAGCAATTGGAGACAGCTATCGATATTCTTGATAACCACTGCTAAAGTTGATACAGCACACAACTATGATGTTATAAGTGCAAAATTTAAATCTGTAGGAACTAGAATCAAAATTAAGTCAGTAAATCAGGATTTTCAAGTTAATATTATGGAGCAAAATCAGCCAGAACAGCGGCGCGCTGCCGATCAAGTGTTTCAAGAATCCCTCGAACAGTTGGAGGATATCTTACAAGAAAGTTCGACTGAGGAAGAAGAGATCCCCCAACTGCATACTAGTAATTTTACTGAAGTCGAACTCGATCAAGACTTGATAGATATTGATTTAGCGGCTCTTGAGGACGCAGTTGCTGATATTGAACAATATCTTGAAGAAATAACAAAAACCCAATTGGGGTAAAAAGTTAAAATTTATTACTGACAAATTAGTTGCCGTTGAGCTTCGTACAACATTAAAGCGGCTGCGATTGCCACATTCAAAGATTCCACCCCAGGACTCAAAGGAATTTTAACTTGCCGATCTGCGATCGCTGCTAAATCTGCTGATAATCCAGCACCTTCATTTCCCAGTAAAATCATACTGGGTTTTCGCCAGTCCACTTCCCAATAAGTTAAAGTCGCATCAGGTAAGGTTGCCACTACCTGCATTCCTGCCTGCTGACTTTGTTGAACTGTCGTTTTTAAATCTTCGGTTACGGCTGTTGCTAGGCGAAACCATTGCCCCGCAGAAGCACGTAGAACTTTAGGACTATCTAAATCTACACTATCTCCACTGACCCACAACCCTGATGCTCCAGCAGCAGCGGCGGTGCGAATCATCGTACCCAGGTTGCCGGGATCTTGTACCGTTTCTAAAGCTAGCGCTAAACCAGTAAATGGTAGTTGAGTTTGGCGTTGGCTTCGTTTTGCCGTTGCCGCCACACCATCCGGTTGGACTGTGGTAGCGATCGCATCCAAAACTTCTCTACTGACAATTTCGGCGCGATCGCATCGACTACAAGCTTCTTCCCACAGCGAAGGGTGGGCTACTTGCCATTCTGGAGTACAACACACTGTTTCTAGTGGGTAATTGACCGCACAAGCTTCTTCTAACAGGTGTGTTCCTTCTAGTAAAAATAACTGCTGCTTGTGCCGCTCCTTGGTGGAGTGTAGCTTGCGAATTTGTTTGACTAGGGAATTTTGTAAACTGGTCAACATCAAAAAGTTAAGAGTTAGAAATTAATAGTTAGGAGTTAATTTAGTTATCTTTCAACTCATAACTCTTGACTTGTAACTCCTAACTTAAGATAGTATGCGGAACCCGGGACTTGAACCCGGAAGCCTTGCGGCACTAGAACCTGAATCTAGCGCGTCTGCCAATTCCGCCAGTTCCGCTGGCATTTCTACTTATCGACAATTTCTTATTATTGCGTTATGTTTTACCTTTGTCAAGTAAAAGCATAACGCCTCGTTAAAACTCTCTAACTGGAAACGATTTTTTCAGACACAAGGTCGAATCAAAATATTAACTGGACAGTACAGCATTGATTTTTAGAGAACACTTAAGTTATTTTACTGAGTATTTATTTTTGCTTAAAACTACTACTTATTAATTCTTTTTTTTAAATTTGTTAAAAAGCTCAAAAAGCCTACTATTGCTTATTTTCAGCCTGCCTTTTCACCCAAAAAACAATTTTTTTATACAAAACAGTGCTTTAAAACGTGGACATTTTGAATCTTTAATGTAGAATCAAAACCAACTTCAAACATATAAAATACGTATTACTTTTGGAGGTAGGCTTATTAATCCTTCTACCAGCTTACCAGATGCCAAAGTTGCTCCAGAAGCAGACTCCTCAGTCTTGCAAATTTGGGGTGGGCATCCTTTGCGGGGTCATGTGAAAATTAGCGGGGCAAAAAATTCAGCACTGGTAATCATGGCTGGAGCTTTGCTGTGTCCGGGCGATTGTCGTATTCGCAATGTCCCTTTGTTAGCGGACGTAGAGCGGATGGGTCAGGTGTTATCAGCTTTGGGTGTGCAATTAACCCGACAAGGCGACATTTTAGACATCAATGCCAGCGAGATTAAAACATCAAAAGCTCCCTACGAATTAGTTACACAGTTGAGAGCGAGTTTTTTCGCTATTGGAGCCATTCTGGCAAGACTAGGAGTAGCACAGATGCCTTTACCAGGCGGTTGTGCGATTGGGGCAAGACCAGTTGACTTGCATGTTCGAGGACTGCAAGCAATGGGAGCGGAAGTACAAATTGAGCATGGCATTTGTAATGCCTACGTCCCTGGTAGCAGCCGGAGATTAAAAGGTGCGAACATTTACTTAGACATTGCCAGCGTTGGAGCAACGGAAAACTTGATGATGGCGGCTACCTTAGCAGAGGGTGAAACGATCATCGAAAATGCTGCCAGAGAACCGGAAGTAGTCGATCTAGCTAACTTCTGTAACGCGATGGGAGCGAAGATTCAGGGCGCGGGGACTAGCAGGATTATTATTGAAGGAGTCCCCAAGTTGCATTCTGTTGACTACAGCATTATTCCCGATCGCATTGAGGCTGGGACGTTTTTGCTGGCAGCAGCAATTACCCGCTCAGAACTCATCCTCTCGCCAGTAGCTCCAGAACATCTAATCCCAGTAATTGCCAAGCTGCGGGATATTGGAGTAACAATAATTGAAGAAAAGCCCGAACACTTACATATTCTGCCAGCAGAAACCCTCAAGGCAACGGATATTGAAACTCAATACCATCCAGGTTTTCCCACAGATATGCAAGCGCCATTCATGGCTTTGCTGGCAGTGGCAGAAGGCGACAGCGTAATTAACGAATCTGTCTTTGAAAATCGCTTGCGTCATGCCTCAGAGTTGAATCGCTTGGGGGCAGATATTCGTGTCAAAGGCAATGCTGCTTTCGTTCGGGGAGTACCAAAATTATCTGGCGCACCGGTATTAGGTACAGACTTACGAGCATCGGCAGCGTTAGTCATAGCCGGACTAGCGGCAGAAGGACAAACCACAATTCAGGGTTTACAGCACCTCGATCGCGGCTACGATCGACTTGATATGAAGTTGCAGCAATTAGGGGCTAAAATCCTCCGCGTGGGCGAAACATCAACAGATGCAGAAATCGCTCCCAGCATCAGTAGCTTGTCAAGTTGAAATTGATCGGTTGAGACTGATGCTGGGATAAGACGAACAAGGGAGACAAGGTAAAATTTTCTCCCTTGTCTGCCTTTATCTCTCCCATCTATACCTTGCGATTTGCTGAATTATCCCGATAGATAGAGGCTTTTAAGCTTTACCCATATCTTTTTTTGATGAATATTCTGGAAAAATCTGTGTTGGCTGTTACAATATTGTTAAGAAAAGTTGCCCGTTGCATTTTGGGAACGTGCAATTGGGTTTTAACTCTCTTGAGAAGACAACGCAAAAACATTTTTTAGACCAGCTGTGGGAGGCTGGTCTTTTTGTATTTAAAGTCCTAATACATTATACTTATCGGTCTGGGTGTAATACTCATACTGTTTTATTAATTACTTTTATTGGTTTGTAATACATTGGTTATTCAGTTACCAAATCGCTTCAATATTTAAAATAAACCCCAGTAAAACATCTTCTCCGGTTCGGTTAAGCCCAAAAAATAAAAATGTATAGGTTGGGTTGAGGAACGAAACCCAACATTTTGCGGGGTTTGTTGGGTAACACTAAAGTTAAACCCAACCTACTAGCACGTCATCCTTAAAACGTTGGGTTCACAAAACCTAGAAAGTCCAAAACTATTCTATGATTACTCAACCCAATATTTTAAGCTTGCCGCGCTACTACAAATATTCTTAACCGAACCGTATTGTCTCCACATTTCCAAAAGTGATCGCTGACTCTATGATTGCACTGTAGCAAAGCGTCTGTATAAAAAGATGAGCGATCGCCTTACAGAAAATCTCAAAAACAAAGCGTAGACGGGTAGCGGCTTGTCGTTAGACATCGCCTGTTATGGAAGAGTGAGCGATCGCTTTTCGCTTTATGTAACTATTTAATTTTTAATAATGCTTGCTAGTTTGAGGGTTGCGATCGCACCTCTTTACATTTCCAAAAGCGATCGCATCCACATTACCACTACCCTTTTTAGTTGCAAATATTACAAGAAAGGCAGAAGTACGAAGGCAGAGGGCAGAAGGAAAAAAGTATCAATAAAAACTTTAGTTGGGGGTCATTGCCCACTTAAAAACAAGAATTATACCGAGACTGCTTGCAGCGAGGTATAAAGCGTCCAAGTTTTCAATCCCACTATGAGTAAGGGTGGGTAGCATAGCTGCCTTCTGCCTCCAGCATAGCTGCCTTCTGAATAATGCTTTTTTCCAGTATTTTCTCACGAATCATTCAGGATTGCTATAGCAGCATTACTACCAATGCCACAGGGGAAAATGTCTTTGGGTGCATAGCCTAAGGCTTGTCGTCAGACATCGCCCGATTATTGCAGAAAACTGCATACTTAACGAATATTCGCTTGTTTATCGTCCAAAGGTACAGCTTTATTAGATACTGAAATAATCTATATGAAAGCGCGTCTTATGACGAGAAAATACGGATCACACAAGTGTTTGCAATTGGGATTGGCAGGGTTGCTGGGCTGCTTAAGTGTAAGTCTTCTCACTAACAAAACCCAGGCACAACAAAGTAATATCGTACCTGATAATACACTTGGTACTGAGTCATCTCAAGTTATAGGCAACTTTCAAGGACAACCAATTGAAGTAATTACAGGTGGTGCAATTCGCCAAATCAATTTGTTTCACAGCTTTGGAGAATTTAATATCAGCGAGGGACGGGCAGCTTATTTCTTCAGTCCTAGCGCAGATATCCAAAATATTCTGGCACGGGTGACAGGTAATAACCCTTCAGAAATTTTAGGGAGACTCGGTACATTTGGTAGTTCTAATCCTAATGTATTTTTGATAAATCCTAATGGGATTGTGTTTGGAAAAGATGCCAGTCTAGATGTGCAGGGTTCCTTTGTGGGGACGACGGCGAACGGAGTACAGTTTGGTAATCAGGGTGTTTTTAGTGCCACAAATCCCCAAGCCGCGCCATTATTGACTATTAATCCTTCGGTTTTATTTTTTAATCAGATTAATAAGAATGCAGCAATTCAAAATAACTCAATTGCACCAGCAGGAATATCTCCTTCAGGCATAAATACATCTGGTTTACGAGTGCCAGATAGGAAGAGTTTACTGCTTGTAGGTAGCAATATTAATATGGATGGTGGTAGATTGCGAGCCTATGGTGGTCGAGTTGAGTTAGGAGGATTGTCTGCTCCTGGAAATATCAATCTTCAGCTAGATGATAATAATTTCAGTCTAACGTTTCCAGAGAATGTCACGCGGGCAGATGTGTCTCTTAAAAATGCTGCAAATATAAATGTAAGTGGTAGCAATGGTGGAGGCATCATAGTCAACGCTCGTAATATAGACATTTTAAAAGAAAGCCTACTGATTGCTGGCATTGGGCAAGGTTTGGGTACACCTGAGACTGTTGCAGGTGATATTACACTTAATGCTACCGGAGAAATCAAAGTTGCTGGAGTTGGGAGCGGAATTTACAATTTTGTGAATTTGGGAGCAAAAGGCAATGGAGGTAATATTACCATAAATTCTAGTTCCCTCACATTAGAGGATAGCGCTCTACTTGCTGCCTCAAATTTAGGACAAGGGAATGCGGGAAATATCATTATAGATGCTCGTGAAAATATTTTATTTGATGGGGCTAATGCTTATAGCGGAATTGGAAATGAAGCAGTCGGGAATGCTGGCAATATTTCCATTAAAGCTGGGTTAGTATCTTTGAGCAATAATACATACATGTCTGCTAGTACTAGTGGACGAGGAAATGCAGGGATTATTAATATCAATGCACGCGATAGTGTCTCTTTTGATCAAAAGAGCTACGCTTATAGCCTAACGACAACTGAAGGAGTAGGAAAAAGCGGCAATGTCAACATTAATGCCAGGTCGCTGTCTGTGAAAAATGGTTCAGAACTGAGTGCTAGCAGTTTTGGACGGGGAGATGCTGGTAATGTAACCATTAATGCTAGCGATACAGTACATTTTGATGGAGCAGACAGTGCGGCTTTGAGCATATTAGGAGAGGGAGCGGTAGGTAAAGCTGGTGGCATCAATATCACCACTAAGTCACTTTTTGTCACTAATAATGCAGGACTATCAGCCAGTACTAGTGGACGAGGAGATGCAGGCAATGTGAATATCAACGCCAGTGATATAGCCTTCTTTGATGTGGGAAGCCTAGCCTTTGCTCTTGTAAATGCTAGAGGAGTGGGGAAAGCAGGTACGATAAACATCAACACTAGAAAGCTCTCTGTGAACAACGGGTCACAATTGAGTGCCAGCAGTTTTGGTCAGGGAGATGCTGGTAATGTAACCATTAATGCTAGCGATACAGTAAATTTTGATGGAGCAGCCAGTGCGGCTTTCAGCATATCAGGAGCAGAAGCAGTAGGCAAAGGAGGTAGTATTAACATCACCACAGGATTACTGTCTGTTACAAATGGTGCTTTTTTGACTACTAGCACCCTTGGACGAGGAGATGCAGGTAATGTGAGCATCAATGCTCGTGATACAGTTGTTTTTGATGGTATAGGCAGTAATGGATTAAATAGCGCGGCTCGCAGTTTGGTACTAGCAGGAGCGGTAGGTAACGGTGGTAAAATCCTGATTAATACTGGATCAGTAGTCATTACTAATGGTGCTGGCTTAGAAGTAAGCACTGCCGGAAAGGGAAATGCTGGTAATGTAATAATTAATGCCAGTGATACAGTCTCTGTTGACAGAAGTGGTGACATTTCCAGCATTGTCGAAGCAACAGGTGCGGGTAAGGGAGGGGATCTCAATATCACTACTGGCTCACTTTTCTTGAACAACGGCGCTCAATTAGCTTCTAGTACTTTTGGACGAGGGGATGCAGGAAATGTGTTTGTCAGTGCTTCTGGTTCTGTTTCAATTTCAGGAAATAATACTGGCATCCTCAGCAACGTGGAGTCAAAAAGTGAGGGTAATGGTGCCAATATCAACATCAAAGCCGCTTCACTCTCCATTAGTGATGGCGCTCAACTAGTAACCTCTGTTGAAAATAATGATGACAGTTCTGTTAGACAGCCATTCAACCAGGGAAATGCAGGCAATGTTAATATCGATGTCACGGGTGCAGTTGCGATCGCTGGAATCAGAGAAGGAAAGGCAAGTGGAATTATAAGCGGCTTAGGAAGAAGAACAGTTGGTAAAGGAGGAGACATTAGTATATCCTCTGGCTCGTTATCTTTAATGGATGATGCCAGAATTTCGACTAGTACCTCTGGAGAAGGAAATGCAGGTAATGTCTTCATACAAGTCAAGGATTCTGTTTCTTTTTCAAATGGTTTTATATTCAGTTCTGTAGAAGGAGAGGGATTGGGTAAGGGGGGAGAAATTAATGTTACATCTCACTCTCTCTCCTTAACGAATGGCGCTCAATTTGTTGCCACTAGCCGTGGAGCTTTTGCTAATGTAGAAATTACTCTTGTTGGAAATCCTTCCATAGATTTTTTTAAATTTAATAGCAATTTTATTAAAGCTGGAAATATCCAAATTAACGCAACTGATGGTGTTAATATTTCTGGTTTTAATCCAATCACTGGCAATTCCAGTGGATTATTTACAGATACTGTAACTATAGGTAACAGTGGCAATATCACTGTAAATACTGATGTTTTTCGTATATCCGATAGTGCTTTATTAGACGCAAGAACTAATAATTTTGGTGATGGTGGGAATATTACAGTCAATGCACGAATAGTGGAGGCTAGTAATGGGGGGCAACTTATTACAACTACCACAAGAGGTGGTAATGCAGGTAAGATTATAGTCAATGCTAAAGAGCAAGTAATTGTTTCAGATACCTATATAAATCCTGATAATACAGAAACTCAACTTCCTAAAAGGTTTCCCGAAGATGATGCTAATAGTGGTTTCTTTGTTCGTTCTTCAGGCTTTGGTGTTGCAGGTGATATTGAAGTTAACTCGCCCAAAGTTACTTTAGATAAACAGGGAAGATTCATCGCTGAATCAGCATCAGGCAATGGAGGTAATATTAAGCTGGTAATTAGGGATTTACTTCTCATGCGACGTGGTGGTCAAATCTCCACCAACGCAGGTACGGCACAAGCTGGTGGCGATGGTGGTAACATCAATATCAATTCAAAATTTATTGTCGCAGTTCCCAAAGAGAACAGCGACATTAGCGCCAACGCCTTTCAAGGACGCGGTGGAAATGTCGAAATCAACTCGCAAGGTATCTTTGGTATCGAGTCGCGGACAAAGCCAACCGAAAAAAGTGATATTACAGCCAGTTCTGAACAAGGCGTTTCAGGTGTAATCAACATTAACGCACCCGATACCAGTTCCATTCAAAACAGCTTCACCGAATTACCCCCAGTTATCGATACCAACGCACTCATCGCCAATAGTTGCATTTCACGCGGTACCAAGCGACAAGAAAACTCTTTTACTATTACAGGTTCTGGTGCTTTGACTACTAATCGTCCTGGTGTTTTGGTTTCTACCTACACTACTGGTGAGGTGAGAGGTGTCGAAACTACATTCCGTCCCTGGAAGAAAGGCGATCCGATTATCGAACCTACTGGTGTATATCGGCTGAATACTGGGCAGTTGCTATTAAGTCGAGAATGTTCTTAATTTTGGATAAAGTCGAGCTAAAATCATGACGGAAAGAAGCCTATAACTCCTAAATATGTATCTCCATGCAAGATGCATACATGATTCACACAGATGATAAAAATTACAAATTTCAACAGTGCCGGTAAACTGACCGCTCTTTTGTTCCTGATAACTCTCTTCCTCACACCTTGTGTGATTGTAAATGCAGGGGAACGTGGTATATTAATGAAATTTGGCGAAGTACAAAACCAGATATTAGGAGAAGGACTTCACTTAATTATTCCTGTAGTCAATACTGTGAAAAAGTTGAGTATCCGAGTCCAAAAACAGGAAATTTCTGCTGAGGCTTCTTCCAAAGATTTACAAAATGTTTTTGCCGATGTAGCCCTCAATTGGCATATTATTCCCCAGGAAGCAAATGCCATTTTTCAGGAAATCGGAGATGAACAAAATGTAGTTATTCGGATTATTAACCCAGCAGTTGAAGAAGTGCTAAAAGCAGTAATGGCAAAGTATACTGCTGAAGAAATTATTACTAAACGAGGAGAAGTCAAAAGTGGAGTAGATGATGCATTGTCCACACGACTGGGTAGCTATCACGTTGCTGTTGATGATATTTCTCTAGTTCATGTGCATTTTTCAGAACGATTTGGTGAGGCGGTGGAGGCAAAGCAGATTGCTGAACAAGAAGCAAAACGAGCAGAGTTTATCGCACTGAAAGCAACAAAAGAGGCTGAGGCAAAAGTTAATTTAGCCAAAGGAGAGGCTGAGGCACACAGATTATTACGTGATGGTTTAACTCCAGAAATTCTGCAAAGGCAAGCAATAGAAAAATGGAATGGTAAGTTGCCATTAATTGTAAGTAAGGAACCTCCAAAATTGTTGAATTTAAGTGAATTTCTCAAATTTGACGAAAATTGATCTTCTCCCTAGCTGATTTGCTCTCCATCCAGAGACTTAGAACCCAGATTTATTGAATAAGTCAGTTTTTTTTGTTCGTAACTCCTCTACCTATTGCTATATCTGCTATATATACATAGTATGGGTGTATAGATATGCACCTATACTATAGATTCCTTGTAGAAAGGTGATAAACTAAATTAACTGTTAGAGAATAAAATAGGAGAATCAAGAATCTTCAACTGGATCAACAGCATAATCAACAGGGTATAAACTGTCGAATAAATTAAACCTGTGAACAATTCTTTTTTGAGGTTATGCTCTTGAGGCTCTTTTTGAAAAATGTCTTTAGAACCGAACTGCATCAAGAGAATTCCCACAATATTAGAGAGCCAGTATCCGATAATTGAACAAGGTAGAAGCAATTTTGGGGAAAGTAAACTACATGCATACCCAAAACCATAAGCTATTGGCAAATTGAATAGTAAGTCATTCCACCAACACAGTGGTGATAATAAATATCCTAGTACTAGAAAAAATCCACCTCTGAGTTTTTTGAAAATGTCTTTTTTGAACTCTACTGGAGTAGACTGTTGTAATTGCTGTAGTGCTGTGTCTCTTGTGACATTTAACTCTTGACTAACGTTTTGGACGCTTTCCATAAAAACCCACTATTCCTATCGTCTTAGTGTAGTTTAATATATAAACTAAATTAACGTCTAGTACACCAGTGATGACATTTTGGCTTTTTGATGCTGAAAGTTTTGCCACTGGATAGTCTCAGCAAAATCGTAAAAAGTAAAATTGAGTTTAAATCAACTGCAACTTCACAATATCTGAATTTCTGCTAGAGACACATCAGTTAGTTTGCTTCTTGCAGAATCTAGGTTTTTCCTTGAATATCTGAGTTAGATAAAACAATTTATACAGAATTGAGACAATCAACGTTATTTATTGCTAAATAAGTTTCAAAATAAATATATATCTTCTTAAATAATAGCACACGATGAGTTTCAACACCGATACTGCAATAGCTAGAGCCTTATTAGGTTGGGGTGAATGTTGAGTTGCAAAGTTTTTATGTTTTTGCATATCGCAGGCGCAGAAATTTTCACTAATAATAGCTACAATAAAAGTGCTGAGGTATCTTAATCGAAAAATGACAGATTTAACTCCAAACAGCACCTTTTTAATAGTAGGAATTGTTTTTATAACGATTGCTGTGATTGGGCAATCTAAATTAGCTTTTATTGAAATCAATCCTGGTTGTTTTGGAAGAATTTTGGCTTTACTTATTGGTATTTCGAGCCTATTATATGCTTTAGGACTACTCAATTTTTCAACAGTAAACCTGGATTTATTAAGAACTTCTCTGACAGAACAAATAAAACAGAGTATAAGTTCAATTAATGACCTTTTGCAAGGTTCGTAATAGATCGTAAATAAACTTTTCTGTTTGCATCTTACAGCAATTTTCAGGTAAATAGACCACAGTGGTTGAACCAACCGAAGGCATCATCTTCAGTAATATAATTGACAGCAAGAGCCATTGCTGGGTCGAGTGAGTCCAGTGTGCGTGTCTCACAGCTACGGAGAAATTGCTTCAGTTTCGACCAACACAGTTCTATGAGAGATAAATCTGGAGAGTAGGTACTCTCTTGATTTTATCGTAAATCAAGGGATTTAAGACCCCAACCAAAACACGTAGCGCAAAGTCGGAGCCACTCCGCCTCCGGTCAGTTTCAGTCGGGGTTTAAATCCCCCGAAGTTGCCACAACGCGGGGAACCCGCGCAAGGCACTTCTCTTCTCTACGAGACGCTACGCGAACGTTTGAAAATGTCTAAAATGTTTGAATTTTGAATTTTGAATTTTGAATTTTGAATTGTTAAGATGTCTATCTCAGGAATGTACATTTTTACTGAGTATATTAACGCTTCTTCCCTATCACCTTAATTCTTTTACCTGGATGCGAAATTTGCCCAATAATCGCTGCCAAACTAGTTCTTTTTTCGCTTCATCCCAATGCCAGCGCAATAAATTAGCGGCTTGACTTTTGGCAATTCCAGGCAAACCAATCGCTTGTCTAGGTGCATCTGTAGCTAGTAAAATAGCAGTCTCTACATCACAAATCCCCCACTTTACCAAATTCTGCACTCCCACTAATAAGGGTAAAGCCGTCCCCGATAAAGTGCCATCGGCTAGTCGTGCTGTACCGTTTTGAACTCCAATTTGCCGACTGTCCCAAGGATAGATGCCATCAGGTAGCCCCAGAGGTGAAAGGGCATCGCTAACGAGGAACAGCCCTTTTTCTTGATAGCTAGCGCGAAGTAATATTTGTAGCATCGTGGGCGAAACGTGTTCACCATCAGCAATAAAACCACACATCACATCAGGATGAGTAATTGCTGCCCCTAATAATCCTGGTTCGCGGTGATGCAATGGTGGCATGGCATTGAAAGCATGAGTTACCATCGTTGTACCGAGTTCAAAAGCAAGTTGCGCTTGGGTTGATGTTGCCTGAGAATGTCCTAAGCTAACGGTAATCCCTAAAGAACGCAAATATGGAATTACTTCGCCTGTGGGATCTAACTCCGGCGCTAGGGTGATGACTTTTACAACATGGGCATAATCACCCAAAACCCGCTTTACCTCGTCAATTGTTAAGGGTAACAAGTACTCTGCTGGGTGTGCGCCGCGCTTTTGGTAATTCAAAAATGGGCCTTCTAAATGTACTCCGAGAATCTTGGCAGCTGACCTTACCCCCAACTCCTCTCTGTCAACGGAAAGGGGAGTAAAATTAGTAATGACTGCAAGCGATCGCTGAATCTTTTCTACTGAAGTTGTCACAAATGTCGGTAAAAATCCATCTACCCCGACATCCCACAAAAATTGCGTTATTTTCTGGAGTACATGAGCATTTTCAGCCGTCAAATCAGGAAATGCCAAACCCAACGCACCGTTAATTTGCAAATCAACGCCACCCAATGAAATCCAGTCACCTGCAACATCTATCACGGATGCACAGATGTCCTTCTTGACTGTACCCATTGGCAAGATTTGCTCAATTATGCCCTGTTGATTAACCAAGAGCATCTGCAAATCTTTGTAACCAGGTACTCTAGCATTGATAATATCTACAGTATTTTGTGTTGCTTGGGTCATCATACTGACGAGAAAAGAACTAAATCTGATTTTAGATGCAACCAACATCAATGAATCAATTCAAACAACGCAAATAGATGAGATGATGATCCGCATCACCTCGCTTGCATAATTTTGAATTTTAAATTTTGAATTTTGAATTATTATGACTCCCTTAGTTGGTATTATTATGGGCAGCGATTCCGATTTGCCCACTATGAAAGATGCGATCGCAGTTTGTGAAGAATTTGGCATTGAGAGCGAAGTGGCGATCGTTTCGGCTCACCGTACCCCAGAACGTATGGTGCAATATGCTCAACTTGCACACCAACGCGGTATTAAGGTAATTATTGCAGGTGCAGGTGGTGCTGCCCATCTACCTGGAATGGTAGCGTCTTTAACTCCCCTTCCTGTGATCGGTGTTCCTGTACCCACTCGGAACTTACAAGGTGTAGATTCTTTGTATTCTATTTTACAGATGCCTGGTGGTATTCCTGTGGCAACAGTAGCGATCGGTAATGCCAAAAATGCCGGACTTTTAGCAGTACAAATCCTCGCAACTTATCAATTAGAATTGCTAGAAAAAGTGCAACAATATCGCCAAACCTTATGTGAATCAGTAATTGCAAAGCAAGCAAAACTAGAACAACTAGGCTATGAGCAATATTTACAGCAGATGTTTTAATAAATATTAATAGCAGGGAAGCAGAGCAGCACAGGAGCAGCGAAAGAATTCCTAACTATTGACTTAATGACCAATGACCAATGACAAATGACAAATGACAAATGACAAATGACAAACCAAACTATTCGCATTGTTGCCCATATTATTGCTTTGCCTAACAAAGTAGAAGAACTAAAAGCTGTACTGTTGGAACTCATTGAGCCAACCCGTCAGGAAGCAGGTGCGATCGAGTATAAACTTTTGCAAAATCAAGACGATCCAACAGACTTTACTTTTGTAGAGGAGTGGACTTCTCAAGAAGCCCTAAATACTCATCTAGATTCACCCCATTTCCAAGCGGCAGCAGCTAAACTCGAAGGTTTAGTGACTGCTGCACCAGATATCCGCCGCTACCATCTTTTGGCATAATGTCATCTTACTAACTAGAAGCAGACTCTTTATTTTTGGGGATCATTTGGAATATCTCAGCCTTAAATTCTAAGATTGAAGCGATCGCTCCAGAATCAATGCAGCATTCTGAAGTATCTTGATCCTGAGACCTTAGTCAAAAATTGAGAACTAATGTGCCAATTGCTCGGAATGAATTGCAATGTTCCAACGGATATTTGCTTTTCTTTTGAAGGGTTTTCTGCACGGGGAGGAAAAACGGATGACCATCGCGATGGTTGGGGCATTGCTTTCTTTGAAGGAAAGGGATGTCGAATGTTTTTAGACGCTCAACCTTCTGTTGTTTCTCCGGTAGCGGAGTTTGTGCGGAGTTATCCTATCCACTCAACCCATGTCATAGCCCATATCCGCAAAGCTACTCAGGGTGAAATTGCCCTGCACAACTGCCATCCTTTCCGCAGAGAATTGTGGGGTCAGTATTGGGTGTTTGCCCACAACGGTAATTTGCCAGATTTTGCTCCAGAAAATTTGGGTTTTTATCAAGCCGTAGGTGATACCGATAGTGAAAAAGCATTCTGTATGATCCTAGAAACATTGCGATCGCGCTTTCCTAAAGGTAAGCCCGATATCAAGGAACTGTACTCTGTGCTGCAAGAAATTACTGCCGTAATTGCGAAAGTGGGTATATTTAATTATTTATTGTCAGATGGAGAACACTTTTTTGCTTATTGCTCAACTAATCTCAGCTATATTGTTCGTCAAGCACCCTTTGCTGCTGCCCATTTAATTGACCAAGACATGACCGTAGATTTTCGGGAAGTGACTACTGAACGCGATCGCGTTGCTGTCATTGCTACCACACCCCTGACTGACAACGAAGTTTGGACACAAATCCAAACAGGGGAATTACTAGTTTTTCAGGATGGACTACCCCTGAAATATGCACTCAGTTAAGAATCTCATTTTGTTGGCGAATTCAAAAATTAACCAGAAATTTTTCCCATTTAGATACTATCTAGATGGGTTTTGTTTTTCTTGACACATTCCTTAGCAAGTTGCTTGATCCACGAGGTAGCGAATTGTGATGACAACTTGATAGTTAAAAATAAAAGTATTTGTAATTCCTCACAGAACTGGTAGAATCACCATATTCTTGATAAAGAATGTGAGGTTTTTTAGTGTTTGCAACTAGATACATGGAATCATCCAGTATTATAAACAGTATATAGCTGTATTCCCATCAATTATCTGTAGATTTAATGGAGGAAATGGAATGAGTTTATGGCAACGCCCACTGAAAAGATTACAAGCGATCGCGTTTAATAGAACCTATCGGTTCAGACTAAATTCGCTCAAAGGCTTTGTATCACTCTTTTTAGTAGGTACTGTATTGAGTGTAGCCCTTGCCGCCTGCTCAGGTGGAGGAACTGGGAATAATTCTGCCTCTGAAACCCCTGCTGCTAGTGCTACTCCTGTGGCTGCAAGTAAAGATAATGTTGAACTAACTCTGGTTTCCTTTGCAGTTACTAAAGCAGCTCACGAAGCAATTATTCCTAAGTTTGTAGAACAGTGGAAGAAAGATCATAATCAAACAGTCGTCTTCAAGCAAAGCTATGGCGGTTCTGGTTCCCAAACTCGCGCCGTTATTGATGGTTTGGAAGCAGATGTTGTTCACTTGGCACTAGCTGGAGACACCACAAAGATTGAGAAGGCTGGATTGATTCAGCCAGGATGGGAGAAAGAAGTTCCCAACAATGGTATTGTCTCCAAATCTGTTGCAGCAATAGTCACTCGTTCCGGCAATCCTAAAGGCATCAAGAACTGGCAAGATTTAGCCAAAGACGGTGTGAAATTGATTACTGCTAACCCCAAAACTTCTGGCGGTGCTAAGTGGAATTTCTTAGCACTATGGGATTCTGTAATTAAAACAGGTGGCGATGAGGCTAAAGCTACTGAATTTGTGACTAAAGTTTACAAAAATGTGCCAATCTTGCCTAAAGATGCGCGGGAAGCTACTGATACATTTGCCAAGCAAGGGCAGGGAGATGTCTTAATCAATTACGAAAATGAAGTGATTTTGGCACAGCAAAAGGGCGAGAAGGTTGAGTATGTCGTTCCCGATGTGAATATATCTATTGACAATCCGATCGCTGTGGTAGATAAAAACGTCGATAAGCACGGAACCCGCGAAGTTGCTGAAGGTTTTGTGAAATACCTCTATAGCCCAGAAGCACAGCAAGAGTTTGTTAAATTGGGATTCCGTCCTGTGGATGAGACTTTAGCTCAAAACAAGGAAGTCACAGACAAATTTCCCAAACTGAAAACTCTGGGTACAGTTGCAGACTTAGGCGGTTGGGGAGCAATCGATCAGAAGTTCTTCGCAGATGGGGGCGTGTTTGATAAGATTCAAGCCCAAGCTAAACGGTAATTAGTCATTAGTCAATGGTCGGTGGTCAGTAGAAAAAACAACCGACCACTGACAAAAAACTTTTTTTAAAATTAAAATTTTGAATTTTTGACTATGACATCTGTATCTCCTTCTGTGGAAGTTGAACGCGAAACGCCATTCTGGAAAAGATTGGGGCGGGTTCCGTGGACTTGGCGAATCACCATTGCATACCTGACGGTGATGTTGTTTATCCCTATTGCTGCCATGTTCCTGAAAGCAAGTACGGAACCTCCGGCGAGATTTTGGGCGATCGCAACCAGTGATATCGCATTAGACACCTACAAGGTAACTTTTGGGACGGCAATATTTGCTGCCTTACTCAATGGTGTATTTGGAACTTTGATTGCTTGGGTTCTGGTTCGCTACGACTTTCCCTTAAAGCGCTTGATTGACGCCACAGTGGATTTACCCTTTGCACTACCAACTGCCGTAGCAGGACTAACCCTGGCAACAGTTTACAGCGATAATGGCTGGCTAGGTTCGCTACTAGCACCACTGGGAATTAAGGTGTCTTTTACCCGCACGGGAGTAGCGGTAGCAATGATATTTATCTCACTACCTTTTATTGTGAGAAGTGTGCAACCCGTACTTCAGGAAATGGAACATGAAATTGAAGAAGCCGCCTGGTGTCTGGGTGCTTCTCAATGGCAGACTTTCTGGAAAGTGATTTTGCCACCTTTATTTCCCACAATTTTAACTGGTGTTGCTTTGGGTTTCTCCCGTGCAGTTGGGGAATATGGGTCAACTGTGATTATCTCTTCCAATACGCCATTCAAAGATTTGATTGCTCCTGTGCTGATTTTCCAGCGATTAGAGCAGTATGACTATTCTGGTGCAACAGTAATTGGCATAGTTTTACTATCAATTTCGTTGGTACTGCTATTGGCAATTAATTTCTTACAAGCATGGGCAAGGCGATATGACAGTAGATAAGCCAAGTTTTCACTCATCATCTGGGTCTGATACAGATACAACCAAGCCTAAAGAGCAGAAGAGTTGGGTGCCAATAGTTTTAATTGGTATAGCGATCGCTTATTTAGCCTTAGTTCAATACATCCCGGCAATTAACGTTTTTGTCCAAGCCTTCAGCAAAGGAGTTGGGCCATTTCTATCCAACCTGACGCGACCAGCTTTTCTCCATGCAGCTTGGCTGACACTGTTGCTAGCTGCGATCGCTCTACCTGTGAATACAGTGTTTGGACTATGTGCAGCTTGGGCGATCGCTCGTCATAAATTTCCTGGACGCGCCGTAGTTTTGAGCATTATTGACCTGCCCTTTTCAATTTCGCCCGTAGTTGCAGGATTAATGATTGTGCTACTTTACGGACGCAATGGCTGGTTTGGCCCTTGGCTCCAGGCTCATGATATCAAGATTATCTTTGCCTTTCCAGGTATGGTGTTGGCTACAGCCTTCGTGAGTATGCCCTTTGTGGCGCGAGAAGTGATTCCGGTTTTAGAAGAGTTTGGTAAGGATCAAGAAGAAGCTGCTAGAACTTTAGGTGCGAAAGATTGGCAGATATTTTGGCGCGTCACCCTACCCAGTATCCGTTGGGGTTTACTCTACGGTTTAATTTTGACCAATGCCAGAGCAATGGGTGAATTCGGAGCAGTTTCAGTCGTGTCTGGCAACATTGCTGACCAAACCCAGAGCCTACCACTGTTTGTAGAAGACGCTTACAAACAATATGAAACTGAAGCGGCTTTCTCTGCGGCTGTACTGTTAGCGTTGCTAGCAGTAGTAACCTTGGTGCTGAAGGAGATTCTAGAACGAAAAACCCGCATTAAAGATGTTGAATAGAATCCTCAGAGAATAAACTAAAAATCTAAAACTTCAAAACTATTCGCGATCGCACTTAATCCTATTGGCGCGATCGCTTTTCATTTTTGACTACTTAATAATATTGAATTCCAATAAAAACTTCTTTAGTTAATTCCCCGAATGCGTTTACTCCTGAATCGCGCCTCTTTTATAGCCGTAGCCACTAATGTTAGGACAATGTTGATTGCTAAAAGCCTTGATATAACTGGGTTTATACTCAGCACGGGCTAAACGCCCCGCTTCTGCTAACAGCACTCAGCACTTTGCTATATGTGGGGCGTTAAGGTGATTCGTGCGTTCTCTAGTTCGGGCTAATCAAAGCGCGTAGCGTCTCGCAAAGAAGGGGCTGACTCACTCAAAGCTAACGTCACTGAACAGGGTGAAAAATTGCTAGGTGGTAAGCACATCCAAGGAAAACTGATGAGTAAAGTAGTAAACTTACTGTCCTAAGAATTGTGTAAAATAATTCCTCTGACCTGATGCTATTAACTCTTCATCCAAATGAAGGGTTTTGAAATCTCTCAAACTTTCAGTTACCCTGAAACTTAAACTAGTAACTGAGTTTATTCAAGAACTGGGAACACAACTCTTGGAAAGACTGTGCCAACGACAAGCTCAGTGCATCGTTGGGCACTGGGAGACAAGGGGACAAGGTGAATAACCATATCCAATGCCTAATGACAAATGACCAATGACAAATGACAAATGACAAACTCATATTGGAGAGATGAATTTGAAAAATCAGCAATTGGGTAATTGGCAAACCACAGTTTTGGGAATTGTCTTAGCAATACTAGTGATTATCGGGCTAAATTCCTTTATTATTATCAACCCAGGACAAGCAGGAGTAATTAGCATCTTGGGTAAAGCGAGAGATGGCGCTTTATTGGAAGGTATTCATTTAAAACCGCCTTTTATCACCGTGATAGATGTGTATGATTTGACGGTGCAAAAATTTGAAGTACCAGCGGAGAGTTCCACTAAAGATTTGCAAAATTTATCTGCGAGATTTGCAATTAACTTTCGCCTCGATCCGATAAAGGTAGTTGAAGTTAGAAGGAAACAAGGAACATTAGCGAATATTGTATCAAAAATCATTGCGCCCCAAACACAAGAAGTATTTAAAATTGCCGCAGCTAGAAGAACAGTAGAAGAAGCGATTACCAAAAGAAGTGAATTGAAAGAAGACTTTGATAATGCCTTAGGCGATCGCTTAGACAAATATGGGATAATTGTGTTAGATACTAGCGTAGTTGATTTAGCATTCTCACCAGAATTTGCCAGAGCAGTTGAAGAAAAACAAATTGCTGAACAACGGGCGCAAAGAGCAGTTTACGTAGCACGTGAAGCTGAACAAGAAGCACAAGCAGATGTGAATCGTGCTAAAGGTAGGGCAGAAGCTCAAAGACTCTTAGCAGAAACACTCAAAGCCCAAGGAGGGCAGTTGGTTCTGCAAAAAGAAGCAATTGAAGCTTGGAAGACTGGCGGCGCTCAGATGCCTAAAGTCCTGGTTATGGGTAGTGACTCAAAAAATGGCGTACCCTTCATATTCAACCTTGGGAATGTCCAAAATCAACCGTAAAAGGGAAGTGGACATGAGATAACAAGCTCTAAAATTATAAAAATTGCTCTGAACTCAGACAAATTTTACAATACATTGGACGATTCCCAATTCAAAATCTAAAATCCAAAATGGTATCAGTTGGGCTAGTACCACAAGGCGGAAGTCAAAAGTCAAAAGTCAAAAGAAATACAGCGTAAACGTTTCGTTGATTTGAAATGGTGAGGCAGTCGCTCAGAGGGGGTTCCCCCCATGAGGAACTGCCGAACCCGAAGGGGTTGTTTATTTCCGCCGCGCTGTACTAGTCCCAACTCAAACACCAGAGAAAAATCAACCAATTCATAACCAAACTTTATGTCAACCCCCAATTCTCAGAATCTTACCGCCGAAGAAGCGAAAAAATTACTGAACAAATTCAACTGCCTAGACATTGCTCCTATCCTCAACTCATCAGAAAAAGTAGTAATTCGTAATGCCTTAATTTTACTCACCAAGCTTACTGATTACCAAATATTAGGAATTTGTGCTGATACAGCAGAAGAAGGAATATTGGCGATGAAAACCTATTCTCTGGCTTTGGGTTATGAACCACCAAATAATTTACTTACACCTGAAGGCCCAGTTTATATCAAATTAAATGGGAAAAATGGCTTGTGTTATCTCGATTCCTATGATGGACATCATCGTGGTGTATTAGTATCTTGCCAGTCTTATGACGAAGATGGAATCAACGAAATGTATGGACACCTTCCCTTGGATTTATTTGTATAGAATTCGGCGAATGTAGGTAGGGGATGAGCCTTGCCTACTCACTAATGAAAAATAATTAATGACTTCAATCTTATGAGTATTATTACACTACAATCAGCAAAAAAGGACTTTGGCATCAAGGAAATTTTAAAAGATGCTAGCTTTAGCCTTGATGCTACTGATAAAGTTGGATTAATTGGTACTAATGGTTCTGGTAAATCAACCTTATTAAAAATGATTGCCGGATTAGAATCCATTGATAGCGGTCAAATTTTAATCAACTCTGGTTCTAAAATTATCTACTTACCCCAACAGCCAGATTTAGATGATAATCACACAGTTTTAGAGCAAGTTTTCGCCGACAGTGGCGAACATACGGCTTTAGTACGCGAGTATGAAGAACTTTCTGATAAATTGGTTCACTATCCAGATGATAGTCAACTGATGTCTCGCCTTTCTGTGGTTATGCAACGGATGGATACGAGTGATGCTTGGGAACTAGAAACTAATGCCAAAATCATCCTCACAAAATTAGGAATTTCTGACTTTGATGCCAAGATAAGTACTTTATCTGGAGGCTATCGCAAGCGCATTGCTTTAGCATCAGCCTTGCTATCAGAACCAGATGTTTTGCTCATGGATGAACCGACAAACCATTTAGATGCTCTTTCTGTAGAATGGTTACAAAGTTATTTAAATCGCTATCGTGGCGCACTTTTTCTGATTACCCACGATCGCTACTTTTTAGATCGCGTTACCAATCGGATTATTGAAATCGACCGAGGCGACATTTACACTTATACAGGTAATTATTCATATTACCTCGAAAAGAAGGCTTTAGCTGAAGAATCTGCCGTAAGTAGTCAACGTAAACATCAAGGCTTGTTGCGCCGCGAGTTGGAATGGCTCAAAAAAGGCCCAAAAGCCAGAAGTACCAAGCAAAAAGCTAGAATTGACCGCGCTCACGCTCTGCGGGATACTGAGTTTAAACAAGTTCAGGGTAAAGTTGATATTTCGACAGTTGGTCGTCGCATTGGCAAAAAGGTTATTGAATTAGATAACATTTCTAAGGCATACAATGGACGCACTCTGATTAATAATTTCACTTACGAATTTAGTCCAGAAGACCGCATCGGCATTATTGGCGCTAACGGTGCTGGTAAATCCACTTTAATGGATATAATTACTGGACTGGTTAAGCCAGATTCCGGCATTGCAGAAATTGGTACTACAGTTCATATCGGTTATTTTGATCAGCATTCTGAAGAATTGCTCACAGCCTTAAACGAAAATCAGCGCGTGATTGACTACATCAAAGAAGAAGGAGAATTTATCAAAATTACCGATGGGACTCAAATTACTGCTTCTCAAATGTTGGAGCGGTTTTTGTTTCCTGGTAATCAGCAGTATGCCCCAATTAGTAAACTTTCGGGTGGTGAAAAACGCCGTTTATTTCTGTTGCGGGTTTTGATGAGTGCGCCCAATGTCTTGATTTTAGATGAACCAACGAACGATTTAGATGTTCAGACATTGGCGGTATTAGAGGATTATTTAGAAGATTTTGTCGGGTGTGTAATTGTAGTTTCTCACGATCGCTACTTTCTCGATCGCACCATCGACACAGTATTTTCCTTTGAGGAAGGCGGTAATCTGCGGCAATATCCAGGTAATTACTCGATTTATCTCGACTATAAGAAGGCTGAAGAAGCACAGCAACAAGCTGCTACTACTAAAGAGAAGCCGAAAAATGTCGAAGTCCAAAATGGTGCGGCTTCAGCCAAGGATGGAGAGAATACCAAGCGGCGCAGATTATCCAATTGGGAGAAAAAGGAATTTGAGCAGTTGGAAGGTAAAATTGCCGAGTTAGAGGCCCAAAAGGCAGAAACCGAGAAAACACTAGCAAATGTCTCACCGGGGAATTATAGCCAAGTGCAGAAACTCTATAATCAGGTGGAAAATCTTAAGCAAGCGATCGATGTGGCGACTGAACGCTGGTTAGAATTGGCTGAAATGGAGTCTTGAAATTACTAGCTAGTAAGCCACGGCGTAAATAAACCACTCATTCAAAATCAATGAAATGCTTACACTGTATTCATTTTTAATTTTTAATTCCGCTTTGCGGTACTAGTGGGGTGGCAGGGTAAGCTTATCTAATTTGGTATGATATGAACTTGACAAATTAAAGAAGATAAGGATAAAAAACGCACTTGACAACTGAGCAAGAGAGATCGCTAGAACTCATGGAGGAGATATTACCGTCACCAGTGAAATCGGTGTTGTAGCTGCTTTCAGGTACGTTTGCCATTAGCTTCTTAGTTTAATTATTAGGGTTTTGCCGAGTTTTTTTACCAAATAAACCAGACATATTTAATCCTGTCACCAATAATCCCAAAAGTCCTATTCCGTTTAAAATTGGGTAGATTCCTTGCAGATGAAAGATTTCGCCTGTATGGATACTTAAGAGGAAGCTAGCTGGAACTCCTATACTCACAGACCACTCGCGGACAAACGTTGTTAATATCCCAGTCAGCACGGTTAACATAAGTGGCACAGATAGGATGATGCCAAGGATACGATGATACTTACGAAATGAACGTTTCATGGTATTTTTCCTGTGAGTAGAAACTTTTTCCCAATACAATGTAGGCTCAATATCACCTGAAATGCAAATGAGATGAGAAAAATCGAGTCTTGTCAGACAAGACTCGAAGTCAGTAATTGGTGTGAGGAGTCTTGATAGACTCTGTTCTTAAGGTAAAGCACAGCAAGTAAAAAACTCGGAAAGAGAAAATATTGGTTCTTTCCAAGTTTTTTACCTTGATAGCATTAATATTTGAATGACAAAAATATTAGGTAATATTTTTGTTCATAGTCAGCGTAAAATATGAACGCTAGTACAAGTCGGCAGAAATAAACCTACTATTTCATTACCGTTATAAAACCCAAAATTAAAGCATGAGTGACTTTTGAATTTTGATTTCCGCCTTGCGGTACTAGTCTACACAAACGAGTTTTGATGAGGAGTTTAGAATGAATCGTTTTAATCCAGTACTGATAGTTGCTGCAATCAGCCTAATGACTTTGGTTGGATGCAATAAGGGTGACGAACCTACTGCACAGACGCCACCTGCTGGGAGTTCTGTCTCTGATACAACAGCCACTCCTGCTGCGACAACTAGCCCTGGTGCAGCAGCCACTCCTGCTGCGACAACTAGCTCTGGTGCAGCAGCCACTCCCGCTAAAACAACCGAATTTCAAGGTCTACAAGGTGTTGTTACCAATACTAAGGCCGCAGTTGAGGCGGGAGATTTTACCAAAGCTAAAGGGGAATTTGATAAATTTGAAGATTTCTGGTCAAAGGTTGAGGATGGAGTCAAAGCTAAATCTCCCACTACCTACAAAGAAATTGAAGATAAAGCCGATGAGATTAAGGCAGGACTGAAAGCCTCTGCACCAAATAAACCGAAATTGTCAACAGCTTTAGGGGTTCTTAACAAGGATGTCACTAGTGTAGCCAAGCTTAAGAGCTAAATACATAGACTGAGTATTTGTTGGCTAGTTTGCTAGTAGTACGTCAAGTTGAAATTGATGGATAAGCAAGTTTGTAGTAAGGATTTTAGTCCTGATTATTTTAAGCACTAAAGTGCTTATTACAAACCTTCAAGATTAACTTAGACACTGTGCCGAACTGGAAAAGCATCAGTTTTCTACCACTACTAAACTCAATGGTGAAGCGATTTTTGCAGTAGCGGGTGTTGTGTCAGGAGATAATGCCAGGGGAGACAAAATCAATCGAAATCCTATTTTAGGCGATCGCACTTCCACAACATGCTACTATCTCTCATAAACTGCGTAGTTTACCGTCGTAGGCATCGCCTCTGCTTAACACACCCTACCACTTCATCTTTTACTTTTGAGCTTTGGAGAATCGTTTTTCTCCTTTTTATCCTGCAAGTTGCGAATTTTAACCAGCACTGGAATATATTGTTGAATCATCCAAATCAACGCCTCAATGGATGAGTTACCTTGATCAATCTGGCTTTTAGCTTGTAAGCCAATCAAGAATAGTTGCATTGCCAGCAACAAAGCAATGGTTTTACCAAGAATTTGACGAACTTGCATTTGGTTATGCCCCAAAGAGTTGATAGATACAGGTTCTCTTTGGGGTTGTGTCCCTAAGCAAGTACCCTAATCTTGCTGAAAATGCCTTAGAATCTGGATTACATGAGTTTGGGGTGGTAGTTTCAATATGGGGTAGCCTCAAACTTCTTACTCAATTTTTTGGATGTAATGCCACGAACTACCTATGGGCCTCAGATTCAAAAGCGAGTCAAGCGTCTGCTAGAGGCGTTGCTTTGTTTTGTCGATGGAGAATTTGAGGACGATAATTTTAAAATTGAGTCTGACTGGAAAGAAGCAGACAGCGTTAACCCCAAGCTGACTGTGCAGACTACGTTAGTCGTGTTGGAGTTGCTGACTCAAAAAGATAAATATCCTGGCAAGTTAACTAAAGCGCAAATTCGAGAAGCGCTGAATTTGCTGAAAGATTTTTTGAAGATTCTGGAAGATAACCGTCTCCAAACTCAAGGTTCTGATGACTGGCGCTTTACTTTAAAGCTATGGTCAAAGGATAGAGAGAAGAACCTGAAAGGGTTTGATGAAGCGTGGGAAAAGAAAAGACCAAAGAAATCGAAAAAATTAGCAGCCAATTCCACCCAAGATGAGGGTGTTGCTACTGTACCCCAAATTAAACTTACTCTATTTCAAGCGCCACCTTTACCCACATATTTTGTAGAACGCCCAGAGTACAGCGATGATTTAAAGACTCGTCTTTTAAATGGTTCATCGTCTGATAGTCGCACTTTAGTAATTACTGCGATTCACGGTTTGGGTTCAGTGGGCAAATCTACTTTAGCTGCGGCTTTAGCCCATAATGCAGAAATACAATCTCGTTTTTGTGATGGCATTCTTTGGGCAACATTAGGTCAACAACCCAATGTGCTGGCTTTACTTAGTGGCTGGGTGCAAGCATTAGGAGACTATAGCTTTAAGCCTACAAGTGTAGAAGCAACTTCCTCGCATTTGCGGACTCTGCTTTATGACAAGGCTGTGTTGCTGGTGGTGGATGATGCTTGGAATACCGAAGATGCACGAGCATTTAATTTTGGTGGGGCGCGTTGTCAAGTTTTAGTAACTACTCGTGAAGGTCACATTGCCGATGCCTTAGCAGCCAACACCTACAGCCTGGATATAATGAAACCAGATCAGGCAATGGAATTGCTGACCAAGAAATTAAGACGCGAGATTACAGGCACAGAACGTCACTCAGCAGAAAATTTAGCCAAAGGTGTTGGTTATCTTCCCCTAGCATTGGAACTCGCAGCCGCCGAAGTTGCCTGTGGTACGACTTGGAATGAACTGTTGGCGGATATTCAGCAAGAAGTTGCCAGATTAACAAGTTTTGACCGACCGGAAGCCGAAGAAATTACTGATGAGGCTAGTTTAAAACGCCTGAGTTTAACCGCATCATTAAATTTGAGTGTCAAGAGAATACCACCAGAAAAGCAGCAGCATTTCTCTTGGTTAGGGGTATTGCCGGAGGATGTCAACATTAATAAGATGATGGCGGCAACGCTGTGGCAGATGGATGAGCGTGATGCTGCCAAGATGTTGCAATATTTACGGAATAAAGCATTGCTATTAACAGGAGTACCGCTTGCTGATGGTATGCCTACCTATCGCTTACATGACTTATTCCACGATTTAGCTTGTAATTTGTTAACTGCTCCCTCTGAGCCAAAGCGCCCAGGAGATTTGGCTGGGTTGGGTTTAAACCTTACTGATGCTCACGCTGCTTTTTTAAACAAGTATCGGCAGAAAACCCAGAATGGTTTATGGCATACTTTACTCGATGATGGTTACATTCATCAGTATTTAGTTTGGCATTTGGAAAAGGCTGGACAGTTTGAAGAGATTCACCAGTTATTGCGGGAAGAGTCTGCAACTGGAAGCAATGGCTGGTATGAAGTGCGAGAACAATTGTCACAAACTGGCGGTTACATCACAGATATTTCTCGTGCCTGGGAACTAGTAGAATCGAATTGGACTGAATCAACACTGTCTCAAGTTGTGAGTTGGCAGTGTCGCTATGCTTTGATTATTGCATCCCTTAATAGTATGGCAGCTAATGTGCCAGTAAAACTACTGCTTGCCTTAGTCAAAAACAAGAAGTGGACTCCTCAACAAGGACTAGCTTACGCCCTGCAAAAACCAAATCCACAGCAAAAAGTCAACTCGCTGGCAAAACTAGTCAATTATTTGCCACCAAATCTTCAAGAATTAGCACTGCAAAAAGCCCTTGCTGCTGCCAGGGTGATTCAGTCTGAGTTAAATCGTGCTGATGCCTTGAGTGCCTTAGCTGACAAACTGCCAGATATATTGCCAGAA
>NZ_JABXKF010000026.1:17921-33335 GCF_017115165.1 Nostoc sp. LPT | reverse complement strand
TGCTAGATGCAAGTTTTCAGCTTACCTGCTTTGTATACCAATTAGATAGCTAGGGTTTGGATGCCATCCGTATGGGTGGGTATATAGCTTTGGTCGGAACTGTATCTGGACAGATTACAGATATTAACATACCTGCTTTAATATTTCGGAATGTTCAAATTAAGGCAGTGGCTGTAGGGAACCGCGAAATGTTTGAAGCAATGAATCGGGCGATCTCCTTACATAAACTAAAACCAGTAGTTGATCGGATCTTCTCCTTTGACAAAACACTGGAGGCTTTTCAGTATATGAATAGTCTTGAACGCTTCGGTAAAATCTGTATTCGCATTTCATAGCCGTTGGCAAAATACAAGTATGAAGTATTCAAAGTAGAGCTTGAGTGAAAAGAACGCACATCTACGGTAACTATTGCATAGTTACCGTAGGTGATCGCTAAAGCAGCATATTCCGTTCCCTCTTTAAAGGCTTTTGTAGCAATACCCAGATGTTTGTTACTTTTGACACAAACCTAACACTAGCTAAACGTTGGCTCATCTTGAAAGGAGAACAAAAATGTCAGGAAATCACGATTCCCAACAAACGCCATCTGAATAACCAAATAAGTCTTTATGAGTAGTTGGCGACTTAGTTAAATTTATCGCAACTGGTGAAGAAACTGGTGGTCAATACGATCTATTCGATGCATACATTCCATCAAACCTTACGATAAGAATGACGCTGAGATGTTGAAATATAACGGCTCTGGAAATTTTATATCGTAACTAATTACCCGAACATGATATATTTTTTGCAGTCAAAGCCTTGCGTGAAATAGTTGCTCCAGATTTTAAAGTGTTTTCTCAGACTTTTTGCATAAATGTCAAAGAAAAGCGCGATAAATAAGTATCATCCGTAACTATTCCCTAGCAAACTTGAATCTCGTAAGTCAAGTTCTAGATTAATAAATTCACATTTATTCGCAGACATAGATGCTCAAAACTTGACTCAACAAGAGAATGTTCAAGTAATGGAGCTCTGCAATTGTTAACATCAAATCAAAGGCGTTGCATAAATGCGGGATGAATTGGCGGTTGAAACCATTGAAAATTCGTTCTAAATTGGGCGAAATCATCCCATGATTCAGCAACGCCAAACCAAAACTAGCTCACCATCAATTCAGCTCGAAAGGAGAACAACAATGACAGAATATAATAGCTTTCAACAGACACCAGCCAAAAAATCAAGTAAGTCATTGTGGGTGGTTGGAGACTTGGTTAAATTTATCTCAACTGGCAAAGATACAGGTGGTCAATACGATCTATTTGATGCTTACGTTCCATCAAATGTCGGAACTACACCGCATATCCACCTTCAGCAAGATGAAGGATTTTAGATTGTCGAGGGGACTGTAAAGTTTCAGTTGAACGATCAAATTATTACTGCAACTCCTGGAACTTTTGTGAATGTGCCCAAAGGGCAAACCCACGCCTATCGCAATCTTGAAGATAAGCCAGCGAGAATGATTATCCAAGGTATTCCCTCCGGGCTTGACAAACTGATTGAGGATACGAGTCGTCCAGGGACAGACATATCTGCGGCTTTTCCGCTATTTACAGATGAAGGACTTGATAAAATCGTGCAAGCCTTTAAGGACAACGCATCAGTAGCCTTAGACTCAATAATTTTTGCTGGTACTGAATACAGCGTCAATGAAGATGGTTCTACTATAGCAGCAGTAACTTTGATCCGCCCATTAGATGATACAGGGGCAGTTGGCGCTACTATCACTTTGAAAGATGGTACTGCTAAATATCTCGAAGATTATAACGATTCTCAGCAGATAAAGGTTAATTTTGCTGACGGAGAAAGAGTTAAAGTTGTAAATATTCCGATTATTGATGATAATTCAATTGAAGCTAATAAAACTATCAACCTCACCTTGAGCGATGCTACAGGCGGCGCAATTATTGGGCTATTGCAGAATACGGCTACTCTCACAATTGTAGACAATGACGCTCGACCCAAAGGAAAAGATGGTGTTCTTCTGGTTGGAGATGATAGTGATAACATCCTTACGGGTGGGAAAAGCAGTGAAAACATTATTGGTGGAAAGGGAAACGACCTACTTACGGGTGGCGGGAATATAGACCTGTTTACAGTTAAACTCGGTAATGGCATCGACACGATTACTGACTTCGGTGGTGTAGGAACAGGATCTCGTCCATCTTCAGGCGTATCTGCGGAAATTGATACTCTAAAATTTGAGGGTAATGGGCTAACTGCTAGAAATCTGCTCTTAACTCAGAATAAAGATGACCTGCTCATAACCTTTGAGGGAGTTGAGAATACTGGGGTCGTCTTGCAAAATTTTGCCTTACAAAACCTAGATAACCTTCGCAAAGCCACAGGTGCATCGGTGGATATTGGCAATATTTTGTTTAATGGACAGACGGGGTTTCAAGACAGCTTTGATGTCTTGAATGCCAACGAACAAAGGAGTAATGTTTACAGTCGTAACTCGGTAACATTCCTGAACGATCTTAATAATAATACTAGTGGCTTTGACAAATCTAATGATGTTATTAACGGTCAGGGTGGCAATGACTATCTGTGGGGGTTGAGTGGTGATGACATACTCCGGGGCGGTGCTGGCAATGACACCCTTGTAGGTGGGTTTGGTTGGGATACTCTGATTGGTGGCAGTGGCAAAGACACATTCTCCTTTACATCTGGATCGGGGATTGACACCATTGTTGATTTTACTGATGGGGAAGATTCTATTGGGCTTTTGGGTGGTCTGACATTTGCTGATTTAACAATCTATCAAGGTACTGGTGGTAGTATAAATGATACTTTGATTAATATTACCAGCAGTAATGAGCCTTTAACAATCTTGAGTGGAGTACAAGTCAATACTATTACAAGTGCCGATTTCTTGATTGTCTAGCTCACTTTAACTAATCTGAGATTGCCAAATAAAACTATCAACAATTGAGATTTACAGTTGGCAATTGCTGTGTACAGAAAAACTTAAATACGCAATCTTCAAATTAATATGGATAAGCTCACTTTTTCAACGCACATAGACCAACATTCCAGTGTGTCAAAGGTATCGGGAGAATGGCGAGTCCGCGGACTTCGAGGCGCAACGACAGTCAGCTACAACTCTATAAAAGCAATTACTGAGGCTGTAGATGAGTTATTAGACGCCTTAGAAATAAACAATGTTTTAGACTCTGAGGAAATCGTCAGTGTTACCTTTTCTGCAACTCCAGACTTGGATGCAATGTTTCCGGCTGCGGTGGCACGTCGTCGTCCTGGTTGGGATCAAATTCCTTTGCTAGATGTGCAACAGATGCAGGTTGCCAATAGCCTCGATCGCTGTATTCGGGTGTTAATCCACTTAAACACTCCTTTACCCCAGAATGCATTACGCCCAGTCTATCTGCATCGTGCTGCTCAGTTACGTCCAGATATAGCATTGTTACGTTAGGCGTAGCCCGTCGCAGACATCGCTCTGCGAGACTTTAGTTCAATTATCAACACATTTATGAGGTCTCTAGACATTGCAGTTTTGGCTCATAAACATCTCTGTATCTACCCTCTTGCGCTAAAGTTGCATAAGAATGTGCATCTAAAGCTAGGAGGAAAGAGTTGTGAAAGCAGTCTTGATGACAGCAGCTGGCAGTCCCGAAGTTCTGCAAATACAGGATGTGCTAAACCCTGCTGTTCCTGTAGGGAATACTGAACTATTAGTGCGTTTGGTGGCGGCTGGCATTAACCCCATTGACACTAAACTTCGTAGTCGAGGCAGTTTCTACCCCGATCGCACGCCAACAATTTTAGGATGTGATGGTGCAGGTATTGTTGAAGCAGTAGGTGCTGGCGTGCAGCGTTTTCGCGCAGGTGATGAGGTATATTTTTGCTATGGTGGCTTGGGCGCACACCAAGGAAATTACGCTGAATATACCGTTGTAGATGAACGGTTTGTGGCACGTAAACCCGCCTCTATCTCCTTTGCCGAAGCAGCAGCAGCGCCTTTAGTATTAATCACCGCCTGGGAAGCTTTATATGAACGGGGACGATTAGAACCTGGAGATCGGGTTTTGATTCATGCGGGTGCTGGTGGTGTCGGTCATGTAGCAATTCAATTGGCGAAACTTAAAGGTGCTACTGTTTCCACCACAGTAAGTTCTGAGGAAAAAGCTAATTTCGTCAAAGAACTTGGTGCTGATAGTATAATTTTTTACAAAAAAACAGACTTTGTGCAAGCGGTATTAGATTGGACTGGCGGCGAAGGCGTAGACTTGGCTTTTGATACCGTAGGCGGCGAAACCTTTCACAAAACCTTCCCCGCAGTGCGAGTCTATGGTGATATTGTTACCATTCTCGAACCAGATGCCAATACTGTTTGGAAAACTGCTAGAACTCGCAACCTCCGCATTGGTTTAGAATTCATGTTGGCACCAGCATTGCTAGAATTACAAGATAGTCTCCACCATCATGCAGAAATTCTCGAACAATCTGCCACCTGGATCGATGAAGGCAAGTTAAAAATCCATGTGAGTCACAAATTTCCCTTAAAAGAAGCAGCTAAAGCCCACCAACTGATTGAAAGCGGTACTGTAGCAGGTAAAATTGTTCTGCTGATTAGTGACGAATGATCGAACAATTTGCGTAATTTATCTTTTAAACGCAGAGGCACGCAGAGGTTAAACGCAGAGGTACACAGAGGAGTTTCTCTGCGTACCTCTGCGCTTCCCTTTGCGTTCCTTTGCGTTTTACTTCTCCTCTTCCTCCCCCTACCTGCTTGGGCAGCACAAACACAACCAGAACGCACACCCCTAACTCTAGAATTATTACAAGAACGACTACGCACACCCACACTCCGCGAAGGAAATTTGACCGTAGATTTGCAAAAGATGGCGATTGATTTACGCCCAGAAAACGCCAGCTTCCGTGATGCTTTTTACCAACTATTGCGAAAAGAACTCGGTACAAAACCTCTAGGTTTAGACCTCAGCTATGCTTTGATTCTGGGGGATTTTGTCGGTAGCGATTTGGGTTTAAGAACACCATTGTATGCAAAAGCCATTGCACCCATTTTCACCCCTACCGAACAAGAAAAACTAGAACGTTTGCGCTTTGTTTGTCTAGAGTCACTCGCCATCGCTTTACCCAACTCCAAAGATTGTCGATCGCTTCTGGGAACAGAATCAACTCCATACAGTGAAATCGCCGTCTTTCGTGGTGTCTTAACACTGGTGCAAACTCGCTTCAACGGCGAAGTGAAGTTCTCCAATACATTTTTTCTTCAGTCTGTGGATGCCCAAGGTGCAACTTTTCTCCAACCCACAAACTGGACTGAAACCAGATTTGCTCGTCCCATTAGTTTCACCAGTGCTAACTTCCAGCAACCAAGCAATTTTCAGGGCAGTATTTTTTTTGAAAAAGCTAATTTTAAAAAAATCAAATTTCGGGAACTCGCTGATTTTCAAGGCAGTTTCTTTGAGAAGACTGCCAACTTCAACCAAGCAATTTTTAAACAGTTGGCTAAATTCAGTAGCGTGCAATGGCAAGGGAATGCTGATTTTTCTGAAGTGTATTTTGCCAATCAAGCCCAGTTTACTAAAGGGAATTTTAATCAGTTTCTCCTTTTAATAGAAGCGACTTTTGAACAAGCTGTAAGCTTCCGAGAAGCGGAGTTTAACCAGTTAGTAAATTTGCAAGCTGCGAACATTCTTAACCAAGCAGATTTTAGTGATGCCAGGTTTTCTAAAGAAGCTTGTTTAAGCGTATCTGGTTTAACTTTTAACTCCAACCAAGCGAAAATTTTAGGTAATCCTGGTCAGATTGGTCAGATGTTCTGCATCAAAACATTGCAAGGTAATCAAAACGTCTTGCGGAACTTGGGGCAAAATTTCCGTCAGCAACAGCAAGTTGCCGATGCAAATCAACTGGAATACACAAAACAACAACTGCGATTAATAGAGTTTGGCCATCGTTTGACAGCTACAAATATTAATAGTGCTTCTGTTGTCAGTTTGATTAACCTGGGTTTTTCTGCAACTCAAGCCCAAGCGATCGCCCAGCGTCGTCTGCTAAAATCCTTTCGTAACAGCAGCGAGTTACTCACTATAGCAGACATTGATTTAGAAAAATATACCCAACTGAGCGATCGCTTAATTGTTGGCGAAACCCTTTCTATCGGTGGATGGTTACTGCAAGCTTGGAGTTGGTTGGCGTTGAGTGTACTGCTGTTGTTGAGTGGCTATGGGACGAATTTTTGGTTAGTCTTTGGCGTGGGAGGATTAGCGATCGCTTATTTCGGCTTACTATTTTGGCTAGTGGATCGCTATCGTCGGCTGCATCCCGTACCAATTATTCCCACATCTTACGAAACCATTTCGATATTAGTCAGTTTTAGCGTTTTAGAATTCTTCAGTTTACTAGCGATTTTTCGCAATGCTGAACAACCTTGGCTGACATTGGGGTGTCTTTTTATAATTATTGTCCCCGTCCCAATGGCTTTATTGATCCGACTTTACCAACAAGGTCGTTATCATGACTTAATGGACGTTTCTTACTTCACAGAAGACGGTACATTTCGCCAATTACGATTATTGATTGGACGTTTGCCAGTGATACCAAGGAATGAGACATTTCGGGAACGATATATGCCCTTGTTGTGCGATCGCCGTTGGAACTGGCTTAACTACTATGATTTTAGTCTCAACAATCTAGTTAAATTAGGATTTAATGATATTCGCCTGCGAGATGAACATTTACCAGGTATCATCTCTGCACTTGCTTGGTATCAATGGAGTTTGGGTTTAATTTATATCACCCTAGTTTTGTGGACGCTTTCGCGTACAATTCCGGGATTGAATTTGCTGATTTATCTGAAGTAATCCCTGTACCTAAACCTTTTTTCGCTGCACTTCGTAGTGGTGCTAATATGATCCAAGGTAACTAGGTCGGCGTAAATAATTATCGTTAGGATAAGGCAGGGAGTAGGGGCAGAGGGCAAGGAGAAAAAGCGTTTAAACCTTGTTTGCTTTTATTCACATAGTTTGCTTTTATTGTGCCGACTTACTTATTGTAAGCTATAAGTAACCCTGCTATTTATTGTTATTGGTCTCGCGCTATAACGTCGGATAAAAGTGATATAGCCCCGGATAAACGCAGATAAATTAAATATCTAAAAATTTGGTAAATTTATCAAAAGATTATTCATTGCAATTTAATAATTAATCCAAATTAAATTTTATTATCCAAAAATTTTAGTTATTTTTTTTAATCGTTGTCTAAAAATATCTACAAATTTGATAAACATATCAAAATATTTTTCATTGTCCTTCAAAATTAAATCATATACATTGTAAAGGGTGAGTAGTATTGGTTAAAACTTGATTGTCTCCACTTAAGAAAGATAACCAAATAATCTAATAGCTACTAACTAGTTTTGCTAACAAAAAGATAACAATAAAATAGACTTAGGTTTTGTCTATTTTATGTTGCGATGCTAGCAAAATTTTCATCAAAACAATAGAAGGATTAATCCTAATGGCAGAAGATTTGAGTAATAGCAGTAGCGGTAACTCCTCTACTAGTGGGAACAATCCAATTGGACAATCACCCTTCAGTCGCTTGGAAGTGGTTGTCGGTAAGGAAGGCGTCAAAAATCTATTCAGTGGTGTTGGTAATGGAGAAGGTGGCAGTAGCCCATTTGGTGGTAGTGCCGGTAGCGGTGGCAGTCAGCCTGATTTACCCTACGGTGGTAATCCTTTCGCTGGCGACAACTTCTGGAATATCTTTGCAGGCGGTGTAAACCCATCTACAGTTGGTGGTAGCCCATCCACAGGCGGCGGTATCCCATCCACAGGCGGCGGTATCCCATCCACAGGTGGCGGTATCCCATCCACAGGCGGCGGTATCCCATCCACAGGCGGCGGTATTCCATCCACAGGTGGTGGTATCCCATCCACAGGCGGCGGTATTCCATTCACAGGTGGTGGTATCCCATCCACAGGCGGCGGAAACCAAGGTAGTGGCAGCGACCCTTTGACTGGTAGTAGCAGCCAGACCTATGGTATTAGCACAACTGAAATACCGAACGGGTTAGATTTTAGGGTTACTATTGACAAGATAGTTAACTCAAAGCTTGACAACGAAGTGGGTGGTGGACAAACCTCGCCATTTCCTACTGGTGGACAAACCTCGCCATTTCCTACTGGTGGACAAACCTCGCCATTTCCTACTGGTGGACAAACCTCGCCATTTCCTACTGGTGGACAAAACTCCTTCGCTTAATACAATATTTGCGAAAATCAGCAGATAAATACAAGGGAACAATGAGAAGTTGTTCAGTACATAGTATGCTAGTACAGCTTGGTGCAAATAAACATACCATTCGATAAAACTGAAAAACGTGTATTATCGGTGATGTACCTTCTGCCTTATTGTACTAGTTTGCTATTTTACGTCCTGTAACTATTTACAGGTAAGGATTTAGGCAATATCTTCTGTTAGTTTGACAGTCAGATAATTAAAACCTTTTTTGTAGAGAGATTTTGGATTTAGCAAATTCATAATTGGTATAAGAAGTACTGAAGACCCCATAATTTTTTAACTAAAAATAGGAGAATTAGTGCCAATGGAAGCGTCTGCTGTCAATCCCATTAATAATGGAGTTAATCACTTAAATGCAGGTGGTGCTAGCAACCTATATAGCGGTAATTCCTTTGCTGCCAATGACAGTTTGTCTGCTGCTAAGGACAGCCTGTTGACGGGTGGTAGCAATCTGTTATTAGGTAACGGTAGCAATCAGATTCCAGGTGGCGGTATTAACCCCTTTGCAGGTGATGGTGGCAGTGGGCTTCAGAAATTAATCTTTGAGCGATTAAAGTTAGTTCTGGGTGATAACTATTTCAAGGGTATTGATAACACATTAGCAGGAGGTAGCAACCCGTTTGCAGGCAGTGGTTATCCCATTCCAGATGGGGCTAACAACCCATTTGCAGGTAACAGCAATCCGATCGCAGGTGGGGCTACCAACCCATTTGCAGGTAACAGTAATCCGATCGCAGGTGGGGCTACCAATCCATTTGCAGGTAACAGCAATCCGTTTGCAGGTGGGGCTACCAACCCATTTGCAAGTAACAGCAATCCGATCGCAGGTGGGGCTACCAACCCATTTGCAGGTAACAGTAATCCGATCGCAGGTGCTGGAAGTCTGCTTCAACAATCGCCTTTCGATCCGTTGAAAGAAGTCCTTGGTAACAATATACCCTTTAGTAACACTGGCAATACATCTAATTCAGGTAGCCAAACCTTTAATCAGAGCAACGCACCGGTTGGGAATGGTAATAAGGACTTTGGTAGTAATAACGCGACTATTGGTAATTTTAACTCGGATAATGGCAGTAACAGTGCAACCATTGGTAATGGTAACTGGAACTTTAATAATGACAACGCAACCATCGGTAATGGCAACTGGCTATTTGGTAAGGATAACACAACCATTGGTAACGGCAACTGGTATTGGGACAACGGAAGTAAGAATTCAACATTAGGTAATGGTAATTGGCACTTCGGCAGTGACAACGCAACCATTGGAAACGGCAATTGGGACTTCGGCACTAATAACACAATTATTGGTAATGGTAACTGGGTTTTTACCAATGGAAATGAAATTATTGGTAATGGCAATTGGTTAACAAAGACTGATAACACAACGATTGGAAACGTCAATAATAGCAGTTTAAAGTTATCCCCATTAGGGATCAAGACTGATGTTAACAATCTGATTGACTCTCTTATAGGTAAAATAGGTCAAAATTTTCTTGGGTTTACAGGAGATTTTGATGTATCAAGTAGCCAAACCTTTAACCGCCTCATCTCTTCTAAAAGTGTTGGTAATGACACTGATATATCTAAAGATATTGAGCAACTTTTGGCATCACTCAGCCCAATTCAAGGAAATTTCATCAATTATCAGCCTGTGCAAAACCCTCAGTCTGTCCCAGAATCTGCTTCTTCAGTGTCGTTGGTAGTAATGGGACTGGTATGTTTGTTGTTGTCACTCTTCAAAAAACAACAACACTGTTAACGTAAATTCAATTCTTCTAAGCTGATTGCGATGCCTACGGCGGTAAACTACGCACTTTCTGTTTCTCTACTAGGTTGACTTACAGCAGTAATTAGCGAGAATTGATGCTCTTCGCCGCCAAGCTCTCTTCATGGAGACGGTTTGCGATGTCTACGACGGGCTACGCCTACGCACTATAGAGCAACTAATAAGTTAATTACAACGATTGCTGCAATGATTTAAACGTTTCTTATACATGAACCAGTAATTGTTGCAAAGTATGAAGCCTTTGCAGCAAGTGCTTATATCTTTCCTGGAAATACTTAAACCTTTCTTATACATGAAAGAGCAATTGTTGCAAAGTATGAAGCCTTTGCAGCAATTGCTTATATCTTTCCTGGAAATACTTAAACCTTTCTTATACATGAACGAGCAATTGTTGCAAACACTTCAATTTTGGCAACTAGTTTTCAGGGTTAAGCGAGTTACGAGTGCTGATACCAAGGAAAGGGGAGACAAAGCATAGCTTTGGCTCTTTGGGGTGCAGTAGGAATCATAACTAATTTCCGAACTTGCGCGGAGTTTTATGAGTCCTATAGCTGTATTACAGCACGGCGTAAAAAAGCAGACCATTGAAAAGCCCTAAAAAGCTTATTCCATAGTACTTTTGACTTTTGACTTTTGACTTTTGAACGCCAGTTGCTTCTCCCCTTGGGAGACGCTGCGCGAACAAGTCGGGGAACCCGCCCAACGCACTGGCTCCTTTTGACTTCCGCCTTGCGGTAGTATTTGCTAAATTTGATGGGCGATCGCTTAAAATTTAGAAGTTGGTGATTGTTATCTGCTCGAAAGAATGTCTCACTCAAGTTTTCAGCGTGCAAATACTCTTAAAGCGGCTTTTTTGGCTTGTAATGTTGAGCCGCTTGAACCAGCAGAAATGGAACGGTATTATGTCGATTTGTCGCTGGTGCGGAAAACTTCGGCTATTGATAATGTCAGTACAATTTTGGATTTTCAAGAAGCAGGTGATTTTACAACAATTTTATTTACTGGACATCGCGGTTGTGGTAAAAGTACGGAGTTAAAAAAAATTCAGAGTCTTTGGGAAAACAATTATCGGGTTATTTATTTGGAAGCGAATGAAGAGACAGATATTAATGATACCCGCTATACAGATTTATATTTGATTGTAATTAAACAAGTTGAATTTGAATTACGAAAATTAGGTTTGACTTTTAATCAAAATTTATTAAAAAGTTTTGAATCATGGTTTAAAGACATTACTGAAGAAAACGAGCAAAGTGTCGAAAAATCAGTCAACGTCGAAGCAGAAGCAACTCTCAGCCCTACTGCGCCATTTCTCGCCAAACTAATGGTCAAATTGCTGGCACAAATTAAAGGCTCGGACAAGCAAAAGACAACTATTCGACAAACTCTAGAAAAAGATTTATCTCGCCTCAAATCTGATACTAATCTGTTATTAAGTGACGCTTACGCAAAATTGCGGCAAAAACTTCCTCAATGTAAAGGTTTATTAATTATCTTCGATAATTTGGATCGGGTTCCTCCTGTGGTAGCAGAACATTTGTTCTTCGATTATGCGGCTCAGATGCAAGAATTAAATTGTACAATCATTTATACAGTACCAATTTCAATTCTTTGCTCGCCGAAAAATCCCCTAAATCAATTTGATGGTGATCCTCATATTATACCGATGATTAATATTTATGAATTTGAACGGCATAAATGTGATTTAAATTATTATCAGACGGGCTTAGATGCGATGGCAAGTGTAATTGAAAAGCGGGTTGATATTGATGCAATTTTTGAGAGCCGTAATCAATTATTAGAACTAGCAAAAGCAAGTGGTGGCCATGTGCGTCAGTTAATGCAAATGATGCGCTCTGCATGTCAAACAGCGAGTACCCGAAAACATGCAAAAATTATATCCGAAGATATAGAGTATGCAGTTAAACAGCAACAATTTAGTTTTGAGCGGTTTATTCCTGAAGAACATTACGCTCATTTGGCTCAGGTTTGCTTAACTAAAAATGTCAGTAAAGATGAAATTGGACAATTAATGTTATTTAATACTTCCGTGTTGGAATATAACGGTGATAAGCGGTGGAATTATCCAAATCCGGTGGTGAAGCGAAATGAGTTCTTCCAACAAGCTCTCCAATCAGCACAAAAACAGTGAACTTCAAGCCGAAATAGGTAAATTTATTGCCTATAATAAAGATGAATTTGCTGAATTAGTGACATTTGTCGATTTTGCAGAAAAATTTACATTAGGTTTTATTGAAATTAACTTTACACCCGATATAGACCTATTGATTGCTGGATTGCGACAGAATTCTCAATGTCAAGAAATCCAATTTGTGGTTTTAGATTTTCCTGATGGTAATTTGCGATTTCTGCGGGATGAATTGGTGGAACAATTAGCTAAAATTACTAAAGGAACAAATAAAAAACTTGTTTTATTAATTCGGAATTTAGAAAAATCGATTGGTGTTTTTGGAGATTATCCACCAGTTTTACAGGATTTAAACTTCGTCCGCGATTCCTATCGTCAAACCGTACCTCATCCGCTTTTATTTATCTTGCCAAATTATGCGATTTCGCGGTTAGCAAAATTTGCACCTGATTTTTGGGCTTGGAAATCAGGTTTATTTCGTTTTAAAACCACAGAATTGACTAGAGATAGGGCAATTGCCAATACTCTGAATACAGACACAAATATAGAACGCTTACCAACACCAGAACAACAAGAACGTATCAATTTGTTACATAGCTTGTTGATGGAATATCACCCAACTGGAGAAATACCCCGCCCAGAACATCTCCGTAATTGCTGTAATATTTTAAATGAATTGGGCAAAGCATATTTAAGCCAGCACAAACCAATCAAAGCTAGAGAATATTTAGAAAAAGCTGGGGAAATTATCAATAAATTTCCTGATTATTCCTTAGAAATCGAAGTTATCAATCAGTTAGGTAAAAGCTATCAGCAGCAACGACAGTTTGAAAGTGCAAACAGCTATCATCAACAAGCTTTAGATATTGCCAAAAAGCAGAAAAATCGTCCTGCTGTCGCCAAATCCTTGCATTATTTAGGTAATGTCTCTCTGAATATGCGACAGTTCCACCAGGCACGAGATTATTATCAACAAGCCCTGGAAATATTTATCGAATTTGGCGATCGCTATTCGAGTGCTAGGACTTACCATCACTTGGGATGGGTTGCCCAAGAGTTGCGGGAATACGACCAGGCACGGGATTATTATCAACAAGCCCTGGAAATCGAAATCGAATTTGGCGATCGCTATTCGAGTGCTAGTACTTACCATCACTTGGGCAACCATTCCCAAGAGTTGCGACAGTTCGACCAGGCACGGGATTATTATCAACAAGCCCTGGAAATATATATCGAATTTGGCGATCGCTATTCGAGTGCTAGCACTTACCACAACTTGGGATACGTTGCCCAAGAGTTGCGACAGTTCGACCAGGCACGGGATTATTATCAACAAGCCCTGGAAATATATATCGAATTTGGCGATCGCTATTCGAGTGCTAGCACTTACCACAACTTGGGATACGTTGCCCAAGAGTTGCGACAGTTCGACCAGGCACGGGATTATTATCAACAAGCCCTGGAAATATTTATCGAATTTGGTGATCGCTATTTGAGTGCTAGGACTTACCACGAGTTGGGAATCGTTGCCCAAAAGTTGCGGGAATACGACCAGGCACAGGATTATTATCAACAAGCCCTGGAAATATTTATCGAATTTGGCGATCGCTATTCTAGTGCTAGCACTTACCACCAGTTGGGAATGGTTGCCCAACAGTTACGGGAATACGACCAAGCACGAAATTATTATCAACAAGCCCTGGAAATCACAATCGAATTTGGTGATCGCTATTCCAGTGCTAGGATTTACCACCAGTTGGGAAGGGTTGCCCAAGAGTTGCGGGAATACGACCAGGCACGGGATTCTTATCAACAAGCCCTGGAAATATATATCGAATTTGGCGATCGCTATTACAGTGCTAGGACTTACCACCAGTTGGGAAGGGTTGCCGAAGAGTTGCGGGAATACGACCAGGCACGGGATTATTATCAACAAGCCCTGGAAATCAAAATCGAATTTGGCGATCGCTATTACAGTGCTAGGACTTACCACCAGTTGGGAAGGGTTGCCCAACAGTTGCGCCAATACGACCAGGCACGGGATTATTATCAACAAGCCCTGGAAATCAAAATCGAATTTGGCGATCGCTATTCGAGTGCTAGGACTTACCACCAGTTGGGAAGGGTTGCCCAACAGTTGCGCCAATACGACCAGGCACGGGATTATTATCAACAAGCCCTGGAAATCAAAATCGAATTTGGCGATCGCTATTCGCAAGCTCTCACGCTTCATTGTTTAGGAACGCTTGCACAAGCAGAGGAAAACTATGCAGAGGCTAGGGCTAATTTGCAGACAGCGTTGGAGATATATGTTGAGTATCAGGATGAATATTGGGCTAAGGTAGCACGGGAGATTTTAGAGGGTTTACCGGAGTAGGGGGATCTGGGCGATGTGCGATGTCTAACGACAAACCGCGTTGCGTCTACACATTTTGGGTTTGTGGAGGTGCGATCGCGGTTGCTTGATTGGTTTGGGAGGGCGATCGCATTTGGGTTTGTGGAGGTGCGATCGCTATTTATTCTATACTGGTGTAATTTCCTGTGCCCCGTGTATAACAGCAAGTACATCAATTTGTTCGGGCTTGATGTAATAGATAATTCGATATGAACCTTCAATGACTTCCCGAATTTGCTCGGTTTCAAACTCTGGTACAATTCGACCAGATAGAGGGAAATTCGCAAGCTGCTGGGAACGTTTGGTTATACGGTCAATAATCCTGCTTGCGTACCGAGGTGAATTCTGGGCAATGTAAGTATAAATTGCAGATAGGTTTTCTACGGCTGTTTCTGTCCAAAAAACTTTCACTCTGGTAGTCCAAATTTTGCCCTAACTTCCTGTACGGAAATCACTTTACCAGCTTGACTCTCAGCAAGTCCAGCTTCCACAACTTGCCTAACATAAATCTCATACATGAGGTCATCCCATGTTGAGTTAGCAGGTAATTTATCAATTAGCTTTCGAGCTTCTTCTTTAATATTTAGCTTTTCCATAGAGATTACAGATAACTTGCTTTTCTATATTGTATGCTCAACGGGAATCGCGTTTGGGGTTTGTGGAGGTGCGATTGGGTTTTGTGGAGGTGCGATCGCGTTTGCTTGATTGGTTTGGGAGGGCGATCGCATTTGGGTTTGTGGAGGTGCGATCGCT
>NZ_JABXKF010000026.1:0-17821 GCF_017115165.1 Nostoc sp. LPT | reverse complement strand
TGCTTGATTGGTTTGGGAGGGCGATCGCATTTGGGTTTGTGGAGGTGCGATCGCTCTTCCTTTATCTTAAAAGTTACAATGAGTATGGTATTTACAGGAAAGGTAGAAATGACTGCAAAAGACAAAATTCATGCTGAAATTGATAGCCTTAACGAAGAATATCTAGATGAACTATATCTTTTAATCAAAGATTTTACCCAATCTAAACAACATCTGAAAAAACCGACTTTCATGTCAAAAATGAAACAAATCAAGATAAATGCTCCAGAGGATTTCGCTAGCAATCTTGATTCTTATCTAGTTAAGGATGAGGGTGATAAATAAAATCTTTGTTGATACGTTATTTGTGGTAGCACTAATTAATCAGCGTGACCAATATCACCAGCGAGCCTCCGAATTAGCCGATAGCTTAGAAACTCAACTCTTAATTACAACTGATGCAGTACTTTTAGAAATTGGTAATGCACTAGCTCGTAACTACAAAAATGAGGCTGTTGAAATTATCGAGCATTTCTTTGGCTCAGATGAAGTGGAAATTGTGCGACTCACTCCAGAATTATTCGCACAAGCATTCACAGTTTACAAAACCCATCAAGATAAAGCATGGGGTTTAGTTGATTGTATTTCGTTTGTAGTTATGAAGCAAGCTGAAGTCTCTCAAGCTTTAACTTTTGATCAGCATTTTGTACAAGCAGGTTTTCAAGCTTTAATGAGATAAGTTGGAAACTGAGTTGGTTTTGTGAGTAGCGATTGCACCCAAAGGGGAATTTCCTTCAGGGAACTAAATTAGTTGATTATTAATTAGCTTTCGAGCTTCTTCTTTAATATTGAGCTTTTCCATAGAGATTACAGATAACTTGCTTTTTTAGATTGTAGGCTCAACTCACGAGTTGGGGAAATGTATACTTTGTAAAGCTTACAGTAGGAATCGCATTTGGGTTTGTGATTGATGGCTATAAGTAAGTCAACCTAATTAAACATAAAACGCTCAACTGGATACTGACCTTGCTTGGCTGAGAATTTTAAGGTTTAGTTTTTATTATGCCGCGATCGCTGGAGATGATAGAAGCAACTAGTACCGCAAGGCGGAAGTCAAAAGTCAAAAGTCAAAAGTCAAAAGGTTTGTGAATTAAGCTTTTCAGACATTTTGGATGGTATGTTTATTTACGCCATGCTGTACTAGCTTTTATACTTCACTCTAAACCCAGTCCCCTGCTATAACTGAAAACTATTTATGAAAAAAGCACTTGTTCAAAACCTTGCCCGCAAGTGGCGCAAAAAAATCCTTATTTCCCAAGGCAGGTAGAAACCCCACCCGCAAGTGGCGTGGCTGTATTTAATTTTGAATTTTGAATTTTGAATTTTGAATTGATTCATTGTCCCATTCCCTATTGACGGGTATAACGATGTTTCACCCCAATGGGGAAATATTCAAAATCACCCATTGGCGCTAATGTAACCTGTGGTGTTTGATATTCTGCGGGAACATAATTAGCAAACTCGCTATTTAAGCGTAACAATTGTGAAAGAATAGAAGATGCGATCGCAAGTCTTTGATCTTCACTACCCTCTACCCCTACTGCTAATTCTACAACTACAGATAAAAATCGATTCTTATCTGAATCTTCCTTCACCTGCAACACGAATTTACCCGTCACCCATTCTTGAATTACTGGTTGTTCTAATCCCACCGTTACATTTTCTGGATAGATATTTGCACCAAAGTAAGAAACTGTAAAGTTAGAACGCCCAAAGACATAAACGAAAGGTAGCTGATGAATACCTCTAGGCGAGTGCTGAGTGCTGTTAGCGGTAGCGGGGCGTTTAGCCCGTTCTGAGTTTGGAGTGTTGAATTCTGAATTATGACTCTCATTCTGTAACGCCGCAACAGCATCAAATCCCCATTCTGCTAAAAATTGCAGCATGGCATCATAACTAATTATCCCGCCAGTATCCAAAATGTCATAACGGACTAAAGGAATACCGTTATCTCCCGAAAACAGCAATCCGCCATCTTGAACTTCAAAAAAGCGAGTTAAAGGATCGTATTGTACTAGTGTGGGTAAACGCGATTCCCCAAATAAAGCTCTAGCTGCATCGGGATTTTCTGCCAAAAAACGGCGAATACAGATACTTAACGGTGTTTCATTACCCAAAACTCCAGCATCCGCAGTGCCGTAGAGTGATGCAAAATCATAACAAGGATTTCGCGAACCAACTCTCTCACCAACCAAACTCCGCCATTCTTCACTAAATACTTCTCCCGCCATCACTAATTTAATCTGATATTGCTGCCACTCCATACCACGAGCGATACCAGTATCAATTACATCTTTTAAAAATGGCGGGTATCCCAATAACACAACTTGCTCAAAACCTGAGCCTAGTTCCTGCACAACTCGCAAGATTTCTTCTTTGTTGTTACCAGGAGTAATTACAGTGATAGGATAACCTTTGCTAGCAAGATAACGACAGCAATTAGTGGTAAACATCCCACCTACCCAAGTGCCTAAAGTGAAACAAATCACTGCTAGGGTACGTCTGGTGTCTGTATAGAAACTATCGTGAAAAATCTGTTCAAAGCGTGTGGCGATTTGGAGTTCATCTGTGAAAAAACGAGGCCAAAATGTCGGTTTACCACTAGAACCTGAAGAAGCAGCTATCATGTCGCACTCTTGGAGTTGTCCGTTACGGCACAAGTCAGCTAGAGGATAACGCAGTATATAATTTTGTTTAGCGATCGCTGGTAATTTCTGAAACTCCTCCAAGGTTTGAATAGTCGCGGGATTAATTTCCCTTTCTGCTAAAAACGCCTTGTAGGCTGGTACATTCGCCGCCACATCGTAAAATAAACTCAAAGCTGACGGAATTTGAGTGTTGAGATGCCGTTGCAGTATCGTTTCTAGAGGGGTAGACAAAAAATTTTCAAATGCTTTAATTACTTCCTGCTGTCTTAATTTGCCGTTCATGACGCTTGCTTATTTATCCTTAAGTAGAACCAACATCGTTAAAATAATTCGTAATTCGTAATTCGTAGAATATCCGAAAATGAGGGTATGCGCGTTGTAGTCTTTCAATAAAACCTTAATTTATCCTTCAGCACCATGCAGCTCTATTGCAGTAAACAACACACAAATAATGGTAGTAACCGCTTTTGTATTCATTGTGGTGAACCATTACCTCTTGCTGTAGGACAGGTTGTGGATAATCGCTATCAAATTATCCGTCATTTAGGGCAGGGCGGCTTTGGGCGCACCTATTTGGCGGAAGATATCAATAAATCCCATCAAATCTGTGTGCTGAAGGAATTTGCACCCCAAGTACAAGAAAATCAAGATTTACAAAAAGCTAAAGAGTTATTTGAGAGAGAAGCGAATGTCCTAAAAAAACTCCAGCATCCACAAATTCCACGTTTTCACGCCTCGCTACAAGTGAAGATAGGCACTAAAGATTTTTTCTTTTTAGTGCAAGATTATGTGGATGGTGACAATTACTACCAGTTATTAGAACAGCGTGAAGGTCAAGGAAAAACCTTTAGTGAAGAGGAAGTAATCACCCTCCTGCAACAGATTTTACCCGTATTATCATACATCCACTCACAAGATGTAATTCACCGTGATATCTCTCCCGATAATCTCATCTGGCGGCGTTCTGATAATCTGCCAGTGCTAATTGATTTTGGTGGCGTTAAGCAATTGCCAGCTTCTCAAGGTTTTTGGCGTACCAAGTTGGCTGAAAATAACACTTTGCTGGGTAAAAAAGGCTACGCTCCAGAAGAACAGCTACGGCAGGGTAAAGCATTTTTTAGTAGTGATTTATATTCTTTGGCGGTGACGATATTAGTGTTGCTCACAGGTGAAGAACCGCAGAAACTATACGACAGCTATCAGGGAATTTGGGGATGGGGAAAGCAAATCCAAGTTAGTCCCCAACTGGAAGCGGTGTTAAAAAAGATGCTGGCTTATAGACCGAGCGATCGCTATCAACGAGCCGAGCAAATCCTCAGAGATTTACCATCACCAACTGCGACTAAATCCCCAGGTAATTATATTACCACCAAGATTAAAACAATGGTAGTTGCTCCAGGAAGACAACGCGCCAGTGCTGTTATAAGTAGATTCCAGAGGCAAACGCAAGCGATTGCTAAACCGGCATCTTTCCCTGTTTGGATTCGCCCTTTTGTGATGAGTTTAGGGGGAACGGCTTTAGTTGTCTTAACTGGCGCAGGTGCTTGGGCGGTGGTAAATGCAGTGATTAAGAGTGTAACTTCAATTACTATCCCGTCAATTTCATTACCGCAAATTCCCCAGTTTCCCAATCCCAGCGGTAAACCAGCCGGCGACAAAGGAAAAAATAGCGACCTCCAGAAAATTATCAGTCGTCGTCAAGAGCTAGAAATTACTGAAGGATTTTTTATTCGCACAGTAGATGATTTATTTTATACAAAAAAACCAGAATTAAAAGGACGTAGCCTGACATCTAAACCTGAAGATGCTGGTTTACGAGATGAATGGTCTGATATCGCTGACGATTTATTGGATAAATTAGAACAGGCTAACCTGAGTACAGCAGTTCGTCAGAAATTGGGGAACTATAGTCAAAAAGATTACGATACATGGAGACGACAAGCGCGATCGGGGCAGTTTGGGAACTATACAATCGATCAGTTGACCAAAGACACAAATGAAAAATTTGATCGGTTGTTTCCCACTCAGCAGCGTAAGAAACTCAATCAACAGACTTTTGGTCAAATTTGGTATGCGATCGCAGCCGATCGAGTCAGTAAAGTACAATCTGGCAAATAAGCCGACTGGAAATTGGGGAAGGTGGGGCCCCCTCTGGGGATAAGGGGTAATGGGGACTGGGGAAGAGTAACAAATAACAAATGACAAATAACAAATAACAAATGACAAATGACAAATGACAAAAATATATTGTTCTAAAGGACATGAAAATTCCCCAGGTAGTCGCTTTTGTCTCCAGTGTGGTGAAAATTTGTTGGATACGCCCATGAGTTATAGTATCCAACCAGGAATGACTTTAGGCGATCGCTATGCGATTGTGCGTCAAATTGGCCAAGGTGGCTTCGGACGCACTTATTTAGCTGAAGATGTCAACCGTTTCCGAGAACTTTGTGTTTTAAAAGAATTTTCACCCCAAGTTCAAACCGCTTACGTTGTCCAAAAAGCTGAAGAACTTTTTGAAAGAGAAGCGAGTGTTCTTTATAAACTGCAACATCCTCAAATTCCCCGCTTTCGGGAACTGCTGCGGCTAAATTTAGGGGGCAAAGAATATCTGTTTTTGGTGCAAGATTATGTAGAAGGGGAAACTTACAATTCTTTGTTAAATGCCCGAATACAACAGGGTCTGCGCTTTACAGAGACGGAAATACGCTTTCTTGTCCTTTCAATTTTGCCAGTGTTGGAATACATTCACTCTCTAGGAGTAATTCATCGAGATATTTCCCCAGATAATTTAATGCTTCGCACTGTTGACAAACTGCCAGTTTTAATTGATTTTGGCGGTGTCAAACAAGTAGTAGCAACCGTAGCTTCGGAATATTACCAACCCGGTATGGTTGCACCTCCGCCAGCACCAACCTTATTAGGTAAAATTGGATTTGCGCCCCCAGAACAAATGCAAACAGGGTTAGTATCTCCCCACAGCGACTTGTATGCAATGGCCGCAACAATGTTGGTTTTACTGACAGGAAAACAGCCCCAAGAATTAATTGATACCTACACTCTCAGTTGGCAATGGCGACGGGAAGTTAATCTGAGTCAAAATTTGGCACAGGTATTAGATAAAATGCTATCTGCTAGACCAAGCGATCGCTATCAATCAGCCCGTCAAGTACTCCAAGCCCTCAACTCACCCCCAGCGAACTATCCGCCAACTCAATATCCCACTCCACCACAACCCACATCCGCCACTGTCGCCGTCTCCCCACCTCCCCCACCTTCTCCAACCCCTTCATATCCCTCATCTTCCCCGGCTTCCTCCTGGTGGACACCAACAAAAACCTTCTTGGTGGCGGCGCTAGTAGTTGGTAGTGTGGGATTAATTTGGTGGGGATTGAATGGCAGGCGCGATGTCGGGCAAGTCGAACCTAATCCTACAGCCAGCCCTACTCCAACTAGCGAACAACCAACCGATCCTTTAGCGCAATATTCGCCAGCAGAAAGAGAACGCAAAGAAAGATTAAGCGATCGCCGTCAACAGTTGGGTATTGACTCTAACTTCTACGTGAACTTGGTGAATCAAGTTTTTTGGGACAGAAATCCCAGTTTACGAGGACGCACTCTCAGCGATGGCCCTGAAGATGAGAGTTTGCGCGCAGAATGGGATAAAACAGCTTCGGAATTGCTAGAAAAGCTTGCACCATTGAGTAATAATGCACGCCAAAAACTGGGAACTTACACAACTGCTGAACGCGATCGCACGAAAGTGGAAGTCAACAAAATCAACGTTGGTAGTCGTTCTTTGTATGATTTGGGAGATGCGGCTTTCTTCAGTGTATTTCCTGAGCTGCGGGGTAAAAGTTTCCAGGGTCAGCCCATTGGACAAGTTTGGTACGGATTTGTTAGCGATCGACTCAATGCAATCCTTGGCGGTAGCGCTTTCCAGAAACTTGTCTTCGATCCGGGGGCTACTGGCAAAACAGTCAACGGTACTCTCCAACCTGGTGGCGGTAAAGTATTCATTGCTGGACTTGCCAAAGACCAATCTCTAGATTTGAAGTTAGAAGCAAATTCTCAAGTTTTATTATCAGTCTATTCACCTTCTGGGAAAATTCGATTTTTAGAAGATTCTACCAAGCGTAGTTTGTCAACTAAATTACCAGAAAATGGATTTTATGAGTTTGTCGTAGTTTCTACAGCAACGAAACCAGTAGATTATCAACTCACTATTACAGCGGAAAATCCCACTCCTCTCCCATTTCCAACAGCAACGCCCACGGAAACATCCACGCCAACACCAGCTCCCACGCCAACGCCAACACCCACACCCACGCCTACAGAAACCTCCACACCTGAACCTACACCAACTCCTGAGACAACGCCCTAGTACCGCAAAGCGGAAGTCACGCATTCAAAAGTCACGCATTCAAAAGTTTGTATATCAAGGCTTTTGCAAGTTTTAAAATGGTGGCTTGATTTCCGCCGCGCTGTACTAGTAGTCTGTCAAGTTTAAATTGACAGGTAAACAAGTTCGTAGTAAGGACTTTAGTCTTTAATTTTCTAAGCACTAAAGTGCTTACTACAAACTTTTCATTACTAGCTTAGACATTGTAATAGTGTCTTTCAACCTGTCTCTACTACACCTAAACGCAACGCAATTCGCTGGTGCTTCATTGGATCGTAGGGTTTACCTCTGTGCATCACCTGTGAGTTGTCCCAAAAAATAATATCTCCTGGCTGCCAAACATGGGAGTAGACTGGCGTGCAGTCTAGAACAGTCGCAAACAAATCTTCCCAGAAACGTTTTGCTTCTTCTGGTCGATCTTCCATACCAACTGCGATCGCAGTGTCTGAACCTAAATATAATCCCTTTTTACCAGTGACTTTGTGAGTGGACACAATGGGATGCAGTTTCCTCGGTATATCAGTATCTACATTGGGTTTTTTAGAAAACATTGGTGGCGAGTGATACATCGACATCTGCTCTAACTGCTGCTGATGTTGAGGATCTAAATTATTGTAAGCTTCTACCATATCAAGGAACTCGGTAGTGTGAGGTTGCCCATCTACACCTTCCGGCACTTGTATTCCATAAAGCATCACAACATATAGTGCGTTCATATCTAGTCCCTCTGTACTGGGGAGACCATCTTTATCATGATGCCATTGCCACGCATATTTCTCGGCTGGATCGGGAATCGGCCCCTTCGGATTGCCCAATATATAAACATATTGGCTTTGTAAGTCTGGACTAATATCAGGATCTAATGTTTTCGGAGGTCCGCCAAACATAAAATCACCAAAAGTCTGCTTGGCAAATTCTTTTAATTGTTGTGCGGTAAGCTGTTGCTGTCTGACGACTACAACACCATGTTTCCAAAGTGATTCTTTTAATTCACGCGACTCTAGATTTGTGAGGCAGTTAAGATTGCAACCGCGCAGGACTTCAACTCCGAGTCTTGGGTGGTGCTGGATTGGCTGTTGTTGAGTAATTTGAGTCATTGCTATACATTTATTTTGGCAGTAAACTATCGAAGCAAACTATATAGTTAATTAGTGTATATAGTAAATTTCTGTAGTAGTATCTTACCTAAAAAAGTTGGCCAAGTATATTAAATATTGAAGGGGCTACTAATCAAAGTCTGTCGGTAAATCTGGTTGGCGATAATGTTGAAAAAGTCGATTTATTTGTGCTGGTGTCACACGTCCGAGAGAAAGTTCTGGTAACGCACCTTCAGGGAAAAAACCTACTTCTTCAGTTTCAATACTTGATGATGGAGAACCACCAATAAGTTCACAGTGAAAAAACAGCTTGTAGATATAAAATGGTAATGGTGGATGTCCCTGTTTGTTTCTGTCATAGACTGCTAGGAGTTTGATAACGCGTGCTTGATATCCAGATTCTTCATATACTTCTTTCACAACTGCCTCACTGGGTGACTCGCCAACATCAGCCCATCCACCAGGTAAAGTCCAGAAGCCGTCTACTCGTTCCTTGACTAACAATATAGTATCATCACGAAAAATTGCTCCTCGCACATCAACTTTGGGAGTTGCATATCCTAGTTCACGGCTAAATAAATCGAGGACATAGCTGTGTTCTACATTTGAATAACTCGCCATGATTTCCGTGGCGATCGCTCGTAATTGTTTGTAACGTTCGATATCAAAAGGGTTTTCAGAATAGGTTAGACCATTTTGAGCGATCGCTTGTAACTTCTGTGCCCATTCCAGCCATTTGATTTTCATAGTTTTTCCCAACTTGTGTAAGTTATTACAAATCAGTATCTGATTAATAAATTTTATTTGACAATGTTTCTTAGTCGATCTCGAAAAATCTGAAAACTTTTAGAGAGGTTGTTTTCTACATCCATGTGCGGAGAAACTTTCTCAGCAAAGTCGATTTTTTGTAAACCTGTCTCATAGCCATATTTTTTTAGGATCTTATCTAGTTGCTCCCATGTACCACCTTTGATAGTATCTGGATTCCGAAATTTGGCTTGCTGGGATAAAGAAACAGGAATCTTTTCATATTCAGCCCTAATTGCTGTGACATCACCTATAAACCATGACTCCAGTTCTTCTACAGCAATTCTATGGAGAACAATATTTCCTTTGTGTTTAGTCACAACACTGCTAGCATCACAAAGTTTGCTCTTTAATTCTTGGCAATCACATCTATCCTCATCTACTAGAATCACGATTCGCCAGTCATCGGGCACAAAGTTAGCATAAGCTTTCATCCGCTCAGGCAGTCTTTTTAAAAGTCTAGCTTTATTTTGAAAGTTATGAATTTTCAGCGTATGAGTATCACCTATGATTTTAGGGACAATAAAATTTAAAGCAACTTCAGTTGAAGGTTCTTCTACTAAAAACTCTATATGCATAATTGCTACTACTACTAAGGTAGTTCTCTAAAATATCCCTCAGACCAAAGATCACCTAAACCTGCTTGGGATTCTATAAAATGTTTAGCATCATGGATTTGGTCAGCCCTTGTAACAGTTGCATAACCCTTCTCATCACGTTGAAAAATCCAGAGTTGTCTAGCATCTTTTATTGTGTTAACAAAAAATGGCGAGTGGGTAGAAACAAATACTTGTGCGCGTTGCGAGTAAGCCTGGGCTTCCTCACTTAAAGAATCAAGCAGTCGATGGTGCAGTCCGTTCTCTGGTTCTTAAATGCAAAGTAATTGAGGAGGATTCGGGTCATTTAATAATATTAAATATGCCAGTAATTTTAATGTACCATCTGAAGAAAACCTTGCTAAAAATGGTTTACTAAAAGGTGCATCTTTAAATAAAAGAGCTAGTCTGCCATCAATCGTTGGCTCTGATTCCACTTTTTCTAACTGGGGAACACGGCTAACCAGTAACTTCAAAATTTTGGATAAAGTTTCTTGATGTTCATCAGCAAGGTATTGAACTACATTGGCAATATTGTCTCCTTCACGAGAAAGATGTTCCATTGCACCAGCAGTCGCTAGCTGACGAGCTTGATCTGGTATGAAATAAGAGAGAAACCATTCCTCAATAAAACGACGCAAACTAGCAATGCGTGGGTTATCTGATAACTGACCTATAGTTTTAATAGCCAGGGAACTGGGGTCATCCATTTGATAGTGAATTCTTTTGTCATTAATTTCGGGATTTTCACCACTAATTACTTCACCTCCACCATTTTCAAACTTCAGAAAATCAAATGGTTGTCCACGAGAACCTCGCTTCCATTTGAGAGTTTCTCTTGAAACAATTGGGGCTCCATTTTGTAAAGCAATAGCAACTGTATAGGTGATTTTAGGAGATTGATTATCTTCCCGATATTTAATTACAATTTCAATTTCTTGACCTTGACAATCACGGGAGATGACTTCTTGAAATATTCCTCGCTTTTCTAAGGCTTTGCGAACATTAGTAGTAAGGCAATCTGAAAGAAAACCTATTACATCAAAAAAAGTAGTCTTGCCACTACCATTAGGGCCAAGGAAAACAGAAAAAGGTTTGATATCTTTTAGGGTAATATTTTGCATAACCCTATAGTTTTTGACAGAAATTTCTTCAATTCTTGCCATTACACTTTTACCTCCACAATTTTGGTGGTATGGTTGCTAAAAATGCTAATAAATATAGAAGGGTACGGTATACCGCACCCTTAATACAATTGTCAAAAACTACCAGATTTTTTCAGTAGCTTAAGAGCTAATTTTCTTAAGCATCATCTAAAGCTGCAATTCCAGGCAATACCTTACCTTCGAGTAACTCTAAGCTAGCGCCGCCACCAGTGGAGATGTGGCTCATTTGGTCAGCTAAACCAACCTTTTCCACAGCTGCTACCGAGTCGCCACCGCCAATGATGGTAGTTGTGCCAGTTTTGCTAATTTCAGCGAGGGTATGAGCGATCGCTTCTGTACCTGCGGCAAACTTATCAAACTCAAACACACCCATCGGCCCGTTCCAAATTACTGTTTTGGTATCTGCAAGAGCTTCTTGGAAAACTTTTACTGAGTCTGGGCCAATATCCAAACCCATACCATCATCGGGGATGTTCTCAATGCTGACGGTTGTCGCATTAGCATCGGGAGCAAACTTATCTGCTGATACGATATCCGTGGGTAACAAGAAGGTAACGCCCCGTTCTTTAGCCTTAGCTTCCAAAGATTTCGCTAGTTCTAGCTTGTCTTCTTCCACCAACGACTTACCAACATTCAAACCACGGGCTTTGTAGAATGTGAAAATCATCCCACCGCCGATGATCAGCTTGTCGCACTTCTCCAGCAACGTTTCAATTACGCCAATTTTACTGGAAACTTTGGAACCACCAATAATTGCCGCCAAAGGACGTTGGGGATTTTCAATGGCGTTTTGCAGATATTCCAATTCCTTTTCAACCAAATATCCAGCCACAGAAGGACTAAGGAATTTAGTCACGCCTTCAGTAGAAGCATGAGCGCGGTGTGCAGTACCAAAAGCATCATTTACATAAAAATCAGCATTAGCTGCCAATTTTTTCGCAAATTCTGGGTCATTTTTCTCTTCTTCTGGGTAAAAACGGACATTTTCCAGTAACAGCACTTGGCCATTTTGCAACGCGCCAACTTTAGCTGCAACTTCATCGCCAATGGAGTCATCAGTTTTAATGACTTCTTGCCCCAGTAACTCAGACAGACGCTTGGCAACGGGAGTTAGGCGTAACTTGTCATCCACACCCTTGGGACGGCCAAAATGGCTGGTGAGAATGACCTTAGCTCCCTTCTGCGTCAAATCTTGGATGGTTGGTAGAGCGGCGCGAATGCGAGTATCGTCGGTAATGTTGCCTTGATCGTCCACAGGCACATTAAAGTCAACCCGCACTAAGGCACGTTTCCCAGAGATATCAGCCGAAGATAAACTTGCTAAACTTTTTTTGGACACACCAAACTCTCCTGATTGCCTTTTTGTTATTGTTTTGAAAGTAGAACCATCAAGATTTTACCGGAGTCAGGGGTACCCAAGTGACAGATATATTTAAGACGGTATTATTTCCTATCGATCAAAGCCGGGAAACGCGGGAAGCTGCTGATGTTGTTACCAACGTAGTCAAAAAGTACAGCAGTCGCTTGGTGCTGCTGTCTGTGGTAGAAGAACCGCCTCCAGATGCGCCTAGCGCCGATGATCCGATGGTGTCGCCAGAGGTAGTTGCTAAATTGCTGGAAAATGCCCAATCTTTATTTTCTGGGCAAGGAATTAAATCTGAAATCTTGGAAAGGCGAGGCAAACCAGCTTTTACGATCTGCGATGTCGCTGATGAAATCGGGGCAGATTTAATTATCATGGGCTGTCGAGGGCTAGGCTTGACTGAAGAGGGAGCGGATGATAGTGTTACTACTCGCGTGATTAACCTTTCCCCTTGCCCAGTGCTGATTGTGCCTTAGCAGTGTGTTTTGAAATACTAGTAAATTTGTAGTGCGATCGCCAATTAAAAAAGAGGAGAAAAGGACGAATGTCACGAGAAAAGTGAAACCCTTGCTTTTTCTGGGTGTAGGAGGGTAAAGAAAGTAGTTGATTTGTAAGTATTATTTGGTTTTTAGTTCCTGACCGTGCAACCCCTACATCCTTATACTTAAAAGTCAGCTAGATTAAGGATTTATGCTTTTCTTAGTGCCATTCGTCTATATACCTAATTAAAGATTTTTTGTTCTAGATGGCTTTCCCTTATCCAATTAGGAACCCAAAGCAGAGGAAGCGCCAAAAAAGACGATTTGCTCAACATTTAAGACATTAAGGGTGAAATCATCACGTTTAATGGTGTAATTGTTGGAGTTACCTAGAATGGTGTAATCACTTTTGAAATCAGGCAGAATTAGCTTGTCCAATCCAGATCCGCCATCAATCTTGGCATTACCGTAACCAACATCAAATGTGTCGGCTCCACATCCACCCTTAATCAAGACATCGGCAATAGCGCCCCCTTGGTCTGAAACAGCATTACTGCTAGCATCAATTCGACGGGCTTTGAAGTAATCGTTACCGCTTCCGCCATCAATTGTGCCACCTTGGATGCCAATGCTGGCGCCATACCCAGTAAGGGTATCATCTCCTGCCCCTCCATAGATAATGCCATTAGTATTAACAATACCTATGCCTTGACTAATGCCAGTACCAATGATGGTATCGTTGCCATCGTCTAAACTGATGATGCCACTGTTAATAATGCCTATACCTACACCGGGTCCAAGCTCTCCAAAAAAGGTGTCGCCGGTTCCTTTACCGCCGGTGCCTGTGCCAGAGATGAAGTCGTTTCCCTCCCCTCCATTGATCACGCTACCCTTGCTGTTGGAGATACCTATACCTCTACCTGCATTGTCTGAGTCAAAAGGACCTATGTCCGCATTACTGCCCTTGCCGATAGCAGTAATAGAATCGTTTCCTTTTCCTCCACTAATCTCGCTACCACCACTGTTGGAGATGCCTGTACCATCTCCTCCATTACTACCAGTTCCACTTCCGGAGATGGAATCGTTCCCTTCTCCTCCATTAATATCGCTGTTCTCAGTGTTAGAGATTCCTATAGCAAACCCGCTAAATGTTCCAATTCCAGTTCCGGAGATAGAGTCGTCCCCCTTTCCTCCATCAATACGGCTATCCTGAGTGTTTTGGATGCCTGTACCAAAGTATGTCCCTAAACCGGAGATCAAATCTTTTCCATCTCCTCCATTGATATAGCCACCCTGAGTATTGGAGATACCTATACCAGCTACATAGGATCGATACTCATAACCACCAGTGCCTGTGCCAGAGATCGTATCATCTCCCGTCCCTGCATTGATGATGCCACTGTTAGCAATGCCTGTGCCAGTGCCTGCATTGCCAAAGTCGTCGCCGCCTGTGCCACTACCCTTGATAGTGTCCTTGCCTGCTTGAGTATTAATGACTCCATTTTTTAGAACCTCAATTCCAATTGCTGGGAATGCATTATCCTCTTGACCCACCACTAAATCGGAACTAGAAGTACCTATGAGTGCGGGAAAAGAAACAATTAGCCTGGGCATAATAAAATTTCCTCAATTGAGTGTGATAAAGCTTTAATCCCTGAAAGTCTTGCTCTTTCAATAAGAATTCTTTAAGTCAGAATTCATAGATAACTCTGAGATCGGGCATTCGATCAGAAGTTCACAGAGTCAGAACTAGAAAGTTGTAGACTTAACAAGCATTAATTAACGAATTTTTTGTCACGATTTCAACAACCTCTAAGCTCGACTTTATCCAAAATTAAGAACTCGCTTTCTTTATCCGGCAAAAACCCTAGCTTTTTGGCAAATACTTTTTCCACGTCACAGATTATAGATGAAGTTAAAAAAGTAAAACTACTGTCCTACAAAGGTTTCAGCTTAAGCGATCGCGTTGCGAAAAAAATGGATAAAGTCGAGCTAAGAGGATGTTTGAAAAGTATTATTGCTAACACCAAAACCTCCCAAACCTGACCCCCTAGCTCCCCTTACCTACAAAGGAATGGGAGTTTCAAAGCCTCTCTCCGTATCGGGAAGAGGTTTGGAGAGGGGTCTTTAGTATATTTTGCGACTTTTCAAACAACCTCTAAGATTGTTAATGACAAAAAATAATCTTTGATTCGATATTCGATATTTGAAAATAGAAACCTAAATCATAACCTGATAGTACTTACATAGCGAAAATTTACTTAGATTTCTATAACTTAATAAAAATCTTTACATCATTTTCATGTTTTTTTTGAAAAATTTATATAAAAGTAGTGTTATTTACGTATTCTTTATATTTTAACGATTGCGTAACAACCTAATTTGCAGGTTATAAAAAAATTCTGGACGCTTTGTAACTTTCGGCTCAGGTGATTGTACATAACAAGTTGACGGTTTTTGAAGTGTAACTGTAACTTAAAGTCAACTCAATACTAAGAGTGTTAACTCAGCTTCAAGTATTAAAATCAACTTCTTTATTTGTCATTTGTATTTACAAATGACAAACAGAAAATTCTGAGCGCCGGAAGTCAGCGCTCAGAACTTTAGAGACAAAGCTTGCATATTTTCACGCTTTACCTAACAGCTTAAAAGCGATAGTTGCGATCGCGCACCCACATACTAACTGGCACTGCCTTACCTTGTGGGTCTACTTTCGCTTTTACCACAATGGGTGGTATTTGTCCTCTGCGAGCGCGTTGGGCTTGTAAGTCGTTCCGAATCTGCTGCCGTTGGTTTTCTGGAATGTAATATGTTTCCAAGCCGTAGTTAACAGAGCCATCCTGATAAACACCTTTTAAGGCTGCTTGGTTGGCTCTAAGAGTTGTGGGGCGATCGCTACTTACTCGTAACGGTCTCCAAGCTCTCGGAACACCGCGATCAGTAGAGAATTGCTCTTGCAAAGTCACGTAGATATTGGTTCCTTCAGGCAATCTTCTGCCACTTCCCCGACCTTTGCTGACTAATGTTTGCCAGCCAGGTAGTCTGCTCAAATTTGAGGTACGGGATATGTTGTAATCTAAGGCTAAGGTGTTACCTGCGATCGCATTGTTAGGATCTACAGGTACGGTTTGTAAAATCACCGTCTTACCTGTCACATCTGTATAAACTGCTTGGGCTGGTACTGCCATAATTAGCCCTGTTTGCAGCGCCAGGGGAGCAAGTAACCGCCAAAAAGGTAAGGGCTTATTCGATTTTTGTTCAGTAGCAATCAAGTAATCCCGAAAAGTCACCTTATTGGAAAATTCGGCTTCGGGAGACAAGGGTTTATTCTTAGATTCAGAAGAGGTATTAGTCATGAGCGTAGTCCTAAAAAGCAGAGGTCTTGAGGAGTTCAAAAGTAACGAGATTAGGACTGACGCAGAGAAACTTTAAAAATTTTGACGCACAGAGATTTTGATGACGGGCAGATTTCAGAAAGAGTTAGGAGTTAGGAGTGCAAGGCGAAATCATCGATATTGAAAGTCCATCACTTGATGGTTGGGCTTTTCCTGATTTCTAAATTCTGACTCCTGAATTCTGTTAGCGGATAGCTAGGGTTTAGCCCATTCTGAATTTGCCTTACCTTTTACTTGTAGAGCTACCACCAGGTAAGCGGCGTTCAAACCATAGTCCAGCGCTAATTAAAGCAGAACCGCACAGGACATAGACTAGCGACTTAAAAAGTAAGTCGGTGTCGTACTCCTGCACGCGACTGATAATTTGCAGTGTTACTAACAGCATACCGCCCCAAAAGGAGCTTCTGTTGCTTAATTTCAATCCTTCTTGAATTAGTCCCCAGGCTAATGTTGCAAGAAGTACATTGAAAATAAAAATGCCAAGTTCATCAATCCGGCTAATAGTTTGATGCCAAAAAGGTACTATTGCAATAAAGACAAGAAATGTACTAATGACGGCAGTTGTGAAAATCACTTCGCGGCGCGGAGGGTTATTTCTTTGGCGCAGTAGAAACAACCATTGTAATACCGCCAAGCCGCTGAGAATGCCCAAATCGATAATCGGCAGAGACTCGAATAAGTTTGTCAAATTCGTTGGCTGATTATAACTATAATCTGGAGATTCCCAGACCCAACGAAAAGACAAAACGTAAAAGACGATGCCGAAGCATACCAACGCTAAATTACGGGCTAGAGATTGAAATAATCTGTAATTTATCGTTGGAAACAGTAAGTCATCATAACTCCAGAATAATGCAGGTGGGAGTGCAAAAGCAAAAGATGCCACCCAAGGAGCTATATCAGCATAATTCAGCAGTGGCAGAGGATTAAGGTTAGCTTGTAAGGAACTAGCAAAAACAAAGGCTGCTAGACCAAAAATCCAACGGGATCGACAGAAGTAGGCTAAGGGTACAAATACCAGCCATGCCAACAAAGGCAGATGCTGCACTACTAGCCGCGACCAAGTTAACTCACCTGAAGCGTACCAGAAGTCTTCTAGTCCAGTCCAGTAGCCGATTTCCACGAGGACAATTGACAGAATTCCTAAAGAATTTAAGGACAAACTGAAGGCCATGACCACAACACCGAATCCCCAAGCGAGAAACAGTTGGGAAGCTGAACCGATGATATTGAACATCTGGGCCATCAGCAGTAAATTTGCACCGAAGATGAAGGCGCTTAAAATTAACAATCCTTCTCCCAGTAGGCGTTTGCTTCGTTCTGGCTTCTTTCCTTCAGGTGGCCTCCAGGTGTAAAATCCAGTGATGGCGATCGCAAAAAACAAACTCATCATCAGAATAATTTTGACTTCTCGCGATCCTCCCTGCCAGTTTCCTGATACAAAGGTAATTATGCCTAAGCATAAAAGTATGCTGCCGATCGCGATGGCGATCGCTTTATTGCGATCGCGTGCAGCAGCTTCCAGGTTTTTAAATTGATAACGTTCTGCTATCTGCTCATACTGCGAAGAACTAATTAATCCTTCATCCCTCCATAATTGTGCTTGTTTGCGTAATTTTTCCTGAAAACTATCTAAGAACATGACCTTCTCCGGTGCAGTGGGGTAGCTTGGCCATTGCGATCCCAATGGCGGTCATTATATTTTGAGTATGAAGCCAAAAGCCCTAATTACATTGTTCTTGTGTAACAGTTTGATTTTGATTCAGATACAACGTACTAATTCGTAATTCGTAATTCGTAATTCGTAATTCGTAATTCGTAATTCGTAATTC